>CAXTRK010000038.1:0-27814 GCA_964246745.1 uncultured Acetobacteraceae bacterium
GCGCTCGCGGACGCGGCCGCGGCGCAGTTCGCGGCGCCGATGATCACGCCGCTGGTCGCAGCCCACGAGGCGGCGCGCGCGATCGGACCGGACATCGCCATCGTCGACGAGGCGGTCGCCACCTCTGTGCACTTGCGTTCCCTGCTGAACAGCTCCTCGGCGCGGCAATACTCCTTCAACCGCGGCGGCTGCCTGGGCTGGGGCATGCCGGCGGCGATCGGCTGCTCATTGGGGCTGGGACGTGAGCCGGTGGTCAGCGTCGTCGGCGATGGTGCGGCTTTGTATTCGCCGCAGGCGCTCTGGACCGCGGCGCACGAACGGCTACCGGTGACGTTCATCGTGATGAACAACCGCGAATACAACGTGCTGAAGAACTTCATGCGATCGCAGGCCGGCTATGCCTCGGGCCTGAGCAATCGGTTCATCGCCATGGACCTGGTTGATCCCGCGATCGACTATCTGAGCCTCGCGCAGTCGATGGGGGTGGCGGCACGGCGTATCGAACGCGCAGCCGACATCGCGCCGGCGATCGAGGCCGGCATCGCCAGCCATGCGCCAAACCTGATCGAGGTCATGATCTCGGCTTGACCAGTCAGCGTGGTGAAAGCGGGGCAAGTGATGCAAGAGGCCTATCGGTTCGGCATCGAGGAGGAGTTCTTTCTGGCTGACGCCGACAGCCGCGCGACCCCCTCGCTGGAAGCTGCAAAGGCGTTTCATGTCACGGCCGGCGATCGCCTGCCCGGCGCCGGCCGGGAAGTCCTGCAAAGCCAGGTTGAAATCTCGACGCCGCCCGGCACCGATGCTGTCGAAGCTCATAGTCGCCTCGTCTTTCTCCGCTCCGAGCTGAAGACCATCGGACAGGAGCATGGATTGCTGGTGTTCGCCGCCGGCACCCACCCGCTCGCCTGCTGGCCGGAGCAGACACAAAGCGAAGGCGATCGCTATGATCGCATGGTCGCGGAATACGGCATCCTGGCGACGCGAAACATGGTCTGCGCGCTGCACGTTCATGTCGAGGTGCCGGAGCCGGATCGCCGAGCCGAGCTGATGCGGCGGCTCACGCCGTTCGTGCCGATGTTCCTGGCGCTTTCCGCGTCGTCGCCATTCTGGGAGCTTCGTCGCACCGGGTTGGCCGCCTACCGCATGGCGGCCTACCGGGAGTGGCCGCGATCCGGTCTGCCGGACCTGATGGACGACGCGGCTGATTACAATCGTTTCCTCAAGGTGATGACCGCTTCCGGAGCAATCCCCGACGCCAGCTATCTCTGGTGGGCGGTACGGCCGTCGATGCATTATCCCACCCTGGAGCTGCGGGTCTGCGACAGTTGCGTCTCGGTCGAGGACGCCGTCGCGATCGCCGCTCTCTATCGCTGCGTCCTGCGCATGCTGAACCGTCGTCCCGACATCCATGACCGGCTGACCGGAGCATCCCGGGCGATCGCAAGCGAGAATCTCTGGCGTGCGCAGCGCCGCGGGGTGCGCGCCTCGCTGATCGACGAGACCGCGTGCGCCGCGGTGTCGATGCGGCACTCTATCGAGATGCTGCTCGCGCAGATCGAGGAGGATGCCGCGGCACTCGGCAGCGAGCCGCAGCTTCAGAGGGTTCGGCGGATTGCGGCTGAGGGCACAGGAGCGGAACGACAGCTTGAAACCTACCAGCACGCCTTGAGCCGCGGCCAGGACAACGAAGGCGCGCTGCGTTGCGTCGTGGACTGGCTGGCAGCGGCAACTGCCACTGGCTGAACGCCGCTGTACCGCTTCTTTAGCTCACCCGGCTTGTGCGCGGCGCGGGCACCGGTCTTCTCGCTCTTGACCATATATTGCGGATCGTCGTTGGAGGCCTTGGCCATATGGCCCTTCACCTTGGTCTCGGCGGTGAGCTTCTTTTCGACCTTGCCTTTGACGCTGCCCTGCGCGCTGTCCCATTTCACCTTGTCGCCAGACTTGAGATCCTTGGCCATTCGCTTGATTCCTTCAGCTTTGCTAGCCGCCGGAGCGGTCATTGGCGACAGATCTTGCAACCATGGGCGTGCTGATCAGCTCGGCGACCTTGGCCGCGAGCTGCTCGCGCTTGAACGGCTTGCCGATCAGCTTCACGCCGTCGTCCAGCCGGCCGTGATGCACGATCGAGTTCTCCGTATAGCCGGACATGAACAGCACTTTTATCTGAGGACGCATTGCGGTGATGCGTTCCGCGACATCGCGCCCGCGCAGCTTGCCGGGCAGCACGACATCGCTCAGCAGCAGGTCGATTTCAGTCGCGTGAGCGCCGAAGATACGCAGCGCCTCGTCGCCGTCGGCGGCCTCCAGCACATGATAGCCGTAGTCGCGCAGGATCGAGGCCGCGATCTCCCGCACGCTGGCTTCGTCTTCCACAATCAGGATGGTGGCTTCGCCGCGCACCAGCGGCAGCGGCGCCGTCGTGCGCATGGGTGCGGCGCTCAGCCCACCGATCGCGCGCGGCAGGTAGATCTTGATCGAGGTGCCCTCGCCCGGTTCCGAGTAGATCTTGATATGCCCCTTTGACTGCTTGACGAAGCCGAACACCATGGCGAGGCCGAGGCCGGTGCCCTTGCCTTCCGGCTTGGTGGTGTAGAACGGCTCGAAGGCGCGGGCGACGACATCGGCGGACATGCCGTGGCCGGTGTCGGAGACCGCCAGCATGACGTAGTCGCCGGCGGACACCTCGGGATGATTGCTGGCATAGTCCTCGTCGAGCACCTTGTTGGCGACTTCCAGCGTCAGACGGCCGCCGCCCGGCATGGCGTCCCGCGCGTTCAAGGCGTGGTTCCCCCGGGCGCTTGCCCGGGGCCCCGCGGGGGCGCGCGCGGGGCGCGTGCGGGCGGCGCCGACGAAGCGGACCTCGATCGGCGCCCCCAGCGTACGTTGCAACAGCGGCACCAGCTCGGGCACCGTTGCGGCGAGATCGAGCGGCGCCGGCGCCAGCGGCTGCTTGCGCGCAAACGCCAGCAACTGCGCGGTCAGCGTGGCGCCGCGCTGCGACGCCCACACCGCGCGGCCGATCCGGCCTTGCAGGAAATGGTTCTCAGGCAGCTTCTTCTGAGCGACTTCCAGATTGCCGAGGATGACGGTGAGCAGGTTGTTGAAGTCGTGCGCGATGCCGCCGGTGAGCTGGCCGATCGCCTGCATCTTCTGCGCCTCACGCAGCACGGCCTCGGACTGCATCCGCTTGGTCATGTCGCTGATCGTCAGCACGAAGCCGCCGCCGGCCATGCCGGTACGGCGAAACTCCAGATGCTGACCGTCCGCCTTGCTGCGCTCGTAGGTTACCGCCTCGCCGCGTGCCGCCGCGCCGCTGCGCAGGATCTGTTCCTCGCTCTCCAGCAAATCGTGCTCTGCCGGATCGGTGAACTGCCCGGCCAGCAACGCATAGGGCATCCCCTCCCGCAACACCGCGACCGGAAGCTTGAGCAAGGCGCCGAAACAGGGATTCCATCTGGTCAGCCGGCGGGATGGATCGAATACGGCGACGCCCTGGCTGAGGCTGTCCAGCGACGCGCGAAGATACTCGGCGAGCAGGCGCTGCTGGCGTTCCATCTGCGATGACCGCGACCATGCGTCATTGAGCATGCGCCCGACCCAGGCCAGGATCAGCACGACCAGCAACGCGCCCGCGAGAGCGAAAATCCCCAGCCACGCGCCCCGGCGCGCATTGGCGGCGAGACGCTGGGCGAGCAGCCTCTGCTCCTCATCAATCATCGGCCGCACCACGGCCTCGATCCTGAGCATGTCGATGCGCCCGGCATTGCTGCGCACCAGCGCCAAGGCCGCATCGAAACCGGAGTCGCGTCGAAGCTGCACCGTCTCCGCCGCGATTTCGAGACGGTTTTGCAGCAAGGGCGCCAGCACGCGCAGGCGCTGCTGCTGCGACGGGTTGTCCGCCGTCAGCCGCTGCAATTCCCCCTGCAGATAGCCGGCGTTGCCGCGTGCGCGTTCATAGGGAGCGAGATAGGATGCATCGCCGGTCAGCAGATAACCGCGCTGTCCAGAGTCGATGTCGCGAACACTGATCTGCAGGTCCTTGATGGCGACCAGCACCTGGTCGGTGTGCTGAATCCAGCGATTGCCGGTCCGCACCGCGATGATGCGATCCCAGGTCAGACCGGAAACCAGCAGCAGCAGCAACGCCCACGCCACAAGGGCAACGAGGTTGGCGCGCGCGATGATGGACTTGCTCATACCCGACGATCCAACCCGGCGCCGGCACTCAGCTCTAGCGCACGCATACTCTAACACGGTTCACGGATGAGAGCGGCATCAATCTCGACGTGCCGCCGTTGCCAGCCGGTCGACGCGTTCGTTGTTGATGTCGCCGGCGTGGCCACGCACCCATTGCCATGAGACCTGATGCGGCTTGGCCGCTTCAAGCAGCCGGCGCCACAGATCCATGTTGGCGACCGGATCGCCTGACGCATTGCGCCAGTTGCGGCGCACCCAGCCGGTATGCCAGCGGGTGATGCCGTTGCGCACATACTCGCTGTCGGTATGCAGCATCACCACGCAGGGCCGCGTCAGCGCCTCCAGCGCCTCTGCCGCCGCGGTCAGCTCCATGCGGTTGTTGGTGGTGGCCGGGTCGGCGCCGCTCAGTTCGCGCTCGACGTCGCCGAAGCGGAGCAGCGCCGCCCAGCCGCCCGGACCCGGATTAGGCCGGCAACCGCCATCCGTCCAGATCTCGACGCGGGTCGCGCCCTCAGAGGCCGTAGGCATTGGCGCCCTCCACCGACAGATGGAAACGCAGCCGGCGCAAGGTGTCGAGCGGGTCCTTCGGGGTGACCAGCGCTCCGGGCGGATGATGCAGCCAGTCATACAGCCGGGTCAGCAGAAAGCGCATGGCGGCGCCCGCTGCCAGAAGCGGAAGGGCGGCGCGTTCCGCCGCTTCGAGAGGGCGCACGCTCTCATAGCCTCGGGTCAGCAGACCGGCCTTGGCATGGTTGAATGCCCCGGCCCCGCCGGACGCGGCGGGTTCGAAACACCAGGCGTTCAGGCAGATCGCCAGATCATAGGCGAGCAGGTCGGTGCAAGCGAAGTAGAAGTCGATCACACCGGATACCAGGCGGTTGAGAAAGAACACGTTATCTGGAAACAGATCGGCATGGATCTGGCCGCGGGGCACGCCCGTGCTCGGCCAGCACGGCAGGATGCGCAGCAGGGCCGCGTCGAGCTCGGCGGCAAGACCGTCCTGCACGGTGTCCGCGCGCGCGCGGCTCTTGTCGAGCAGATCCGCCCAGGCCTGCGGTCCAAGCGCATTTTCCCGCGTCGGCCGGTAATCGAGGCCGGCCAGATGCAGACGCGCCAGCGCCTCGCCCAGCTTGCCGCAATGCTCCGGCCGCACCCGGCGCGGCCACACACCGGGAAGAAAGCTGGTGATCGCCGCCGGACGGCCGGAGAGCCGCCGCAGCGCCTCCCCATCACGCCCGACCAGCGGCAGCGGACACGCAATGCCAGCCGAGGCAAGATGGCGCATCAGCCCCAGGAACCAGGGTAGGTCGGCGGCGTCGACGCGCTTCTCGTAAAGCGTCAGGATGAAGTCACCGGTGCTGGTGCGCAGCGAGAAATTGCTGTTTTCGACGCCCTCGGCGATGCCGCGGAAGGCGACCAGCGCGCCGATGTCGTACTCGGAGAGGAATGCCGCCAGCGCCTCGTCGGTGACGTCGGTATAGACCGCCATGGAAGGCTGCGGGCTTAGCCCAGCGGCGCTGGCAGCTTGAAGATCACGTCTTCCTGCTTGACCGTGCGCTCCTCGATCTCGAGGGCGAACCGCTGATCAAGGGCTGTCACCATCTCCTGCACCAGCGCTTCCGGAGCCGAGGCGCCGGCGGTGATGCCGAGCGTCGCAACATCATCGAGCACCGACCAGTCAAGGTCGCGCAGGGTCGGCACCAGCAGGGCGCGTGGCGCCCCGGAGCGCTCCGCCACCTCGCGCAGACGCTGCGAGTTGGACGAGTTCGGGCTGCCGATCACGATCACCAGGTCGCAGCCGGGCGCGATCGCCTTGACCGCCTCCTGGCGGTTGGTGGTGGCGTAGCAGATATCTTCGCGCTTGGGACCCTCGAGCATCGGGAAGCGCGCGCGCAGCACCGAGACGATCTCCGCCGTGTCGTCCACCGACAACGTCGTCTGAGTGATGAAGGCGAGACGCTCGGGATGCGCGGGCTGCACCCGCCTTGCCTCGTCGGCGTCCTGCACCAGGGTAACCGTGCCGGCCGGGAGTTGGCCCATGGTGCCGACCACCTCCGGGTGACCCGCATGGCCGATCATCAGGATATGTCGGCTGTCCGGCCCGCCATCGGCATAGTGCCGCTCCGCCTCCCGATGCACCTTGCTGACCAGCGGACAGGTCGCGTCCAGATAGAGCAGATTGCGTCGCTGCGCTTCGGCCGGCACCGATTTCGGCACCCCGTGCGCCGAGAACACCACCTGCCCGTCGGCCGGCACCTCGTCCAGCTCTTCGACAAAGATTGCGCCCTGCGCCTCCAGCGCCTCCACCACCGTACGGTTGTGCACGATCTCGTGGCGCACGTACACCGGCGCGCCGAAACGGCGAAGCGCCTCCTCGACGACCCGGATCGCGCGGTCGACGCCGGCGCAGAAACCGCGCGGCCCGGCCAGTAGCACGCGTAGCGGGCGCCGCACGGGCGTATCGAGATCGGGGGTATCCAGATCAAGGCCATTGACGGCAGCGGAATCGAGCATCTGGTCTGGCATGGTGTTCCCCAAACGAACGGTCTTCAGTATACGGCCGGCATTCATGGCCGGAAGTCGAGAATGAAACAGCGCCGCTCCGCAGCCTCTCTCCGCCGCTGGGCGACGCTCGCCGGCCTCGCCGCGCTCTCGAGCTGCGGACCGCAGGACCCGAACGCGTTCGCGCCGGAATGTGTCCCCGTGGGCATCCTGGCGCAAGCCGCGGACCGCAGCACGTATGCAGGTCCGTCGCAGGACCTCGATACGCTGGTCACCCGTGACAGCATCGAGGCTGTGGACGGCACCTGCAGCGATGCGGACCAGGGTCACGCGCTGCACACCGAGGCCAGCGTCACCATCGGGGTCATGCGCGGACCCGCCGCCACCGCCAGGCACGTCTCGATCCCCTACTTCATCGCCGTGCTGCATGGCGGCACGATCATCTCAAAGCATGATCGCAGCATCGAGGCCCTCTTTCCGCCCAATGTCGATCGGTTGGCGCTGAAGAGTGATCCGCTGGTGCTGGACCTGCCGATCTCGCGCCGGATGAGCAGCGACGCCTGGCGTCTTGAGGTTGGCCTGCAACTCACCCCGGCGCAGCTTGCCTATAACCGGCAGCACATGCCTCAGTGAAGCATAGACTTCGGTGACGAGGCTCATCCGGACGCAGCAAGGAACGTTCGCCATGGCAGAGATCCGCTACACCAAGGATCACGAATGGATCCGCCTCGAGGATGACGGCACGGCGACCGTCGGCATAACCGATCATGCCCAGGAGGCGCTGGGCGACGTTGTCTTTGTCGAGCTGCCCAAGCTTGAGCGCGAGCTCGCGGAAGGCGAAAGCTGCGCGGTCGTCGAAAGCGTCAAGGCGGCGTCCGACATCTATGCGCCGCTTGCCGGCACGGTGCTCGAGGTCAACGACCTGCTGACCGATGATTCCAGCCTGGTCAACCGGGACGCCGAGGGAGAGGCCTGGTTTTTCCGTATGGAGCCGTCTGATCCGGACGCTTTCCAGGAGCTGATGGACGAGTCCGACTATCAGTCGTTCCTGGAAGCTCTCTGAAACCCGACCGGACCGCCGCCGCTATACGTTGAAACGGCGGACGGGAGAAACGCGAATGCGGAAACGCGGAATTGCGGGGGCACCTCGTTCTACGTTGATGCGTCCGGCGATATGATGCATGCAGCCCTCGATATCGAGAGTGCGCTTGTCTGGGTCGTGATCCTGGCGGTGGCTTGCGGAATCATCATGACCGTCGCCGGCGCTTGCGCCGTTTACCGCTTCAGGCTGCGTCAACTCCGTCCGGGCTCAACGCCCGCGGTCACGGTGCTGAAGCCTCTGTGCGGCGACGAGCCGCTGCTCGAGGAGGCGCTCACCTCGATCTGCGCCCAGCGCTACCCTGAATTCCAGATCGTGTTCGGCGTGCAGGACCAGTCCGACCCGGCGCTGTGCATCGTGCGTCGTCTGCGGCGCCGTTTCCCGCACTGCGACCTGGCCGTCGTCATCGAGCCCGCCTCGCACGGTCCGAATCGCAAGGTGAGCAACCTGATCAACATGCTGCCCGCCGCCCGGCACGACATCCTGGTGTTCTCGGACAGCGATCTGCATGTCGCGCCCGACTACCTCGAACGGCTGGTCGCCGAACTGGAGCAGCCGGGTATCGGCTTGGTGACGACGGTGTGCTCGGGATTGCCGACAGGCGGCGGGGTGATCGCACGTCTTGGGGCGATGCACATCAGCCACTCCTTTCTGCCGGGAGCGTTGCTGGCACGCGCGATGGGCCGGCAGGATTGCCTGGGCACGACAATGGCGCTCAACGCCGAGACGCTGTGCCGCATCGGCGGCTTGGGCGTCCTGACCCAGCATGTGGCGGAAGACAATTTGCTGGGCCAACTCGTCGGCAGCCTCGGCCTGCGGACCGGCCTTGCCAGCACGGTTCCGGCGACCGGGGTGCCGGAAATTGCCTTCTCGGCGCTTTGGCAACATGAGCTGCGCTGGGCAAGGACCATCCGCTCCCTGGAACCACTCGGCTTCGCCGTCTCGGTCATACAATTTCCGCTGCTCTGGGCGATTCTCGCCGTCCTTCTCACCGGCGGCGCCCCGTGGGCTGTGGGTTTGTTTGTGGTTGCCTGGCTCACGCGCGCAACAGCGGCGCTCTGGGTCGATCGTATCTTGAGCTGCTCGCGAGCTAACGCCGTGCTCATCTGGCTGCTGCCATTGCGCGATCTGTTGTCGGTGCTGGAGATCGCGGTCAGTTTTCTGGGCAGGCGCGTCGTCTGGCGCGGACATGCCATGCAGGCGACCTGCACCCGGTCCGGCTGGGTCAGACGCTGGCTTGGCAGCGTCACCGCGACGGATGCGGAGGCGCTCGACGTATCGCTGCCGCCAAGCTGACGGACTCTATCTGCCTCTGCCAACGGGTGCCGCGGTCACGCGCCGGGTCATGGCAAGTGCCGCGAACAGCGCCAGCAACAGCGCCAGCACCCAGTGGGGATGATACTGGAAGATGCCGTAGGCAAACGAATGACCGGCCAGGAGCAGGAACAGGACCGACACCACGATGGCGGCGCCGATCGCCGGCTGGCGGCGTCTGAGAGCGACGGCGCAGAGCGCGAGGAACACACAGTATAGCGCGATCGCCACACCACGTATGACCTGCATGGCAGGGCCGCCCAAACGGTCGAAGAACAGCTCGAAACTGGCGGTGGCATTTTGCAGCGCCCGCTCAACCGGGTTCGGTCCGGCGAAGATCAGCAACAGGGCGATGAGCACGCCAATGCCCCAGATCAGCAGCACCGTAGTACGGTTCATCGCAAGCAGACCTCTCAGCCAATCAAGAACCAGAGCCTGAACAACAGAGTCTCGAGCGGCGTCCGGCGTGCGAGGCCAGGGAGTGTCAGCATTGCCCGCAGCCGTGTCAGCCGGCCGCCGCAAAGCGACTGCCGCAGGACCGCGATATCGGCCCGTGCTTCCGGCGACAAGATCGCGGCTTCGGCGGCGAGTTCCGCGACATGGGCGCGAAACAGCATCATGAACGCATCCGGCCCACGCCAGAGCGCGGCGAGGCCGCGACGCAGGGTTGAGTGCGGCGCGCCGACCGCGTTGCCGCGATGCTGCCGATAGAGCACCGTCGGTTCCGGATCAATGATCAGCCGTCCGCCGACGGCACCCACGAGCAGGTAGGACCACCAGTCGTGCAGCGTACCCATGGGAGGGCGGCTGGCCGCGATTGTGCGGCTGGCGGCGCAGTTGAGCATGACGGTGCAGCCGGTGGCGATGTTCTGGGTCAGGGAGGCCGGAAACGCCGGCAATCGCCTGAGCCTGGGTGAGGAACCAAGCGGACGCAGCGATCCGTCGACGAGCCGCTGGCGCGCGCAGTAGAGCGCCGGCCGCGGATCATACGCATCGCCGAGCGCCAGCAGGCCGCGTTCAAGCTTGCGCGGCAGCCAGATATCGTCCTGGTCGGCAAACGACGCGACATGGCCCTCCGGAAGCTCGCGTAACAGGCGCATGAAGGAGTTGGTGACGCCGAGATGATCCCCGCCGTCGATGCGGATGCACCGCCCGGCGCCGGCTCCCTTCGAAAACATGGCCATGATCGAGACGGTGCCATCGCTGGAGCCATCGTCACGCCAGAGCAGCGTCCAGAACGGATGGGTCTGCGCAAGGAAGCTTTCGAGCTGTTCGGAGAGAAAGGCCTCGCCGTTATAGGTCGACAACAGGATCGCAACCCGTGTTGGCGCGGGCTGGCACGGCCGCGACGCGGTCGAGACGAGATGCCGCCGGCTGTCGCTACCGGCCTGCTGCAGCCTTATGTCCGAATGGGTCAAGACGGATCTCTCCCTTCAGGGAGCAGACGCGGCGAGAAGGCGGGTCACGGTGTCGGCAAGGCTCACGCGCCAGTCCGGCAAGCGCACGCCGAAGACGCGCGCGAGCCTGCCGCAATCGAGACGCGAATCCGCTGGCCGCCTTGCCGGGGTGGGCCAATCCTGGGTGCGGATTGCGATCACCTCCGGCATGACGCGACCCTGTTGGGCCGCGTCCTCCAAGGCCGCCACCGCAAGCCCGTGCCACGTGGTCTCGCCGGTGCCAGCGGCATGGGTGATGCCGCGGTAACGGCCGTTCCAGCCATCGGCCTCGATCACGGCCAGGATGTCGATGATCGCGCGGGCGAGATCATCGGCACTGGTCGGATTGCCGCGCTGGTCGCCGACGACCCTCAGCACCGGATTGCGGGCGCCGGCATTGAGCATGGTGCGCACAAAGTTCTTGCCGGTCGCCGAGTAGACCCAGGCGGTACGCAGGACGATCGTGCGCGGATTGGCCGCGAGCACCGCCTGTTCACCCTCCGCCTTGGTGCGGCCATAAATCCCGGTCGGCGAGATGGGGTCGGTCTCGACGTAGGGCGCGCCCTTGTCGCCGTCGAACACGTAGTCGGTGGACACATGGATCAGCGGAATCCCGGCATCCTGACAGAGCCGAGCCAGCAGGGCGGGACCGTCGCGGTTGGCGCGTGCCGCCGCCTCGGGCTCGCCTTCGGCGGCATCAACCGCGGTCCAGGCGGCGGCATTCACCACGTAAGCGGGCGCCGCCTCGCGGAACGCAGTCTCGATGCTCTCCGGCCGGTCGAAGTCGAACTCCGGGCGTCCGACGCGCCGTATGCGTGGCCCCCCGCCCGCGGCAAGTGCCGAGGCAAGCTGGCCGCCGCCGCCGGTGACCAGGATCGGGCCAGGATCCGCGTCCATCAGAGATGAAACCAGCCATGTGCGGCGGCGAAGGACGGCGCCTGGCTGTCCTTTTCGGAGAGTACAGCCTCTCCGCTCACGATCGGCCAAGCGATGCCGATGTCAGTGTCGTTCCAGATCACCGCGCGTTCCGCCTGCTTGTTCCAGACGTCGGTGCACTTGTAGTTCACTTCGGCATTCTCGGTCAGCGTGCAGAAGCCATGCAGGAAGCCGGGCGGGATCCAGAGCTGCGACCAGTTCTCCTCGGACAGCTCAGCACCGACCCAGTTGCCGTAGCTGGGCGAACCGACCCGCGCGTCAACGGCGACGTCATAGATCGCGCCTCTCGTGCAGCGCACCAGCTTGCCCTGCGGGTGCGGCGCCACCTGGCAATGCAGTCCGCGCACGACGCCGCGCTGCCGGGACAGGCTGTGATTGTCCTGGATGAAAGGCAGCGTGATGCCTGCCTCCTGCATGCGCGTCAGGTTATAGGTCTCCGAGAAGAAGCCGCGGCTGTCGCCAAAGCGGTCCGGGGTGACCAGGATGATGTCGGGGATGGCGAGGCGTTCGACTTTCATGCGCTTCTCCTTGGCATGCGCTTCTCCTCGGCATGCGCGTCTGCTTGGCACGGGTGCTTGCTGGATCAGCTATGCACGCCGTCGGCGAGCTCGAGCAGCAGGCGTCCGAGCTCGGTCTTGCTCAGCTTGCGCGCATGGCCGCGCAGCGTCTCCGAATCGATGAAGCCCATGCGGAACGCAACTTCCTCGGGTGAGCCGACCAGCATGCCCTGACGCGACTGGATGGTCTGCACGAAGGTGCCGGCCTGCATCAGGCTGTCCGGCATGCCGGCATCCAGCCAGGCGCACCCGCGGCCGAGACGCTCGACCTGCAGCGTCCCTTCCTCAAGGTAGAAACGGTTGAGGTCGGTGATCTCGAGCTCGCCCCGAGGCGACGGCCTGATCCGGTGGGCGAAGTCGCTGACCCGGCTGTCATAGAAATAGAGGCCGATCACCGCCCAGTTGGAATGCGGGTTGGACGGCTTTTCCACCACCTCCAACGCACGGCCGCTCTGATCGAAGCTGACCACGCCATACCGCTCCGGGTCGCGCACCTGGTAGGCGAACACCGTCGCTCCCTCGGACCGCCCGACGGCGGCACGCAGCGAGACGCCAAGATGGTCGGCGAACACCAGATTGTCGCCGAGCGCCAGCGCGCAGGGAGCGCCGGCGAGCCAGTCATCGGCGATCAGGAAGGCTTGCGCGATGCCATCGGGCGATGGCTGCACCCGGTAGCGGAAATTCACCCCCAGATGGCTGCCATCGCCAAGCAGCCGCTCGAACTGCGGCAGGTCGGACGGCGTCGAGATGATCATGATGTCGCGTATGCCGGCCAGCATCAGGGTGCTGAGCGGGTAATAGATCATCGGCTTGTCATAGACCGGCAGCAATTGCTTGCTGGAGGCCAGCGTCATCGGATGCAGCCGGGTTCCGGAACCGCCGGCGAGCAGGATGCCGCGCATCGGTTTTTCAGGATGGGGTTTTTCAGGATGGGGCTTCTCAGGGTGAGGTCTCTCGACATAAAGGCTCATGCGGCGGTTCCGAGCCTCTGTCCGGTGTAGCGCTTGCTGCGAATCTCTTCCCACCAGGATCTGTGATCCAGGTACCACTGCACGGTGCGTCGTATGCCGCGGTCGAAATCGTGTGCGGCGTGCCAGTCGAGCGCCCGCTCGGCGCGGGAAGCGTCGATCTCGTAGCGGAAATCGTGGCCGGGACGGTCCGTCACGTAGCGGATCAGCCGTGCGCGCGGGCCGGCCGCGTCGGGACTCAGCGCATCGAGCACGGCGCAGATCGTCTGCACCACCTGCAGGTTCGAGCGCGGCTGGCGCGCGCCGATCGCATACGTCTCGCCGGGTTGGCCACGCTCCACCGCGCGCACCAGCGCCTCGGCATGATCCTCGACGAACAGCCAGTCGCGCTGGTTGGCGCCGTCGCCATAAACCGGCAGCTCGCGTCCTTCGATGGCGTTGATGGTGACCAGTGGGATCAGCTTTTCGGGAAAATGCCAGGGGCCGTAATTGTTGGTGGTGTTGGTCACGAAGGCGGGAAGTCCGTACGTGTGATGCCAGGCGCGAACCAGATGGTCCGAGGCGGCCTTGCTCGCCGAATAGGGGCTGCGCGGATCATAGGGTGTCGCTTCGGTGAACGGTGGATCATCCGGTCCGAGCGCGCCGAAGACCTCGTCGGTCGAGATGTGGTGGAAGCGAAACGCCGCTCTGGCCGCGGCCGCGAGCGTCAACCAATAGGCGCGCGCGGTCTCCAACACCGTAAACGTGCCGACGATGTTGGTCTCGACAAACACCGCCGGTCCATCGATGGAGCGATCCACATGGCTTTCGGCCGCGAGGTGCATCACCGCGTCCGGGCGGTGGGTTGCGAAGATCTGCTGCATGGCGCCGAGATCGGTGATATCGGCACGGACCAGCGTATGACGGGGATCGGAACGGGCATCTTCAAGCGCGTCCTCTGAGGCGGCATAGGTCATCTTGTCGACATTGACGACGCTATGATCGGTGGCGCCGATCAGATGCCGCACGACGGCGGAGCCGATGAAGCCGCAGCCACCGGTCAGGAGAATCCGCATACGATTGATCCTTCCAGAAGTTGCACTCTGATCGTTGCAGCTTGACAGTCGGAGGGGCGGCTAGCAACCGTCATGGCAGTAAACAGTCACGAAACGATTACGATATCGCCCGGATGTGCCCTGCTCGGTGCTTTGGCTGCGGAACGTGCCGGTGATAAGCCTCGCCTCCTACTCGCCGGCGGGACTTCGTGATGTATGCTGAACTGAACGCTGATCTGCTGACCGCGCTTGATCGGCCGGACCTGCGGGTGGTCTCCGCGGCGCGGCGTGTCAGTTTCGATGCGTCCCTTGACGCTCCTTTCCGGGCCGATGCGAAGGGAGAGGTACAGCTTGGCCCCGCGTGCCTTGGCTCCGCTCGTGCATGCGCCTTTCATATCCGCCATGCCCTTGAGCTGTCGATGCTGCTCGAGGTTGCGGCACAGATGGCTTGCGGTTCGGGAGAGCCCGGCCGCCATGATCTGCCGGTTCTTGCTGGTCTCTGCGCCGCACGTACCGCCGCTTTGTTCTGGCGGCTCGACGGTCCCGAGACCATGGAGCCGGTTTCATGGTGCTCGGCCATGGCCGAGGCGACGCCGCCCTCGCGCGAGGAGCTGGATCTGGTCTGGCAGACGTTGCGTGCGCTGCAGCCCGCCGGCACGGACCCGCTGAGCCACGAGGTTGGGCGCATTGCGGACGCCGTGGTCCGTCGGCTGGGGGAAATCTGGGACGTGCTGGGCCCGGCGGAAGCCTTGATGGCGCGCGGCGGCGACGCACGTCTCGCGGTCGATCCGCGCAGCGGCCTAAACCATTACGGATGCTCGCACCGGCCGCGTCCATGGGCGGTCACGTTCGCCTCCTCGACGGCTTCGTCCCTGTCGGAGCGTGGTTTCGGCGGCGCCGAGGCGTCACGCCGCCGCATCGCCGCGGCCGCTCTTGCCGGACAGGAGGATGCGGCGGCGGAGATCGAGGCCTGTTCGGTGCGGCGCGGGATTGCCGCGCATTACGGACTGCCCGCGGGCTCAGAGGTGGTGCTCGCGGCGTCAGGCACCGATTGCGAGCTGCTGGCGCTGGCGCTCACCAGGCAGGATGCGCCGGTAAGCACGATCCTGACCGCGCCGGAGGAGACCGGGACCGGCGTTCCGCTGGCCGCAGGCGGCATGCATTTCGCCGCCGACACCTCGGGACGGCACCAAGTCCGCAAGGGCGAGCCCATTGCGGGCT
Source organism: uncultured Acetobacteraceae bacterium (assembly GCA_964246745.1). Classification (GTDB taxonomy): domain Bacteria; phylum Pseudomonadota; class Alphaproteobacteria; order Acetobacterales; family Acetobacteraceae; genus Lichenicoccus. The sequence continues at coordinate 15,268 of CAXTRK010000038.1, forward strand.
TCAGGGCGGACACGCGGGTGCTGCCGCTGGCGGTGCGACGAACTGACGGCAGCGTCCGCTCGGCCGACGAGATCGAAACCGAGTGCGCGGCCTTGACCCAGGCCGAATGCAGCGCCGGGCGTCACGTGCTGCTGCATCTGCTGGATCTCTCCAAGACCGGGCTGCTGGCGCCAAGGCTTGCCTGCCTCGAACGGCTGCAGGCCCGTCACGGCGACGGGGTCTCCGTCGTCGTCGATGCCTGTCAGGCGCGGCTGCATCAGCGGCGCGTACGCGACTATGTCGCACGCGGCTGGATGGTGATGGTGACCGGCTCGAAATTCTTCACCGGACCGCCGTTCTGCGGCGCGGTGCTGCTGCCGCCGGCGATCGCGGCACGTCTGTCGCGGTCCCGGCTGCCAGCCGGCCTCTCCGCCTACGGCAACGTGTCGGACTGGCCCGACTGCGCGGCGGCGTCGCACCTGCCGCGAGAGGTCAACCTTGGCATGGTGCTGCGCTGGCAGGCGGCGCTCGCCGAGATGGAGGCATTCGCGTCGGTGCCAGACAGGCAGGTTCATGCTCGGCTCGACTTCTTCCTGTCCGGAGTGCGTGACGCGATCGCATCCAATCCCGATCTCGTGCTGATCGAGGTGCCGGCGCCTGATCGTGCGCAGGCGAATGCGGCGACGCCGATGGAGCCGTGCTGGGACGCGCTGCAGACCATCATCAGCTTTCTTGTTCTGGATCCCGGGCCGCGTCGGGACCTGCCGCTGACGCTGGAGCGTGCGCGCATGCTCTACCGCTGGCTGAACGCTGATGTTGCGGACGCGCTGCCTCCAAAGGCGACCGAGACGGAGCGCCATCTCGGCCGTCTGCTCTGTCATCTCGGGCAGCCGGCGCCAATTCCCCATCATGCCCTGGATGGCGGGAGCGCTGGCGCTATGCGTATCTCGGCAGGCGCGCGGCTGCTTTCGGGTGAACCGTCCCATCAGCGGCTTGATGTCGAGCACAGACTTGCGCGCGAGATCGCCGACGCGCGACGGGCGCTTCTGAAGGTCTCGCTGCTGCTGCGTTACTGGGCCGATCTCGAAGCGGGCAATCCGCAACCGAGCTACGCCCCGAAGCCGTAGCCTGCTTCAGCCGGATAAAATAGCCAATGATCGCACGCGCCGCCTTTCTGGACATGCCTGAGCTGGAGGCTGGCATCACCCGCTTCTGGCTGATCCGTCATGCCGTGGTCGAGCAGAATGCACGGATGCTGCTGTATGGCGCGACGGACGTGCCACTCTGTCCGGAAAGCCTGGTGGCGCAGAGTGGAATGTATGCGGCCCTTGCCGCGCGCCTGCCGAGAACACGGGCCTGGTACACCTCGCCGCTCTCGCGCACGCAGGACACCGCGCGGGCGATTCAGCGCGCCGGCTATCCACCGACGCAATGGCGCATCGAGCCGGACCTTATCGAGCAGAGCATGGGCGAATGGCATGGGCTGGCGCACGCGGCCTTGCCGGCAAAGCTGAGACTGCCGGCGCATGTGTTCTGGTCGATCGCGGCGTCGGAGACGCCTCCGGGCGGAGAGAGCATGCAGCAGGTCTGCACGAGGGTTGGCGCCACGCTCGAGCGGCTTGCCGACGCACATGACGGAGCCGATATCGTCGCGGTCAGCCATGGCGGCGCAATCCGGGCCGCGGTGGCGCATGCACTGAGCGTGGAGGCGGAGACCGCGCTCCGGTTCTCGGTGCAGAACCTGGCGCTGACGATCCTTGAACGACACCCGACATCCTGGCGGGTTGTCGCTGTCAACGAGCTGCCTGGCGTTTGATGGTCGGCATTGCAGCGAGCGGCGGCCTTGGCAGAGCCGGTCAAATCGTTTGATCTTGACTGAAAGCCTCCTGCGGTTGGTGCCGCGGCGGCCGATACCCGGGACCAGAGGGATGCCTGCATGAGCGCCGCCAATCCCAGCCGCTTCACCACACGGCCGGATATTCAGGGCACGTTTGGCGTCGTCGCCAGCACGCACTGGATCGCGACCGCCGTCGGCATGAGCGTGCTTGAACGTGGCGGCAATGCGTTCGATGCCTCGGTCGCGACCGCCTTTACCCTTCAGGTGGTCGAGCCACATCTGAATGGACCTGGCGGTGACGTTCCGCTCATCGTGCACGACGCGCTGCGTCGTCGCACCGACGTGATCTGCGGCCAGGGTCCAGCTCCGGCCGCCGCGACGATCACCCACATGCATGGTCTCGGCCTTCACCTCGTCCCTGGCAACGGGCTGCTCGCGGCCTGCGTGCCCGGCACGTTCGACGCCTACATGCTGTTGCTTCGCGACTATGGCACCTGGCCGCTTGATGCGGTGCTGGCGCCCGCGATCGGCTATGCCCGGCATGGCCATCCGCTGCTGGCGCGCGCCGCGGCCACCATTGCCTCCGTGCGGCCGCTGTTCCTGGAGCATTGGCCGAGCTCGGCCGCTGTCTGGCTGCCGGGCGGCCAGACGCCTGCGCCAGGCAGTCTGTTCACCAATGTAAGGTTGGCAGAGACATACGAGCGCATTGTGCGTGAGGCCACGGGGCCGGGCAGCCGGGAGGCAAGCATTGAGCGTGCCCGCGCCTGCTGGCGGGATGGCTTCGTGGCGGAGGCGATCGACCGGTTCTTTCGCGCGAGCGAACTGATGGACGTCTCCGGCACGCCCCATCGCGGATTGCTGAGCGGCGCCGATATGGCGGCTTGGCACGCAGGCGTGGAGGCGCCGATCGGCTATGATTACGGGCGCTACCGCGTGCTCAAGGCCGGCACGTGGACACAGGGGCTGGTCATGCTCCAGCAACTGGCCTTGTTGAAGGGCTATAGCCTGGACGGGATCGATTCCGACGATCCTGACTTCATCCATTGGCAGGCAGAATGCGGCAAGCTCGCATTTGCCGATCGCGACACGTTTTACGGCGACCCGCTGTTTACCGAAGTTCCGATCGAGACCTTGCTGTCGCGCGCCTACAATGACGAGCGGCGTCGTCTGGTTGGCGCGGACGCGTCGCTGGAGCTGCGGCCAGGCATGATCAAGGGCCATGGCAAGATGCTGGACCTTCGGCCGCCGCAGGCGTCTGGTGTCGCTTCTGGCTTGGGCGTAGGCGAGCCGACAATGGGCCGAGCCGAACCCGGGCGAGGCGATACCGTGCATTTCGACATCGTTGATCGTCTCGGCAACATGGTCGCCGCGACGCCCTCCGGTGGTTGGCTGCAATCATCGCCAGTCGTGCCGGAACTCGGCTTCTGTCTTGGAACGAGGGCTCAGATGTTCGTGCTCGACTCGGAGCATCCAGCATCGCTGATGCCCGGCAAGCGGCCACGCTCAACGCTCTCGCCGACGCTGGCGCTGCGTGACGGCGAGCCGTACCTCGCTTTTGGTACCCCGGGCGGTGACCAGCAGGATCAATGGAACCCGCAGATGTTCCTACGCCACGTCCATTGCGGCCAGAGCTTGCAGGAGGCGATTGACGCGCCAGCTTGGCATTCCGAGCATTTCCCGTCCTCTTTCTGGCCGCGCGCCGCGCGGCCTGGCGTGCTTGTCGTGGAGGAGCGCCTGCCGGCCGCGACCATACGAGCGCTGGAACGTCGCGGTCATCGTGTCGAAGTTGGTGGTCCATGGTCGGAGGGCCGCCTGGTAGCGGCCGCCCGCGACGGCATCTGGCGGCTCGCCGCGGCCAATCCGCGTGGCATGCAAGGCTATGCCGTCGGCCGCTGAAGCCTGTTATTCTCGAGTCGAGAGTGACGGGGTAAACGGGGACAGTTTGCTTGCGCGTCCAGGGCGGTACTGAGTACCGGGGATGAACCCCGCCAACCCGAACCTGGTGGGTTGTACACAGCCCTCGTTCGGCCCAATGGGGGCATGATCGAAAGCCGCTTATGTCAGCAGGCGAAAAGCTTTGCGTGTCCTGTGGAGAAACGGGGGTACGTTCCTCGAATTCCGGGTACCCCATCATCCACAGGCATCTACAGCATCTCCTCCATTTCTTTCCTCTTCTTTCAAGTTTAGAGGTGGCGTTGTTGAAACGGGAGCAGGTCTGAATGGCCGATAAGCGACTGCTGCGGGTGCTTGGTGGAGAGGCCGTCTGGCCGCCACCTATCTGGTTGATGCGGCAGGCGGGTCGCTATCTTCCCGAGTTCCGCGCCATGCGCGAGCAAGCCGATTTCATTACGCGATGCATGACCCCGGACATTGCCACGGAAATCACCCTTCAGCCGATACGACGCTTTGGCATGGACGGCGCAATCCTGTTCAGCGACATTCTGATCCTGCCCTGGGCTATGGGTCAGCACCTCGAGTTCGTCGATGGGGTCGGACCCGTGCTTGTTCCGATCCGAGGCGAAGCTGATCTGGCACGATTGCAGCCCTCCGAGGTGGCTGAGCGCACGGCACCGGTGATGGAGACCCTGAGACGATTACGGCGTGCATTGGAGGCTCCTGATCTTGCGGCAGGTCAGACGACGTTGATTGGTTTTGCCGGTTCTCCTTTCACGGTCGCCTGCTACATGGTGGAAGGAAGCGGCTCACGCGACTTTGCGATAACTCGAGGGATGGCGTTCTCCGAACCAGCCTTGTTCGACCGTCTGCTCGATCTGCTGACGCAGGCAACCGCACTCATGCTGTGCGAGCAGATCAAGGCCGGTGCGGAAGCGGTCATGCTGTTTGACAGTTGGGCGGGTCTGTTGCCGCCGTCGCAATTTGATCGCCACGTCATCGCACCGACCCGCGCCATCGTGCAGGAAATAAGGCGGAGCTATTCAAGGACGCCAATTATCGGCTTTCCGCGCCTAGGCGGAACGCTCGTCGGCCGCTATGCGCGAGGAACGGGGATTAATGCGATTGGGTTGGACACTGGCGCAGATCTCCAGATTGCCTCCGGCCTGCTGCCTGAAACCGTCGCGGTACAAGGCAATCTCGACCCGCTTTGTCTCCTTGCCGGAGGCGCCTCTCTGGCCAACGAAGCGACTGCCATCCGCGACTCGATGCGCGGCAAGCCGCACATATTCAATCTTGGACACGGTGTGTTGCCGCAGACTGAACCAGAGCATGTCGAGGCGCTGGTTGATGTGGTGAGACGTGCGTAAGGCAAGGTTGTGGGATTGCAGCACCTCGGTGATACGCCGTGATTGACGCGCTCGCACCTTTCCTGCTGTGGGAGAAGTCGCTGCATCTCATCTCGGTCATCGCCTGGATGGCGGGATTGTTCTATTTGCCCCGGCTTTTTGTCTATCATTCCATGACCGCTGTGGGATCGCCTCAGAGCGAGCTGTTCAAGGTCATGGAGCGAAGGCTGCTGCGTCAGATCACGACCCCTGCGATGATTGCCTCGTTTGGCTTTGGCATACTTCTCGTGCTGACACCCGGCGCGATCAACTGGCATGCTGGCTGGTGGTGGGTCAAGCTGAGCGGCGCATTGCTGATGGCGGCCTTTCATGGCGCCTGCGCATCCTGGCGGCGAGCCTTCGAGGAGGACCGAAATCAGAGGCCGCAGAGATATTTTCGAGCGGCCAACGAGATTCCGACGGTGCTCATGCTGGTTATCGTCATCATGGCGATTGTCCAACCGACATTCTGAACCGCCATAAACGAGAGTCCAAGATATGAGACCAAGACCTCCTGGCTTCCTGCGGCGCATGACCTCAGTCCATGCTGCCGTTCTTCTGCTTGCGTTGATCCCGCTTCAGGCTGCTACAGCCCAAGCCGATGCTCCGGCTGCACGGGTTGCGGTCCTCGCACGTGGCATCAACATCACGCATTGGTTCAGGTTTGTTCCTAATCGAAACGCCCATGCCATGGCAGCGGATCTGGATGGATCAGCACTTGTCGCTCTGAAGCGGGTCGGATTTACCTATGTAAGGCTTCCGGTTGGTCCCGAAGAAGTCATGGATGGCCAGCATATCGCCTCAGACAAGCTCAGCGCTCTCATCACTGCCATCGGGCGTATCGAACAGGCCGGTTTGGGAGTGATGATTGAAGCGCATCCTGAGTTGATGCAGCATTGGAACCTTCAGAACAATATCAATGCGCAACGGCTTCTGGTCGGGTTCTGGCAGGATTTGGCGCCAGCGCTTCGCCGTTTCCCTGCGGCGACGACTTTTCCAGAGTTGGTCAACGAGCCCATGAGCGATCCATCGAAGTGGGATGCCCTGCAGAGCCGTCTTCTGGCAAAGGTGCGTGCATTCCTGCCGAACGATACGATCATTCTCACCGGCACGGATTGGAGCAGCATCGATGGCCTGTTGAAAACAAAGCCGGTTGCTGATCCGGATGTCATCTACAGCTTTCACACGTATGAGCCGCAGTTGCTGACGCTGCTTGGTTCGTGGGATCCTGCGATCAACAAGAAGCAACTCGCTGAGTACCTGCCGTTTCCTGCCGCTGATTCTGTTCGGTGCAAGGGGAGCATCTCGAAGATCACAGATCCACACACGCATGCTGTCGCCGAATACTGGTGCTCGCTTCATCCTGATGCTGCATCGATAAAAAAGAATCTTGCACGGGCGGTCCAATGGGGACGGATGCACAATGCGTCCGTCGCGATGACGGAGTTCGGCGCTTCATCAGAACTCAACACGACCGCCCGATTGGCCTACATAGCAGCAGTGCGTCGCTCGGCTGAGCAACTCGGCTTGCCTTGGGCGCTCTGGGGTCTCGATGATCAAATGGGCCTTGATCAGAAACCTGGGGGATTCAGCTCATCCGAGCAGTTGCCTGCCAAAACACTTCACGCTCTTGGACTTGAACATCCTGCGTAAAAAGACATCGGCGAACGGTAAGATGGTGGGCGCAGTAGGGCTCGAACCTACGACCCGCTGATTAAGAGTCAGCTGCTCTACCAACTGAGCTATGCGCCCAAACGTTTATTCTGGAATCATGCAGTGAACAACCGCCAGAGCAGCGCACTTAGGACAAGCGGGCTGAAGTTGCAAGGGCGTGCTGGAGAAATGACGGACACCTCGTCGACACGGCAAGGTGTGTCAGGCATTCAGAAGGGCCAGCACTCCATCAAGTTGGTCCAGATTGTCGTAATGGATGCGAAGCGTACCGCCTTTTCCATCAAATATGACCTGGATTTTCAGTCCGAGCCTTTCCCGTAGGGTGCGTTCGAGAGCCAGAATCTCTGGATCCTTGTTGGGCGGGTCTTCCAATCTGGCTCGGGCCGCAGGTGGAGCAATACGTGACGCATTGGCGTGTTGTTGTGCCAGTGCTTCTGTCTGTCGCACGGTGAGGCGTTGTGCGACGACGATGCGTGCTGCCTTGGCCGGGTCAGGATGGCCGAGCAACGCTCGGGCATGGCCTGCGCTGAGTGCGCCGTTCTGCACTTCCTTACGCACTGTATCAGGCAGTTGCAGCAGACGTACTGTGTTGGCGACATGACTACGCGACTTGCCGATTGCGCCGGCAAGCTCGTCATGCGAGAGACCGAACTCAGTCATCAGGCGCTGTAATCCGTCGGCTTCCTCAATCGGGTTGAGGTCTTGACGTTGCAGATTCTCGACCAGGGCGGCCGCCATCGCGTCGCCGTCATCAAGTTGGCGGACAAGCACCGGGACTTCGTGCAGGCCCGCGAGTTGAGCCGCGCGCCATCGCCTCTCACCGGCGATGATCTGGTAACGGCCGTTCTCGTCCGGATTTGGGCGCGCGAGAATCGGCTGCAGGATGCCTCGCGTCCGAATGGAAGCCGCGAGTTCACTCAGGGCTTCGGTGTCGATTGCTTGTCTCGGTTGGAAAGGCCCTGCTGTCAGCAGCTCGATCGGCAGGGTTTGTGCGGTCAAAGGTTGTGCTGCGACTTGGGTCGGTAGTCGTTCGTCACCGAGAAGTGCCGCAAGCCCACGTCCAAGACGAGACGGAGCGCCCTCGCTCTTCTTTGTCATACTCGCTCGCCTTTGCTTATGGCCTGTTCAATCCGCTCGATCAACTCGACCGCAAGCTGGTTGTAGGCAATCGCGCCGGTCGAACGCGGATCATAGAGAAGCGCAGGTTTGCCATGACTTTGCGCTTCAGGAATGCGGACATTCCGCGGGATCAGTGTCGAAAAAACCAGTTCGCCAAAGAAGCCGCGAGCATCTTCGGCGACAAGCTCAGACAGATTATTCCTTTTGTCGAACATAGTAAGAACCAAGCCTTGAACCTTCAGGGAACGATTAAAGGCGCGTCGAACCCGTTCGACAGTCCGGATGAGTTGGCTCACTCCCTCGAGCGCGAAAAACTCGCATTGTAGCGGTATGAGGACGCTGTTCGATGCCACAAGAGCGTTGAGCGTCAGCAAACCGAGGCTTGGCGGACAGTCGATAAGGACAAACTCATAGGGCAACTGCTGATTTCCAGTGCCCGAGAGGGCATGCTGGAGCAGAAACTCGCGACGATCATAGGCCACCAGCTCAATTTCGGCGCCAGCCAGCTCAGTGTCTGCGGGAAGCAACGAAAGACCCGGTACGATTGTAGAACAAACGACGGACGACAGCGCCTCCCGCTCTGCGAGGAGTGCGTAGCTGCCGCCGCGCCTTGTACCATATTCAATGCTAAGCCCTGTGGACGCGTTGCCCTGCGGATCAAGGTCAATCAGCAGGACGCGTCGCCCAATGCCGGCGAGCGACGTCGCCAAGTTGATTGCCGTCGTGGTCTTGCCAACCCCGCCCTTCTGGTTCGCGATGGCGATGATATTCGAGATGGTAGCCTCATGGTCTGATGCCAGCCAGTCGCCCCGCTTTGAGGGAATGAAGATGGCTGAGAGCCAAAATCACGCCGTCGGGATCGGTCCGGCTGGAAATCCGTGTGATCTCCATGTGCCATTTTGCAAGCGCGTCGGTCAATTCATCCTCAGCCTTGCGTCCCTTCAAAAACAGGCACAAGCCGTCGGACGCCAGAAGTGGATGTGCCCATTCCAGCAGCCGCGGGAGCGGCGCCAAGCCTCGTGCAGTGATGATTTTCGCGGGAGGCAGAGTGGCTTGCTCGACACGCGCATTGATGATTTGGACGTCTGTCTTCGCCTCGCGCGCGGCCTCACGAAGAAAGCTGGCTTTCCGAGAGTCTGCCTCGATGAGTGTCACAGGATTGTCTATGCACATTGCTAGAATAAGGCCCGGGAAACCCGCTCCCGAGCCAAGATCCGTCAGGCTGAGATCAGGTTGTATCAGGGGTACAAGCTGGAGACTGTCCGCGATATGGCGCGTCCAGAGATGTGTCAGATCGTGTGGTGCGACGAGGTTGATGCGCGTGTTCCAGCGGGTCAGGAGTGCTTCAAAGCGCTCTAATCGCTCCTGAACCAGGCTGGGCAATGCGCCGAGCGATTGATCCAAGGCTTGTTTCACGTGAAACTATCCACAGGCTTGAGACGGCCGAAGATGGGTGAGAAGCGCCATTAATGCCGAAGGCGTCATGCCTGGAATGCGTTGTGCCGCACTGAAGCTGCTTGGCTTGACCTGACTCAGCCGCTCGCGCAACTCCGCACTCAATCCTCCAACGGCTGAGTAATCTAGGCCGTGAGGAAAGGTAATAGCCGTCTCGTTGGCGAGTTGACGTATCTCGCGCGCTTGGCGGGCGATATAGCCGCTATATCGTGCTTCCGTCTCAATGTGCCGGCGGACACGAGGTGAGAGCTCATCCAGCCAGGGACAGAGTGGAACGAGACAATCGATAGACACCGAGGAGCCTGCAAGCACATCCATGATTGAGCGGCGTTGCCGATTGGCCGTCGAAGGTATGCCGATTTGGGTGAGCGAAGCCGAAGCAAGAACTTCACTCGCCGCTCGTGCCAGTGCCTGATAGATGCGTGCCTCCTCAACGGCGAACATCTCGGCACGTCGCGTTCCAACACAACCCCAATCCAATCCAAGGCGCGTAAGACGGAGATCGGCATTGTCCGCCCGCAAAGTCAGTCGGTACTCCGCCCGTGAGGTGAACATACGATAAGGCTCAGTAACACCTTGGGTTGTCAGATCGTCGACCATGACGCCAATATAGGCGGTTCCACGATCAATCACGGCCGGCTGCCCTCCGCTCGCTCGTCTAGCAGCATTAATTCCGGCGAGGATGCCTTGTGCCGCCGCCTCCTCGTAACCCGTCGTGCCGTTGATCTGTCCGGCAAGAAACAGGCGAGGCAGCGTCTTGAGTTCTAAGCTGGGGGAAAGCGCGCGCGGGTCCACGTAATCATACTCAACCGCGTACCCCGCCTGGACGATACGTGCGCGCTCCAAGCCAGGCATCGTCGCAATCAGCTTTGCCTGTATCGGTTCCGGTAGACTGGTAGAGATGCCGTTAGGATAAACCAAATCTCCTCCCGGATTGCCGGGCAGAGCTTCCGGCTCAAGAAACACCTGGTGACTGGCGCGATCGGCGAAACGAACCACCTTATCTTCAATCGACGGGCAATACCGCGGGCCTCGACCTGAAATCGCGCCGCTATAGACGGCGGAGAGATGCAGGTTTTCGCGAATGATGGCGTGGGTGGCAGCGTTCGTGGACGTGATATGGCAGCAAAGCTGAGGTACCTCGATCGTCGTGGTCAGACGGCTGAACGGGTTCGGACTCGCATCGCCAGGATCCTCTCTGACCCGGCTCCAGTCGATACTATGACGATCCAGACGCGGCGGTGTGCCGGTCTTCAACCGCCCGACTGGCAACCCAAGTTCCTGCAAGCGGATTCCAAGGCGCGTTGCCGGCTCGTCTCCGACACGGCCGGCCAGGATCATGCGGCCGCCTAGATGGATCACGCCACGCAGGAAAGTCCCGGCGGTGATCACAACGGCACCTGCGCGGATCCCGCGTCCATCAGCGCAGGCCACCCCCGCGATCTGACCCGACGCATCGACCAGTACGTCGTCCACAGCGGCTTCTGCGATCTCCAGACCGGTGGTTTCTGCAAGCAGGTCTTGCATTGCACGGCGGTAGAGCGAGCGGTCCGCCTGGGCGCGTGGGCCTTGAACGGCGGCACCCTTTGATCGGTTGAGCAGCTTGAAGTGAATGCCAGCCTGATCAGCGGCACGGCCCATCAAGCCATCGAGAGCGTCGATTTCACAGACAAGATGTCCCTTGCCGATGCCGCCAATCGCGGGATTGCACGACATCACACCAATTGTGTCGCGCCGATGCGTGAGCAGCAAGGTTGATGCGCCCATGCGAGCAGAAGCAGCGGCGGCCTCACAGCCTGCATGGCCTCCCCCGACAATAATCACGTCGTATGATTTACGCATGGCGGCGAAACTGGCCTTTCATTTCCCGATGCAGAACTCGCTAAACACGGCGTCCAGCAGGTCTTCGACACTGACGGCGCCAGTCAGCCGTCCCAGGGCCAGCATGGCGAGCCGTAGCTCTTCGGCCCTGAGCTCCACCCAATGTGCATCAACTGCATAGGCAAGATGCAAACAAGCATCGCGGATTCCCGCCTGATGCCGCGCCCGCGTCAAGGGTGCGGCTCCGCCTCGTGCCGTCAGGGAGCGGGCATGCTCAGCAAGGATGCCTCGCAACTCTGCCAGGCCGCATCCCGTGATCGCGCTGACGCCGATCGAGCCATGTGGCGCCGGCGCAGTGTCAATCTTGTTGCAGATGACGAGCTCGGCTCCTGCCTTGGCTGTGATGGAGGTGCATGGATCGATCACGCGCAGCACCAGGTCCGACTGCTCCGCGTGTCGAAGCGCGCGTCTGATGCCTTCCGCTTCAATGTCATCCGTGGCTTCACGTAATCCCGCGGTGTCGATCAATGTCACGGGAACTTCGCCAAGCACGACACGCACTTCGAGAGCATCGCGCGTCGTGCCGGCGCGGGAGGATACAATGGCGGCGTCACGTTCCGCCAAGGCATTCACCAAGCTTGATTTTCCCACGTTTGGCGCGCCGATCACCGCAAAGATCAGGCCCCTGCGTAGCCTCTCTCCAGGGCCGCCGGACGCAAGATGCGCCTCCATCTCGCGCAGCAGCAGCTTGAGCTGCGGCAGCAGCGCATCCTCTGCCTCGGCGGGTAAATCCTCCTCTGGAAAGTCAATGAAAGCTTCCTGTCGGGCCAGAGCCAGGCGAAGCCGCTCTGCCCACCCATGATACAGTTGGCTCAATGCGCCTTCCATCTGACGGAGTGCCTGCCGGCGCTGCGCCTGCGTCTCCGAGTCGATGAGATCCGAGACACCCTCGGCCTCCAGGATATCAAGCCGGCCACCGTGGAAAGCGCGCCTGGTGAATTCTCCTGGTTCGGCAGGGCGTGCCTCAAGCGCGATCAATTCGTCCGCGACCGCCTCTATGACGGCCGTTCCCCCATGCAGATGCAGCTCGGCGCAATCCTCTCCCGTGTAGCTATGCGGCCCCGGAAGCCAGAGCACGATTGCGCGATCCAGCAAATCGTCGGCCGCCCACAGGCTACGAAGCGACGCACGCCGCGGCGGCGGTGTTTGCCCACGGCAGAGCGCATCGAGGATGACACGACATCTGGAGCCGCTCAGCCGCATGATCGCGATTGCGCCCCTGCCGCTTGGCGTCGCCAGTGCAAAGATTGTGCGCTCTGCGTGGCCGCTTGTAACTCTCTCACTCACCGGTGTGCTCCTTGGCTAAGGTTGCGCATCGGTT
>CAXTRK010000039.1:0-27500 GCA_964246745.1 uncultured Acetobacteraceae bacterium
TGCAAACGCGCCAATCAGACACATCCTCATCGCCATGATGAATTATCCGGGCTAGGTGCGCAGATCGAGCCGCAGCGTCATGCAGTAGGCGCCGCCGCCGGAAAGCATGAACGGATCGAGCGCCACCGGGTGCACGGTGTAGCCGCGTTCCCGCAGGATGCCGGCAAGCCGATCCGTGGGCGTGGCCATGACGATGTGGCGGTCGAAGGCGACGGCGTTGACGCAGAACCGCGACGCATCCTCGTCGGTGGCTTCGATCACCTGGTCCAGGCTCACGCTGTCGCGTATCAGCGCGAGTCCGGCTTCGGTAAAGGCCGGCAGGTAGAACAGCACCTCGCCGCCGGGAAGCGGGCAGAAACAGGTGTCGAGATGATAGAACCGCGCCGTTGCCAGCTCCAGCGCGCGGGTCTCGATGCCGAAAACCTCGCCGATCAGCGCCGTGGCCTCTCTCGACGAGCGCGGCCCGAAGCCGGTCCAGGCCACGCGACGAGCGGCATCCCAGATGCAGTCGCCGGCGCCTTCCTGGACGCACGCTTCGGGCAAGTGCAGCACCGTGTCGATCAGCCCGTCTGCCGCAAGCCGCTCGAAGGCGGCGGCGAAGTGCGACTGCTCGCCCTGCCGCTCGGGATAACGGAAGCGCGCGACCAGGGCGCGGCCGTCGAGCACGATGCCGCCATTGGCGGGAAACACCATGTCCGGCAGTCCGGCGGCGCCGGCGATGATCTCGACCGCGGCGCCGGCCTGGCGGAGTGCGCGGGCGAGCGAGGCGAAGGCGCCGGCCGCCTCGGCGCGATGTCCGGCAGGGTCGCTCGCCCAGGCGTCGGGCCGCATCCACGGATTGATGCTGTAGGACACGTCGTAATGCGACGGATCGACCAACAGAAAGCTGGGAACGTTCATTCTGACCATCTCCGTTTGCTCAAACCCGTCCGAACAGACGCTCGATGGCGTGGCGGCTGAGCTTGAGATAGGTCGGCCGGCCGTGCGAGCAGGTGGCGGCGCGCGGTGTCGCTTCCATACGCCGCAGCAGCGCGTCCATCTCCGCGCGTTGCAGCCTGCGGCCGGCGCGTATGCTGCCGTGGCAGGCAAGACGCGCGATCACCGCGTCGAGCCGCGCGGTCAAGGCCGCGGCCTGCTCCGGCGCCGCCAGTTCGTCCTCGGCCAATTCGTCGGCGAGGTCGCGCAGCAAGGCGTCGGCGTCCGGGCTGCCAAGCAGCGCCGGCAGCGCGCGCACCAGCACCGCCTGGCCGCCGAAAGGATCGATCTCGACGCCAAGGCGGGACAGCGCCCGCGTCTGTCCGAGCAGGCAGGCGCAGGCGCCTTGCCGCAGCTCCACCACCTGCGGCAGCAACAGCCGCTGTGCGGCGATGGAACCGGCGAGATATTGCTCGGCCAGCGCCTCATGGGTCAGACGCTCATGCGCCGCGTGCTGGTCGACCAGCACCAGGCTGCCATCCGCCGCCACCGCGATGATGTAGGTATCGAGCACCTGCGCCACCGCCGCCCCCAACGGGTGCTCGCTGGCGGGGTCGACGTCCAGTGGTTCAAGCACACGCGCCTGCGGCGAGGCCGCAAGCGGCAGGGTGGCGGCAGGCCGGCTGCTCCACGGCGTCCCCTCGAGCGGAGAGGCGGTCTCCCCAAATCCCGAAAGCTCGGGCGGAACCCAGACCCGTGACGCCGGCGTCACCGTGCCGACGCGGCCGGCGCCGCCGGACAATGCGCGCGCGAGGCCGCTGATCACCAGCCCGCGCACCTGATCCGGGTTGGCGAAGCGCAATTCGGTCTTTGCCGGGTGCACGTTCACGTCGAGCCGTTCGGGCGGGATGGTCAGGAACAAGGCCACCACCGGATGACGCCCGGCCGCGATCACCTGACGGTAGGCGACGCGCACCGCCATGCGCAGCACCGGGTCGGCCACCGGACGGCCGTTGACCACCAGATACTGCCCTGAAGCGGTGGCGCGATGCACTGCCGGCGCGCAGGCGAACCCGGCGAGCGTCATGCCGTCCCGCTCGCTGGCGACCTCGAGCAGGCCCTGCGGCCCGACCCCCGCCGCTTCCGCAAGCAAGTCGGCGACGCGCGCGGCGCGGTCGCTGGCCGCAAGGTCGAGCACCGTGCGGCCATCGACCTCCAGGGTGATGGCGACCCTGGGCGCGGCGAGCGCCAGTCGGCGCACCGCCGTCTCCGCATGCCCCGCCTCGATGCGCGCGGTCTTGAGGAACTTGCGTCGCGCCGGTGTGGCGAAGAACAGATCCTCGACCAGGACCCGGGTGCCGACCGGGCCGGCGCACGGTCTCGGCTCGCCCACGACGCCGCCCTCGACGCGAAGCTGCCAGGCCTCGGTGGCGCCGGACGGACGCGAACTCAGGCAGAGGCGGGCCACCGCGGCAATCGAGGGAAGCGCCTCGCCGCGAAAGCCCAGGGTCCTGATCCGCACCAGGCTTTCGTCGTCAAGCTTCGAGGTGCAATGGCGCTCGACGGCGAGCCGCAAGGCGCCCGCATCCATGCCATGGCCATCGTCGGTGACGACGATGCGTTCGACCCCACCTTCTTCAAGGCAGACCGAGATGCGCCGCGCCCCGGCGTCGATGGCGTTCTCCACCAGTTCCTTGACCGCCGCCGCCGGACGCTCGATCACCTCACCGGCGGCGATGCGATTCGCGACCTGCTCGGACAGCCTGCGTATCGTCGGCTGAGCAGACATGCCCGCCACGGCGACGTGCTAGAACGTGCCCGAGGTACTGGCCTTGATGGTCGGCGTCGCGCCATCGGTCGGCGGCCGGCCAAGCGCCGCGTTCTCCTCGAGGCGGCGCTTCTCCGCGGGGGCGTCGACCACAGAGCCGGCCTTGCCGCCATGCCAGAACATCAGCTCATCGACGAAGCCGCTGCCGGGCCGGTCGAGCTCGCCGCGCCCGGCGCCGATCGGCTCGGCCGCGTTCTTGCCCGCGGATTGCACCAGGGCGCTCTGACCGGGCGAGTCGCCGCCGCCGGTCCCCTGGATGGCGACATCCGGAGCCAGCGTCTCCAGCGCCTGCATGCGCGTGCTCTGCTCCTGCGGGCGCGGGGCGCCCGGCTCGGGCGCCGAGAGCTGCTCCTCGGGCGGCATCGACAAGGGTGCCCGCGTGGTCACCGTGTATTCGTCGGGCGCGTCACGAACCAGGCCGAAATTGCGCTCGATCTGCTGGCTCGAGCAGCCGGCGATGGTCATGCAGGCGAACGCCGCCGAGACCAGCCGCAGCGAGCGGCGCGCACGATGCCGCGATACGGAGCCTTGAGCCTGGAGGTGCGAGGGGCACAGCATGGCGCCTCTCTAGCGCCGATTGCCGATCGCCGGCAAGATCAAGATGGTACTGCGCCTCAGCCCGGCTCGCGTGGCAGCGTCTTCGGGCGGCGGTCAAACAGGCTGTCGAGCATCAGCACGCCGACGCCGCAGACGATCGAGGCGTCGGCGACATTGAACACATACCAGGACCAGCCGAGCGCGTGGGCGTGGGCGTGGATGAAGTCCACCACCGCGCCGAAACGCAGCCGGTCGATGACGTTGCCGGTGGCGCCCCCGGCGATGGCGCCGAGAGCGGCCGCGACCGGCGCACGATCGGTGCGACGCATCCAGACGATGAGCAGGGCCACCACCAGCAGCGCCACCGCGGCGAGCAGCCAGGCGCCGGCCGCGCCGAGCCCGGCCATCAGGCCGAAGGTGACGCCGTGGTTCCACACCATGGTGAGGCTCAGCACCGGCAGCACCGCGACACTGCCCAGAGCCGGCAGATCGAGGCCGTAGAGCACCCAGGCCTTGGTCGCCTGATCGGCGATCAGCACCAGCAGCGCCACGGTGACCCCCATGCGCGCGAGCGGACGCCTCAACACACGCCGTCCAGCACGTCGGCGCAGCGCAGGCATAAGCCGGGATGCGCCGCCCGGCTGCCGACCTCGTCGAGCACCCGCCAGCAGCGGGCGCATTTCGATCCCTGCGCGGCGCGGATCACCATTGATGGCTCCGGCTGCGCCGCGCCGTCCGCCAACACGGTGATCCGCACCTTGGAGACGATGGCCAGCTCCTCCCAATCGCGGCCGGCGATCCACGCCGCGTCGGCATCGGCAACGCTCCAGTCGATTTCCGCCTGCAGCGACGAGCCGATGACGCCGTCGCGACGGGCGGCCTCGATCTGCACGGTGAGGGTGCGTCGGACCCGTCGAAGCTCGCTCCACGACGCGCCCAAGGCCGGGTCGTGCCAGTCCGCCGGGAGGTCCGGAAAACGCTGCAGGTGCACGCTGTCGCCACTGTCTGTTGCTTGGCCGAACCGCGTGGTCCAGGCCTCCTCGGCGGTGAAGCAGAGCACCGGCGCCAGCCAGGTGCAGAGGCAGCGGTGCAGATGGTCGAGTACCGTGCGTGCCGCGCGCCGACGCGGCGAGGCGGGCGCGTCGCAATACAGCGCGTCCTTGCGTATGTCGAAGTAGAAGGCGGACAGATCGCTGGCGCAGAAGCCGTGCAGCGCCGGATACAGCCCGACCCATTCGTGGCTGGCGACCGCGTGGCGCAACTGGCGGTCGAGCTCGGCGAGCCGGTGCAGCACCCAGCGTTCGAGTTCCGGCATGGCGTCGCGTTCCACCCGCTCGCTCTCGCTGAAGCCGTCGAGCGCGCCCAGCAGCCAGCGCAGCGTGTTGCGCAGCCGACGGTACAGCTCGCCTTGCTGCTTCAGGATCTCCGGCCCGATCCGCAAATCCTCGTTGGTGTCGGAGTTCATCACCCACAGGCGCAGGATGTCCGCGCCGAGGCTGTCGGTGACCTGCTGCGGGGCGACCACGTTGCCAAGCGACTTGCTCATCTTGCGGCCTTGCTCATCGAGCACGAAGCCGTTGGTCACCAGCGCGCGGTACGGCGCGGCGCCGCGCGTGGCGACACTCTCCAGCAGGCTCGACTGGAACCAGCCGCGATGCTGATCGGAACCCTCCAGATAGAGATCGGCCGGGAATGGCAGCGTCTCGCCCAGCACAAAGGCATGGGTCGAGCCGCTCTCGAACCAGACATCGACGATATCGCGCACCTGCTCGTAGGCGTCAGGATCACGGGTGGGGCCGAGGAACCGCGACGCCGGCGCGCTGTACCAGACATCGGCGCCCTCCTCGCGGAAGGCGGTCACGACACGCGCCATCACCTCGGGGTCGCGCAACACGGCGCCACTCGCCTTGTCCACGAACACCGCGATCGGCACGCCCCAGGCGCGCTGCCGGGAGATGCACCAGTCCGGGCGTCCCGCGACCATCGCGGTCAGCCGGTTGCGCGACTGCGCGGGCACGAAGCGGACGCCGTCCAAGGCGGCGAGGGCGCGGCCGCGTATGTCGGTCTGTCCATCCATCCGGATGAACCATTGCGGCGTCGCCCGCCAGATCACCGGCGCGCGCGAGCGCCAGGAATGCGGATAGGAATGGGTCAGGCTGCCGCGCGCGAGCAAGGCGCCGGCGTGCCGCAGCGCCTCGCTTACCGGGTCCGCGGCCTTGAACACATGGATGCCGGCGAAGAGGGCCACGTGGGCGGCGTAGCGGCCGTCATCGCCGACCGTCTCCGGCACCACGATGCCGTGCGCGCTGGTGAGCGCGAAATCGTCCTCGCCGTGCGCCGGCGCCATATGCACCAGCCCGCTGCCCTGCTCGGTGGTGACGAACGCGCCCGCCAGCAGCGGCACGTCGTGTTCATAGCCCTGCCCACGCAGCGGGTGCGCGCAAAGGCTGCCGGCCAGAGCCTCGCCGGGCAGCACGTGCAGCACCGTGTAGTCGGCGATGTGAGCCGCCGCGGCGAGGCTGGACGCGAGCGCGCTCGCCACCAGCAGACGCGCGCCCGGTTCCACCAGGCAGCCCTCGCCGCACGCGCGCGCCTCGATCACCGCGTATTCGATGGCCGGCCCGTAGGCGATGGCGCGGTTGCCGGGAATGGTCCAGGGGGTGGTTGTCCAGATCACGGCGGCGGCTTGCGCCAGCAGCCCGCCTGGGGTCGCGTCATGCGCCACCTTGAAGCCGACCCAGACCGTGCTGCTGAGATGGTCGTGATATTCGATCTCCGCCTCGGCGAGCGCGGTCTTCTCGACCGGACTCCACATCACCGGGCGCAAGCCGCGATACAGCGAGCCGTCCAGCAGAAAGCGGCCGATCTCGCCGGCGATGATCGCCTCCGAGGCAAAATCCATCGTCGCGTAGCGCGCCCGCCAGTCGCCCTGCACGCCCAGCCTGCGGAACTCGTCGGCCTGCACGTCGAGCCAGTGCCGCGCATAGGCGCGGCACTCGGCGCGGAACTGCAGGATCGGCACCTGGTCCTTGTCGCGCCCGGATTTCCGGTATTCCTCCTCGATACGCCACTCGATCGGCAGGCCGTGACAATCCCACCCCGGCACGTAGCGCACATCGAAGCCCGCCATGCGATGCGCGCGATTGACCACATCCTTGAGGATCTTGTTCAGCGCATGGCCGATATGCAGATGACCGTTGGCGTAGGGCGGCCCGTCATGCAGGGTGAAGGTCGGCCTGCCCCGGCTCGTCTGCGCGATTCTCGCATCGAGGTCCATCGCCTGCCAGTGCGCCAGGATCTCCGGTTCGCGACGCGGCAGATCGCCACGCATCGGGAATTCGGTCCTCGGCAGGAACACGGTGTCGCGGTAGTCGGTCTCGGCCATCGATCCTGTACCCTGCTGCGGATGGGCCGTGCTGCCTCAGCCGCCCAGCTTGCGCAACAGATACTCGCGCGCCTGCGCCGCATCCTCGGCGATCTGCGCGCGCAACGCCTCGACTCCGTCGAATTTGCGTTCGCTGCGCAGCAGCGTGTGCAAGGCGACGGAGAGCTCCTGGCCATACAGATCGGCCGCGAAGTCGAACAGATGCACTTCGAGCCGACTCTCGGTGCCGCTGCTGACGGTAGGCCTGCGGCCGATATTGGCCACGCCAGGGCGGGTCTGCCCGTCCGGCAGACGCACCGTCACCGCATAGACGCCGCGCGCCGGCTCCAGATGACGGCCGAGAGACAGGTTGGCGGTGGGAAAGCCGAGCTGCCGCCCGCGCTGGTCGCCATGCGCAACCACACCACGCAGTGCCCACGGCCGGCCCAACTCCTCGGTGGCGCGTTCGGGATAGCCGTCCAGCAGCGCCCGCCGGATACGGCTAGACGACAACGGGCCGCCATTGTCGGCCAGCGGCGGCACCACGGTCAGGCCGATGTTCAGCGGCGCCAACTGCTCGGCCAGCGAGACGACATCGCCACGCCGACGGTGCCCGTAGGCAAAGTCCGGACCGCAGGCCAGATGGCGCAAGCCCAGCGCGCGGTGCAGCACCTCATCGACAAAACGGTCGGCGGAGAAATGCGAGAACTCATCGTCGAAGCGGATTTCGACGATCAGCGACACGCCGAGCGCTGACAGCGCCGCACGCCGTTCGGCGGACAGGCTGAGTCGGAAAGGCGGGTCGTCCGAGCGGAACAATTCACGTGGATGCGGCTCAAAGGTCACCGCCGCAAGCCGCCCTTCCGGACGCGCCGCGTGCAACGTGCGCAGCAGGTGTGCATGGCCGAGATGCACGCCGTCAAAGTTGCCCAGTGCGGCTACCGCGCCACGCGCCGACTCTGGAAACTGCCGCCAGTCGGTGAACAGCTCAGCCATGCTCGCGCCAACTCCTGCGCCGGGCCGGCGCGTGGACGACGCGGCCTCAGCTATGTCGCACCGGCTCCTGCACCGGCTGCGGCGCGCCACCGGGCGTGGGGCGCGCCACCGGCGCCGCGAGACTGCCCGGAGCAACGTCGGTCCTCGCCGAGGCCTGCGCCTCCATCGACTCGTCGTCAGCCATGTTGCGCTTGAACGACTTCACGCCCTTGGCGAAATCACCCATTAGCGTGCTGACCTTGCCGCTGCCGCCGAACAGCAGCAACACCACCGCCAGCACGATCATCCAGTGCCAGATGCTTAAGCCACCCATGTCATCCTCCCTCCGCCGAACCGCGGGGCGTCATCCGTTTCCAACCACGCAAATGGCTCCGCGCGGCACGCCATGCAAGCGCCATCTGCCCCGGCGAGACCATACAGCCTGGCGCACCCATACAGCATTACGCCGCGCGGGGGCGGATGGACGCATGGCGCTCAAAGGCCGGCGCGCAGTTTGGCGATCAGCAGCTCCGCGCTGTCGTGGTCGGTGTCGAGAGCCGCGGCCGCCACCTGCTGGCTGAAGCCGGCCCGCGCCAGTATGGCAAGCCCGCGCTGCCGTGCCGAAGCGCTTTCCTGGGCTGACGCGCTGTCCTGGGCCGACGTGCTGTCCTGGGCCGGGGCGAACGGACCGATGCGCCGCCGCCGCGCCTGCACCAGGGCCGCGGTCAGTTGCTCGTGCCCGTCCTCCGGCTGGCTCTCGTCGAGCGCCGCCCTGATGGTCTCGCCGTCGATCCCGCGCGCGGCAAGATGCGCCGCCACCGCGCGCCTGGAGCGCCCTGCTTGCGTCAGCGACCGGGCACGGTTGCGCGCGAAAGCGGGATCATCGACCGCGCCACGTCGCGCCAGTTCGGCCACAACGGCCTGCGCCCGGCCTGACGCGAGGTCCCGCTGCTCACTGAGCGCGTCCGCGGCCAGGCCTGCGGCACTTGCCTGTGCCGCCCATCGCGTGATCCGCCGCTCCAGCACGCGCAGCAGGCCCCGCTCACTCGCGGCGAAGCGTGACAGATGCAGCAGCGCCGCCTCGCGCAGCGCGGTTGCGGACGGCGCCTCGCCCGAAGCCTCAATCGCCGGCGTGCTAGCGTCTTGCCTTGCGCGCGGCATAGCGCTTGTCGCGGGCGGCTTTCTGCTCCAGGCGAAGCAGCGCTTCCTGACGCGCCGCCTCTCGCGCCGCGGCTTCACGCTCGGCCTGCAGCCGCGCTTCCTCCGCCGCCGCCGCCGCGCGTTCCACGGCGAGACGGGCGGCCTCTTCCTCACGCTGCTTGCGCCGCTCGGCGGCCCGTATCTCGCGTGCCTCGGCGATCGCCTGTCGTTCGGCTTGCTTGGCCAGGATCGCCGGATCATCCGGAGCCGGGCGGGTCTTGAACTTGGCCAGCAGCGCGGCCTTGGCGTCAGCGGAAGCACGCTGACGTTCGTCGAATTTATTATCCTTGAAAATGGCGGTGACCCTCTGTCTCGTACCCCGGTCCATACTGGGGCGGCATTCGCGCGGTTTCTAGCCGTTGTGACGCCGCGGCGTCACCACCATATGATTTACAAGCCTTTTATGCGACACTGAACCGCGATGAATTGTCGTGGCGCCAGCGACTCCGCACACCGCTTGGCACGGCGCTACGTAAAGAGGGGTTGATGATGCAACAAAGCTTTCCACGTCTAGCCAGGATGGCGGGGGGCCACTCATGAACGTCTTCAAACCGGCAACCCGCACCGCGATGACCGAGGCGCAGGTACGCAAGGCAGCCGGCAATACCGCGGCGCATGAGAAGCTGGTCGATAACGATCCGTTCAGCGAGGGCGACGCGGTCGTCTATGCGGCGCACGGCGTCGGCCGCATTGACAGGATCGGCACCGAAGAGATCGCCGGGCACCGTCTGGAGGTGATCCAGGTGTCGTTCTCCGATAACCAGATGACGCTGCGGATTCCGCTGGCGCGCGCCCGCGCTTCCGGCCTGCGCAAGATCGCAAGCCCGGAGATCGTCGAAAAGGCGATGGCGGTAATTCGAGGCAAGCCACGCATCAGCAAGGCGCTATGGGCGCGCCGCGCCGTGGAAATCCAGGCACGCATCAATTCCGGCGATCTGCTTCAAGTGGCCGAAGTGGTGCGCGACCTGCAGCGTCATGTCGATAATCTCGAAGGCAGCTTCAGCGAGCGCAAGCTGTTCGAACTGGCGCTTGACCGCTTCGGCGCCGAGATCGCAGTCGTTGAGGGAGCCGACAAGGGAGTCGTGCTTGACCGCCTCACCGCCACCATGAAGGCCGCCTAGCGCGCACGAGCTTGCCTCCGCTTCTTTCAGAGCAGGGAGCGGAGGCTTGGTTCAGGACGGACTCGCTTCCCCATCGCCGACCGCTCCTTCCGCGATCGTTCCGGTCTGAGCGTCGCCGGCGTCCTCCCCTCCGGGGGAAGCGTGGCCCCTCGCTTCCTCCTTCTCGCGCCGTTTGGCTTCCTTCTTGGCCTGCTTAGCGCGGTCGCGCTCGGCCTTTTGAAATCCGTAATTGACCTTGAAGGTCATTGATCCTCCGTCAGGTTAGCTTCAGGTTCACCGCGGACACCCGTCCCTTCTGGCCGCTCTCCAGGTCGAAGCTGAGCGTCTGGCCATCATTCAGTCCCTGCAGACCTGCCCGCTCGACCGCGGAGATATGCACGAACACGTCGCTCGAGCCGTCTGACGGCTGAATGAAGCCATAGCCCTTTGTCGAATTGAACCACTTAACCGTGCCGTTCGGCATGGTCCATCTCCCAAATTCGGAGGCCCTCGCCACGACGACCCATCTGCCAAACCATGAAGGAATGAAGCACCGATCGCGTAGTATGGCGTCGAACCCCTTCGATGCCTACCCCTGACGCAAACGGCCCCCTGACGCAAACGGCCCCCTGACGCAAACGGCGGGGCCAGAGGACGCAACCGGAGGCTGGTTTGACTTGGCATCGCGTTGCACGCCATCATGCGACGCTCGCTCAGGCAACCTCGACGAGGCGGCCGATGCACCCAATGTAGGGCAAGACGAGCCGATGATCTCTCCGCTGATGCCGACCTACAACCGCGCCGACATCGCCTTCGAGCGTGGCGAAGGCGCCTGGCTGGTCGCCACCGACGGACGACGCCTGCTCGATTTCGGCGCCGGCATCGCCGTCTCCTCGCTCGGCCATGCCCATCCGCATCTGGTCGCCGCCATCGCCGAGCAGGCTGGCCGGGTGATGCATGTCTCCAATCTGTATCGCGTGCCGCAGGCCGAGCGCCTGGCGCGGCGCCTGGTCGATGCGTCGTTCGCGGACAGCGTGTTCTTCTGCAACTCAGGCGCGGAAGCCAACGAAGGCATGGTCAAGCTGATCAGGCGGGCGATGTATGCGACCGGACGGCCGGAGCGGACGCGCATCCTGTGCTTCGAGAGCGCCTTTCATGGCCGCACCCTGGCGATGCTGTCGGCCACCGGCAGCGCCAAGTATCTCGAAGGCTTCGGCGCACCGGTCCAGGGCTTCGACCATGTGCCTCTGAACAACCTCAACGCCGTCGGCGATGCCATCACCAGCGAGACCGCCGGCATCATTGTCGAGCCGATCCAGGGCGAAGGCGGCGTGCGGTCGGCCGACGAGCGGTTCCTGCGCGACTTGCGCACGACCTGCGACGAATTCGGGCTGTTCCTTGGGTTCGACGAGGTGCAGAGCGGGATCGGACGCACCGGCCGGCTGTTCGCGCATGAATGGGCCGATGTCAGGCCCGACATCGTCTCCAGCGCCAAGGGCCTGGGCGGCGGTTTCCCGCTCGGCGCGATCCTGGCCACCGAAGAACTGGCGCGGCATCTGACGCCGGGCTCGCACGGCACCACCTTCGGCGGCAACCCGCTCGCCTGCGCCGCCGGAAGCGCCGTGCTCGACGTGGTGCTGGCGGAGGGTTTCCTGGACCATGTGACCACGGTCGCCGAAACGCTTCGCACCGCACTCGACGGGCTGATCGCGGACAATGCCGACATCTTTGCCGGGGTGCGCGGACGCGGCCTGCTGCTCGGTCTGCACTGCGTGGCGCCGAATGCCGCCCTGCAAGCCGCCTGCATGGAGGCGGGGCTGCTGGTGCTGGCCGCCGGCGAGAACGTGCTGCGGCTGACCCCGCCGCTGGTGATCACCGAGGCGGACGTTCATGAAGCGGCGCGTCGCCTTGCCGTGGCGGCAGCCCAGGTGCGCGACGCCCGGCCCAAGGCGGTCGCGTGATCCAGCCTCCGCCGCCACGTCACTTCCTTGAGCTGCGCGACCTCGACGCGGCCACGCTGCGCGCGATTATCGAGGTGGCGGCGGCGATCAAGCGCCAGCAGCGCGGGCGGATGGTTCCACTGCACCCTGCCCGGCCGCTGGCGGGACGTACGCTCGGGCTGATGATGGAGCGGCCCTCCACACGCACGCGCGTGTCATTCGAGGTGGCGATGCGCCAGCTTGGCGGCGAGGTGATCGTGCTGTCGCCGCGCGACACCCAGCTCGGACGCGGCGAGAGCATCCCCGACACCGCGCGCGTGCTGTCGCGCTTCCTCGACGCGCTGGTGCTGCGCACCGATGACGCCGCCACACTGCGCCTGCTGGTGGCGCATAGCACGATCCCGGTGATCAACGGGCTTACTGCGACCTCGCACCCGACCCAGGTCCTGGCTGATATCCTGACTTTTGAAGAGCATCGCGGCAGCATCGCGGGACAGACCATCGCCTGGTGCGGCGACGGCAACAATGTCGCGCATTCCTGGATTGAGGCGTCGGCGCGTTTCGGCTTCACGCTGCGGGTGGCCACTCCGCCGTCGCTGGCGCCACGCCAGGCGGTGCTCGATTGGGCGCGCGAGCAGGGCGGCGCAGTCGTGATCGTTGACAGCGCCGCACAGGCGGTGCGCGGCGCCCGCTGCGTGGTGACCGATGCCTGGCTGTCGATGGCCGACGGTCCTGGCCTGAACCGCTCCGTCCTGCTCGCCCCCTACCGCGTCGATGCCTCGCTGATGGCCGGCGCCGAGGAGGATGCGCTGTTCATGCACTGCCTGCCCGCGCATCGCGGCGAGGAAGTCACCGACGAGGTGATCGATGGGCGCTGGTCGGTGGTGTTCGATGAGGCCGAGAACCGCCTCCACGCGCAGAAGGGATTGCTGGCCTGGGCGCTGGGCGGCCCTGATTGGACCCGACTCGGCGCCGGAGACATACGATGACAGAGCCGCCGCCGCCACCGAACGCGGCACCTTCCACGACCGAGGACGTGCCGTCCGCGCCGGGCTGGGTCGAACAAGGTGTCGACGAGATTTTTGCCGATCTCCAGATCGCGCAGCGGCAGCGTCCAGGAGTGCGCCGCCTGCGCACCGCCTATCTCGATTGCCTGGCCGGCGCCGGACGCGGCCGGGATATCGACGAGACCCATGACCGCTGCCGGCGCACGCTGCTCGCGGCCCTCAGCGGGCAGGAGGCAGTCGCGGCCGAGATCATCGCCCGCCTGGAGCCCAGGCTGGAAGCGCTGGAGGCTGAGATCAGTCAGCGCATCTAGTGCGGCGACCTGATGCGGTAGCCGATCCCGGGTTCGGTCACGATCAGCGTCTGGCCAAGCGGCGCCAGCTTCTGACGAAGTTGGCCGACATAGACGCGCAAATATTCGACATCCCGCGCATGCGCCGGCCCCCAGACATTTTTCAGCAATTGCTGGTGGGTCAGCACCTTGTTTTGATTTCGGCACAAGAAAACCAGCAATTCATACTGCCGGTTGGTCAAGGCAATATCCTGCTGAGACAGCGATACCTTTCGCTCGCCCAGATCGACGGTCAGATCATCAATGGTAATGGTGCGGCTGGACGCGGGCGTGCTTGTCGAGCGGATGACGGCGCGGAGGCGCGCCAGCAACTCGCCGAGGCTGAACGGCTTTTCGATATAGTCATTGGCGCCGTTGTCCAACGCCATGATCTTCCCGGCTTCGTCGTCGCGTGCCGATAGGATGATGATGGGGCAAGGCGCGAATCCTCGCAGACGCGTCAGCACCTCCTGGCCGTCCAGATCCGGCAGGCCGAGATCGAGCAGGATCGCGTCGGGGGCGCGTTCGGCGGCAAGCTGCAAGGCGCCGGCGCCGGTTTCGGCGCGGAGCGGCGTATACCCGGCGGCCGTCAGCGCTGGGCCGAGAAACCGGTGGATTTGCGGTTCGTCATCCACCACCAGAATGATGCCGGTGACGATGTTCATGCCGCTTGCAGCCGCAGCGTGATGACGGTGCCGGGCACGTCCGCCGGCAGATCGGGACGCGGGCTGGTCGCCATGATGCTGCCGCCCATTGCGTCCGCAAAGGCGCGGGCGATCGCCAGGCCCATTCCGGTGCCCGGCGCCACCCGGTCGCCGCGATGGGCGCGAAAGAAGCTGTCGAACACATGCGGCAGATCCTCGGGCGCGATGCCACCTCCTTCATCGGCGACGGTGATTGCCACCATGCCGCCTTCCCGGCTCGACAAGATGGTGATCGCGGAACCCTCCGCGGAATACTTCACGGCGTTTTCCAGGAGATTGACCAGAATCTGTTCAAGCAATACCGGATCGGCATGAACCGTCTCGGCGCTGACGCCGAGATTGACCGCCGTGTGGAAGGCTCCGCGCACCCGGCTGATGGCGATCTCGGCCAGCTCGACAAGAGCGACCGGCTCGCGTTTGGCGATGATCTCGCCGGTTTCCACCCGCGCCATACGGGTGATGTTGACGAGAAACCGCGTCATCCGTTCGGTATCCTGCACGATGCTGTCCAGCAGATCCGCGCGCGCGGCGGGCTCGAGCCGGTCATGCGCGGCCACGAGAGTTTCCGCGGCACCCCGGATCGCGGTCAGCGGCGTGCGCAAATCATGCGACAGCGAGGACAGCAGGGCGGTGTGCAGCTTCTGGCTGCCTTCCTGGGCGCGCTGTTCCGCCGCCACTCGGGCCAGGCGGAGTTTCTCCAAGGTCATCGCACCCTGATCGGCCAGCGCACGCAATGCCTGGGCGCGTGGTTCGGTCAGCGCCGCATGCGGATGAACGCCGAGTACGCCCAGTGTGCCGGCTTCCGTGGTCAGGGGCAGGAAACGCCAGGCAACGGAGGGCAAGGTGCCCGTGCCTGTGCCGGTGGGAACGTTGTTGCGGAATGCCCAGTCGGCGGCGGCGTTGGCGGCATCACCCAGTCGCGCCGAAGCTTCAAGCCGCGCGTCCTTGGCGAGCATGACCGCGGCCTCATTGCCAAGTTCGGACGCCTCGGCAATCAGCAGGTCCCGCAAGGCCACTTCGTCGGCGGCACGACCCAGTTTGCGGCCGAACAAGGCGATGCGCCGCAGCACCTCGATCCGGCTGCGCGCGGCCTCTGCCTCGATGCGCAGTCGCCCGGCGATCGTGCCGGTGAGCAGGCCGACCGCCAGAAACACGACAAGGGCAATCACGTCCTGCGTGTCGAGCACCGATAACGTAAATACCGGCGGCAGAAAAAAGAAATTCCAGGCGAGAAAGCCGATGATCGCGGTGAACAGACCGACATTGCGGCCATAGCGGCTGGCCGCCGTCACCACGACCGCGGTAAAGATGAGTCCCATCGCCTCCTGCGGCAGCACCTTTCGCAGAGCAAAACCGATGCCGGCAATCACCGCAATCAGCAGCAGGCTGATCCCGTAGGATCGCCAGTTGAACGCGCTTTGCTTGCGCGGTGGCGGCTTGACTGGCCGCGTCTGCGGGTCCGGCACCACATGCAGCGAAAAGGCGCGTGCCTTGCGGAACAATTTCCCGCGGAGCGCACTGCCCCTGGCGAAGACAATATGCGCAACGTTCTGGTTTGCGGCGAGATCAAGCAAGGCGCGCAAGGCGTCGGCGTTGGTCGTGGTGTCCGCCGTGCCGCCAAGTTGCACCGCGAGATCAAGCGCCGACTGGATGCCGACACCCGCCTCCGCCCGCTCGACGTGAAAGGCGATGAGCGGCGCCCGCAGAGCTTCCGCCAGCCGTGCCGCCTGACGCACCACCGCTTCCGCCGTTGCCGGCTCGACCAGCGCCAGCACCCGCTCGGCGGCGGGCCAGGGACCGGCGATGGCACGGGCTCGCATGTAGGCAGCGATGTCGCGGTCCACATGCTGGGCAACCCGGCGCAGCGCCATCTCCCGCAGGGCGGCGAGGTTGCCTTCTCGGAAAAACCCCGAAAGCGCCCGCCGCGCCACGTCCGAGCGGTAGATGCGTCCTTCGGTCAGGCGCTGGCGCAACTCGGCCGGGGGCAGATCGATCAGCTCGATCTCGCGGGCGAGCGCCAGCACCGTGTCAGGCAAGGTTTCAGTGACGCGCACGCCAGTTATTCTTGCCACCGAATCGTTCAAGCTTTCCAGATGCTGGACGTTCAGCGTGGTCCAGACATCGATGCCGGCGACGAGGATTTCATCCACATCCTGCCAGCGCTTGGCATGGCGCAGCCCGGGCGCGTTGGTATGCGCCAACTCATCGACCAGCAGCAGAGCGGGGCGCCGCGCCAGCGCCGCATCCAAGTCGAATTCCTCCAGAACCTGGCCGCGATACGGTACACGCAGGCGTGGCAGCACCGGCAAATCCTCGACCTGCTCGGCGGTTTCCGCGCGGCCATGGGTTTCAATCAGCCCGGCCACAACATCCAAGCCTTCCTGATGCTTGCGCTGTGCCGCCGCCAGCATTTCCCAAGTCTTGCCGACGCCGGGTGCGGCGCCCAAAAAGACTTTCAGCCGGCCACGATGCTCCCCTGATGCGGTGGCGAGAAGCGCATCGGGATCGGGTCTGGCGTCATCCTCGAACCTCTCATTGTTCGGCGGCATCGCGCTCGATCATCAGGCTTTTTGATGATCGAGCGCAAGGTTGAGCCTCAGCACGTTGACATGATCGACGCCGATGAAACCAAGCCACCGATGCACGGCCAGCCGGTTGACCAGCGCTCTCACTCTGGCGGCTTGGATATGCCGGGCCGCCGCTACCGCCGGCGCCTGCCGCTCGGCGTTTTCCAGCGAAATATCTGGATCAAGGCCGGAGCCGGAGGATTCCACCGCATCAGCCGGAACCGGTCCCGGTCCATAGGTCATATGATAGGCTTTGACGCGGTCAGAGACATCGCTGACCAACGCCTTGCTGGTTGGCGCCAGGTTCGAGGCGCCGGACTCCGAGGCATCATAAGGCGTGGTCACGGTTTTGCCCTTGGCATCGGTGCCGGTCAGCGCCGAGGGGCGGCCATGAAAAAACGTGGGGCCGGTAAAATTCTGGCCGATCAGGGCCGAGCCGACGATTTGGCCGTGATCGCGGATCAGGCTGCCATTGGCCTGGAACGGAAACACAAGCTGGGCCGCGCCGGTGAGAGCGGCGGGAATGATCAGGCCCAGCACGACGGTGAACACCAGCACCAGGGAAAAAGCAGGACGAATGTCTCGAAGCATGGCGGATTCCGATCAGCAAAAAATGTGCAGGGCGCCGAGAATCATATCGATGAGCTTGATGCCGACGAACGGGGCGATGATGCCGCCCGCGCCATAGATCAGCAGGTTGCGCCGAAGCAGCGCCGCCGCGCCGACGGCGCGAAACTTCACGCCGCGCAGCGCCAGCGGCACCAGCGCCACGATGATCAGCGCGTTGAAGATCACTGCCGAAAGGATGGCGCTTTCGGGAGAGTTCAGCCGCATCACGTTCAGCGCCTGAAGCTGCGGGTAGGCGGCGATGAAGATCGCCGGCAGGATCGCAAAATATTTGGCGATATCATTGGCGATGGAGAAGGTGGTGAGCGCGCCGCGGGTGATCAGCAACTGCTTGCCGATCTCGACGATCTCGATCAGCTTGGTCGGATCACTGTCGAGATCAACCATGTTGCCCGCCTCGCGCGCCGCTTGCGTGCCGGTCTGCATCGCCACACCGACATCCGCCTGCGCCAGGGCGGGCGCGTCATTGGTGCCGTCTCCGCACATCGCGACGAGTCGGCCTTCGGCCTGCGCGCGGCGGATATAATCCAGCTTGTCCTGCGGCGTCGCCTCGGCCACCACATCGTCCACCCCGGCCTCGGCGGCGATGGCGGCGGCGGTGACGCGGTTATCGCCGGTTACCATCACGGTACGGATGCCCATTTGCCGCAGCGAATCGAAACGATCACGGATGCCGGGCTTGACGATATCCTTCAGCTCCACCACGCCCATCAGCCGACGGTCCACTGAGACCGCGAGCGGCGTGCCGCCGGCGCGGGCGACGCGGTCCACCGCCTCGGTGAATTCGGCGGGTGCGGTGCCCATACCGGCGGCGCGCACGCCAATCGCCGACAGCACCGAACCCACCGCGCCCTTTCGCCAGGACGTGCCGCCATGATCGAGGCCGGAGACGCGGGTATTGGCGCTGAACGGCACGGCCGCGGCACCTTCCGGCATGGCGGGCGCGATGTTCAGCCGATCCCGCACGAAGCTGACGATGGAGCGGCCTTCGGGCGTCTCGTCGCCCAGCGAGGCCAGCGCCGCCGCTTCCGCCAGGTCGCGCTCAGCCACACCACGCACCGGGTAGAGCCCCGCCGCCATGCGGTTGCCGAAAGTGATGGTGCCGGTCTTGTCGAGCAGCAACGCATCGACATCGCCGGAGGCTTCCACAGCGCGGCCAGAGGTCGCCACCACGTTGAACCGGATCAGCCGGTCCATTCCGGCAATGCCGATGGCCGACAGCAGGCCGCCGATGGTGGTGGGGATCAGGCACACGAACAGGGCCACCAATACCGGGATGCTGAAATCTGTGGCCGAATAGGCGCCGAAGCCGACCAGTGTCACCACCGCGACCAGGAAGATGATGGTGAGGCCGGCGAGCAGGATGTTCAGCGCGATCTCGTTCGGCGTCTTGCGCCGTTCGGCACCCTCGACCAGGGCGATCATCCGGTCGATGAAGGTCGAGCCCGGTTCGGCGCTTATCCTGATCACCAACCAGTCAGAGACCACTTGCGTGCCGCCGGTGACCGCGCTGCGGTCGCCGCCGGCCTCACGGATGACGGGGGCGGATTCGCCGGTGACGGCGCTTTCATTGACGCTGGCGATGCCCTCGGTGATCTCGCCATCGGAAGGGATGATGTCGCCCGCCTCGACCAGTACCAGATCGCCCTTGTGCAGATCAGGGGCGTGCGTCGGCTTGAAAATGCTGCGCTCGCGCGGATCGAGAATGAGCTTGGCCATGACCTCGGAGCGGGCGGCACGCAGACTTTCCGTCCGCGCTCTGCCGCGCCCTTCGGCCACCGCCTCGGCGAAGGTGGCGAACAGCACCGTCAGCCATAGCCAGATCGCGATGGTGATGGAAAAACCAGCGCCCTTGCCGATGATCACATCCTGCACGGCGACAATCGTGACCAGCGCCGCCACTATCTCGGTCACAAAAATCACCGGATTGCGGGCGAGGGTGACCGGGTTCAGCTTGGCCGCCGCGTCGAAGCCGGCACGGCGGATGATTTTTCGATCAAATAGACCAATCGAATCGGGTTGGGCGGTCATGATCTGATCCTTAAAATGTCTTGCCGGCCATCAGCACGGTGTGCTCGGCAAGCGGCCCCAGCGTCTGGGCGGGCAAGAACTGCAAGCCACCGAGAATGATGATCACGCCGATGAGCAGGCCGACGAACAGTGGGCCGTCGGTCGGGAAGGTGCCGGTGCTGGCGGAAAGCCTCGGCTTGGCGGCCAGCGAGCCGGCAATTGCCAAGGCCGGGATCATGAAGGCGAAGCGGCCCAGCAGCATCGCCGTGCCGAGCCCGTAATCGAGCAAGGGGGTATTGGCCGAAAGCCCGGCCATCGCGCTGCCGTTGTTCTCAGTCGCCGAAGTCCAGCCATAGAGCATTTCCGACAAGCCGTGAGGCCCTGCATTGGCAAGCGAGCCGAGACCGGACTTCGTCAGCAAGCACATCGCAGCGCCGCCCAGGATTGATATCGTCAGAATCAGGAAGGCCAGCATGGCGAGCTTGATTTCCTTCGCCTGCACCTTTTTGCCGAGATATTCCGGTGTTCGCCCGACCATCAGCCCCGCGACGAAGACAGCGAGCAGCGCGAAGACAACAATGGTGTAGAGGCCCGAGCCGACACCGCCCGGCGCAATCTCGCCCAACTGCATCAGGAACATCGGAACCGCGCCACCGAGTGGCATGTAGCTGTCGGTGAAGGAATTAACCGCACCCGTCGAGGTGCCGGTCGCCGAGACGTTGAACGACGCCGATCCGGCGATGCCGAAACGGACCTCCTTGCCGACCATGTTGCCGGCAGGGCTGCTGACGCCAGCCTGGTTCAGAAGCGGATTGCCGGAAGCCTCGGCGCCATACGCGCCAAAGATCGCGAAAGCCAGGATGATCGCCATGACGCCGTAGAGCGCCAATCCTTCACGCTTGCGGCCGATCATGTGGCCGAGGGCCACCGGCAAGGCGAAGCCGATTACCAGCAGCAGCCAGTTCTCCAACAGATTCGTGAAGATTGTCGGGTTCTCGAAAGGATGCGCCGAATTCGCATTGAAGAAGCCGCCGCCATTGGTGCCAAACTCCTTGATTGCCTCCATGAAGGCGACCGGGCCGCGGGCGATGATCTGGCTGCCGCCGGCGAGCGGGTGGATGG
Source organism: uncultured Acetobacteraceae bacterium (assembly GCA_964246745.1). Lineage (GTDB taxonomy): Bacteria > Pseudomonadota > Alphaproteobacteria > Acetobacterales > Acetobacteraceae > Lichenicoccus. The sequence continues at coordinate 20,226 of CAXTRK010000039.1, forward strand.
TCGCGAATGGCGCGAAAGTCATCGGCGCGCCCGAAGCCAGCAGCAGAACGAAAGCGACGAGCGAGATCGGCAATAGCAGATAAAGCGTGATCCGCGTCAGATCGACGTAGAAATTACCGAGGGTTTTCAGGTTGCCGCGAGCGAAGGCGCGGATCACGGCGGCGGCGGCGGCGATGCCAGCGGCGGCAGAGAGGAACATATGCACGGCGAGGCCGAACATCTGTGCGCCGTTCGAGATTTGGCTCTCTGGCGAATAGGCTTGCCAGTTGGTGTTGGTAGTGAAACTCGCCGCGGTGTTGAAGGCGAGCATCGGCGCCATGCCCGGAATATGTTGTGGGTTGAACGGCAGGGTGAATTGCAGCCGCAAGATCGCATAGAGCAGCAGAAAATGGGCGAGGCTGAGCAGTAACAGCGCGATGGCATAGGCGTGCCAAGCCATTTCCCGCGCCGGATCAATGCCGCAGAGACGGTAAATCCCAGCCTCAGCCGGCTTCAGCCAGACGAGTCTGCCTTCGAACAGACGCGACATGTAGGCGCCAAATGGAATCGCGGCACCCAGGACGAGCGCCAGCATCAGCGCGATATACGCGCATCCATGCCAAGTCATGGTCGTGGACTTTCAGGTTGCTTTCAAGTTCAAGGAATTCGCCAACGAGGCAGATGCGGGCAGAAACCGATAGATCAGAAATCCTCAGGCCGCACCAACGCCCAGACCAGATAGACCAGCAGCAGCAGCGAAACCACTCCGCCCAGAACGAGATCAAACATCGTTCAGACCTTCTCGCAGGTCGGCACGTAGATGAAGAGTAGCGCGAAGATGAAAATCCCGTAGATCACCGCAACCGCATCGCCCATAAAAGCGTCCCCTGCTCCTTGGAAAGATCAGAAAGTCATCTCAGCAGCATAAAAAACCAACGTGAGTTTCAGAGGTTTTGCATAAAGAAGTCATAAAGATCGGGCGGGATCGACGGCGCTCCTGTCTTTCATCAAACCTCTGGTCGGGCCATTTTAGAAACGGCTTGCCGGGCGCGACTCCATGGAAGGCGAGGCGTTTTCCGGCCACCGGCTTGGCTTCCATGGCGCCCCTCTATGGCGATACGGCGCACCGTTGCCTATCTTGCCGCTATGGTCGACACACCCGCCTTTCTCGACAGCAACCGCCCTGACGTGCCGGACATCGTGGTGCCGCGCGGCATCACCCCGTTCTATCTGCCGGACCGGCCGGTGCGCGGCCGGCTGGTGCGGCTCGGCGCGCTGGCCGATGCGCTGCTGTCGCGTCACGACAACCCGGACCCGGTCACTCGTCTGGCCGGCGAAGCCCTGGCCCTGGTCGCGGGTCTCGCTTCCGCGTTGAAGTTCCGCGGCACCTTCAGCTTGCAGGCCAAGGGGGATGGCCCGGTCTCGATGTTGCTCGCGGATTGCACCGATGCCGGGGCGTTGCGCTTCTACGCGCGCGGCGACGCGGAGCGGCTCGCCGTGCTGCGCAGCGCCGATACCCAGCCGAACGCGGCGACCCTGCTCGGCCGCGGTTATCTCGCCTTCACCGTGGATCAAGTGGGCTCGGGCGGCGGCATGGAGCCGCACCAAGGCATCGTCGCCATCGAGGGCGACAGCCTGGCCGCGATGGCGCAGCATTACTTTGAAACCTCCGAGCAGCACGACTGCGCGGTGCGGCTGGCCTGCCGGCGGACCGAGGCCGGCTGGCGCGCTTCCGCCCTGATTTTGGAGCGCATCGCCCATCAGGGCGGCATTGTCCGCGACGACGATACGGACGCCATCCACCACGATCAGGACGAGAGCGTTCAGGAGAGCTGGCGCACGGCGCTGATGCTGGCGGCGACGGTCAGTGACGACGAATTGCTTGACGATCGCCTGCAATCGGAAGACCTGCTGTTCCGGCTGTTCCATACTGAAGGAGTGGCGGCGGACCGGCCGCGGGCGCTGGCCTATGGCTGCCGCTGCTCGCGCGCGCGCCTCGCCGGCATCCTCGAAGGCTTCCCGGCAAGCGACCTCGACCACATGGCGGCAGGCGCGGACATCGTCATGACGTGCGAGTTCTGCAATCTCGATTTCCGCTTTCCGCGGGCGAGCGTGACGGGCAACGGCTGACGCCGCTTGTAAGGCGCGCGCTTGGTTTGTAGCGTCCGGCGCGATGCAGAGGGAGGAGAAGCGGTTTGCCTCGCTGGCCAGTGTCGCATCAGGACGGGATTTACCAGGTCGCCGACCGTGACGGTCTGCTTTATCCGATCACCCGGATGGGTGAACCGGTGCGCGAGCTGCTGCCCGGCTGGTATCCGACCGGGCTGCAGACCGGGCTGCCGCCGTTCCATCTGCTCGAACTCCGCAACGACACGCTTGGCGGCGAGGATGCGGTCTGGTACCTGACGGAAGAGCTCGAATTCATCACCCACACCGTGGCGCATTTCGGCAAGGAACAGATCGACCTGGTCGTGGAACAGATGTCGCCGTTGCTGCGTGACATCTATGAGCAGGGCATCTGCGCCGAACGGTCGGCGGTGGCGGCGTCGAGCCACGCCTTCGACGGCATCAACGGCTACGGGATACGCGAGCTTGTCAGCGTCGTGGTCGAGACGGCTCTGTCGCCGCCGGAGGTGGTGCAGGCGGATCATCTCGAGCAAGCCGTCGCGCGCTCGACGTCGGCTGGACTGGGACTTTCCGCCGGCCTGGTCCGGCACAGCCTTGATATCACGCTGCCGGAGACGCCGCGGGGCAGCGTCAGACTGGCCTCTCCGTTCGACGCCAGCCTGCTCGCGGCGCAGGAGGCCTATGCGCCGGACGGTGGCGTGCTCACCCAGGTCTATCGCTTTCATGATCCCGCGGCGCCAGCCGCGCTCTACCTGCTGGGATGGCACGACACTCGCCCGGCGCTCTATATTCCGGCGGTGAACACGATCTTCACCTATGAGGACGGCCTCTCCGGCGCCGATGTGATGACCACGCTGCTCTGCCACCAAGCCATGCGGTCCGCTTTCGAGGCGCCGGCGCCATCCTCGCCGGAGCCGCCCGCCAAGGCAGGCGAGCACGCCTCGCCTTCCACGACCTGGTGGAAGCGCGTGTTCGGGCTTGGCCACGCATGACGAGATGGGCTGCACGCGGCATCGTGCGCGCGGCGCTTGTCGCCGGCTGCGCGCTGCTGGCCGGCTGCGGCGGCGAGTCCCCGCCGCTCGCCTTTGCGCCGCCCGACTATGGCTACCTGCCGAAGCTGCGGCTCAACGTCGCCAGCCTCAGCATCGTCGACCATGCCGCGGCCGGCGGTCCGGACGATCTGGCGCAGAACGCGCCGGTGCCGCCGGACCAGGCCCTCGAAACCATGGCAAGACAGCGGCTGGTGGCGGCGGGCAATTCCGGCAGCGCCGTGTTCACCATCGACCAGGCCTCGATCCTCGGTGCCGGCGGCGGCGGCCTCGATGGCAAGCTCGCCGTGCACCTCGACATCCTCACCGCGGACGGCGGTCATGCCGGCTACGCCGAGGCGCATGTCTCGCGGGAGTTCACACCCGGCAGCGACAGCCCGGACGAGGGCACCCGCGCCGAGCTTTACAGCCTGACGCGTCAGATGATGCAGGACATGAACGTGGAGTTCGAATACCAGGTGCGCCGCACGCTGTCCGATTGGCTGGTCGATGCCTCCGGCGCGCCGATCGCCGGCAGCGTTAATCAGCAAACCCTGTCGCCGCCCGCCAATACCCCGGGGAGTGGCGGCCTGGTTGGCACTACGCCGCTGGGCGCCACTCCGCTTGCGCCCCCACCTTCGGCGCCCCCGCTCCCTGCGCCCCCGCTCCCTGGGCCGGCGACGCCAACAGCCCCATCCGCACCAACGCCGCTTCGCTCGCCGCCGCCCGGCTTCCTGCAGCCGCCCGCAAGCACGAGCCCGGAACAATGAACGGCGCTTTATCAGCCTTGGTTTTGCCAGTAGCGCGCCATGATCTCGATTGCCCAGGTGGGCTCGCGCAACTCGCCGCGCGGCAGGAAGCCGCTCATCACCGGCTTCACGTCGAGGACCGGAGTGCCGGAGATCGCGTCCAGGCCCTCGACTTCCAGGCGCAGGCCGTCCACCTTCAGGATACGGCAGACACTGACCCCGAGACGGTTTGGACGGTTCCTGCCGCGTTGGGCGAAAATCCCGACCTTGGGCCAGTCGGTCCGGCCGCGCGGATGGCGGGCGTCAAACGTGATGTCGTCGTCCGCAACCTGATTGAACAGGAACACGATCTCGGCGTGACTGAAGCTGTCCAGACCCAGCAACGCGGCTGCGGTGAAGCGGCCGGCATCCAGTTCGATGACGGCCCGGCTCTCGCCCCATCCGTCATCGTCCGCCACGGTTCTGCCGCCCCGGACCATACCGATGGGCGCCACGCCGCGCACAGGGACGCTACGTTCGGTCATTGAGGGCGTCGAGCACGCGCCCGGCGGTGAGGATTTGCGGCAGCGCGCGGGCTGGGCCGCCCTTCGGATAATACACATAGAACGGAACGCCATCGCGGCCGTGGGCGCGCAGGAAGGCGGTGATCGGCGCCTCCCGCAGCGTCCAGTCGCCGCGCAGCAGTGCCACATGATGGACGGCAAAGGCGTGTCGGACCGAGGCGGGCGACAGAGCCAGGCGTTCGTTCACCAGGCAGGTCACGCACCAGGCGGCGGTCATGTCGACGAATACCGGCCGGCCGGCGGCACGCAGCGCGGCAAGCCGGGCCTCGCTGAACGGCTCCGTGCCGGCTTGCGCGGTCGGCCGAGCATCCGGCCGCACTGCTGCAAGGCCAGGCAGCAGCGCCAGGGCGGCGGCGGCGGCGAGTGCCGCACCCGCCACGCAGCCGGCGGGCCTGCGCATGGCGAGCCGTTGCGACAAGCCGAGCAGCCAGCCGGCAAAGCCCAGCAGCACCATGCCGGCGGCGAGCGCCAGCACAGCATGATCGCCGCCCTCGATCGACGTGAGCCAGGCGAGCCACGCACAGGAGGCGAACAGTGGAAAGGCGAGCGCCTGGCGCAGCACGGCCATCCAGGCGCCCGGACGCGGCATCAGCCTGGCCAGGCCCGGCAGCAGCGCCAGCGCGACGTAGGGCAGCGCCAGACCTAGCCCCATGGCGAGAAACACCACGACCCCGATCGCGGCCGGCGCCCTGAACGCGCCGGCGATGGCGACCGCCATGAACGGCGCCGTGCAGGGCGTCGCCACCAGAACGGCGAGAACACCGGTGGCGAAATCGCCGACATGGCCGCGGCGCCCCGCCAGACCCTGACCAGCGCCGGTGATCCCGACGCCGACCTCGAACAGGCCGGCGAGATTGAGCCCGACCGCGAACAGCAGCCAGCAGGTGCCGGCCACGAACGCCGCGGACTGGAACTGGAAGCCCCAGCCGACCGACGAGCCCGCCGCGCGCAGCCCCTGCATCAGCCCGCCGACCGACGCAAACGCCGCCAGCACGCCGGCTGCATAGAACCACGCACTCGACCGCGCCTGCTTGCGCGCGGCGCCGGAGATCCGTGCCAGCGCCAGCGCCTTCATCGCCAGCACTGGGAACACGCAGGGCATCAGGTTCAGCACGATGCCGCCCAGCAGCGCCGACAGCAGCAAGCCCGGCAGCGTGTCCAGACGCCAGCCAGCAGGGGCGGCGGCGCGCCTCGCCTCGACCGAGAGAAAACTTTCACGGCCGGTCGGATCACGCAGCACCACCACGCCTCTGAGCCGCGTTTCAGAGGCAAGCTGCGGTTCCGGGGTCAACATGATCGCGACCTGGCCCGTCGTGATCTGGAGCTTCTGCGTGGCGTCCTGATTGATCAATCCCGGCTCAGCCGGCAAGAACCAGGCGTCCCGCACCGAGCCCGGCCCGAGCCCCTGCCCCGAAACGGTCAGCACGTTACGCTTCGAGAGGGTGGCGGCGAACGGTGACGGGCGCGGCACGCGGGCGAAGGCGGCATCGAACAGCGGCGCCTGCGGCGACGCGGCCGCCGTGCCGCGCGGCAGGGCAAGCGTGAAGCGGGCACTCTCCGGCACGCAGATCGTGGCGCAAACCAGCCAGTCCGCTTTGGCGTCGAGGTGCACCATTCCGCTCTGCACCGGTCCAAGCCGCACCGGCACCGGCAGCAGCACGTCGCCGGTATAGCCGTAGCTCATCAGCGGGCCGTCCGGCAGCCGACGCGGCGTTGGCCAGTCGATCGGACCGGCGCTTGCCTGCGCGGCTCCCGTGCTGGTGATCGCGATCTCGGGCGGCTCTCCCGCGTCGCCCGGATTGGACCAGTAGATGTGCCAACCGGGCGCCAAATGCAGCCGCAGGCCGAGCCAGAGCGTCCCGCCGGGCGCGATGCTGTCGGTGGCGCTGACCAGGTTGGCGCGGTCATGCGCGGTCGCGGCCACGGCGCTCTGCGCGGCCTGCACCGAAGCCAGCGGCGCGGAAACGCACGACAGAAGCAGCACTGCCCACAGCAAGCGGAGCATGGTCATGTGCCCCCTTTAACATGGCTGCCCAGCGAGACTCGACCGCTGATCGGCGGCTCGCGCATTGCGCGATGCAGCGGAACACCGAATACCAGGCGGCCTTGCTCGATCATGATGGACCCGCGCATGCGATCCTTGCCCGATGACCTGCCCGTCGCCGACGCCTTGCCCCGCCTGCGCGCGGCGCTGCGCGCGGTCCGGGGCGCGATCCTCATCGCGCCGCCGGGCGCCGGCAAGACGACGCTGGTGCCGCTCAGTCTGCTTGAGGAAGACTGGCTGGGCGGCCAGCGTATTGTCATGCTGGAGCCGAGGCGGCTTGCCGCGCGCGCGGCGGCGGCCCGCATGTCGGCACTGATCGGGCAGCAGGCGGGCGGCCTGGTCGGCTACCGCACACGGCTTGATTCCGCGGTCTCGCGCGAGACGCGCATCGAGGTGGTCACCGAAGGGCTGCTGGTCCGTCGGCTGCTTGGCGATCCGACCCTGGACGGCGTCGGCTGCGTCATTCTCGACGAGGTGCACGAGCGCAGCCTGGACGGCGATCTGGCGCTGGCCTTCTGCCTTGACCTGCGGCGCACGCTGCGTCCGGAACTGCTGCTGCTGGCGATGTCGGCGACCATCGACGGCGCCGCGCTCGCCGCGCACATGCGGGCGGAAGTCGTCGAGAGCGAAGGCAGGATGCATCCGGTCGAGATCCGCCACGCGGCCCGCGATCCGCTCTCGGCGCGCGAGCTGCCCGAGGTGATGGCGCGCGCCGGGGGGGCCCCCCGGCGGGGCCGCCGCCGGGCCCGGCGCCGACCGGGCGGGTTGAGAGGGGGGGGGGGCAA
>CAXTRK010000040.1:0-26712 GCA_964246745.1 uncultured Acetobacteraceae bacterium
GTCCATCAAAAACGTCTCAAACCGTGTTTCGCTGTCCAATGACTCTGGGTACTAGGCGGGAAGGCCTGTTCGGCCTGTCGCAGCGTCTTCCTCCGCATAATGCGCGCGCCGAGCAGGCGCTGCTTGGCGCGCTGCTGGCCAACAACAAGGCCTATGACCGGGTCAGCGAGTTCCTTTCTGCCGAGCATTTCGCCGACGCGCTGCACGGGCGCATCTTCCAGGCGATCGCGCGGCGGGTCGAGGCGGGCCAGCTCGCCGACGCGGTGACGCTGCGTGCGGAGTTCGAGCATTCCGGCCTGCTCGACGAGGTGGGCGGGGCGACCTATCTCGGCCAACTGCTCACCGCGATGGTGGGAATCATCAATGCCGGCGAATATGGCCGCGCCATCCATGACGCCTGGCTGCGTCGTCAGCTCATCGACATCGGCGAGACCGTCGTCAACAACGCCTTCGGCGCCGAGCCGGAGCTTGACGGCGCGAAGCAGATCGAGGCGGGCGAGGAGGCGCTGTTCCGCCTCGCCACCGAAAAGGGCCAGGATGGCGGCCTGGTTACCTTCGAGCATGCGCTGGCCGAGGCGATCACGCGTGCCGAGAAGGCGTTCCACCGCGAAGGCGCGGTGTCCGGCCTGACCACGGGGCTGCGCGACCTCGACAAGAAGACCGGCGGGATGCATCCGTCCGACCTGCTGATCCTGGCCGGACGTCCCGGCATGGGCAAGAGTGCACTGGCCACCAAGATCGCCTTCGGCGCCGCTCGCGCGCTGATGCGGGAGGGGGATGGCCCAATGCTTGAGAACCGCGCGCAGCTTGAGAACCGCGCGCAGCCGAAGGGATCGGTGGCGATCTTCTCGCTGGAGATGAGCGCCGAGCAACTGGCGACGCGGCTGCTCTCCGAGGAATCCCGCGTGTCCGGAGAACGCATCCGCCGCGGCGAGATCGGCCAGCGCGAGTTCGACCGCTTCATCCAGGTCTCGCGCGAGTTGGCGAGCTTGCCGCTGCATATCGACGATACCCCGGCGATCACGCTGTCGGCGCTGCGCACCCGCTGCCGCCGCCTGGCACGCACCAGGGGATTGAGCTTGGTGGTGATCGATTATCTGCAACTGATGCGTCCGACCGTCGGCACGCGTCCGGAAAGCCGGGTGCAGGAGATCAGCCAGATCACCCAGGGCCTGAAGGCGATCGCCAAGGAACTCGACGTGCCGGTGCTGGCCCTCAGCCAGCTCTCGCGCTCGGTGGAGAGCCGCGAGGACAAGCGGCCGCAGCTCTCCGACTTGCGCGAATCCGGTTCGATCGAGCAGGATGCGGACGCGGTGATGTTCATCTACCGCGACGAGTACTATCTGCAGCAGCGCGCGCCCAAGCAGATGGCCTATGACAGCGAGGACAAATACCAGACTGCGCTGGACAAATGGCAGCGCGACATGGAACAGGTGCATAACAAGGCGGAGTTGCTTTTGGAAAAGCAGCGGCACGGGCCCACCGGCAAGATCGACCTGTTCTTCGAGGGCGAGTTCTTCCGCTTTGCGGACCTCGACACGGTGCACGAAAGCATAAGGTCGTGACGGGGGTTGCGGCCTTTGCCGGTCTGGGCGGCCTCTATCTTGTGCTGGCCGGATCGCTCAGCCGCAATGAGCTGATCACCGCCGCCGTTCTGGCCTGCGCCTTTACCTTCCTGGTGCTGCTTTTGCGCTTGCGCCAGAGGCGTCCGATCCGGCTTCCGGTGCCGCCGCCGCGCGCGCTGGCGCGGGCATTCGCCTCGCTCGCGCTGGACTCCGGCAGGGTAGGAGTGTCGCTCTTGCGCGCGCTGGTGCGCCGTCCGGCGCCGGATGCCGGCCTTGTCGCCCGACAGCGCTTCCGTCCCGGCGGCGGCCGCGATGACGAGGCGGGACGGCGCGCTCTGGTGATCCTCGGCTGCTCGCTGGCGCCAAACGGTTACGTGCTTGACGGACGGCGGCGGAACGAGGACGCTTTACTGCTGCACCGGCTGGTCGCGACGCAGGCGTCCGGCGACCCTGAGTGGCCGATATGACCATCTGGATGCTGGCTGTGCTTGCCTTGCTGCCGCCTCTCGCGATCCCGGTTGCGATCGCCTGCCGCGGCGGCACCTCGCAGCGGCTGGTCGCGGTGCAGCTCACCACCGCGATCACCACGATGATCCTGGCGCTGATGACCTTCGCCTTCGATCAAAGCAGCTTTATCGATCTGGCACTCTGTCTCGCCTTGCTCGCCTTGCCCGGCACGCTGCTGATGGCGCTGTTCCTGGAGCGCTGGATATGAGTGCCGCCATCATCACCGCTCTGCTTGCGGTCATGGTCGCCGCCGCCTGGCTCGGCTGCCTCGGTTTCGCCCGGCTGCGCACGCCGCTCGACCGGCTGCATTGCGTGGCCTTCGTCAACGCGACCGCCGGCATCGCTCTGACCATCGCCGCATTCGTCGCCGACGGCCTCGCTTCCACCCGCGCCTGGAAAATCCTGCTGATGACCATGGTCTCGCTCGGCGCCGGAGCGGCGTTGTCGCATGCCAGCGGCCGCGCGCTGTGGATGCGCGCCGATCCTGTCCGCGCCCAGGAATCGGGATGAGGCAACCGGGATGAGCTTGCTTATCTCTCTGCTGCTGCTGCTGGCGGCGGGTTCCGGCACCGGTGTCGCGCTGTCGCGCACGCCAAGGCGGCAGGTGATGGCAATGACGGCGAACGGCCTGGTGCTGGCGCTGCTGTTCATGGCGTTGCAGGCGCCGGATGTGGCGTTTGCGGAGATCGCCGTCGGCGCCGCCGCATTGCCATTGCTGTTTCTGGTGGTGATGGCCTCGGTGAAGATGGACCGACGGCCGCAGGGTTCCGACGACTCATGAGTTGCCGATCATGAGTCGCCAATCATGAGTCGGGGCGCCCGCGTGGTGCTGTTCCTGCTCGCCAGCCTGTGCGTGCTGTTCGGCATCGTGCACGTGGCGATGTACATGCCACGCTTCGGCGCGCACGCGCTCCCGTATGGCGATGCCATCAACCATCTCGCCTTCGCGCAGCGCCACGTCACCAACATGGTCAGCGCCGTCAATTTCGACTATCGCGGGTTCGACACGCTGGGCGAGGAGTTCATGCTGCTCTGCGCCGTCACCGGCGTCACCGTGCTGCTGCGCGGCCAGCGCGGCGAGCAGCGCAGCGCCAAGCCGGGCGCCATCCCGGATCGGCCGCTGCCCGCGCGCAGCGACGCCCTGGTGCTGATGTGCCGCCTCATGGCGCCGCTGATTTTTCTGTTCGGGCTTTATGTGGCGTTGCATGCGATGACCACGCCCGGAGGCGGCTTTCAGGGCGGCGTCATCATCGCCTCCGGCACGCTGCTGTTCTTCCTTGGCGAGGGCTATCGCGGCTGGCGGCAGCTCATCCGTTCGGAGGCGATGGATGCCTGCGAGGGTCTCGGCGCCACACTGTACGCGCTCTGCGGCTTCGCCTCGATGGTCGCAGGCTTGCCGTTCCTCACCAACATCCTGCCGTTCGGCAAGCCAGGCGACCTGTTCTCCGGCGGCCTGATGCTGATCGAGAATGCCGGCGTGACCCTCGCCGTCGCCGGCGGCTTCGTCGTGCTGTTCATCGAATTCCTGGAAGAGACGCGGATCGACCCGGAACTCGACGAGCGGTGAGCGAAGCGCAGTCGCTGCTCCCGTGGTTCGTCGCCGCCTGGCTGCTCGTGGTCGGACTGTATGCGATCGTCACCAGCCGCAACTTCATCCATCTGATCGGCTGCCTGTCGGTGATGCAGTCCTCCACCTACGTGCTGCTGCTGGCGGTGGGCTACCGACGCGGCGGCATCGCCCCGATCTTCTACACGCGGCCTCCCGGCACGCCTGCCGTCGATCCGGTGGTGCAGGCGCTGGTGCTGACCGACATCGTCATCGGCGCCACCATCAGCGCCTTGCTTCTGGCCCTGGTGCTGCAACTGCATAAGCGGCGCGGCAAGCTGGACCCGGAAGATCTGCGGCCGATGCAGAAATGATCGGCCTGCTGCCGCCGATTCCGGTCGCCGCGTCCTTGGCGATCGCCGGCCTGCTGCTGGTCCTGGCGCCCATCCTGCCGCGCCGGGCGCCGGACGTGCTGGCGATCGCGACCGCGCTCGGGGCCGGCGCGCTCTGCCTGCTGATGGCCCATCACGCGGCCCATTCCGGCCCCCTGGTCTATTGGTTCGGCGGCTGGAAGCCGCATGGCGGCCAAGTGCTCGGCATCAGCTTTGTCGTCGATGAAGCGGGCGCCGGCTTCGCCGCTTTTATCGCTCTGCTGTTCGCGGCCAGCATGGCCTTCGCCTGGGGCTATTTCGACGAGGTGGGCGGGCATTTCCATGTGCTGATGCTGCTGTTCATGGCCGGCATGATCGGCTTCTGCCTGACCCACGACATCTTCAACTTGTTCGTCTGGTTCGAAGTGATGAGCGTCGCCGCTTTCGCGCTGACCGGCTACGCGCTGCGGACCTCGGCGCTCGAGGGCGCGCTCAACTTCACCGTCGTCAACAGCATCGGCAGCTATTTTCTGCTCGGCGGCATCGGGCTGATCTACTCACGTATCGGCGCGCTCGACATGGGCGCCCTCGGCGCGGGCGTCGCGCACACGACGCATGATCCGGTGATCGCGGCCTCCTTCACGCTGATGTCGAGCGGGCTGCTGATCAAGGGCGCGCAGGTGCCGTATCATTTCTGGCTGTCGGACGCGCACGCGGTGGCGCCCAGCCCGGTCTCGGTGATCTTCTCCGGCGCGATGGTCGCCCTCGGCCTGTTCGGCGTCGGCCGGATCTTCTTCACGGTGTTCGCCTCGGACCCGGCGACCACGCATCTGGTGCAGACGCTGCTGCAAGGCATGGGCGTCGCCAGCGCGCTGGTCGGCGGCGCCATGGCGCTGATCCAGCGTCACCTGAAACGCCTGCTCGCCTTTTCCACCATCTCGCATGCCGGGATCATGCTGATCGGGCTGACTTTGCTCAGCCGCAGCGGCGTCGCGGGGATGCTGCTTTATCTGGTTGGCCACGGGCTGGTGAAATCGTCGCTGTTCATGGTCGCCGGCATCCTGCTGGCCACACGCGGCGGCATCGACGAGATCGGGCTGCGCGGGCTCGGCGCCGGCATACGTCCGGCCGGAGTGGCCATGGCGCTCGGCGGCTTGCTGCTGGCCGGCCTGCCGGTCGGGCTGATGGATCACGGCTCGGAACTGGTCCGCGCTGGCGCGCATGATGCCGCCAAGAGCTGGCTCGTGGGCGTCATGGTGTTCGGCGAGGCGTGCACCGGAGGCGCCGTGCTGCGTGCGGCGGGACGCATCTTTCTCGGGCTTGGACCGGTGGCGGGAGAGGAGGAGCGCTCGCCAACCGAGGAGGAGCAGGAGCACGCCGACCGTCCGTTCTGGCTGATGATGGCGCCGACAACACTGCTGCTGGCACTCAGCCTGCCGTTCGGGGACCAGGCCGCCGCTGTCGCCTGGCACGCCGCCGCCTCGTTCCTCCATCCCGGAGCGGAGCCGATCGCGGCGCACGTGCCGGACTCCGGAGCGTCCTGGGTGTCGTGGCTGTCGGTGGGACTGGCTGTCGGCTTCGCGGCCTTCGCCTTGTCACGCAAGCGCTTGGCTGGCCCGCTGGTGGGCGCGGTGGACGCCGCCACGTCGCCGCTGACCCGCGGCCTGACCCTGCTGCATAGCGGCCAGATCGGCGACTATGTCACCTGGATCATGGTGGGACTGGCCTTGTTCACTGCTTGCTACGCGCTCGGCTGAGAAAAGCGAGCCCGCAGCCCACTCCGAATGCGGCGGCGAGAGCCGGAGAGGGTCTGGCGCGCGCGTGCACGGCAATCGTCTCCAGCACCGCCTCGACCGAGCCAAGCGCATTGGCCGCCCTCGGCACCAGCTCCAGATCGACGAACCGCTTCCAGGCAGGCGGCGGCGGCGGCTTGTCGAGCATGTAGCCCTTGGTGACCACGGCGACCTCCTGTCATCGACCTGGACGGCAACACAAATCGGGATTGCCGGTTGCGCGGCGCGAACCCGCGTTCCTGTCTGCGGTTACGCGCACACCTCGAACGCGCAGGAGTCTCGCAATGTCCGTTACTTTGAAGCCGCTGGCCGAGCAGGTCATGGTGATTACCGGCGCCTCCAGCGGCATCGGCCTGGCCACCGCCTATGCCGCGGCGGAGCGGGGCGCCAACGTGGTGCTGTCGTCGCGCAACGCCGATACGCTGGCCAGGATCGTGGACGAGATACGGGCCAAAGGCGGCAAAGCCATTCATGTGGTGGCGGACGTCTCCAAGCAGGCGGAGCTGAAGGGTGTCGCCGATGCCGCGATCCGTGCTTTCGGCGGTTTTGACACCTGGGTGAACGATGCGGGTGTCGGCATCTTCGGCCGGATCGAGGAGATTTCGGACGCGGATCACCGTCAGATGTTCGAAACCAATTTCTGGGGCGTGGTGTACGGCACCAGGATCGCGGCGGCGCACCTCAAGGCCAAGGGCGGGGCGATCATCAATCTCGGCAGCGTCGCCTCGGACGTCGGCTTTCCGGTGCAGGGCATGTACTCCGCCTCCAAGCACGCGATCAAGGGCTTCACCGACGCGTTCCGCACGGAGATGGAGCAAACCGGAACGCCAATCTCCGTCACCTTGATCAAGCCGGCGGCGATCGACACGCCGTTTCCGGCGCATGCCGCCAACAGAACCGAGGGCAAGCCGATGCTGCCACCGCCGGTATATCGGCCGGAGGACGTTGCCGAGGCGATCCTTCAAGCCGCCGAGCATGGCGGCCGCGATATTTACATCGGCGGCGGCGCACGGCTGATCAGCGCGCTCAACAGCTTTGTGCCGGCTGCGATCGACTGGATGGGAGCGCGTGTGCTGGCCCGGCAATCCGTGGCCGACCAGCCCGCCGGCCGGCATCCCGATGGCGGTCTGAACGAAGCAGGCCACACGCCGACCGGGAACGTGCGCGGCGACTCGCCGCATCATGTCCAGCGCAGCACTGCCATCGGCATACGCAAGCACCCGGTGCTTGCCAGTGTGATCGGCGTCGGAGTTGCCGCCGCAGGCGCCGCCGTCTACGCATTGCGCGGTGAAAGCTAGGCCGGGAGCCGCGCCATGAGCCGCAGGGAATCGTTCAAGCCGTACACGCTGCCTTCCGGCGGCTGGGGTTCCGCCCGTTCGGTGGTCAACATCCTGCGGCGGGAGGGTGTCGTCGGCAGCGGCGCGCTCACGCTGCTTCGGCAGAACAAGGTCGATGGCTATCAGTGCGTGAGTTGCGCCTGGTCCAAGCCCGCCAAGCCGCTTGCCTTCGAGTTCTGCGAGAACGGCGTCAAGGCGACGGCCTGGGACATCACCAGCCATCGCTGCACGCCCGAGTTCCTGGCGCGCCATACCGTGAGCGAACTGCTGGGTTGGGACGAATACCATCTCGAGCAGACCGGCCGTCTGACCCATCCGCTGCGCTACGACGCCGCGAGCGACACCTATCAGCCGGTCTCCTGGGATGCCGCCTTCGAGGAGATCGGGCGTGAGCTGCGCGCCGTCCCCGACAAGCGGGACACGGTGTTCTACAGCTCCGGGCGCACCTCGAACGAGGCGAGCTACCTCTATGGCCTGTTCGCGCGTCTCTACGGCAACAACAACCTGCCGGACAGCTCGAACATGTGCCACGAGACCACCTCGGTGGCGCTGCCGCAGAGCATCGGCGTGCCGGTCGGCACCACCACCCTGGATGACTTCGACAAGACCGAGTGCATCCTGTTCTTCGGCCAGAATCCTGGCAGCAACAGCCCGCGCATGCTGCATCCGTTGCAGGCGGCTAGCGAGCGTGGGGTTCCGATCATCGCCTACAATCCGCTGCGCGAGCGCGGGCTGGAGACCTTCCTCAACCCGCAATCTCCGACCGAGATGCTGAGCGGACAATCCACACGGATCAGCTCGAGCTATCATCAGGTCAAGACCGGCGGCGACCTCGCGGCTTTGGCCGGCATCTGCAAGGCGCTGGTCGACATGGACGAAGCCGCCCGTGCCGAAGGCCGGACGGCGGTGCTCGACCACGCGTTCATCGACGAGCACACGCATGGGCTGGACAGCTTCCTCGACTGGCTCGGCACTCAGGAGTGGGACGAGATCGAGCGGCAGTCGGGCCTGCACCGGGCGGCGCTGCAATCGACCGCGGTGACCTACGCCCGCTCGAACGCCACCATGGCGATCTACGGCATGGGCCTCACCCAGCACCGCGAAGGCGTGGACACCGTGCGCATGCTGGTCAACCTGTTGCTGCTGCGTGGCAATATCGGCAAGCCGGGAGCCGGGATCTGTCCGGTGCGGGGCCACTCCAACGTGCAGGGCCAGCGCACGGTCGGCATCGCCGAGAAGCCGGAACTGGTGCCGATGGACGTGCTCGCGGAGCAGTACGGGTTTTCGCCGCCGCGCGAGACCGGGCTGAACACGATCGATGCGTGCGAGAAGATCCTCGAAGGCAAAATCCGTGCGTTTGTCATGCTGGGCGGCAACTTCGTACGCGCGATCCCCGACCACGGACGCATGGAGCCGGCCTGGCGCAAGATGCGGCTGACGGTGAATGTCGCCACCAAGCTCAACCGCAGCCATCTGGTGCACGGCGAGATCAGCTACATCCTGCCGGTGAAGAGCCGGATCGAGGTGGATGC
The DNA here is from genome assembly GCA_964246745.1 of uncultured Acetobacteraceae bacterium. Taxonomy (GTDB): domain Bacteria; phylum Pseudomonadota; class Alphaproteobacteria; order Acetobacterales; family Acetobacteraceae; genus Lichenicoccus. The sequence continues at coordinate 8,652 of CAXTRK010000040.1, forward strand.
GCAAGGCGGCGTGCCGCAGGCGGTGTCGATGGAGGACAGCCTGTGCTGCATCCATGGCTCGCGCGGCGTACGCACGCCGGCGTCGCGCCACCTGCTGAGCGAAATCGAGGTGGTGATATGCATGGCCAAGGCGACACTTGGCACGGACAACCCCAAGGTGACGTGGGATGCGTGGCTCGCCGACTACAGCCGCATACGCGCCTCGATCGGCCAGACCTATCCGGAGACCTTCTATGATTACGACCGGCGCATGTGGGAGCCGGGCGGGTTTCACCGCGCGCTGCCTGCACGCGAGCGGGTGTGGAAGACGGCCACCGCAAAAGCGAACTTCGTCACTCCCACCGGACTCGACGAGGACCCGGACATGGCGGCGGACGGCCCTGACGTGCTGCGCATGATGACGCTGCGCAGCAACGATCAGTTCAACACCACCGTCTATGGCTACGATGACCGTTTCCGCGGCATCAAAGGCACGCGCATGGTGGTGCTGATGCATCATGACGACATCGATCGGCTCGGCCTGCACGAAGGCGAAACGGTCAGTCTGGCCACGGCTTCCAAGGACGGCGTTGCGCGCAGGCTCGATGGGCTGCGGGTGACGAGTTACAACATCCCGGTCGGATGCATAGGCACGTACTACCCCGAAGCCAACGTCCTGATTCCCGTCTGGCATCACGCCAAGGAAAGCAAGACCCCGGCGTCGAAGGCTATTCCGGTACGGGTTCACCGCACTCTCTCCTGAACCGGGCTGCCGCTCATCGCGCTGGCATCGGCAGGCAATGATGCTGTAGGCTTTACGCCTCAGTAACGATTTGCTGCCTTGCGGCCGGGACGAGTCTGTTTGTGAGATGAGCGAGACAACGATTGCGCCGCAGCGGCTGGAAGATGTCGTAGCCTACGCATGGGAGGCATACCATGCCGCTGACTGGGACGAATCATTCGCCCGCTGGGAGCGAGTGCACACGCTGTTTCCCGATTACCTGCCGCCCTACGTGCACGCGGGCGTCTCGCTGCGTGAAGCTGGGCGTTTTGATGAGGCATTCATCAAGCTGAGCGACGGTTTGCGACGGTTTCCCGATCAATTCGAGCTGGTTACGGCATTCGGCCTGTGTCTCGAGCAGATGGGCCGTGTCGCGCAGGTGGATGCGTGGTTCGAGTCGCAAATCCCGCGCTGTCCCGAGCATCCGGTGGTGGCGATCGACTATGTGCGCATATTGCAGCGCCGGCAGGATCATGCGGGCGTTCTGCGCGCGGCGGCGCTGATGGAACGCTTCCATTCGGAGCGCCTGGCCTCTGACGAAGGCGTGCGCAGCATCATCGCCGACGCCCGCCTGCAGGTCGAGCTGGCGCGGCTGGACCGGCCGGCAGACCACCGCACCGATGTCCTCCTGCCGCGGCCCGATCCATCGACCGAAAAGGCGTTGATGCTTGCGTTTCACGGACTCGGTGAAAACTGCGAGTTCGGGCTGGCGCAGCGTCATTTTGGCGCCGAACCGCTTGGCCTGCTCCGCTGGGCAGCGATCTCCGTCGGGAATTTGACGCTCGCCCTCGACGAGAGCTTCGAGGGTGTCGGCAGCCGGGCGGAAACCACATTCCTTGTCGGCAATGACGAATACGCCACCGCGCATGTCCGCTACGGCATGGGCTCGCACACCTTCATCAAGGTCGACCATGCGAACGAGGCGGCAATCCAGGAAAGATTGCTGACGCGGCTGAGCTACCTGCGGCGCGAGCTGCTCGCGGATTTACGGGATGGAATCAAGACCTTTGTCTATACCTGCGAGGCTGGCGCCACCGACGCACAGATCGCGGCCCTGCACGCAGCACTGTGCCGGCATGGCAGCCGCCATCTGCTCTTCGTGCGCAAGAGCGACACGGAAAACCCGCCGGCCAGCCTGCGTGACGGCGGCGGCGGGCTGATGTTCGGCTATATCGAACGGCTGGGTCCGGACCGACGTGCCGCCGGCGACTGCTGGAACATCGCGTTTGATCAATGGGCATGCCTGCTGCGCGCCTGTGCGGCACGGACGGAATAGCTCGCTTGGGAGCACGATCATGGCGCGCAAAAGCCTGCTTGCCCGGCTGCGGCCGGCGCCACCCAGCCCGGATCCGGCGCGATGGTCGTTCCAGGACTATCGGCGTGGCGTTGCCATGCTCGACCAGGTAAAGCATGACATTCGCACCAATGCGTTCGAAGCGGCGGAAAGCCACCTCGACAGCGCGCGGGCGGAGCTTGGCTGCGACCAGTTCGTGCTGATCGCGTCCGCCGAAATCGCGCAAAGCCGGGGAGATTGGCCGGAAGCCCAGATACGCTGGCAGCGCGTGATCGATGCCTATCCAGCAGTGGTCATCGCGCATGCCCAGCGCGCGCACGCGGTCCATGCGCAAGGCCATGTTCTGCGCGCCGCGGAACTGTATCACCAGCTTATCCGGCAATTTCCCGACGATGTGGGCGCGCCGATCTCGGTCGTGAACCTGCTTGGCGGGCTTGACGAGCCGCAACGCGAGCGATTTGCCGCGGTCGCCGAGGCAGGGCTCACGCACCTGATCCGCAAGCATCCCGACTATGCGGTGCTGCTGTTGGCGCGCGCGCGCTTGGCCAAGGCCCGCAATGACTGGCCCGGCGCCTTGGCATGGCTTGGCCAGGCACGCGAGCTCGACAAGGCGGACCCGAGGATCAGCGCGGAAATCCGTGAGGTTATCGAGGTTATCGAAAGCCGCCGCAGGAAAGTGCAATCCGTATTCAGCCTTGGTCGGAGCGAGAGATGAGCGAGCTCGAGAAATTCTTCCATGGCGGCGATCACCGCATCTGTCAGAAATGGGAGTCCTATTTTCCGGCGTATGAGAGGCATTTCGCACGCTTTCGCGGCCAGTCGGACCTGCGCATGCTTGAAATCGGCGTGTCGCAAGGCGGCTCGCTCGACATGTGGCGGCACTATTTCGGCCATCAGGCCATCCTCGTCGGCATCGATGTCGAACCGGTGTGCAAGCGGTTCGAGCAAGGCCGCACCTTCATACGTATCGGCTCGCAGGAGGATGCCGAGTTTCTGCGTTCGGTGCTTGCCGAGTTCGGCCCCTTTGACATTGTTCTCGACGATGGCGGCCACACCATGCGTCAGCAGATCGTGAGCTTCGAGACACTGTTTCCGTCGCTCGATCGCCGCGGCGTCTATCTGTGCGAGGATTGCCATACCAGCTACCAGGCCGAGTTCGGCGGCGGGATGAAAAACTCCGCGTCCTTTATCGAATATGCCAAGGACAAGATCGACGAGCTGAACGGCTGGCACTCGCAGGACGCCTCGCGCGGCTACGTCACGGAGCTGTCCAGGTCGACAACGTCGATCTCGTTTTATCAAAGCATGGTCGTGTTTGAAAAAAGCCCGTCCCTTCCGCCAAGGGACGTGCAGTCCGGATCGCCTCGGGACTAATTGCCCGTTTGACAATTCTACTACGCTGGTCATCCGACGCACCTGCCTGCGCTTCCGGTGCTCACGGGCAGACGCCCGCTCCGCTCCGGTTCTCGTCAGGCACGCCGGGTCGGCAGATTACATCTGCCTCTGACTCAGCGTAGCGAATTCTCAAACGGGCACTAAGGCAGGCCGCTAGAATTGTTGCTTGCCGTATAGCTCCTTTGCGTTGGCGGGATCGATCACCTGGGTCGGGACCGTGACGGTGCGCGGCACGCTGGACGCGCAATCAATCAGGATTTTCTTGGCGAGTTCCAGCGCCTGCGGCGCGCCTGTCGGATAGACGAAGGTCGCTGCCCATTGGCCTTCGGCGACCGAGCGGATGCCGCCTGAGGGGCCCGGCAGGCCGTCGGTGCCAATGATCTTCACCTGGCCGAGCTTGCCCGCCTGCTTGGTCGCGATGTAGGCGCCGGCGGCCGCCAAGTCGTTGCTGGTATAGACAAGATTGATATCCGGATGCGCCTGCAGCATGGCCGAGAACACGGTCTCCGCCTTGTCCTCCATCCAGTCCACCGGCTGCACCGCGACAAGCGTGATCTTCGGGTTGCTCGCGATGCCCGCCTTGAAGCCATTAAGCCGTTCGATCGCCGGCGACGAGCTCGGCAGCCCTTCCAGGATCGCGGCCTCGCCGCCTTGCGGCAGCAAGGTTGTCGCGGCGTAGCGGCCGGCCTGCTCGGCGATCGCCTGGTTGTCGCCGCCGACGAACGAGGTGTAGTCCTCGCCCTCGGTCTTGCGGTCGAGCTCGATCACCGGAATACCGGACTTGTAGAGGCTGCTGACCACCGGGGTCAGCGGCGCGCTCTCGTAGGGCGAGATGAACAGCAGGTCGATCTGCTGCGTCTTGAAGTTCTCCACGTCGGAGACCTGCGTGTTCACGTCCGCCTGGCCGTCCGCGATAATCAGCTTGAACTGCGGATAGTTCTTCACCAGGCGCTGCATTTCGTGATCGACATGCTCGCGATACGGTTCCTTGAAATTTGCCTGGGCAAAGCCGATCACGTAATGATTGTTGGGGCCGCAGGTGCTGCTGAGCGGCTTGGCGTGCGCGGCGTGCGCGGCCAGAGCGAGCGACGCAGCCGCCAGGGCTGCCGCGGCCGTCCTGTATCTGTCCATGTGAGTGACGTCTCCCCTTGTTGGTTGTCTTGTCATCGCGGTCCGCCGCCGGTGCGCTGCCCGACATAGGTCTGCAGCGCCGCCGCCGCCACGATGATCGCGCCGGTGGCCAGCAACTGCATCGCCGCGCTCACGTCATTCAGTTGCAGGATGTTGGCGAGCGCTCCGAGCATCACCGCCCCGGCGACGGTGCCCACCATGCTGCCGGCGCCCCCGAACAGGTCGGTGCCGCCGATCACCACGGCCGCGATCGCGTTCAGTTCGTAGCCGGCGCCATCATTGGGGCTGCCGAACGAGAATTGCCCGGCATGCACGATGCCCGCCAGGGCCGACGCGAAGCCGGTCAGCGCATAGACCGAGATCTTGACGCGCGCGACGGGAATCCCCGACAGCCTGGCGGCGCGCTCGTTGCCGCCGACCGCAAAGACATAGCGTCCGTACCGCGTGTTGTTCAGCACGAAGATCGCGACGGCCGCCAGCAGCACGAACACCAGGGTCGCGACCGGAAACAGGCCGCCGATCCGCTCGCCGAGCACCGCGAAAGCCGGCGGGGCGTTTCCCGGACCGTGCCCGTAATTGATGTTGATGAAAGAGTTTCCGGACACGATCAGCGCAAGCCCGCGTGCCGCCTGCAAGCCGGCGAGCGTCACGATAAAGGCCTGAATCCTGAACCGCACGGAGATCGCGCCCTGAATCGCGCCGAACACGAGGCCGATCAGCACCACCAGGGGCAGCGTCGCACTCAGGCCCCAGCCATTATTGACCAGCAATTCCGCCGTGGTGACGCTCGACAAGCCGAGCACGGCGCCGACCGACAGGTCGATCCCGGCCGCGATGATCACGAAGGTCATGCCGAGTGCGAGGATCCCGGTCTCCGAAATCGAGCGGATGATGTTGGCGATATTGTCCGGCTGGAGGAACAGGATGTGGCCATGCCGACGCGGCGAGAACACGAGGCCCGCCACGATCACGACCGCGAGGCCCAGCAGGCTCTGGAACCGCACCAGAACCGTGAGGGGAGAGCGCTTCGGCCTCGGCGCCCCCGCCTGAATGGTGGTCGCGGCATTCATGCCTCCCCCGCGGCCCGGACCCGCGCCTCGTCGGGCTCGTGCGCAAATGCCGCCACCGTCCGTCCCGCACGCATCACCACGATCCGGTCGCACAAGCCGATCAGCTCCGGCAGTTCGGACGAGGCCACCAGCACGCCGAGACCGGTTGCCGAAAGGGCGCGGATTTGCCGGTAGATTTCCGCTTTGGCGCCGACGTCGACCCCACGCGTCGGCTCGTCCAGCAGCAGCAGCTTCGGCCCGGTCAGCAGCTCCTTGGCGAACACCATTTTCTGCTGGTTGCCGCCGGACAGGTTGATCGCGCGCGCTTCCGGCCGGCGTGGCCGCACGTCGTAGTCGGCGAGCGCGCGCGTGACCGCGCGTGCCAGCAACGCCCGTGAAACCAGCCCGAACGGGCTCACCCGCCGCCAGATCGACAGCGTGATGTTCTCGCCAACGCCATGCGATAGCACGAAGCCAGTCCCCCGCCGGTCGTCGGTGACGTAGGCGAGACCCGCCCGGCGCGCGGCGCCAACCGAACCGAGCCGGGCCGGCTTGCCGACGATCCGGACGGTGCCGCGCCAGCCTCCCTTGACCTCGAAGCCGAACAAGGCGGACATCAACTCGGTCCTTCCGGCGCCCATCAGCCCGCTGAGGCCGACGATTTCGCCCGCACCCACGCTGAGTGTCACATCGCGCGGTGCCTGCCACCCGGCACGCTTCCGCTCCGGCTCGAAGGCGGCATGCTCAAGCTCCAGGACCGGCGGACCGACCTGTTCCGCGCGCGGCGGGAACAGCTCCGAGAACGGACGTCCGACCAGAAGATCCACCAGCTCCGATTGCGGCGCCCGAGGCGAGGCTTCGCCCACGCGCGCGCCGTCGCGCATCACGGTCACGCGGTCGCCGACCTGCCTCACCTCTTCGAGCCGGTGTGAGATATAGACGATGCCGACGCCGCGGCCGCGCAACTCGCCGATGACGGCGGCGAGATGGTCGGCTTCCGCCGCCGACAGCGCCGCGGTCGGCTCGTCCATGATCAGGATGCGCGCGTCCGCCGCCAGGGCCTTGGCAATCGCGACAAGCTGGCGCTCCCCGAGCCGCAAACTGGACACCGGCCGCGACGCGTCGAGCGCCACGCCCGCGCGCCGCAGCAGGGTTTGGGCCGCCTTGCGCATGCGCCGCTCATCAAGCACCACGCCCCGGGTAAGCTCGTTGCCAAGAAACAGGTTGGCCGCGATATCCAGCCCAGGCACCAGATCGAGTTCCTGCGGGATCATGATGACGCCGGCCGCATGCGCGTCGCGTGGACTTGCGAACCGCACCGGCGCCTCATCGATCAGGATCTCGCCCGAGTCCGGCACGATGGCGCCGGAGAGAACGTTCATCAGTGTCGACTTGCCGGCGCCGTTCTCGCCAAGCAGGACGTGGACCTCGCCACGCGCCAGACCGAAATCGACGTCGCGCAACACCTGCACGGCACCGAAGCGTTTGCAAATCCCGCGCATGCGAAGCAGTGCTGTCTTGGCATCGGCCTCGGACCGGCCCATCGACGTTTCGCCCATCAGGGCCTCGTTCTCCCGCGTGGCATCATAGCGCGGTTCGGATCCGTGACAAGGATTGCGCTGGAAGGATAGTGTCTCATTTGGAAATTGCGCCCTTGTCGGGGCGACGCTTGTAACTGCCGCGCTTCGCGGGCACCTCGGCGAGAGCGCCCTCGAGCGCGACCACGTCTCCATGCTCCAAAGCCGATCCGAGATGCCAGCGGCCATCCCACCCGCAACGCGCAGCGTCTCGTGAATGCGAAAGAAATTATACCAAGTCGTGTAGAGCGCGACCATGTGCGCATGGTTCTCAGCTTTCTAAAAGGGCGTTTGTCAGCCGCGTGAACCGGCGCATGGACATGCGCATCGTGAGGTTCTGGCGCTCAACGTAAGACGTGCTGATGTGGTCGGGATCGGACTTGCCCTCCACGCGGGTCTTCTTGATCCTCGTGCAGTCGGCGGGACTGTAGCGGCCTTTTGCACTCTCGGGCGCCTCGCCGTAGAGCTTCACGAGCTGGGCATAGTCCACGTCGGCGCCGAACGCGCCTTCGACGGCGTCCAAGTAAGCCTTGAGGCGATCCGCGGTGAGCGCCTCGTCACGTCCTTCGTGAACTCGCTGGCGTGACCCGCGCGCCCGCCGGTCAGGTAGGAGACGATCATCTTGCTATCGGCGTCCAGCGCCGTCCACGTCCACACGTCGCCGGCCTCTTCGGGCGCGGCCTTGGCCGTCCATCCCGACGTTCTTCTGCTTGGTGTAGCAGAACGCCCAAATCACGTCGCACTGCACCCGCTTTGCCTTCAGGCCGCGCACAGTGCGGTTGTGGTGCTCGGCGCAGGCCCAGCCCGCGTCCTCCAAGAGCTTCGTGACCGTGCTGATGCTCACGTCCACGATGCGCGAGATGGACCGCATAGATCATCCTTTGCACAGCATGGAGAGAACTTGGACGCGCTTGACAGTCGAGCGCTTGTTCGTGCCGCGCACGACATGAACTTATATGCTTAGCCTCAAGCACAAACTGCTATTTGGAGACGATCAGCTCCAAATGTCGGCGCGGCAGATAGGCGCGGCGCAACTCGTCCTCACCCACAAGCAGGAGCTTCGCCAAGTCCGTGACCGAATAGCGCAACTCCTGCAAGTGAAAGTCCACCATCCGGGATAGCAGCGTCGGGGCTTCGCGTTCCAATGGGAACGGCTCGCCGCGAGAATATCCAATCTTGCTGTAAGCAATGCTCAAGCGTCTGTAGTCATCAGGAGACAACACACGCAGTTCATACGCACGGCGGATCAGCGCCTTGATAGAGGCCTTCCAGTAGCACTTGGCACGGCCAAACTTCTCTATCGAAGGTGGGATCAGATGAGGTTTGACCTCGACGGGAGGCATAAGGAAAGCCGCCGCGAACTCATTCGCTTGCCGTTCCATCTTATCGTCATCGTCTCCCGGCAGGGCGTGCATGACCATGTGGCCCAGCTCGTGCGCGAGCGAATACCGATAGCGATCGCCTGGAACCTCGCTGTTCATAACGAAGATTGGAGGCAGGCCCGCAGCTCGGAACGATAGGCCATCTAGCAGAGGCGTTCCGAAGTCGCTTACCACTACGACACCGCCTGCGGTCTCAATGGCTCCCGTCACGCTCTCAACCGGCCCCCGAGGGAGTAGCCAAAACTCCCGGACCATTCGTGCCGCATCGGCTGGCCCGATCTCCTTGGCGTCCAGGTCTATGATCGGAATCGGCTTCTCGACCTCGCCCCCGTAGGACCGCAGCAACTTGGCGACGTGCTGCCGCCGGATGTTGATGATGGCGTGGATGCGCGCAAGCGGCTTGGCTCCCAGCGCGGCCCGCTTGCGGTGGTGATAGTGAGGAAAGCCAAGCGCGCGCTCTTCCTGGTAGAAGAAGCCGACAGGGAAGCCCAATGCCTGCGCAAGCCGCTCCGCCAGTTCCGGTGTCGGCGGCATCAGCCTGTTTTCCACCTTGGATAGCATGGCCTGGGACACGTCTGCGGTTCTCGCAACTTCGGCCTGCGTCATCCCCCGCGCGCCGCGGGCCAGCTCCAGCATGTCAGCATTAAACGTGTCAGACATCGCCGGTGCCGTATGGTCGGAACCGTTCCGTGCCAGAAAGCCGCCGCGGCGTGATGTCCACCCAGGATGCTGCGCCGGACGGCTCTTCATTAACTTGGACGCACCAGTGGGCACGCGGCCCGAGTGGGCAGGCCAGGAGCACGCGTACGATGGCAGAGAACGCCAAATCGGGTTCATATCCAAACGTGAGGCGTGTAGCGGCAGGCGGTAGGTTAGGAAGCGGAAGCTGCTGGTCGAAATACCGGGCCTGTTGGGTCGGATAGCTGACGCTGTGCCCCTCCTCGTCCATCTTCTTGAAGCGCAGCACGATCCTGTCGAGGATGTTCAAGACGTTCAGGCCACGGGCGTCCACCATCGCCAAACCTCGCAGGCCGTCCACCGCCATCGTGACCTCGGCCAGAATGTGCCGGTGGACGTTCTTGGCTGCAGCGCCATTGTCGTGTGCCGCCTTGACTACTGCAGGGTACTCGGTTTGATAGATCCCGAACCCACGGCGAACGCACCCCGCCAGCAACGTGAGATGCGGCTCCAAAATCGCCAAGTTAGAAGCCAAATCCAGATCGGGGTGGTCCATTGCGATCTCCGTTCAGCGCGTCATGGTCATGCGCTTCGCCTGGAAATATCGCAAGAGATTTTATAACTGATTTTATAACTACCCCTTGCAAGGCCTTATTCCCCATCCCCTTGCCGCCCCTTCCCTCGCAATCTCCACTCGCTGTTCCGGGGTCAGGTTCTGGGCGCGGGCGGTGCCCCCCTTGCGCCCCATCTCGGCTGCCAGGTTCACCGGTTGCTCCGTCGACAGCTCCTCTGCCTCATTGCCGGTCGCGATTCGCATGACCTTGACGGCGGCGCCGATCACGTCCGCGGCGCTTCTCACCTTGGGGGCCACAGGGCATCAGCAAAGCACCTTGAACACGCCGATGTGGCAGAAGATGAGGTATTGATCCCCGCTTCGTAGCAGATGAAAGCGTCTGGCCCGGACTTCGGCCTCTAGCTCTCTAATCGTTGCATACGTTTTGACGCTATCGACGCTTCGACGAACGACGCCGCCATTCTTTGCGGCTTGAGCTTTGAAAATTTGCCCGATCCATCTGCTGCCGGTGGGGATAGCCCGTGGTGCCATTGGTGATCGCCTCTATGCGTTGCGCTAAGTATACAGGAGGCCTGAGTTGGAGGCGACCGGTTCGGGTAGCTAGCTCGGATTTCGAACGGAGACGCTATCGCTGGAAGCGGTGAGACCTCCAGGAGCCTATTATTAGCGCATCATCCCAGGGAAAGAACGGCGACACCCGGCTGGCCCGCGGCAAGCGCTGCGATGTGGGCGTGATGCGTGAACAGAACAGTCTGGTTGGTGCGCCCCAGTTGCGACAGCAGTGTTATCGCCGCCCTGGCACGGGTATCGTCGAAATTGACCAGCAGGTCGTCGGCGATGAACGGCAGCGGCTCGGCGTGGGACGCGTGTTCCTCGATGCTGGCGGCGCGCAGCGACAGATAGAGCTGGTCACGCGTACCCTCGCTGAGCGCCGGCACGGGGCACTCGGCGCCGCTGTCGCGCACCGCAAGCAGCATGGCGCGGCCGTTCGCGTCCTGATCGACGCACAGGCGCGCATAGCGGCCGCCGGTGAGCAGGGCGAAATGCCGGCTGGCGGCGCGCAGCAGCGGGCCTTGCTGCTCCGCGCGAAAGCGCTCGATGCCGGCGCCGAGCAGGACCTGCGCCACGCGCAACCGCGCGTAACGTTCGGCCACCGCGCGCGCTTCGGCAAGAGCGTCTTCCGCGTCCTGCGCCTTTGCCGCCGCATCATGGCCGCGCTCCATCTCAGCGAGCACGGCCTGTGCGCGCGTGCGCGCGGCGCTGGCCCACTCGCGCTGTTCGCCGAGTGCTGCCATCGCCTGCTCGATCTCGCCTTGGCGGGCAACGGCTTCGTCGACATCGAGCCGTGATGCCTCGTCCCTCAGCGAAGCCTCGGCCAACCCGTCGCCCTGCTCCAGCAGCGCCGACGAGAGACGGGCGATTTCATGACCAGCCGCGTCGCGCCGGCGCGCGCGGGCAATGGCCTGCGCGAGATCCGCGTCATTCTCGACACCAGCGGCTTCGCGCAGCGCGCACAGCTCCCCATCGCAACGCCGCCCAAGGCGGACCGCCTCCTCCGCCACGGCCCGGTGCGACGCCATGCGGGCGTCGAGAGCAGCCGCCTCGCGGTCCGCGCGTCGTGCCTGATCGAGACGACGTTGCAACCGCACGGCGATCAGCGACGCGCTTTCGTCCGCCGCCCGCTCGCCGATCGCCGCGCACAAGGCCGTCGCCTCATTGGTGAAGCTCAGCAGCGCCGCCGTCATGTCGATCGCGCGCTGCTCATCGGTGCGCCAGACGGGCGCGATCTCGGCGATTCGCCCCCAGGCGGCGAGCACGGCCTCAATCGTCTCGATGGCAACGCTTTCATCCAGGCCCAGCGCGGAGAGAGCCGGCGACCATTCAGTGCGCCATTGATCGAGCGCCTTCTCGGCCGCGGCCACCGCCTGATTCTGCTCAGCCAGTGCCACCTCCTCGCGCGCTAGCGCTTCGGTGCGAGTACGGTGCGCCATCTCGTCGCGCGCGAGCGCCTCAGAGAGCGTCTCGGCGCGCAGCAGCATCGCTGTCAGGCTCTCGCCTGGGTGTTCGGATGGCAGCAGCGGGGAGAGCCAGCCGCGCGCCTGCGCGCAGCGTTCCCGCAGCGTGTCGTGACGCTGCGAGGCCGACGCCGCCTCGGCCGCCAGCCGCGCCACCTCGCTATGCGCCCGGCGCCATTCCGCCATTGCCGCGGGCGCCTCCGCAACCAGGCCGGCTTGCTCCCAAAGCGCGTGCCAGTCCGCCCGCGCCCGCGCGTCGTCGGCGGCGGCGGCGTCGAGAGCCTGCTCGGCCCGTTGCAGGCGCCCGCGGAACAGCTCGAGACGCGCGGTCGCGTTGAGGAACGACGCGACCCGCTGCGCCTCGTCGGCGCGTCGGTCGGCCAGCGTGTCGGCCTCGTCCCGCAGCATCTCATAGGCGTCCGGCAGCGGGCCCGGCGGCAGTCCCGTGCGTTCCGAGGCATCGAAGGCCCCGCCTTCCTGTTGTCGGCGCAGCAGCCGCCAGGCACGGTCACGACGCTGCCTCGCCTCGGTCACCGCGGCCGAAGTCGGCACCGCCTCGCCCAGAGTGAGGCGGGCGATGTCCTCCTCGATCGCGGCGATTTCCGCCAAGTGCGCCGAGCATTCCGCCCGCGCTGAAACCAGCGAGGCGGCAGCGGTCTCGACAACACGCGCGAGCGCCTCGCTCTGCGCCGGCAGCGGCAGCGTGCAACGGAGCAGTCCGGACAGATCGCCCTGCCAGAGCGGCAATGCCGCGAGCGCGGCCGAGCACGCGGCTTCGCCGTCGCGGCACAGATGCGAGGAGCGCGTCAGTTCGGCCTCGATCGGACCTTCCGCCCGCACCCGCTCGATGGTCCGGCGAAGCAGGGCCGGCGAGGGCGGCGTCGGCATGGCCGAAAGTGCTGCCGCGGCGAGGTCGTGTTGCCGCCTGCGCACGGCCAAGCCCGCCGACGCGGCCGCCGCAGTGGCAGCCAGCGCCGAATGGCGGCTCATGAGATGCTGCACCCGCCCCCGCGCGCCGGCGCCCGGTACGCTGTCACGCGCCGCGTCCACAGAAAGCGATGGGCCAAGGTCGGCAAGCGCATCGGCCACGCGCGCGCGGTAGCCGGCGATACGCGCGCGCACCGCCGGCAGATCCTCCGCCGCCTGCGCCGCCACCGGACGGTGCGCGGACAACGCGTCGACCGCGTCCTGCGACGCCAGCACCGCCTCGTCGCGCGGCAGCGCGCGGCGTAGCACGGAGAGCGACTCGATCTCGGCGGCTTCGCGCGCGGCGTCGCGGGCGCTCTCGCGCTGCGCCGCCAGCAGTTCCGCAAGCCTCGCCTCAGCGTCGGCTTCGAGTCGCGGCGCATCCGCAAGCTCCGCCGCCGTCGCGCGCGCGCTGTCGAGGCTGGCAAGCAGCGGCGCCACGCGCCGGGCGCGTTGCAGACGACTGCTCTCGGCGGCGAGTGCCCGGGTTTGCGCTTGCAGCCGGGATAGTTCCGCCTCGGCCTGGCCGCGTGCCGCCTCGGCCTCCTGCCAGGCGCGCGGAACCACGGCGCGCTCGTCGATCTCGCGCGTCGCGCGTCGCCAGCCTTCCACCGCGTCCGACAGGCGGCGTCGGCCACGCCCGTCTCCAACCAGGGAGCGCGCCTCTTCGTCGAGCCGGGCCAGCATCGAACGCAGGCCGTGCAGACCGCTCCCGACGAGCAGACTCTCTCCAGCCTCGCCGCCGCTCGTGAGCAGCGCCTCGCCGCCGCGGCGCAGGCGTTCGCCGTCAAGGCCGAAGCCCTGTTCGAAGCGCTCGCGTGTGGCGCCGCCGAGATAGGGCAGCAACGCCTCCTCGGGCACCGGCTGCTCGTCCGCGCCGCGCAACGTGTTGCCGCGTCCCTTGCGGCGCACGAAGGCGGCCTCGGCGCCGGCCGACGACGACAGCGCGAAGCCGACGCGAAGCTGCGCGCTGCCATGCAGGAAGTCGAAATCGGTGCGGTGGCCGAAGCCGAACAATGCGTCGGCGATGGCGGCAAGCGCTGTGGTCTTGCCGGCCTCGTTCAAGCCGAGCACGACATGCAAGGTGGGCTCCGCGTCGAAGCGCAGCGAGACATCGGAGAGATGACCGTAGCGAAGCAGGTCGAGCCGCCGCAGCCGCATGGCCCGCTAGTGTCCTGCCGCGCCGAGCGCCTCGGCGGCGATCTGCCAAGCCTCTTCGGCGAGGGCGCGCAGGCCCTCCGCATCCTGCGGCAGATCGAGTGCGGCGCGCGCCGGCGGCGGCAGACGTTGGCGCAGTGCCGCGAGGTCGTCCAGCAGGACCGCGAGGAGCGCCGGATCGTCGAGACCGGCTGTGAACACAGCCCGCAGGGGCGCTAGCGTGCCGCCCATCGTCGTCGCGTCGGGCGTTGCCTGGCCGGGCTGGGTGCGGACGCGCACGCTCTCCACCCACAGTGACGCGTCCGCCTCGATCGCGGCGTTGCGAGCTTCGGCCACGAGCCGCTCGTGCCCGACGAGCAGGGATGCGTGCAGCGCCGTGGCGCCAGTCAACGTAAGGCGTGCCAGAACCGGCCGGCCGTCGCAGCCGCGCGCCGCCGCTTGCACGGAGTCGGCGATCCGGCCGATGAGCGAGGCGTCGTCGGCGCCGGTGGCATCGACCTCCAAGGCTGCCCAGCGCAGCACGTCGACCGCGCGATGGTCGACCGAGACCACACGCCGGTCCTCGACACGGACCAGGGTGCAGCCCTTGGCGCCCGTCTCCCTGACGTGACGCCCTTGCGTATTGCCAGGGAAGACCACCCATGGCCGCTCGGACAGCACCCGGCGGCCATGGATATGCCCGAGCGCCCAGTACTCGTAGCCTTTCAGGACCAGGCTCGCGACGCTGCACGGAGCGTAGGTCTCGTGCTCGCCGCGGTCCTCGGCGGAGCTGTGCAGCACGCCGATATTGAGCAGGCCCGCGCGTGGCGCCGGGTAGGAGGCGGAGAGATCCTCCGGCACCGCCCGGTTCGGGAACGAATGCCCATGCAGCGCCACGTCGAGCCCGTCCAGGGTGAAGCTTTCGCAGGTGCGCGACGAAAACTCTCTCACGTTGTCCGGCGTGCGCAAGGCGCGGGTGATCACCGAACGGGCGTCGTGGTTGCCGCGCAGCAGGAAGCAGGGACGGTCGAGCCGGCGCATCTCCTCGGCGAAGAACAGCCCGGTGGAGAAGTCCTTCCAGTCGCCGTCGTACAGATCGCCGGCGATCACGACGAAGGCGACATCCTCGGCGCGCGCGAGATCGATCATCGCCGAAAAGGCAGGGCGTGTGCAGTTCCGGGTCAAGGATGGCGGCAGGTCGGCACGCGCGCGCAGCCCGACCAATGGACTGTCAAGATGGATGTCGGCGGCGTGCAGAAAGCTGTAGCTGGCCAGGTCTCGGGTCTCCGATTCGCTTGTCCTACAGCGGCGAACGGGCTCCGGTCCAGAATGGCGGCAGCGATTTAAACCGGCGCCAACAGTTCGACAGCGACTCGCCGGCCGCGAGCGCGTCACGCCCTTGCCAGCCGATCACCGCGCCGATCGCCTGCTGCATGCCGGCGCTAGCGCCGGGCCGCTGTCGGGCGATCTGATCCAGCAGCGGCTGCGTCGTGGCGGCGTCGTGATCCAGGCCAAGCGCGTCCTGCAACGCCGCAAGCCGCTTGAAGAAGCGGTTTGCCGTGGCCGGCTCGCCAGTAAGCGGCAGGAAGAAGTCGCCGGCATAACGCAGCTTCTTCAGCGTGATGCGAAGTGCGTGGCGCTCGCCCGCCGAGAGGGAGGCGAAATGCCTGCCTTGCTTCAGCGCCTTGCGGTGCAGCCGGCTCAGCACGCGCGCCGCCAAGCTGGCCGCGGGTTCGCCAAGAATACGGATGCCGTCGCCATCGACCTCGTCTCTCCAGCCATGTCGGGCGATCCATTGAGCGAGGCGCATCTGCAAGCGGGCCGCGCGCATCGAGGCGATTGCCTCGCGCACCGACGCGTAACTGGCCTCGCGCGGCACTTCCGCCGCCATGCGAAGCGAGCCGAAATCAGGCCCCGGGACGCAGAGGCGCTCGGGTGCGGCAAGCGTGGTCGACAGAAACACGTCCCAGCCGCGCGCCGGACCGAGCGCATCCGCCAGCCATTTGGCCTCGGCGCCCAGATCCGGCATGGTCGCGCATGGCATTTCACGGTGCAGCAGCGACAATGCAGTGCGCAAGCGGCGTAGCGCCACACGCATCTGGTGCACGCCCTCGCCGCCGCTGCCATCCTCCGCCGCCATCTGGTTGGCTTCCAGGTGAGCGAGGCAGCCACCGAGCACGGCGGCGATCATCTCGTCGGCGACAACGCCTCGTGCGACGGATGAGGGAGCTGCCTTTGCCGCCTTCGGCCGCGACCCGGACGCCAGCGCATAGCCGCGGCGCACGGTCGAGGCGGTGTTGACACGCACCGGCGCCAACTCAAGCAGCCGCATGCCGACTTCGTACAGCATGCCGACCTCGCCCGCATGCAGCGCCAGCCGGATCTCGATCAGTTCTTCGCAGCGCGTGGCGGCCTCGATGATTCCCTCGTCGAAAGCCACGTCAATCAACGCCGCCGGGAGTTCGATGCGGCGCACCTGCCGCCGACGCCGTATCTCGAACATCGGCTGCAACGGCGTCTCGGAAAGGTGCTCGGCGAGCGCACCGGGCAGCGGGGCTGCGCCAAGACAGGCGATGTTCGGCATTGCGCTCTCCACCGGACTTTGCCACGCCAACGCTGCCGGCCCGCTCTGCCGCAACCCATGCTGACGCAGAGTCTGGATGAAGCGGGCGCCCTGCCTCTGCACGCGCAACGACAGGCCGCCCGCGAATAGCGCCCGTTCCGGGGTATCGTAGTAGATTGCCGCAAGGCGCCGCACGACGCCGCGATTACGCGCGTGGGCGGCAATGATCGCCGCGTCCCGCAGTTGCCCGATGCTGCCCGGAGGGGCGATGAGGCGCAGGAGGCCATGGCTCGGGATCGTCAGAATCGGACTTCCGCCCTAAAAAATATTAAGGATTTGTTGCAGGCTACATTCCCTTCGTGCCATGCGCCAGTGCGCGGGCCAGACGAACCTCCGGAGCGCCGACATGGTCACTCCTCTTGCGCAAGCCGAGCCAACCCTGCGTCGCGGCGCCGACGTGCTGCTGGAGACCCTGCGCAGCGAGGGCGTCGAATATATTTTCGGCAATCCGGGCACGACCGAGCTGCCGCTGATGGACGCGCTGGCCGACTGGCCGCAGATCCAGTACGTGCTGGCGCTCCAGGAGGCGAGTGCGGTCGGCATGGCGGACGGCTATGCGCAGGCCTCCGGACGCACGGGCTTCCTCAACCTGCACACCGCCGGCGGCTTGGGCAACGGCATGGGCAACCTGCTCACTGCCAGCGTGTCGCAGACGCCGCTGGTGGTCACCGCCGGACAGCAGGACAGCCGACACAGCCTGACCGACCCGCTGCTCTACGGCGACCTGGTGCGGATCGCCGCGCCCGCGATGAAGTGGGCGCACGAGGTCACCACCATCGAGCAGTTGCCTGTGCTGATGCGCCGCGCCTTCAATGACGCGCGCGCGGCGCCCACCGGGCCGGTGTTCCTGTCGCTGCCGATGGATGTGCTGCAAGCCACGAGCGACATCGACGCGGCAGAGCAGTCAGTGGTCGACCGTGCCGCCGTTGCGGGCTCGCTCGACCGGCTTGCCGGCTTGTTCGCCGAGGTGGCCCCTGGACGGCTGCTGATCATCGCCGGAGACGAGATCCACGGTTCCAACGCCGCCGGCGAAGTGGTTGCCATCGCCGAACTGCTTGGCGCGCCGGTCTATGGCTCCTCCTGGCCGTCGCGTATCCCCTATCCGACCTCGCACCCGCTCTGGGCCGGCAACCTGCCGATCAACGCCGAGGACATCGCGCGCGTGCTGAGCGGCTACGACGCCGTGTTCGCGCTTGGCGGCAAGTCGCTCATCACCGTGCTCTACACCGAGACCTCGGCGGTGCCGCCAGGCTGCGCGGTCTATCAGATGTCGTCGGACGTGCGCGATCTGGGCCGCACCTACCCGACCCGCCTGTCCGTGGTGGGCGATATCAAAGCCTCGCTCAAGGCCATGGCGCCGATCCTGGCCGGCGCGCTGACGGATACCGCGGCCGCACGCGCGGAGCTGGTACGCGGGGCCGGGCAACGCCCCCCCCCCCCCCCCCCCCGGGCCCCCCGCCCCCCCCCCCGGGCCGGGGCC
>CAXTRK010000041.1:0-26526 GCA_964246745.1 uncultured Acetobacteraceae bacterium
CTCGAAGCCCTGCTTCGGCAATCAGCGTGAGCGCGCTTCAAGCGATTCCCCTGCACACGGGGGCAGCACCCTTCACGGATTTGGAGAGGCATCAATGTCCGAACAGCCGCTTGAGCCGCAAACCGATCCGCTGGAGCTGTTCCGGCAATGGCTTGCACAAGCCGAGTCCGGGGAGCCAAACGATCCGAACGCAATGGCCCTGGCAACGGCAACGGGTCATGGCCTGCCATCGGTCCGCATGGTTCTGCTCAAGGGCCTCGATGCAAGAGGCTTCGTCTTCTATACCAACAAACAGAGCCGAAAGGGCGAGGAAATCGCCCTAAACCGGAATGCAGCTCTGCTGTTTCACTGGAAAAGCCTGCGGCGACAGGTCCGGGTCGAGGGACCCATCGAGGATGTGACCGACGCGGAGGCGGACGCGTATTTCGCCAGCCGCTCCCGCCCATCTCAACTGGGTGCGGTCGCCTCCGACCAATCGCGCCCGCTTTCCGGACGCGCGGCGCTTGAGGGGCGGCTTGCTGACGCCGAGGCGAGCTATGCCGGAGGCGAAGTGCCGCGGCCGCAGCACTGGTCTGGCTATCGCGTTCTCCCCGATTTGGTCGAGTTCTGGCAGGACATGCCGCACCGGCTGCATGACCGTATGAGCTACCGCCGCGACGGTGAGCAGAGTTGGCAGACGACCCGGCTCTATCCCTGACCACTCGGCGATTTCAACCGACTCGAGGTTGCGATATGCTCCGCGAGCCTTGATGCGCTCCGGGGAGAACGTCATTCCGCCATGGCCGACATACAGAAAATCCTGTTGCCGCTGAACGGCACACCAAACGGCGAGGCGGCGCTGGCGACTGGGTTGATCCTGGCCAGACGCTTCAACGCCCATTTGGCGGCGATCCATGTGCGAAGCGACAGCCGCGAGGTAGCGCCCTTGGCTGGCGAGGGTCTCTCCGGCGCGATGGTCGAGGAAATGATGACCGCGGCCGAACGCGAGGGGACCCGTCGCTCGCTCATCGTTCGCGAGCTGTTCGATCGGCTCGTTGGAGCCGCCGGCATCGAGGTGCGTGCGAGTCCGCCCACTGGCCGGTTGAATGCTCCCAGCACCAGTTTCCGCGCGGTCACCGGCCGCGAACATGAAATTGTCTCCTACGCCGCTCGCATGTCGGACCTGACCGTCGTGCCGCACGCCGACTCTGGCGAGGAGGTCTCCTCTTCCGAGGCGCTGCATGCCGTGCTGTTCGATAGCGGCAGGCCGGTGATGATCGCGCCGAAGAAGGTGCCGAGCGTCATCGGCCGGCGCGTATGCGTCGCCTGGAACGGCACCGGCGAATCCGCCTCCGCTGTCCTGTCGATCCTGCCCTGGCTGCAGAGCGCCGAAGCCGTTTGCGTGCTGCACTCCGACGACTACCAGCGTCGGGGTCCTCAGGCAGCCGAACTGCTCGGCTACCTTGCGGTTCACGGCATCCGTGCGGAACTGCAATCGTTCCGAGCGATTGACAAGGAGGTGGGCGCCGGGCTGCTCGCCGGCTGCGCCAGGTTCGAGGCCGACCTCGTCGGCATGGGCGCCTATTCGCACTCGCGGCTGCGCCAGCTCATTCTCGGCGGCGTCACCCGCCACGTTCTGGAAAAGGCCTGCCTCGCTGTGCTGATGGCGCGATAAATGCAGCCGCGCACAGTCGAAATGTGGCAGACGCGCAGTATATGGCTTATTCCGACGCACATTGCCTGAGACGGATGGCAGCGCCCGACGCACATTAGGTGAGACACAGCACAAACGCCGACGGCTGCTTTGGAAGGGTCTCGACCCTTCAACGCAGCTCGCGCGAAACGCTTCCGACTGATTGGTCAGGACCGTGCTTCCGGCGTTAGCCTGCCGAGACATCCTTGCCGCGGACACGCGGCGGGCGTGGCGTCGTCACTTGGAGACCAGCATTGCGCCTGATCGCAGTCGAAGAGCACATCCTCCCAGCCGAAGTGCGCGAGGCATGGGCCGCCGCACTGCCCCCGCACGATCCCGTGTCCGCCGCGGCCGACGGCGGCGAGAACGGGGTCCGCTTGGCCGACCTGAGCGAGAGCCGTCTGGCGTTGATGGACGAGCAGGGCGTGGACGTGCAGGTGCTCTCCCTCACCACGCCCGGTCTGCACAATCTTGCCCCTGGCGTCGCCGTTGAGGCGGCTCGTCGCGTGAATGATCTCATTGCCGAGACATGCGCACGCCACCCCGACCGCTTTCAGGGCTTCGCCGCTCTGCCCACTCCCGATGCCGAGGCCGCTCCCCGCGAACTGGAGCGCGCTGTCCGAGACCTCGGCCTTAAAGGCGCGCTGCTCTGTGGCCGCACGCGCGAGCGCCATCTCGACCACCCCGACATGCGTCCCATGCTGGCAAAGGCGGCGGAGTTGGGCGTTCCCCTCTTCATCCATCCGCAGACGCCGCCGCCTGCCGTATGCGAGGCCAGTTACTCGGGGCTTGGCGAGAAGGCCGACCTCGCGCTCGCCGCCTTCGGCCTTGGATGGCACTACGAAGCTGGGCTGCAATGGGTGCGCCTGGCGGCGGCGGGCGTATTCGATGAACTGCCCGACTTGCAAATCATCCTCGGTCACTGGGGCGAGGTGGTGCTGTTTTACCTGGAACGCACTTCGGCTGTTTTCGAGCGTGCCTTCCAGCTTGGTCGCCCGCTCACCGACTATGCTCGCAGGAACCTGTATGTGACCGGCAGTGGCATGTGGAGCGACGCGTATCTCCTCCGCTGCCTAGAGATCGTCGGCCCCGAGCGCCTGCTGTTCTCCACCGACTTCCCTTATCAGTATCAACCCGGCGGCGCGCCTCGACACTTCCTTGACGACGCTCCGCTAGACGCCGCCGCTCGGGAGAGCTTGGCTCACGGCAACTGGGATCGGCTGACGCGAGGCTCCGCGTAGGCCGGTCGAAGCGGCCTCCATCTCGGTCCGTTCAGGGGTCGGAACCGGCCGTCACAGCCATTTGCGCCGTCAGCTAGAGATCGGGGCACGCTCAAGACGACGCGTGCAAAGCGCGCAGCAACTGCCCCTGGGTTCGCAGCACGTCCGGATCGTCGGCGGCACGCGGGGTTGCACCCTGAACGACGATCGGCGCTGATAGGCGCGCTGGAGTGCCGGACAGTACCACGAGAGAATGGCCTAGACGGCAGGCCTCCATCGGATCATGCGTGATCAGCAGCGACGTGCGGCCAGAGAGCAGTTCGGCCGCAAGCTCCTGGATGTGCATGCGGGTGAAGCTGTCGAGGGCTGAAAAGGGTTCGTCCATCAGTACGATCGGACGATCCTCGTAGAGCGTACGTGCGATTGCGGCGCGCTGGCGCATGCCGCCCGACAGTTCCGCCGGTAGCGCATCCAGCCGCCCGGACAGGCCCACGCGCGCAAGCAGCTCTTTGGCCCGCCCACGATCGGCCGGCTCGCCACGCAGTCGCGCTCCAAGCGTCACGTTGTCGACCAGTCGCAGCCATGGGAATAGCAGGTCCTGCTGGCCCATATAGGCAACACGGTGTGCGAGCGGCGCGCCATCGCTGGTGCTGACCGAGCCGGCGGCGGCTGGCTGCAGCCCGGCCACGATTTTCAGCAACCCCGTCTTGCCGACGCCACTCGGCCCAAGCAAAGCAACCAGGCGGCCGGCGGGTACCTCCAGCGTCAGCTCCTCGAAGATCGTCCGAGCGCCATGACGCAAGGCGAGGCGGTGCAGACGCAAGGCAGGACAGACCATCCGCATGGCTCCGAGTAGAGCCGAACGGCACCACCTTGGCGACATCCAGCGTAAAACGCCGCCGCAATGACAGGCGCGGTTTTTTCAAGTGGAGGCTTCTGCTAGACCCTCTCCGTGATGGTCACGGATTTCCTGTCCTGGTGGGCGCGGCAGATGCTCAGTCTCATTCCTGAGCGCTTCGCGCGCAGGAATCCGGCCACCATCGACGCGATCCTGGCGATGCCGGACGCGCACGAGCAGAACGCGCCCGGCAGCCTGCTGCTCTCGCTGCGGCGTCAGGGCCAGGAGCAGCCGATGGGTCGCCAGGAGCCCGGCCAGGCAGTGCTGCCGCATCTGCTCAGCGAGCATCCAACCCTGCCGTTGCTGCTGCGGCTCTCGGCGGAAAGCCTGCTGAGCCGGGACGTGTCCCTCCCGCTGGCCGCGGAATCCGGCTACGAGCGGGTGCTGCAATACGAGATGGACCGGCTCACCCCGTTCGCCGCCGAAGACGTATTCTGGTCGGCGCGTCCGTGGCGGCGCAACAAGGAGACCGGCCGACTTGATCTGCGACTATCGCTGGTACCTCGCGCCTGGCTCGCGGCCCCGCTGGAGACATTGAGGCAAGCCGGTGGCCGCCTTGCGGCACTCGAGGTCCGAGGCGCCGGTGGCGCCCCGACGCAGCATATCGCGATCGCGCACGAGCCCGGTCAGGCGCGCATGCGGGAGCGGCGGCGACTCCTCGGCATCGCGTGCCTCTGTGCAGTCCTGGCGATGATCGCCATCGTCCAGCCATTTGTCCGGCAGTCCTATGCCGGTGCACAACTGGCGGCACGGATCGCTTCATTCCAGCCCAGCGTCCGCGTCGTCGAGGCACTCCGCCGACAAGTCCTGAGCGGCACCGCGGGCGGCAACACCATCGAAGCCGCCCGCGACCGCCTCGGCGACCCGCTCGCGGCTCTCGCCGCCTTGACCCGTGTGCTGCCGGACGACACCTTCCTGACCGATGTGACGCTGCAGAACGGCGTCGTCACCCTGACCGGCGAGTCCAAGGGCGCGGTCAAGCTGATCCCCTTGCTCAGTGCCGATCCGACCTTTCTCGCCCCCGCCTTTTCGGCGCCAGTGACACGGATCGAATCGAACAACTCCGACCTGTTCTCGATCCGCGCCCAACTGGCCAGCGCCATCCCCGCCAATGGGACGGAGGCCGCTCATTGATGGCGAGCCTTGAGCTTCCGGACGGACGCCAGGGGCGCATTCTCGCGGTGCTCATCACGCTGCTGGCGCTGGCACTCCTCTGGCGTGCCCTGGTGGTCCCTCTGTCCGGCTGGTACGCGGCGCGCAGCGAGGCGCTGGATCAGAAACGGGCGCTGGCTGCCCGCATGGAGTTGCTGGCGCAGCGGCTGCCGGCGCTGCGCGGCGAGACTCGTGCACTACGCGCCTCCGGACGCGCTGGAGTCGTCGCACTCATCGCCGGCAACAGCGACGCCGTCGCCAGTGCCGCGATCCAGGAGAAGGTTTCCGCGATGGCCACGCCGCTCGGCCTGAGCCTGTCTTCCACGGAGACGCTTCCGGGGACCCGTGACGGCGCCTATCGTCGCGTCGGAGTGCGCATCGCGCTGGATGCGGCCTTCCCTGTCGTGGTGCATCTTCTCGAAGCCATCGAATCGGCACAGCCAAGCCTGCTGGTGGACAACCTCCAGATTCATGGCACCCGCCTGCTTGGCCAGTCCGACACCGCGCCGCTCAACGTCTCCCTCAGCGTGCTTGGCTACCGCGCCGCAGGCGCTGCAGCGCCTGCGGGCCAGGACGAGTAGCCCCTTGTGAGACGTGTTCTGTTCGCCGCGCTGGTTACATTTGCTTGCGTTCTGCTGGCTGTGGATCTGCTTGAATATGGCGGCGTCAGAGACGAGAAGGCTGCCTTGGTGACGCATGCGCCGGCATCCGCCAGCACCGCCGCACAGCTCCTGACCACGGCTCGCTTCACCGTGCCCTTATCCACCTTGAACAACTGGTCGGATGTCATCCTCGCGCGTCCTTTATTCGATCCATCCCGTCGTCCCAGCAAACAGTCGGTCGCCAGCACCGTGCTGCCGCGTCTGGCCGGGATCATCGTGGGCCCAAGGCGCTCATCGGCGATCTTCGCCACTCCCGGCGACACCCGCGCGATCATCGTGAGCGACGGCGGCCACGCCGGTCCTTACCTGATACGCGCCGTGAGTCCGGCCGGCGTTTCCGTGCTGGGGCCTTCCGGGCCGGAGCTGCTGCACCCGGTCTATGACCGTGCCGCCCAACAGGCCAACACTCCTGGAGCGCCCGCGCCTGGAGCCTCCCTGCTCGATCTGCTGCGCGCCCGCGTGCAGAACCACGGCGGTCCGCTGCCAATCTTCCCTCATAATCAAGACTCGCAGAGATGAACGATCGATGAGCAATCCGACCGTGCCTCAGGTCCGTCTCCGCGGCGTGCTGCTCTTCGGCGGTGGGCTCGCCTGCGTGCTGGGCGGATGCAGCCGGCCAGAGCAGCCGGTGATCGGCGCCCTGCCCGCGCTGCACACCGGCCCGACCCCGCTGGCGCAGCCACGGATCAGTGGCACGATCGGGACGCCGGCCGGCCCCGGTCCAACTTTGCTCAGCTATGGCGCCGAACCAGGCAGGCGCATCAGCCGCAACGCGCGCGTCACCAATCGCGGCACCATCACGCTTGACTTCGCCGACACCGACATACGCGACGCGGTCGCGCAAATACTCGGCACCCTGCTGCACGAGAACTACACGATCGATCCGGCGGTGAAGGGCACCGTCACGCTGCATACCGCGACGCCGCTGGCAACAGCACAGTTGCTGCCGGTGATGCAGGCGTTGCTGGCTCAGGTCGGCGCGGAGATGGTGCGCTCGGACGGGCTCTACCGGATCGTCAATGTGGGCGTCGGCAGTGCTGTGGCCGGCGGCGCGTCGCCGAATTCGGCGCTGGCCGAGGGCACCTTCGTCGGCGGTTCCTCAATGGTCACGCTGCGCTACGCCAATGCCGAAGATCTGGCCAAGGCGTTGCAGCCCTTCGTCGGCAGGGGCGGCAAGGTCGCGGCAGTGACAGGCAGCAATGCGCTGTTGGTGGCAGGCGATCCGGATGTACGGCGCGCGCTGCTCGGTCTGATTTCCGCGTTTGACGTGGACGCCCTGGCAGCCCAGTCCTATGCGCTGCTGCCGGTGGAAACCGGCACTGCCAAGGACATGGCCAACGCGCTCCAGACCGCGCTGCAGGGGCAAGGCAAGTCGCTCGCCGAAATCGTGCGGGTGATTCCGATGAGCCGGGTCGATGCCGTGCTCGTGGTGGCGCCAGAGCGGCGCTATATCAGCGACGCGCGGCGCCTGTTCGGGCTGATCGACGCCAACCGGCGCAACACGATACGTTCCTGGCACGTCTATTATCTGCAGAACAGCCGGGCCAGCGACATCGGCAACATGCTGCAGCAAGCCTTCACCCCGGCTGATGTCACCATCCAGCCGAGTGCTGAGCGACAATTGCCGCAGGGCGACCAGCTCGGCGGCGGTGTCTCCAGCAGCAGCGGCGGAGTTGGCGGCGGCGGAGTTGGCGGCATCGGCGGGGGCAGTCTCGGCAGCGGCGGAGTTGGCGGCATCGGCGGAGGCAGCCTTGGCACCGGCGGCCTGGGCGGCAGCAGCATTGGCAGCACCGCCTCCGGGCAGGCGGGCGGCGGCACCAGCGCCGGCTCCACCAGCAGCCCGCCGTCCGGCGGCGGCGCCTCGACGAACCCCCTGCTCGGCGGCCTTGACAACGCTGCCGGCGGCAACGGCAATGAGGCTGCGAACGGCATGCGCATCATCGCCGACAGCCAGAACAGCGCGGTGCTGGTCTATGGCACCGAACGCGAAACCGACGCGGTCAGTCAGATGCTGCGCAAGATCGACATCGCTCCATTGGAGGTCCGCATCGACGCCGTCGTTGCCGAGGTCGACCTGAACCAGAACCTGCAATACGGCACGCAGTTCTTCTTCAAATCCGGCGGCATCAACGGTGTGCTCAGCAATGCCTCCAGCGGCCTCACCAATACCATCGCCAACACCGTGACCTCGACCGGCCTTGGCGCCACCCTCCCCGGACTGGTGATCGGCGGCCTCAACAACGGCGGCGCGCCGCTCGCGATCTCGGCATTGCAGGCGGTCACCACGGTGCATGTGCTGGACAGTCCGGAGCTGCTGGTGGTGGACAATCAGCCGGCGCGGCTTCAGGTCGGCTCGCTGGTGCCTTATCAAAGCGGCACCGCGCAAAGCACGTTGACCAGCACCTCGCAGATCGTGAGCCAGATCAACTATCAGCCGACCGGCGTGATCCTGGAGATCACCCCGCGGATCAATACCAGCGGCTCGGTGACGCTCGACGTGTCGCAGGAGGTCAGCGCCGTGCAGGGCGGGGCGGTGACAACGCCTGGAGTGAATTCGCCAACCTTCACCACGCGCAACGTCAACACCCGGGTCGTGGTGGAGGACGGCGAGACCATCGGCATCGCCGGCCTGATCACCGACAACAACAGTCGCGCCAACAGCGGCATTCCCTGGCTCAAGGACATTCCGATCCTTGGCGCGCTGGCTTCCACGCAGACCAACACGCGCGCGCGCCAGGAGCTGCTGGTGCTGATCACGCCGCACGTGGTGCACGACGCGCATGAGGCGCAAAATCTCACCGAGGATTTGCGCGAGCATCTGAGCGGCGCCGCCTCGGTGCCGTACGACCCTGGCACGCCCGACGGCAGCGCCGATCCGAACCATCGGGTCCTGCGCGGTATTGGTCTGGAGCCTTGAGGCGTGAGCGGCACGCCGCTGGAGCGAACCGCGCGCGAACGCGGTTTCGCGCTGCTGATCGTGCTCTGGACGCTGTCGCTGCTGTCACTGCTGATCAGCCAGGTGTCCGGCTCGGGCCGGCAGGCACTGCTTCTCGCCTTCAACATGCGAAGCGAGGCGGCGCTGCAGGCACTGGCCGACGGGGCCGTGCGCGAAGCCGGCTTCCATGTCGCAGCCGCCGGACTCGCGCATTGGCCCGCCAACGGAGCGGCGCACCTTCTGCATCAGGATGGCGCCGCGATTACCGTGCGCGTCACCAATGAGGCGGGGCTGGTCAATCCATCGATTGCATCGTCGGATCTGCTGAAGGCCATGGTGCAAGGTTGCGGCTTTGATGAGC
The DNA here is from genome assembly GCA_964246745.1 of uncultured Acetobacteraceae bacterium. Classification (GTDB taxonomy): domain Bacteria; phylum Pseudomonadota; class Alphaproteobacteria; order Acetobacterales; family Acetobacteraceae; genus Lichenicoccus. Next base: position 8,901 of record CAXTRK010000041.1, read on the forward strand.
GCCAGGCGACCGCCATCGCGACAGCCATCGTCTCCTGGCGGTTCCCGACAGCGCAGACCGACTACGGCGCCCCCGCCTACCGCGCCGCGGGATTGAGCTACGCACCGCCTGGTCAGCCGTTTGAAAGCATCGGCGAGTTGGGGCTGGTGCTTGGCGTGACGCCGGCGCTGCTGGACTGCCTGGCGCCGCATCTGTCGCTCTACCGCCAGGCCGATCCGGATCCGAATGCCGCCGATCCCTTCGTGCTGCGGGCGCTCGCGGAGGTCATCGGCACGCCGCCGCCGCTGACCACGGCACCTGTCGATGAGAGCCTGGTGCGGGTCGGGATTTCTGTCGGCGGCCCGCATGGCGCACGCGCGTCCCGAGAGTCGGTCCTGCTGATGGAGCCGCAGACGCAATCTGGCAACGCCGCCAGCGGCGGCGATGGGCTGGCGCCATTCCGGATTCTGAGCTGGACCCGTTAGAGCAAGGTCCTGGCCGCTGAGTTGCGCCGAGCACAAGCTTGCTCTAACTCGCTGCGGACCCGACGCGCCGCAGCCAGACGGAGAGCCAGGAACCGATGCCCACAGCTCTGATTACCGGCATTACCGGCCAGGACGGCGCCTATCTCGCGGCCTTGCTGCTTGAGAAAGGCTATCGTGTGGTGGGCCTGGCGCGCCGCTCAGCGTCCGCGGATCGGGTCAATGAGCGCCTGCGTTGGCTCGGTGTGCTCGAGCAGGTGGAGCTGGCGGACGGCGACCTGCTTGATCTCTCAAGCCTGATCCGCATCGTCCAGGAGATCGAACCGGACGAGGTCTATAACCTGGCGGCGCAATCCTTTGTCGCGGCAAGCTGGCAGCAGCCGCTGCTGACCGGCTCGGTGACCGGCCTTGGCGCGGTCAACCTGTTCGAGGCGGTCCGCCTCACGCGTCCGCAAGCGCGCGTGTATCAGGCATCCTCATCGGAAATGTTTGGCCTGATCCAGCAGCCGGTGCAGAGTGAGACCACGCCGTTCTATCCGCGCTCGCCCTATGCCGCGGCCAAGCTCTACGCGCACTGGATGACGGTGAACTACCGCGAGAGCTTCGGCATGCATGCCTCATCAGGGATCCTGTTCAATCATGAGAGCCCGCTGCGCGGAATCGAGTTCGTCACCCGCAAGGTCACGGACGGGGTCGCCCGGATCAAGCTCGGTCTCGCCAAGACGCTGCCGTTGGGCAATCTCGACGCTACCCGTGATTGGGGTCATGCGCGCGACTATGTCCGAGCGATGTGGCTGATGCTGCAGCAGGAGCAGCCCGACGACTACGTGATCGCGACTGGCAGAACCACCTCGATCCGCGCGCTGTGCCAAATTGCCTTTTCCCATGTCGATCTCGACTTCGAGGCGCACGTCACCAGCAATGCGTCGCTGATGCGGCCGGCCGAGGTCGACGTGCTGCTCGGCGACGCCGGCAAGGCCCGTCGTGTGCTGGGTTGGCATCCGCCCACAACGCTCGAGGATATGATTGGCGAGATGGTCGATGCCGATCTCGCCCGCCACCGGACACGCCAGAACTGACCTGATGAGCCCTCCACGCCGCATCCTGGCAACCGGAATCGGCGGTTTCGCCGGTCGCCATATGGCGCCGGCTTTGGCCGAGATCCTGCCGGATGCGACGCTGCTGCCGCTGGGCTGCGACATCACCGATACCGACGCTGTCGCCGCCCGTGTACGCGCGATCAAGCCGGATGTATGCCTGCATCTCGCCGCCGTCGCCGCGGTCGATGTCGCCGGCGCCGATCCCGCACGCGCTTGGCAGGTCAACCTGCATGGCACTCTGGGCCTGGCCTCGGCGCTAAGCCGGCACGCCCCAGACGCGGCACTGGTGCACGTCTCCTCCGCCGACGCTTACGGCAGCAGCTTCGCCGCCGGCACGCCGCTCGACGAGACCGCGCCGCTGGCTCCGATCAATCTCTATGGCGCGACCAAAGCGGCGGCGGACCTCGCCTTGGGCGCGATGCGCGGTCCGGGCGCCGCGGACGGCTTGCAGATCATCCGTTTGCGCCCTTTCAACCATGCCGGCCCCGGACAGAGCGAGGACTTCGCGCTGCCCGCCTTCGCGCGTCAGATCGCCCTGATCGCAGCCGGCCGGCAGCCGCCTGTGCTACGGGCCGGCAATCTCGATCCAGAGCGCGACTTCCTCGACGTGCGCGATGTCGCCCGCGCCTACGCTCTCGCCATCGCGCGGGCGCACGCGCTGCCTCACCGCACGATTCTTAATCTCGCTTCAGGCACGCCGCGCCGGATCGACGCCCTGCTTGCCGAGCTGGTCAGCATGGCCGGCGTGCCGATCGCCGTCGAGCCGGATCCGGCGAGGATGCGTGCTTCGGACATCCCGCGCGCCGTCGGCAACGCGGCACGCGCACGCGAACTGCTGGACTGGACACCGCGCATTGCCTGGCAGCAGACCGTTGCCAGCGTGTTCGAGGATTGGAAGCGCCGCGTGCAACCGGAGAGTCCGCCATGAGCCAGGAACGTAGGTCCATTTTCATCACCGGAGCGGCATCGGGCATGGGCGCCGCGACCGCTCGGCGGTTCGCGGCCGAGGGATGGTTCGTCGGCTGCTTTGATGTCGATGAAGCGGGGCTCGCCGCGCTCGGCGACGAGCTTGGCAGCAAGGCAGGGCTATTTGCCCGCCTCGACGTCACCGATCGGTCCGACTACGACGCCGCGGTCGCGGCATTCGGCGTGGCGACCGGCGGACGGATGGACGTCCTGCACAACAATGCCGGCATCATCGCCACAGCCCCGTTCGACGAGATGACATGGGAGACGATCGAGCGGATCGTCTCGATCAACCTATTCGGCACCATGATTGGCATTCGCGCAGGTCTGCCGCTGCTCAGGCGGACGAGCGGGTCGCTATGCTTCTCGACCTGCTCGGCGTCCGCCATCTTCGGCTCGGCGGGCATCGCCGCCTATTCGGCGAGCAAGCATGCTGTCCGCGGCCTCACCGAAGCCCTGTCGATCGAACTCCGTCGCTACGGCGTCCGGGTGGGCTGCGTGCTTCCTGGAATCATTCAGACCGCCATGCTGTCGCCCGAGCGCGCGGCGCAGATGCCAACCGAAGGCATGTGGCGGGTGCTGCCCGCTGCCGCCGTGGCAGACGCGGTCTGGAGCGCCTATCACAACCCGACCGAAATGCTGCACGTCTACGTGCCGCCCGAGTTGGTCGAATACGAGCACTTCGCCGCATCGCAGCCCGAGGCGGCGCGCGACGAGGCGAGAACCCGGTTCGAGAGTTCCTGAGCGCACGTTGAGGTCGCTGCACGGCTTGCTTGAAACTGCACGCTAAGCGGCGCAGGGCAGGAACGCCTTGATAATACCGGCAGTTGGCCGTACGACTGTGGCGGAGGTTCACCATGACAGGCATTGTGAGAAAGCCGGTTGATCGCACGCGAGGCGAACGCCTCGAAGCCCGCATCACGGCTGACCAGAAGGCATTGATCCAGCGCGCTGCCGAGCTCGAAGGTCGCAGCGTCACCGATTACGTGGTGAGCAGCGTGCAGGACGCGGCCAAGCGCACCGTGGAGGCTCACGATGTGATGGTGTTGAGCGCTGCCCAGAGTCGGGCCTTCGTTGACGCCCTGCTTGATCCGCCGCCGGTCAACGATCGCCTGCGGGACAGCGTTCAGCGCCACCGGGCCGCAATGGGCGGCTGAAGCGGCATTGGATCTCGGAGCCATCCGCATCCAGCCGCTTGGCACAGACCACAACCGCGGCACGTTCTCGTGCGGCGTACCAGCTCTCGACCGCTACCTGCGGGAACAGGCCGGCCAGGATGCAAGGCGCCGCGTGGCCGCGCCGTTCGTGGCCACCGCCGACGGCGCGAAGGTGCTCGGGTTCTACACGCTGTCCGCCACGTCCATCGAGCTGACGGACGTTCCGGCGGCACTCGCGAAGAAGCTGCCCCGCTACCCTCGCCTGCCCGCCACCCTTCTCGGCCGTCTCGCAACGGACCTGTCGGCCCGCGGGATCGGGCTCGGCCGGATGTTGTTGGTGGACGCGATCACCCGCGCGGTTCGCAGCGAGATCGCATCCTTTGCCATGATGCTCGACGCCAAGGACGAGAGCGCCGCGTCGTTCTACGCGCGCGAGGGCTTCATCCGCCTGCCCGGCACGCCGATCCGCTTCGTCCGGCGCACAGACGATCTGGCCGCCCTGGTCGCCGCGCCATGACTCCCAAAGCGCGCGCCCGCACCCAAATTTATGCGATGCTCGGGGCGGCCGGGTGGATCGTGCAGAACCGCGACGAGCTGAACCTCGATGCCGGCGCCGGCGCTCCCGTGCGGGAGGTGCCAACCCCGAGTGCCCCACCGGCCAACATTCTGCTCTTCCGTGAGAAGAAGCCGTCCGGAACCGTCGCGGCCGCACGCTGTAACGACATGCTGCCGTTGGTCCGCGGGCTCTCACGGGATGATAGAACGGCTGCATGCTGAGTCCGACCGAGATTTATGACAACGTCGAGGCGCTGGCGGCGAGACGACCAGACCGAGGCGGGTTCGGGCTCGAACTGATGGATGCCGTGGGTGCGCCGCGCGCGACGATCACGAAGCTCCGGGCTGAGGCGGCCGGCAGCGGCTCGTTCGCATGGACGCGGATGCTCCGCTTCGCGCTCGTGGACAAGGGCGCGACGGTCCCTTCGATTGAGGCGATGCGGGCGGAGGAGGAGGCCAAGCCGAAGGCCAAGCGCACCCGCATCGTCATCGCCTATGACGGGGACGCGATCGCGATCCGAGACACGAAGGTTGGCGACGAGCAGCGGCTTAGTCTGGACGCCCTCGCCTACGAGGCGGACATCCTGTTTCCGCTAGGCGGCCACGAGCGCCACGTGCCGGACCCGGAGCGGCTGGCCGACATCCGCGCCACCAAGCATCTGTCGCGCCTGTTCGACGCGGTGCGCGACGCGAACCCGGGATGGAAGGGCGAAGCGGACCGCCATGCACTCAACGTGTTCATGGCGCGCGTCATGTTCTGCCTGTTTTCCGACGATGTTGGCATCTTCGAGAAAGACGCCTTCCAGACGGCCGTGGAGCGATCGACCCGGGCGGACGGCGGCGATCTTCAGGATTTCCTTGCGGGGGCGTTCGCACATATGGACCTTGAACCGCAGACGGCGAAGCCGCGGCCGGCCCGGGGATGGTCGCGGTTGCCCTACGTCAATGGCGACCTGTTTCGCGATACGTTGCCCGTGCCAGTACTCGACGGACGGTGCCGGCGGCACCTGCTTGATTGCGCCCGGCTTGATTGGCGGCTGATCAACCCGGATATCTTCGGTTCGATGCTGCAGGCCGTGGTGGACCCGGCCAAGCGTGGCGAGCTCGGGATGCACTATACGTCGGCCGCCAACATCATGAAGGTGCTGCGGCCAATCCTGCTGGACGACCTCACGGCCGAGTTGGAGCGGGCGAAGAGCAACAAGCCTAAGCTGCGGGCGTTCCTAAAACGTTTGGCGACTGTGCGAGTGTTCGACCCAGCTTGCGGTTCGGGCAACTTCCTGATCCTGGCCTACAAAGCGATGCGCGAGTTCGAGCGTCTTGCGTTCCGGCACCTCGGCGAGTTGCCGCACGAGGTGGTCCGGCTCGATGCGTTCTACGGGATCGAGATCGACGACTTCGCCTGCCAGGCGGCCCGGATTGGGTTGTGGATCGCGCAGTATCAGATGGACAAGCTGGCCGAGGCCGACCTGGGCAAGACCCGGCCGTTCCTGCCGCTGAACCAGGCGGGACAGATCACGTGTGGCAACGCTGCGCAGATCGACTGGTTGTCGGTGTGCCCGGCGGGGGAGGGAACCGAGACCATTGTGGTCGGGAATCCGCAGTTCCGCGGTTCATCCTATTGGTCGACCAGTCAGAAGGCGGACATGGCACGCGTCTTCAAAGGGCGCTTGAAGAACTGGGGCAATCTCGATTACGTGACGCTTTGGTTCGCTAAGGCGCGCGACTACACGCTAGCGACCAACGCGCCCTTTGCCTTTGTGGCGACCAACTCGATTGTGCAGGGTGTGCAGGTGCCCGAGCTTTGGCCCCGCTTGCTGGAAAACCTCGAGATTCGATTTGCCTACCGTTCGTTCAAGTGGTCGAACCTCGCCGCACGCAATGCGGGCGTGACCTGCGTAATTGTCGGCATGGGACGGCCGGGTGACGCGCCTAAGCGCCTGTTTGATGGGGATACCGTGAGCGATGTGGAGGTGATTGGCCCCTATCTCGCGCCAGGCACCACGGCGATTGTGGCCAAGACGAGCAGGCCGCTCGCACACGACCTCGAGCCGATGGTTTTTGGCAATAAGCCGACTGACGGCGGCAACCTGATCCTTAACCGCAACGAGCGCGACGCGCTGCTGCTGGCGCACCCGAAAGCGGAGCGCTTCGTGCGTCAGCTTTATGGTTCACAGGAGCTGATGAAGGGCATTGAGCGATATTGCCTGTGGGTAGGAGATGACGAGGTCGAAATGGCAAAGGCCATTCCTGAAATAGCAAGACGGTTCGAGGCCGTGGCACGCGATCGCGCAGATGAGGACGCGTCGGACATCTCGAAAGCGTTCTCAGATCGTCCGCATCGCTTCCTACAACGGCCGGGCGCGGCGACTTCACATACGATCATGGTGCCGCGTCCCGCGAGCAAGGACCGTGAGTATTTGCCTGTCGACGTGAAGGACGAGACTAATATTACCTCCAGTGAGGCCTTCGGTATCTTCGACGGCGCGATTTGGCACGCTGCCATCCTGTCATCACGCCTGCATCGGTTGTGGCTGGAGACGGTGGGCGGACGCCTTAAAGAAGATCCACGATACTCGAATACTCTCGTGTGGAACACCTTCCCACTTCCATCATTGTCGGATCGCCGCAAGGCGGACCTCGAGGAGCATTGGTGGGCGATCGACGAGGCGCGCAAGGAGGCAGGGTTCGGCCGCTCGCTCGGCGAGCTGTACGTGCCCGCCGAGATGCCCCAAGCCCTGCGCCGCGCCCACGAGGAGCTAGATGAGACGATGGAGACGATATTCGGATCGCGCCGATACCGGTCGGACGCCGATCGCATCGAGCACCTTCTGCAACTCTATGAGCAGGCTGCCACGAATGAGAGGGCGCGATGACCGGCCTCGCCGACACCATCCTGCACTACGCCGCCGACGGCTCGTCCAAGCAGACCGACGCGCTCGGGATGCGGGTAATGCAGCGCCGCGTTTGGGATGAGCGCGACGCGCCCTACATTCTGGTCAAGTCACCGCCGGCGTCGGGCAAGTCCCGCGCTGCGATGTATGTCGGCCTGGACAAAGTCGTGAACCAGGGCCTGCGTAAGGTGGTCGTCGCCGTCCCCGAGCGGTCTATTGGCGGGTCGTTCCGCGACACGTCGCTGAAGGCGGGTGGCTTCTTCGCGGACTGGAAAGTTGATCGCGACCTATGCGGCGTCGGCTCCGAGACCGGCTCGAAGGTGCGCGAGCTGGTCGAGTTCCTCTCGTCCGAGACGGAGACCTTGGCGGTCTGCACGCATGCGACGCTGCGGTTCGCGTTTGACCGGGCCGGGATCGAGCCGTTTGACCGTTGCCTGGTGTGCATTGACGAACTGCACCACGCGGCCGTGGACGAGGACAGCCGCCTCGGCAACCTGATCCGCGGGCTGATAGACCGCGGCAGCGCCCACGTGCTGGCGATGACCGGTTCCTACTTCCGCGGTGACGGCCTGGCCATCCTGCATCCGGAGGACGAAGCGCGGTTCCGGCGGGTGGTCTACACCTACTACGAGCAGCTGAACGGCTACGAGCACCTCAAGGAGCTGCGGATCGGCTTCCGGTTCTACACCGGTCGATATCTCGACGCGATCGGCCAGGCCCTGGATCCGGCGATGAAGACCATCCTGCATATCCCTCATGTCGGGTCGTCCGAGGCTGGCGTCGACAAGATGTTCGCCGTGGACGCGATCGTGTCCTCGCTGGGCGAGCCGAAAGGTCAAGATCCGAGGACAGGCTTCGACCTGGTGAAGTCCGGTCGCCGCATGCTGAAGGTGGCGAACTTGGTCGAGGAGGGCCCGAAGCGGGACCGCGTGATGGCGTCACTCCGGGCAGTGAAAAGGCGGGACGATGTTGACGTAATCATCGCGCTCGGCATGGCCAAGGAGGGCTTCGACTGGATCTGGTGCGAGCACGTGCTGACGGTCGGCTATCGTGGCTCGCTGACGGAGGTGGTGCAGATCATCGGCCGCGCGACGCGGGACGCGCCGGGCAAGGAGGTGGCGCGGTTCACGAACCTCGTGTCCCGGCCGTTCGCCAGCGACGAGACGGTCGGCCGCGCCGTCAACGACATGCTGAAGGCCATTTCGGTGTCGCTGCTCATGGAGCAGGTGATGGCCCCGATCTTCAGGTTCCGGACCGTGAAGGGGGCGGACGAGTTCGACGGCAGCGCGGCCAAGCCCAAGCCGAGCCCGGTGACGAACGCGGGCGAGATCGAGGTCGTGGGGCTTCCCGCCATGGACGGCGCGGCCGTGCGCGCGATTGAGGACGACTTCACCGACCTGTTCGCCGACGTGCAGTCAGATCCTCGCACGGTCACGGTGATGCTCAACCCCGATGCGCACCATGCGGACGTGATTCACGACATGGTGGTCACGGACGTCATCCGCCGGCGTTACCCCGGTTTCTCGGAGGAGCAGGTGATGGACGCAACGACGCTATTCGGCATCCGAACCGAGCTCGGCAAGGCCGTCCGCGATCAGCCCGACGCAGTGCAGGTGCATGGCGGTTTCTCTGAGGTGCAGTCTGATCTCTTGAGTAACGGCGCAGTTGGCAGTACCGGAGCGGGCGATAACCAGGCGACCGCTACGGCCGGCGACCAGTTCGTCGCGAACGCTCGTCGGTTTGTGGACGTCCGCGATCTTAACGTTGACCTCCTGGGCGGCCGCCGGGACTTCGGCGACGCTTACGAGTTGCTATCGAAGGCGTTGGACGAGGAGGTGCTGCGCAAGCTGCACGGCGAGGTCCGCGCGATGAGGGTCGGCATGACGCAGGAGGAGGCCGAGAAGCTCATGCCGCGCATCAGGGAGTTCATCGGTCGTGAAGGACGCGAGCCGAACCTGAACTCACCGAACGGACGCGAGGTGCGGCTTGCGGACGCGCTGGCATTCCTACGACGTCTCGCGCGGCAGCGCCGCGCCGACATGGCCGGGGCAGACGCAGCAGGGGCGAACGCAGGTGTCTGAGGTCGACTACCTTAACGATCCGCTTCTGGCGACGCCAGACGACCGACCGCGGGCGGAACGGATGCCGCTGCTCACGCGGGCCGCCGAAGTGCTGACCGGCATCGAGGCGTTCGTACGCGAGACCGGCTCGGAGCCGGTATCGGCCAAGGGCCGTTCCGTGAGGGAGCGCATGCTGGCCAACGAGCTTGCCGGTCTCCGCGCTTCGAGGCGGGAGCTTGCCGGGTTGCGCGATGCGGACGGGATGGGCCTCGTGTTCGGCGAGGCCCGGGTCGAAGCCGGTCTGGACGATCCGCTGCTGTCCGAGGGCGACGGGATCTTCGACGTCCGGGAGTCGCTGAAGCCGAAGGCGGAGCCGGACATGGTGGCCGAGCGGCGGCCGTGCCCCGACTTCGACCGGTTCCGCGCGGCGTTCGAGGCGGTGCGGCGCAGCCTGGACGAGGGCAGCCGCCGTCCCCAACCTTTCCATCAGGAGAAGGTGGAGCGCGGCGAGTTCTTTGTGCTCAAGGGGCAATTGCTGGTCGTGGCCGACGTGCGTGACGAGCACAGGCGAGCCGGGAAGGCAGATGCGCGGCTGCGGGTCGTCTATGACAACGAGACGGAGTCGAACTTGCTGATGTCGTCACTGACGCGGCGACTATACGAGGATAAGGACGCGCGACGGATCGGCATGCGGGCCGGCCCGTTGTTCGACGGGGCACGAACCGGCTTCGTCTACGTGCTGCGGTCGCGCTCCGACCGGCCGCAGGCGCGCGGGTTACTAAAGGTCGGCACGACGGCCGGTGCGGTGGAGGACCGGATCGCACGAGCGGAGACCCAGGGGGCGTTCCTGTTCGCTCCTGTGGAGATCGTGGAAACGTTTGAGCTGGTGGGCTACGACGCCAAGCAGGCGGAGAAGGCGGTCCATGCGGCGTTGCGACCGTTCCACATCGCCTTGCAGGTCATCGGGCCGGACGGGCGCAAGTTTCATGCGACCGAATGGTTCAAGACCGACGTCACCACCGTCGTGGCAGCCATCGGGAGAGTCCTCCCGAGGCGGTCGGAATAGGCGGCTGCCCGTCGGCGATCTCCGTCAGCACCCCGGTGCGGATCGAGACGGCGAGCCGGATCACGTCGTCCCAGTGCCTTAACGTGCAGTTTTGAGCAAATGGTGAGGTGACCCCACGTTCGCCAATGAAGCCAGAGGCCGGCGTACCTGGGGCCTAGCTGATGCTGCCGCCCAGGTTGGCGACACCCGCGACCTGGATCGTGGTGCCGTCGGTCAGGCTGACCAGACTCGAACCGCCGCTGCTGGTCACGGTGACATCCGTGGGCGCGTAGCCGAACAGTTGGATTTTGTCTGTGCCGGGGCGGAAGCCGTTCAGAATATCGGCGCCGCCGGCGGCGCCCTTGACCACGTCGAACAGGGCGGTCCCGGTGCCCTCGGTCACGTCGGCATGTCCGGACCCAAGCTGCACCTGCAGCGGGCCGGTGCCACCGGTGACGCTCGCCGCACCCGTAGCCGTGAAGATCAGGCTGGCGCCGTTGCCCGTGTTGATGCTGGACGTGCTGCCGCCCGCCGCGACAAGCATGTTGCCGCCCTGGCCGGCAACGCTGAGCGGGCCGGCGCCACCGATGATGGAATCCGCGCCGGTCTTGCTGCCAGTGACAGTGAGCGCGCCGCTGCCGCCGAAAATCGCATCGCCGTTTTGCGCGGTGACGGCGAGGCCGCCGCTGCCGCCGACGATGGTGTCCGCCGCGGCGCTGCCGCCAATCACGTTCGACGACCCGGCTTGCGTGAAGATGACGCTGGCGGTCGCTCCCCCCTCGATGGTCGTGGGGCCATCGCCGCCGAGGATCGAGTCGCGTCCTGGACCCGCGATCAGCACGTCATTGCCGCTGGCTGATCCAAAGATGCGGTCGCCGGCGCCGCCGCCGGTTAGCGTGGTGTTGGCGCCGCTCGCCCCTTCGGAGACGAGCACGTTGCCGCCGGCCGCACCCCCCGCGAAGCCGCCGCCGCCGCCGAAGATCGTGCTGGAACCGGCGCCGCCGATCACGGAACTCGGAGCGCTGCCGCCGACGAAGGTCAGCGTGCCGGAACCGCCGACCGCGGTAACCTGTCCGGCTGCCGCCGTGATGGTGTCGCTGCCATCTCCCGCGAACACGGTGGCGCCGACCGCCGCCGCATAGAGCTGATCACCGGCAGGCAATGTGATCGGCCCGCTTGCGGGGGCGCCGAGGAGCTGCTCGGCGAGGCTCGCGATCGCCTGATGGCCAGTCTCGGTCGGGTGCAGGTGATCCCAGAACAGATAGCCGTCCTGCGCCGCGGTGCCAGTCGCGGCAAGCGAGCCGCTGCCGGCATCGGTGTAGTTGCCGCTCCAGACCGGCGTGGTGACGTTGCTCAGGCCGTAGGCCGCCGGGTCGGCCGCGGCATTATCAATGAGCTGGTAGGCGTTGATCACGTTCACGGTGACCGCGTCACTGCTGGCAACGGCGGCAAGCTGGGTGCCGAGTGCGGCATTGTAGGATGCCGCGAGCCGGGACGCCTCGGCAATCTCCGCCGGCGAGGCGCTTCCGCTCGTCGGCTGCAGGATCGACGGGGTCTTGCCGAGGTCGGGCACGTCGAGAACCATCAGGTTCTTTGCCCCGTCCGCGATCAGCGATTTGGCGAAGCTGACCTCGTTGGCGACCGCGTCATTCACGTCCGTGGTCTGTTGCTGCGCGGAAAGCCCGGTGTCGCTCAGGATCGCGAGCAGATCGTTTGCGCCGATCGAGATCGTATAGAGCGCACCCGCCTTCGGGTTTGGCGTCGCCGTCTGGAACTGGGAGAGTTGCGCCGGCAGCGAGATCGCCTGGAGTGCGGGATCGCTGGCGTTCTGCGGTTCAGACCCGGCGTCGGCGCCCCCATAGGCGAAGTTGGTGCCGCTGGCCAGGCTCGGCGCCAGCGTGCCGAGACCCAGGGCGATGGACAGATCTTGCACCCAGGTCGGCCCATTGCTGAACACGTTGCCGCTCGTGCTGCCATACTGTTCCTGGTAGTACGGCGGTGAGACCGGCGTCGTGTCCACGAGCGCGGTCGAGATCGACAGGTCGCCGGTGTCGGACAGGCTGTCGCCGAAGGCGTAGAGGGCGCTGAAGGTTGGAAGCGCCGAGTTTTGCGGCATGAACGGAATCCCTGGCTTAGAACAGGAGCGCAGCTTCAACCGCGCGAGCCTCCGCGTCCAGTCACTCCGGCTGCGTCAGCCTGCTGAGCAGCCCGATCAGCTCCGCGGGCGTGTAGGGCTTGTGGAGGAAGCTGTAGCCCAGCTTGCTTTGCCAGGCTGCCTGGAAGATTTCCGGACGGCCCGAGGCGATCACCACCGGTATGGACGGCGACTGCCGGCGCATGCACTCCGCCACCTCGGCGCCGTTCTGGCCGCCGGGCATATGAAAATCGGTCACCAGGACACTGAACGGCCTCGGCAGATTGCGGATCAATGCCACGGCCGCCTCTCCGCTCTCGGCCGCGAGAACCTCAAAACCGGCGTCCTCCAGGCTTTCGGCCATGATCTCGCGGATCAAAGCTTCGTCGTCCACCAACAGCACGCACACAATGCAATCCTTCGAGCCCGCCCGCAGGATGATACGTTCAAGGCGCCCCGTTCGTTCGTTTCGTGATTTTAATATCGGCTCAGATATAAAAAGCGCCGTATTGTGATGCTGCCGCACTGGAACAGTCTCCAAAATGGCGCCGGCGGTCACACCCTTGACGCCGCTCCCGCGTCCGGTGCATCCGCACAATGATCATTGAGCGCGGAAGGGCCGCCATGGACGCGCTGCGAGAACCCTCCGAGTTGCCCGACGAGATGGGTGAGGCGCGCGAGCTGACGGTGCGCGGCCTGGTGCTCGGCGCCCTCATCACCGTGGTCTTCACCGCCTCGAACATCTATCTCGGCCTCAAGATCGGTCTCACCTTCGCCTCCTCGATCCCCGCCGCGGTGATCTCGATGGCGGCACTCCGCCTGCTCCAGCGCCGTTCGGCCGGCGGCTCGATCCTCGAGAACAACATGGTGCAGACCCAGGCGTCCGCCGCCGGCACGCTGTCGTCGGTGATCTTCGTCATTCCTGGGCTGGTGATGACCGGCGCCTGGCAGGGCTTCCCCTATCTGCTCACCGCCGCGATCTGTCTCGCCGGCGGCATGCTGGGCGTGCTGTTCACCATTCCGCTGCGCCGCGCTCTGGTGACGGGCAGCTCCTTGCCCTATCCGGAGGGCGTCGCCGCCGCGGAAATCCTTCGCGTCGGCGAGGCCGGAGCGCCAGGAGATGCGCCAGGAGATGCAACAGGCGGGCTTGCCGAACTGGTCACCGGCGGCACGGTCGCGGCCGTCTTTGCCTTTCTGGTCGGCGGACTGAAGCTGTTCGCCGATGGCGCCGCGGTGACGCTCAACGCCGGCGGTGCCATCTTTCGGCTTTCCACCGGCTTCTCGCTCGCCCTGGTCGGCGCCGGCTATCTGGTGGGCATCGGCGGAGGCCTCGCGATGCTGCTCGGCGCGGTGCTTTCCTGGGGCATCGCCGTGCCGGTGCTGACCGCGCTCACCCCGCATCCGCCGAATATGGGTCCCGCCGCGTTCGCGACCGCGCTCTGGTCGCAGAAGGTGCGCTTCATCGGCGCCGGCACCATCGGCATCGCCGCGATCTGGACGCTCATCGGACTGATCGGGCCGGTGGCGTCAGGCTTGCGCCAGGCGTTCGGGATTCGCGGCCCCGGCAAAGCCTCGGGCTTGCCTCCGCCGCGCATCGACCGCGACCTGCATCCGGCCGCGATCATCGGCCTTGGCGTTGTCCTGCTGCTCGGCCTGTTGGTGTGCTTCGCGGCCTTTCTCGCCAAAGGCGGCATCGTTTCAGGGCCGGTGCTCGCCACGGCGCTCGCCTGCATGCTGTTCTGTGCGTTGTTCGGCTTCCTGGTCGCCGCCGCCTGCGGCTACATGGCGGGCGTCGTCGGATCCTCGGCGAGCCCGATCTCCGGCATCGCCATCCTCGCCACCGTGCTGATCTCGCTGCTCGTACTGGCCCTCTCCGCCACCGGCATCGCACCCGACGATTTCGACGCGGCCGGACGCAGCCTTGCCATCGCCGCCGTGCTGTTCGTGACCTCCGCGGTGATCGCCTCCGCCGCGATCTCCAACGACAATCTGCAAGACCTCAAGACCGGCCAGTTGGTCGGTGCGACACCCTGGTGTCAGCAGGTGGCCCTCCTGGTCGGCTGCGCGGTGGGCGCCGCGGTGATCCCGCCGATCCTCAACCTGCTCTATCACGCCTACGGCTTCGCCGGCGCCCTGCCGCGCGCTGGAATGGACCCCGCCCAGGCGCTCGCCGCTCCGCAAGCGACGCTGATGTCGACCATCGCGCGCGGCATCTTCCAGCACCAGCTCGACTGGACGATGATCACGACCGGGCTCGCGCTTGGCATCGTGCTGATCATCATCTCAGCGCTCCTGCGTCGACGTGGCCTGAGCCTACCGGTGCTGGCGGTCGGCATCGGCCTCTATCTGCCGCCGACCGTGACCGTGACGCTGGTGATCGGCGCGCTGCTCTCCTGGCTCACCGACCGGATTGCAGGTCACAACCGCGACGTGACCCGCAGGCGCGGCACATTGGTCGCTTCCGGCTTCATTGTCGGCGAAAGCCTGATGGGTGTGGCTCTCGCCGGCGTCATCGGCGCCGTTGGCCGCGAAGACGCGCTCGCCGTCGTCGGCCCCGGCTTCGCCCCCGCCGCCGCCTGGCTCGGCTTTACCGCCTTCGTCCTCGTCTGTGTGCTGTTCTGCCGGGCAATCCGGTGAACGAAAGCCGCGACGGCGCCGACATCAGCGGCGGATTGCGGGCGGCCCACATGATCGCGGCCGCCTCGATCGGCAACGCGCTCGAGTTCTACGACTTCATCATCTACGGGTTCTTCGCCGTTCCGATCAGCGAGACGTTCTTCCCTGGCCATGATCCGACGATCCGGCTGCTGCTGACGTTCGGCACGTTCAGCGTCTCGTTTCTTGCCCGTCCCGTTGGCGCTCTGGTGCTCGGCGCCTTTGCTGACCGAAAGGGGCGCGCCGCCTGCATGATGCTGGCGGTCGCCCTCATGACCCTTGCCAGCGCGGTGATCGCCTTGCTGCCGGGACTGGGCGCGATCGGCCTCGCCGCGCCGCTTGGTGTGCTCGCCGCGCGACTGGTGCAAGGCTTCGCGCTCGGCGGCGAGTTCGGCAGCTCGACCGCGTTGATGATCGAGCATTCGACCGGCGCCGAGACGCGCGCCGCGAGCTGGCAGGGCACGAGCCAGAATCTGTCGGCCGTGCTCGGCTCCGGCGTGGCCTGGCTGCTCAGCCAGCAGCCGATGATACCGATCCTGCACGTTTCGGACTTTCGCGTCGCCTTCGCCCTGGGCGCCCTGGCAGGCCCGATCGCCCTGCTGCTGCGCCGCCGTCTGCACGACGCGCCAAGCTTTGTGGCACAGCAACAGCAGCGGCACTCGCAAGAGCAGGCAGTCGCGAACGAGCACACGCTGACCGGAATTGCCATTGCCGCCGGGCTGGTCGCGATCGGCACCGCGCAGACCTACCTGGTCATCTATCTGCCGACCTATGCCGAGACGCAGTTGCATATGCACGCGGCCTCGGCTTTGGGATCAATCTTCCTGCTTTACGTCGCGGTGCTGGCGTTGACACCGCTGCGGCTCGGCATCGCCGGCCGGTTCGACGGCTCGCACAGCGTAGGCGCCATGCTGCTGTCCTGTCTCGCCCTGCTGGCCGCCGCCTATCCGGTGTTCATCCTGCTTGGCCTCTGGCCGGGCGCGGTCATGCTGTTCGTGCTGCCGCTGTTTCTCACGCTGATCGGCTTGCCCTACAACGCGCCGCTGGCCGGCGTGATGGGCATGGTGTTCTCGCCCACGCGGCGGGGCATCGGACTTTCGGTGGGCTACGCGCTCGGCATCACCCTGTTCGGCGGCACTGCGCCGTTCATCAACACCTGGCTGGTGGCGCGGACCGGCGACCCGCGCAGCCCGGCCATCTATCTGGTTTTCGCCGCCAGCGTGACCATGTTGGCGATTTTGGCTGCCAGGCCGCGCCTGCCAAGCAGGGCATGACCATGACGGCTTCTGACGGGGAGAGAGATCATGCCCGAAGCCTATATCTGCGATTTCACCCGCTCGCCGATTGGACGTTATGCTGGAGCGCTCAAGGATGTCCGGGCCGACGACCTTGCCGCCCATCCGCTGCGCGTGCTGCGCGAGCGTCACGGCTCCGTGGACTGGGATGCGGTCGACGACTGCTTCATGGGCTGCGCCAACCAGGCCGGCGAGGATAACCGCAACGTCGCCCGCATGGCGGTGCTGCTCGCGGGATTGCCGGTCGGAACGCCAGGCGCCACCATCAACCGGCTGTGCGGCTCCGGCCTCGACGCTGTCGGCACGGCCGCCCGGATGATCCGCGCTGGCGAGGCCGACCTCGTGCTGGCCGGCGGGGTGGAGAGCATGACGCGCGCGCCCTTCGTCATGGGCAAGTCGGCGGAGCCGTTCTCCCGCCACGCGGAACTGCAGGACACCACGATCGGCTGGCGCTTCGTCAATCCGGCGCTGAAAGCGATCTACGGCACGGAGAGCATGCCGGAGACCGGCGAGAACGTCGCCGAACGCTATCATGTCTCCCGCGTCGATCAGGATGCCTTCGCCTGGCGCAGTCAGCAGCGGACCAAGGCGGCGCAGGAAGCCGGCTTCTTTGCCCGCGAGATCGCGTCGATCGCGATTAAGGGGCGCAAGGGGGACACCATCGTCTCGACCGACGAGCATCCGCGTCCGGAGACGACGCTGGAGGGCTTGATCAAGCTCAAGACGCCCTTTCGCGAGCACGGCGGCTCGGTCACGGCGGGTAACGCATCGGGTGTGAATGACGGCGCCGCCGCTCTGATCCTGGCGAGCGAGGCGGGTGCGCGTCGGCACGGCCTGGTGCCGCGCGCCCGGGTCGTGGCGATGGCGACCGCGGGAGTGGAGCCGGCGGTCATGGGCATCGGGCCGGTGCCGGCGACGCACAAGCTGCTGGCACGGACCGGTCTCGCTCTCACGGAGATCGACTTGATCGAGTTGAACGAGGCCTTCGCCAGCCAGTCGCTCGCGGTGCTGCGCCGACTTGGGCTCGCTGACGACGCCGCCCACGTCAATCCGCATGGCGGCGCGATTGCGCTCGGCCATCCGCTCGGCATGTCCGGCGCGCGGCTGGCACTCACCGCGGTGAACGGCCTGGAGACGCTCGGGCTCACGCGGGCAATCGCCACCATGTGCATTGGCGTAGGACAAGGCATCGCCGCCTTGATCGAGCGCGTCTGATGCCCAGCCTTCGGAAACCATCTGATAAAGTTGGTGGATTCTCATGTGTGGACGGCTCCTTCGGGTCAAGAGCGTTTTGAAGATATGAC
>CAXTRK010000042.1:0-26300 GCA_964246745.1 uncultured Acetobacteraceae bacterium
GATCTCATCCACAGCTTGAATCACGACTCACCGTCCAACGATAGTGGGTACTAGCCGCTGATCTTGTCGATCTGCGCCGTGCTGAGCGCGCGTATGCTCGCCGGCAATGCGACGAAATTGACTTTGTTCATAAAGCTGGCGGCGTTGCCGCCCTGCAGCGACACCGCCCAACCAAGGAACTGCTTGAGCTCCCTCGCCGTCGCGGCATCCGACTGCTTGGCGTTCACGATCGCATATTCGTAGTTGATGATTGGATAGGACTGAGCGCCGGGCGCGAAAATCAGGCTGATCCGTTCGTTCGCCGGCGTCTTCGTTCCCTGCCCGTTCGCCGCCGCCTGCACCGTCTGGTCATCGGGGAGAACGAAGTTGCCGGAGCGGTTCTCAAGCTTGGCCTCGCCGAGGCTGCCCGCGGAGATTGCCGACTTGAAGCTGATGCCGATATAGGCAATCGAATACTGCGTCTGGCGCAGCGTGTTGGCCATGCCCTGATTGCCCACCGCGCCGATGCCTCCGGACACCGAGGGCCAGCTCACGCTGGTTCCATAGCTGATGCTGTTGCCCCAGCTCGGATCGCTATCGGTCAGGAACTGCGTGAAGATGAAGGTGTCGCCGCTGCCGTCGGTGCGATGGATCGGCACGATCGTCTGGTCCGGCAGCGAAATGCCGGAATTGAGCTTGGCGATACCCGGATCGTTCCACTTGGTGATCTTGCCCTGATAGATCGCGGCCAGCACCGGCCCGCTGAGCTTGAGGTGATCGCCGTTCAGGCCCGGCAGGTTGTAATTGACCATCTGGCTCGATATGGCGAGCGGAATGCTCAGCATGTTCGCGTGCTGCTTGGCCAGGGCGTTGCTGAGATAGGCGTCCGAGGCGCCGATCTGCGCCAAGCCCGAGACCGACTGCGAAATCCCGGTGCCGCTGCCTGTGCTCTGCGTGGTGATCTGCATCCCGGAGTGTTGCCGCGTATAGGCGGGAACCCAGAGGTTGAACAACGGATAGAGCAGGCTGGAGCCGGTTTCGAGCAGGCGTCCACCCTCTGCTGCCTTTGCAGCGCAGGTGGCCATGACGGCGCCAACCACGAGTGCCGTGGCGGTCATGCCCGCCCGCCCGGTCAATCCACGTTTGTCCCGCACCTCAATCCTCCAGATAATGACCCGGCGCGTTACTAGAAGGGGCGGCCGGCAGCCGCCACCCCGCATCCTCGCAATTCTCTCATCGACATAAAAACTTCAAGAACGCGGCGGCATCTCAGCCTGGAGCCACTTGCGGGGTTGGACGGTCCGACGGACGCTGCGAGATCTTCAGGCCAGGCACCTCGACGTCGATCTCGAGCGTGGACACCGAGGCGCCGCGATCAAGCTTGATCTGCACCTTGTCCTGATCGATCGAGACATGCTTGCTGATCACGGCGAGGATTTCCTCGCGCAGCTTGTTGATCAGGTCCGACTGGCCCTCGACGTTGCTGCGTTCGTGCGCGAGCAGGATTTGCAGACGGTCGCGCGCCACCGGCGCCGACGTCTTCCGATTGAAGAAGCTGAGAAGGCTCATGCGACCCTCCACTTGAACCATTTGGCGAAGAGGCTCTTGCGGTCGCTCGGCACGTGCATCTCCAGCTCTTCGCCCTGCAGCCGGCGCACCGCATCCATGTAGGCGCGCGCCGGCGCGCTCTCAGGATTGGCCAGCGTGATCGGCGAGCCGAGATTCGACGCGCGCAGCACTTCTTCGCTCTCGGGAATGATGCCAAGCAGCGGAATCGACAGGATTTCCAGCACGTCCTCGGTGCGCAGCATCTCGCCGCGGGCGGCGCGTATCGGGTCGTAGCGCGTCAGCAGCAGGTGCTTGTGCAGCTTCTCGCCCTGCTTTGCCTTTGCCGTGGTGCTGTCCAGCATGCCGATGATGCGGTCGCTGTCGCGCACCGAAGAGACTTCCGGGTTGGTCACCACCACCGCCTCGTCGGCGTGATGCATGGCGAGCTGCGCGCCCTTTTCGATGCCGGCGGGACTGTCGCACACCACCCAGTCGAATTTCTCGCGCAGTTCGCCGATCACGCGCTCGACGCCGTCCGGGGTGAGCGCGTCCTTGTCGCGCGTCTGCGACGCTGGCAGGATCGACAGCGTCTCGCAGCGCTTGTCGCGGATCAGCGCCTGGTTGAGCTTGGCGTCGCCCTGCACCACGTTGATCAGATCGAACACCACCCGTCGTTCCGCGCCCATCACCAGGTCGAGATTGCGCAGGCCCACGTCGAAATCGACGACCACGACGTTCTTGCCGCTCAGCGCCAGCGCAGCTCCGATCGCCGCCGTCGAGGTCGTCTTGCCGACCCCGCCCTTGCCTGATGTGACGACCAGAACCTTGGCCATTCAATCCCCCTTGTTTGTCTTCAGTCGAGCGGCAGCAGCACCAGGGTCTCGCCTTCGAGCCTGGCCTGGGTGCTGCGTCCGAGCAGGTTGGCCGCCATGTCGTCGGCGGTGATGTAGTAGCCGTCGATCGCGATCAGCTCCGCGTGCATCCGCCTGCACAGGATGCGCGCATCGCGGTTGCCGCCGAGGCCGGCGACGGCGCGTCCGCGCATCGTGCCATAGACATGGATCGAGCCGCCGGCGGCGATCTCCGCGCCTGACGCCACCGAGCCAATGACGGTGACATCGCCTTCGGCGAACACGATCGATTGGCCGGAGCGCACCGGCTCCTCGATCAGCAGCGACGGCGAGGCGGCGAGACCGCCCGAAGCGGCCGTATCCGCGGCCGCATCCGTGCCCGCATCCTCTGGCACGTCAATCGGGCCGATCGCGCGTCCGCCCTCAAAGCCCAGCGGCCAGTCCCAGCCGGCGACCGCGTCCCAGGACGGGTCGGCGCCCTCGATGGAAATGAGGCGAACGCCGCGCGCGCGCAACGAGTCGAACAGTTCAGCCAGCCCCGCGTCGGCCGCATCCATCAGGCCAAGATCAAGGATCACCGGTCGCCCGGCGAAAAAGCTCGCGGATTTCGCGATCTGTGCATCCAGCGCATTCAGCCAGCCGGCCAAGGGCGGTTCCGGCGACAGCACCAGCGCCATGAACGAGCGGCCGCGCACGCGGATTTGCTGAGCCGTCCCGGTCGGCAGCGGAGAGGCATTCGTGTCGGTCACTGGCTGCGACTATCCGCGCGCGCTTGTTCGGTCAATCTCGAAACAACAGGCTCCCGATTTGTGCGCCCGCTTCACGGTTGGCGGCAGCCATGGGAATGCAATAACCTGTCAGCGATGCGAGTCCTCCATCATCTGCCGCTGTCGCCGTATTCGCGCAAGGTCCGTCTGGTCCTGAACGAAAAGCGGCTGCCGTTCGAGCTCAGGGCCGAGAAGCTGGCGGAGCGACGACCCGATTATCTCGCCCGCAATCCGGCCAACACGGTGCCGATGCTCGTCGAGGAGAACGGCCTGTCGATCCCCGACTCGGCGGTGATCTGCGAATACCTTGAAGAGGCCTATCCGGACACGCCGCTGCTCGGCCGCACCCTGGCCGAGCGGGTCGAGGTGCGCCGCCTGGCCGCATGGTTCGACGGCAAGTTCGCCAACGAGGTGACACGCAACCTGGTGCACGAGAAGATCATCAAGCGGGAAGTCGGCCGCGGCAACCCGGACGCGACCGCGCTGCGCGCCGGCTACGCCAACATCGCCGGCCATCTCGACTATATCGGCTGGCTTGCGGAGACACGAAAGTGGCTTGCCGGAGACAACCTTTCGCTCGCCGACTTCGCGGCGGCGGCACAGCTCTCCTCGCTCGACTATATCGGCGACATCGACTGGAGCCTGTCGGCGCCCACCCGCGACTGGTATGCGCGGATGAAGTCGCGCCCGAGCTTCCGCGCCATCCTCAATGACCGCGTGACCGGCATCAGCCCGCCGCCGCACTACGCCGACCTGGATTTCTGACCGGGTGCCCGAAGATACGGCCTCAACGGAGCGGGGCACGCTGCTCATCTTCGGTCTTGGCTATGCCGCGTCGGCGGTGGCGGCGTGTGCCGCCCGATCAGGCTGGCGTGTGTTCGGCACCACCGCGCAGATCGGTCCGCACGATCCGGAAGGCGTCTCCCGCTTGCCGTTCGAGCAGGCCGGCGGGGTGCTGCCGCAAGCAACCCATCTGCTGGCCTCGGCGCCTCCCGGAAAGCAGGGCGATCCCGTGCTGGCGCGCTACAAGGCGGCGATCGAGGCTGCCGGCGGACTGCGCTGGATCGGCTATTTCTCCACCACCGGAGTCTATGGCGACCAGGGCGGCGGCTGGGTTGACGAGACCAGCGCCGCATCGGGCGCGTCACCGCGCGCCGCGCGGCGGATCGCGGCCGAAACCGAGTGGCGGCACACCGCGGCCGTGGCCAGCGGCGGCGCGCTGGATCTGCTTCGCCTCGCCGGCATCTATGGCCCTGGACGCAGCCCGTTCGACAGCCTTCGCGCCGGCGAGGCGCGTCGCATCCTCGCACCGGGACATTGCTTCGGACGTATCCATCGCGACGATATCGGCGCCGCCACCTTCGCCGCCATGCGCAATCCGCCGCGAGCGACGCGCGTGCTCAACCTGACCGACGATCTGCCGGAGGAGAGCGCCGTGGTCACCGCGCATGCGGCGGCCCTGCTCGGACTCGACGTTCCCGAGGGCGTGCCGCTAGCTCGCGCCTGGGAGGAGATGAGTCCGATGGCGCGCTCGTTCTGGTCGGACAACCGCAAGGTGGCAAGCCGCATCACCCAGCAGACCCTGGGCACACGCTGGCGCTATCCGACCTACCGTGAGGGGCTGGCGGCGATCCTGGCTGCGGAGTCGGCCTGAACGTCGTGCTCACCCAAAGCAGCGGAAGCGGGACAGCGCACCCGGGGTTGTGCTATGTCGGCGCGAATGGCAGCCCCGGTGCGTCCTCCCGTGATCCTGCAGGTGCTCCCCGCCCTGCAGACGGGAGGAATTGAGCGCGGGGTCGTCGAGATCGTCCGCGCCGTGGCGGAGGCCGGCGGCGTGGCGCTCGTCGCCAGTGCCGGCGGACGCATGGTTCCGGCGGTCGAACGCGCCGGCGGACGCCATCTGCGTCTGCCATTATCGACCAAGAACCCGCTGCGCATCGTCGGCAACGCCGGACGGCTCGCGCGCCTGATACGCAGAGAGGCGGTCGACATCGTCCATGCCCGCTCCCGCGCGCCAGCCTGGTCGGCGTTGATCGCGGCGCGCGGCACCGGCGCCGCCTTCGTGACCACGTGGCATGGGGTTTACGGCGAAAACCTGCCGCTGAAGAAGCGCTACAACGCGGTGATGGCGCGCGGCGAGCGGGTGATCGCCATCAGCGAGTTCGTGGCGGAACGGATCGGCCGCGACTACGCGGTCCCGCCGGACCGTCTCCGCGTGGTGCCGCGCGGCGCCGATCTTGCCGCCTTCGACCCCGAGGCGGTGCGCCGTGACCGCATCGAGGAGCACGCACGCGCCTGGAATGTCCCCGCCGGCGCCGCCGTGATCATGCTGGCTGGCCGCATCACCTCGTGGAAAGGGCAGTCGCTGCTGCTTGACGCGCTTGCCAGGCTGCCCTCCGCAACGCGCGAATGGGTCTGCGTGCTGGCGGGTCCCGAGCAGCGGCGCGGCGGCGCCTCCCGCCAGCTTCTGGCGCAGGCGGCCCGGCTCAAGATCGGCTCGCGCGTGCGCCTGACCGGCCATGTCGACGACATGCCGGCGGCTTTCGCGCTTGCCGACGTGGTGGTGGCGCCGTCGCTGCGGCCGGAGCCGTTCGGACGCGTCGTGATCGAGGCGCAGGCGATGGGCAAGCCGGTGGTCGTCGCCGCCCATGGCGCCGCGATGGAGACCGTAGAGCACGGGGTCAGCGGCTATCTGTTCCCGCCGGGCGACGCGCAGGCGCTCGCCGACGCGCTGTCGCACGTGCTCGGCCTGGATGCGACCGACCGCGCCAATCTCGGCTACTGGGCACGCGCCGGCGTCGAGGCGCGCTACAGCACAGAGACCATGCAGGCGGCGACACTCGCGGTCTATGACGAGCTGCTGTCCGCGCGCCCCGGTTCTCCAAAGTGGGGTTCTCCAAGGTGGGCGCCGCCACGATGCCGCGCATCCTGATCATCAAGCTGGGCGCGTTGGGCGACCTGGTGCTCGCGTTTGCTGCTTTCGCCGCGATCCGCGCGCGCCATCCGGCCAGCGAAGTGACGTTGCTGACCACCGCGCCGTTCGCCGAGCTTTGCGCCGCGTCGCCCTGGTTCGACCGGGTCGCGACGGATGACCGTCCGGACTGGTGGAACGTCCGTCGGATCGCCGTCCTCCGTCGGCGTCTGCGCGGCTTCGACTTCGTCTATGACCTGCAGACTTCCGGACGCTCGTCGCGCTACTTCCTTCTCGCCGGCAGACCGCCCTGGTCGGGCATCGCCCGCGGCGCCTCGCATCGGCACGACAATCCCGAGCGTGACCGCATGCACACGCGCGCGCGGCAAGCCGATCAACTCGCCCGCGCCGGCATCGCCCAGGTGCCGTTTCCCGATCTGTCCTGGCTCGCCGGCCACGGGCCGACGCTCGACCCGCCCTACGCGCTGCTGGTGCCGGGGGCGGCTGCCCACCGTCCGAGCAAGCGCTGGCCGGTGGCGAATTTTGCCGTCCTGGCCGCGGAGCTCAGCGCGCGCGGCATCCGTCCCGTGGTGGTGGGCTCCGCCGCCGACGCCACTCTGGCCGAGACGATCAGCCGGGCGGCGCCGGCGCTCGATCTCACCGGCCGCACGTCCTTGCTCGAGCTGGGCGGCCTGTGCGCGCGCGCGGCGCTGGCGGTCGGCAACGACACCGGCCCGATGCATCTCGCGGCCAGCATGGGATGCCGCTCGATCACGCTGTTCGGAGGCGACAGCGACCCGGCGCTGACCGCGCCGCTTGGTCCGGACCCGTCACGCGTGCATGTGCTGCGCGCGAACGATCTTGCCGAGATCGACGCTGTCAGGGTTGCGGCACTGCTGCCCGCGGGCCATGAGGCGCATCGCCTGCTGCGAAGGAGTTCCGCCTGATGCCCGCCATTACCCTGCCCGACGGATCCATCCGCCGCTATGAGGGGCCGGTCACGGGCACGGAGATCGCCGCCTCGATCGGCCCCGGTCTGGCGCGCGCGGCCCTCGCGATGGAGCTGGACGGCGTGCTTGTCGACCTGTCGCTCAGCATCGAGCGGGACAGCCGGGTCGTCTTCGTCACGCGCAAGGACGCGCGCGCCCTGGAGCTGATACGCCACGACGCCGCCCACGTGCTGGCCGAGGCGGTGCAGTCGCTCTATCCCGGCACCCAGGTCACCATCGGGCCCGCCATCGAGCACGGCTTCTACTACGATTTCGCCCGCAACGAGCCGTTCACGCCGGAAGACTTCCCGGCGATCGAGTCGCGCATGCGCGAGATCGTGGCGGCGGCGGCGCCGTTCACCCGCGAGGTCTGGCCGCGCGACGAGGCGATCGCCTTCTTCGAGGCGCGCGGGGAGCGTTTCAAGGCCGAGCTGATCCGCGACCTGCCCGAAGCCGAGCCGATCTCGGTGTATCGTCAGGGCAGGTGGCTTGATCTCTGCCGCGGCCCGCATATGCGCGCCACTTCCGACGTCGGCGGCGCCTTCAAGCTGATGAAGGTAGCCGGCGCCTACTGGCGCGGCGATCATCGCAATCCGATGCTGACCCGGATCTATGGCACCGCCTGGCGCGACGCAGGCGAGCTGGACGCGCACCTGCACCAGCTAGAGGAAGCCGAGCGGCGCGACCATCGACGCATCGGCCGGGAGATGGACCTGTTCCATATCCAGGAGGAAGCCACCGGCTCGGTGTTCTGGCACCCGAAGGGCTGGCGCCTCTACACCGTGCTGCAAGATTACATGCGCCGGGCGCAGACACGCGGCGGCTATGACGAGGTGCGCACCCCGCAGCTCGTCGACCTGTCGCTCTGGAAAGCCTCCGGCCACTGGGAGAACTACCGCGAGCACATGTTCATCGCGACGATCGCCGACGAGGAGAAAAGCCTGGCGCTGAAGCCGATGAACTGCCCATGCCATGTGCAGATCTTCCGTCACGGCCTGCGCTCGTATCGCGAGCTGCCTTGGCGGATGGCGGAGTTCGGCGCCTGTCATCGCTACGAGCCGTCCGGCGCCCTGCACGGCATCATGCGCGTGCGCGCCTTCACCCAGGATGACGCGCATATCTTCTGCACCGAGGAGCAGGTCGCCGCCGAGACCGCCCGCTTCGTCGCCATGCTGGCCGAAACCTATCGCGATCTCGGCTTCCCCGAGTTCCGGGTGAAGTTCGCGGACCGTCCCAGCCCGCGCGCCGGCGACGACGCCACCTGGGACAAGGCGGAGGCGGCACTCATCGAGGCCTGCCGGCTCGCTGGTGTGTCCTACGAGATCAATCCGGGCGAGGGCGCCTTTTACGGACCGAAACTCGAATTCGTGCTGCGCGACGCCATCGGCCGCGACTGGCAGTGCGGCACGCTCCAGGTGGACTATGTGCTGCCCGAGCGTCTCGATGCCAGCTATGTCGGCGAGGACAGTGCGCGGCATCGTCCGGTGATGCTACATCGTGCGATCCTCGGATCGTTCGAGCGTTTTCTCGGCATCCTGATTGAGCAGTATGCCGGCCGCTTCCCGCTCTGGCTGGCGCCGGTGCAGGTGGTGGTGGCCTCGATCGTGAGCGACGCCGAGCCGTATGCGCTGGGCGTCGCCCAGGCGCTACGCGACGCCGGCTTGATCGCGCACGCGGATACGCGCAACGAAAAGATCAACGCCAAAATCCGCGAGCACAGCCTGGCCCGTGTTCCCGCGATCCTGGTCGTCGGCCGCAAGGAAGCGGAGTCGGGCAGTGTCGCCATGCGCCGTCTGGGCGGGGCGGCGCAGGAGGTCATGACGCTGGATGCGGCGGTGGCGAACCTTGCGCTGGAGGCGATGCCACCCGATCTCAGACGTGCCGCCTGAAGCAGATCGACCCACGCCCGCATGGCAGTCACGTGCATGATCAAGCCGGATTGCGCATCAGCCTCTGGATCTTGCGCGCACCCAGCGTATAACGGACGATTAATCATCCCTTTACCAGCGTGCGCCACTATTCCGTAACAGACACAGGAGAAGAGCTATAGCCAGACCCCCGATGCCCGCGCCGCCGACCCGCGAGGGGCCACGCGTGAACGATGAGATACGAGTGCCGCAGGTCCGCCTTATCGACGAGGAAGGCGAGATGCAGGGCGTGATGACCACCCGTGAGGCGATGGGCCGCGCGTTTTCCGTGGGCCTTGATCTGCTCGAGATCAGCCCGAACGCGGAGCCGCCGGTGGTCAAGATCCTCGACTACGGCAAATTCAAGTACGAGCAGCAGAAAAAGAAGAACGAGGCCCGCAAGAAGCAGAAGGTCATCGAGATCAAGGAGGTCAAGGTCCGGCCGAACATCGATGAGAATGATTACCAGGTGAAGTTGCGGGCAATGCGCTCCTTCATTGAGGAGGGCGACAAGGTCAAGGTGACGCTGCGTTTCCGTGGCCGCGAAATGGCGCACCAGGATCTCGGCGTGAAGGTGCTCGAACGCATTCGTGGCGACATGGACGAGCGGATCAAGGTCGAGCAGATGCCGCGTATGGAAAACCGTCAGATGATCATGGTGTTGTCGCCGCGCTGACCGCGAAGCCATTTGGGAGCGCTGCCATGACCGGGAGCCTTGACGAACGCGTCCGCGTCCAGCGGGTGCGGACACTCTCCGATCAGCATGGCACCCTGCGCAGCACCGATCTCGACTACCGACGCGGCGACGGATCGTGGCAGCCGCAGACGCGCGAGACCTACGATCGCGGCAACGGCGCTGTCATCCTGCCGTTTGATCCTGTCCGAGGCACGGTGCTGCTGGTGCGGCAATTCCGCTATCCCGCCTATGCCAACGGCCACAGGCAGCCCTTGATCGAGGCCATCGCGGGAGTGCTCGAGGAGCAGGACCCCGCCAGCGCGATCATAAAGGAGGCCAAGGAGGAGGCCGGTTTAATTGTCAGCGCGCCGCAGCATGTCTTTGACGCGTTCATGAGCCCCGGCGCGATGACTGAAAAGCTGAGCTTTTTTATTTCGCCCTATAGCTTGGCTGATCGGACGCACGCGGGCGGCGGCCTTGCTCATGAGGGCGAGGATATCGAGGTGCTTGAACCCGCCTTTGATGATGCGCTGGCAATGACCCGAGACGGCCGCATCGTCGACGCCAAGACCATCCTGCTGCTCCAGCATGTCCGTCTGGCCGGACTTCTGTAGGCAGCGATGTCTACTTGTACCATGAGCGTCGCCCGCGCTCCGCGTCATCCTTGCGCGCCGCCAGCACAAATGCTGTGCTGATCCTAATGCGGACGAACGATCCGCGCGGGGGAGGATGATCATGGAAAGACGCACGGTTCTGGCCGGTCTGGGTGGCGCGTTCGCAAGCATGATGGTGGCGCCCATCGCGCGCGCCGCGGGCAAGCGTTTCACCATCGCTCTCGTGCCGGGCATCACCACGGATGCATTCTACATCACCATGCATCGCGGCGCGTCAGCGGCGGCCAAGGCGCTGGGAGTCCGCCTCGTCTTCCAGGGACCGGCCGCCTTCAACCCGGTATCGCAGGTGCCGGTGCTTGACGCCGTCGTCGCGCGTCATCCGGACGCGCTGCTGATCGCGCCGACCGACAAGACACAGCTCATCCAGCCGCTGCTGAACGCTTCAAACGCCGGGATTCCGGTGATCACCGTCGACACCTATATCGGCGACGGCCATTACCAGACCGGCAGCGGCAACGCCGATTTCCCGCTCTCCTATATCGCGTCCGACAACACGCTTGGCGGCGCCATCGCCGCCCGCGCGCTGGCTCAGGCCATCGGCGGCAAGGGGAAAGTCTATGTCGCCAACATCGAGCCTGGGGTGTCGACGACCGACGAGCGCGAAGCGGGCTTTCGGCAGGAAATGGCCAAGCATCCCGGCATTGCCGTGCTGCCGACGCAATACTGCAACGATGACGCGAACAAGGCGGCCTCGGAGGCGCAATCCGTCCTGGCCCGCGAGCCGGACCTGGCCGGCATCTTTGGCGCCAACGTCATCGCCGGAGTGGGCGTCGGCACCGGTGTCCGACAGAGCGGCAAGTCCGGCAAGGTCAAGGTGGTCATCTTCGATGCGCCGCAATCGGTGGTCGGCGATCTGAAGAGCGGCCTCATCGACATCGCGATCGCCCAGCACCCGGCGGAGATTGGCTGGTTCGGCGTCGCCAGCGCCTACGCCCACCTGACCGGCGAGGCGATCCCGGCGATGATCCCGACGGGCTTTACCGTGATCAATCGCAACAACGTCGACGATCCGACGATCAAGCCGTTCATCTACTCGGCATGAGCGTGGCTGGAGCGTCGGCGGCAGTCGGCGAGGGCGGCCGTAGAGCCAACATCCTGGCGGTGATTGCCTCGTTTCGCGCCTGGTTGTTCCTGGTCGTGCTGGTGGTCGTCTTCGAAATCTGGTCGCGCATCGCCTATGGCGCGAGCTTTATCGGCAGCGGCGCCAACCTTCGTTCGATCGCGGTATTCGCGACTGCGCCCGTGCTGCTCGCGCTCGGGCAGACGCTGGTGATCATTTCAGGCGGCATCGATCTCTCCGTCGGGTTCACGATGGGTCTCGCGTCGGTGATCGCCGCACTAGTGGCCAATGCCGCGAGCCCATCGCTTGGCACTGCGGGCGGCCTTGTCGCCGCGATCCTTGCCGCGGTCGCCGTTTCGCTGGTCCCAGGATGGATCAACGGGCAACTGGTCGCCCGACTGCGCGTGCCGCCGTTCATCGGCACGCTCGGCATGTACGGGGTCGCGCGCGGAGCCGCCTATCTGATCGCCAACGGCACCACGGTTCCGGCGGCCAATCCGTGGCTGACCGCCCTGGGCAACGGACGCGTCCTCACGATTCCCATTGTCGTGCTGGTGGCACTCGCGATCGTGCTGGTGGTGCACTACCTGCTCTCGGAGACGTTGTTCGGCCAATACACCTACGCGCTTGGTGGCAACCGGCAGGCGAGCCTGCGCGCTGGAATCGACGTGCGGCGGCTGACCACCCGGCTCTATATGCTGTCGGCGGTCACCAGCGGCATTGGCGGCGTGCTCTACACCGGACGCTTCGCCGCTGGCGCACCACAGGCGGGCGAACCGCTGCTGCTCGACAGCATCGCCGCCGTGGTGATCGGCGGCGCCAGCCTGTTCGGCGGATCGGGCACGGTGGTCGGCACGGTGATCGGCGCGCTGATCATCGCGGTGATCCAGTATGGGCTGGTCTTCCTCGACGTCGAGCCGTTCTGGCAATTCATCGCGGTGGGCCTAGTGATCATCATCTCGGTGCTGGTCGATCAGAGCCAGAGGCGCTTCGGCGGCGGCGGCAATAATGAGTGAGGGCGAAGCACTTCTCGAGACGCGCGGTATCGGCAAACGCTTCGGCGGCGTGCACGCGCTCGAGGGTGTCGACTTCGCGTTGTATCCGGGTGAGGTCGTGGCGCTCGCCGGCGACAACGGCGCCGGCAAGTCGACATTGACGAAAATCCTGTCCGGCGTGTTCCCGCCGAGCGCCGGCGAACTCCGCTTCCAGGGCGCGCGCGTCTTGTTCGACGGACCGGAGGCGGCACGCAGGTCGGGAATTGAGACGATCTACCAGGATCTGGCGCTCGCGGACAATCTCGATATCGGCGCCAACGTGTTTCTCGGCCGAGAGCTGATGACGCGTTTCCTGTTCCTGCCCCGGCTCGATCGCAAGCGCATGCGCGAGGAGGCGGCCCGTGCACTTGCAGTGCTCGACGTGCATCTCGACCGTCTGGAACGTCCGGTGAGCACCTTGTCGGGCGGCCAGCGACAGGCGGTGGCGATCGGGCGCGCGATCTATTGGGATGCGCGCGTCATCATCATGGACGAGCCGACGGCGGCGCTCGGTGTTCCGGAACAGCGCAAGGTGATGGAGCTGATACGCGGGCTGCGCGACAAGGGCCTCGGCGTGATCTTCATCTCGCACAATCTCGCCGACATGTTCGCGGTGTCGGACCGGATCGTGGTGCTGCGCCGCGGCCGGCTTGTCGGCGAGCGGCGCGCGAGCGGCACTGAGCCGGAGGAGATCGTACGTTTGATGGTCGGCCGCGACGCGCCGCTCTGAACGAGCGTCAATCATCCCTCGATCAAGGTGAAGTCGGCGATCCGTCCGAGAGTGGTTCTGACCTCCGCCAGCAGGCGCAGGCGATTTCGACGGGTGACGGGATCTTCGGTGTTGACCGTCACGGCGTCGAAGAAGCGATCAAGCGGCAGGCGCAGGCCAGCCATTGCCGTCATCGCGGCGTCGAATTGCTCCGCGGCGATCGCGTGGTCGATCTCGGGGTTTGCAGACGACAGAGCCTGGGCCAGCGCTTTCTCCTCCGCTTGCGCATAGAGCGCTGGATCGGGCGCAAGATCGTGCGGACCGTCCTTGCTCTCCTCGATGCGCAGAATGTTGGCGGCACGCTTGCCGGCGGCGAGCAGGTCGCTGCCCTCCTGGGTGCCAAGCCGGGCGGCGAGCGCGTCGGTGCGGGCGAGCAACCGGGTGAGGTCGCCGTCCGCGCCGACCGCGAGCGCGGCCGCCAACACGTCATGGCGCGCCCCTTCGGCGCGGAGCTGCACGCGCAGGCGTTCGGTGATGAAGCCGGGCAGGGTGGCGAGATCCGGCGCCGTGCGCAGCGTCTCGGGCAGAGCCGTTGCCGCCGCATCGAGCAATCCGAACAGATCAAGCCGCAGCGTGTTGTCGCGTATGATCCGGATCACGCCGAGTGCGGCGCGGCGGAGCGCGTAGGGATCGCCGGAGCCGCCCGGCTTCTCGCCGGCGGCGAAGAACCCGGCCAGGCTGTCGAGGCGGTCGGCGAGTGCCACCGCGATCGATACCGGTTGGCGCGGCGTCGCATCCGAGGCGCCGCGCGGCATGTAGTGCTCGCGGATGGCGCGGGCGACCGCGTCGGGTTCGCCGTCGTGGCGGGCATAGTACTCGCCCATCACGCCTTGCAGCTCCGGGAACTCGCCGACCATGCCGGTCAGCAGATCGGCCTTGGCGAGCTGCGCCGCGCGCGCCGCCTCGACGGGCTCCGCGCCGAGCAGCGCAGCGATGCGGGCCGCAAGCCGCTCGATCCGCCTGGCGCGCGCGCCCTGGCTGCCGAGGGCGGCGTGGAAGGTGACCGCGTCGAGCCCGGTGACCCTGGAAGCCAGGGAAGCGGCGCGATCCAGGTTCCAGAAGTGCCGGGCGTCCGAGAAGCGTGCCCGCAGCACCCGCTCATTGCCGGCGATGACCAGCGCGCCGCCATCCTCCGGAATGCTGCCGGCGACGAAGGCGAAGCGGGGCGCGGCCCTGCCATCCAGGGTGCGCAGCGCGAAATAGCGCTGGTTCACGCGCATGCTCACCTGCATGACCTCGGCGGGGAGGTCCATGAAAGCGGCATCGATGCGTCCAAGCAGCGGCACCGGCCACTCGACCAGCCCGGCCACTTCCTCGACCAGCCCCTCATCCTCGACAAGCTGGAGCGCCGCCGCCCTGCACAGTTCGGCGATGCCCTCCCGTATCAGCGTGGCGCGGTCCCTGGCATCGACCAGCACGTGCGCGGCCCGCAGGCTCTGCCTCCAGCCGGCGACGCTTGCCACCACGATCCTGCCGGGAGAGAGGAAACGGTGGCCCTCGGTGAGGTTCTCGGCCGCAAGCCCATGCGCCTCGTCGGTGTCATGGGCAAGGCTGAAGCGCACCGGCCTGCCGTCCAGCACGCACAGGATACGGCGCAACGGCCGTATCCAGGCGAAGCCGCTAGTGCCCCAGCGCATCGATTTCGGCCAGGGAAACCGGTGCAGCAAGGCGGGCATCACGGCTTTTACAAGGTCGGCGGCCGCCATCGGATCGCGTCGCTGGTCCAGCACCCAGAACCCGCCGCTGGCGCGCAGCTCTGAGCGCGACGCGGCGTGCTTGCGCAGGAAGCCCGCAAGCGCCTGCTCCGGCGCGCCCTCGCGCGGGCCGCGCACTTCGCTGGCGCTGGCCGCCACGGCGGCATCGAGCACCGCCGATACGGCGATGCGGCGTGGCCCGGAGAAGGGCGTGATCCCGCGTATGGCGAGCGGCGCCAGCGCCTCGCCCAGCAGCCGGCCCAGCGTTTCGGCGCCAGTCTGCTGCATGCGCGCCGGGATTTCCTCGCTGAACAGCTCGATCAGGAAGTTCGGCGTGGGGTCGGGGCTCGCCATGCCTCAGCCTTCGCCGGCGAGCCAGGCGTCGCAGCATCGACGCGCCAGCGCGCGCACACGGCCGATGAAGGAGGCGCGTTCGCTGACGCTGATGACGCCGCGCGCGTCGAGCAGGTTGAACAGGTGGCTGGCCTTCAGGCACTGGTCATAGGCCGGCTGGGCAACGCCTGCCTGCGCCAGCGCCAGGGATTGCCGCTCCGCATCCTCGAAATGGCGAAACAGCATCGCGGTGTCGGCCAGCTCGAAATTATGCCGCGAGTAATCGCGCTCGGCGCGCAGGAAGATGTCGCCGTAGGTGAGGCCGCGGCCGTCATAGTCGAGGTCGTAAACCCGTTCGGCGCCCTGCACATACATCGCCAGCCGTTCCAGCCCGTAGGTGAGTTCCGTCGAGGGCAGCGCCACCGGAATGCCGCCGACCTGCTGGAAATAGGTGAACTGGGTCACCTCCATGCCGTCGCACCAGACCTCCCAGCCGAGCCCCCAGGCGCCGATGGTGGGATTCTCCCAGTCATCCTCGACGAAGCGGATATCGTGGCTGGCGGTGTCGATGCCGATGGCGCGGAAGCTGTCGAGCAGCATCTCCTGGCTTTCGGGCGGTGTCGGCTTGAGCAGCACCTGATACTGATAATAGTGCTGCAGCCGATTTGGGTTCTCGCCGTAGCGGCCGTCGGACGGCCGTCGGCAGGGCTGCACGTAGGCGGTCCGCCACGGCCGGCCGCCGAGCGCGCGCAGGCTGGTATGCGGCGACAGCGTGCCGGCGCCCATCTCGACGTCGTAGGGCTGCAGGATCGCGCAGCCCTGCTCCGACCAGAATTCGTGCAGCTTCAGGATCAGCGCCTGGAAGCTGAGCGGCCGCCTCAAGCGAGTGTGGCTGGATGAGGGCGGCATCGTCAGGCACGTTCTCCGGGAGGGTGGAGGGGGCGGAACCATAAGGGTGCGGCCCGGTAAGCCGCAACCGATCTGATGGAGGGTGCCTCATGACCAGCGTGATCCCGGGCGACGACGAACTCCGCGACATCCTGACCAGCACGCGGCGCATCGCGCTCGTTGGCGCCTCCGAGAGGCCGGAGCGGCCCTCCTACGACGTGATGGGCTTCCTGCTGCGGCAGGGCTATGTCGTGACTCCGGTCAATCCCGGCTTGGCCGGCCGGCTTATCCACGGGCAGAAGGTGGTGGCCGACCTCGCCGACGCGGCGCCGCTCGATATGGTCGATCTGTTCCGCGCCGCCGAGCATGTCGGCCCAATTGTCGGGGCGTCGGTGCGGCTGGGCGCGCGCACGGTCTGGATGCAGCTTGGCGTCATCAACGAGGCGGCGGCGGCGATGGCGCGCGCGGCCGGAGTGCGCGTGGTGATGGACCGCTGTCCCAAGATCGAATCGCACCGGTTGCGCCTTGGCGGCACGCACACCAGCGCTTGACGCCCCCACGCTTGACGGGCCACGGGCGCCGCGCCACATCTGATGTTCATCATTTGGATCATGCAGCCATGACCAACGAGGAACGCGATCTTATCGCCCGCTTCATCGCCCGCGTCGGCGGACAGCCGCAGGCGGGCGGCAGCTTCGGCGCCAGCGTGCCCGCGACGCAGCAGCCGCTGCCGCCGATCGATCCCGAGGCGGACCGCTTCATCGGAACGACGATGAACCAATATCCGGAGGCGCGCTACCGCATCACCCAGATGGCGGTGGTGCAGGAAGCGGCCTTGGCCGAGGCGCAGAACCGCATCCGCCGCCTCGAGTGGGAGGTGCAGCAGGCGCAGGCGCAAGCGCAGCAGGCCCAGCAGCAGGCGCCGCGCAGCGGCGGCTTGTTCGGCGGCCTGTTCGGCGGCGGCGCGCGTCAAGCGCCGCCGCAACCGGGATACGCGCCGCGCGGTTATGGCCAGCAGCCCGGGTATGGAGCGCCGCCGCCGCAGCCCTCTTATGCTCCCGGGGTGCAGCCCGGCATGTTCCAGCGTCAGGGCTCGGGCTTTCTCGGCTCGGCACTCACCACCGCGGCGGGCGTGGCTGGCGGGATGGTGGCCGGCAACGCGCTGATGGGGCTGTTTGAAGGTCATCAGGGCGGCGGGTTCGGCGGCGAGGGCTTTGGCGCCGGTGGCGGCGAGGGCGCGAACAATTACGGCGACGCGGGGGGCCCTTGGGGCGCAGGCGCCGACGGCGATCCCTTTGCCGGCCAGGGCACCGGCGTTGACCCGGGTTTCGGCGGTCCGTCGGACGCGGGCGGCTTTGACGATGGCGGCGGTTTCGACTCCGGCGGCTTTGACTCCGGCGGCGGCTTCGACGACAGCAGCTTCTGATCGCCTCAGCGTCCGGTATCGAGCCGGACGCTGACCGCGCAATGGTCGGAGATGCGCTCCTTCATCGCGGGATCCTTCTCCCGATAGACCATGACCCGCAGGCTGCCCGGTTCCATCCAGCCCCGCGCGGCGCCTCCGGTCAGGATATGATCGATGAACGCCTCACCGCCCCAGCACGGGCTGATATAACCCGCAGTGGCGAGAGACATCGGCGCCGCCTGATCGAGCGCTTCCAGAAACGGATCATGCGCCGGCATGTTGCGGTTGAAGTCGCCCATCAGCACGAACGGCACGCCTTCCGCACTGCGCGCCGAGAGCCAGTCTTGAAGCACATGAAGCTGTGTGCGCAGCACCTGGCAGGCGCGCGGTCCTTTCGCATTGAGCGGCCGGCTCCAGCAGCCGGTCTTCAGATGCACGACGAGAATGCGCAGGTTGTGCCCGTCGCGCGAGATGGTAACATCGAGGCCGCTGCGCAGCGGGTATTTGGCGTGGCGGCCGTAGGTGTCGAGCCCGATCACGTCGGGATTGCGGATCACCTGGTAGTCGCGCCGTATCGCGATGCCGGTCTGCTGTATCACCGGATCGCCGATCATCTCGATACGATAGTCCGCGCGCGGGAACATCCGTGCCGCCATGTCGGCGCCGTCAACCTCCTCGACGCCGACCACGTCGGCGTTGAGATGCCGCGCATAGCGGGCGAGGGTGGCGATATCGTCGAGCCGCTTGGTGTGCGCGTCCTCCGGCAGGTCGGCGTCGGGCCGCAGGGTCAGCCATTCCAGGTTCCAGGTGGCGATCTTCAGCTCCAGGGCGGCGGCCGGAGCGGCCGGCAGCGCTGCCAGACAGAGCAGCAGGACCGCGCGAGCGAGCTTACGCATCGCCGACGGCATCGTCATCGGAGCGAAGCCTGGCCAAGGCCGCGCGCACCGTCATCGCGCGCCGGGACTGCTCGTCCAGCACCCAGATCGCGCCATGCCGAATGTCGTAGAACCATCCTTGCAGAGTGAGCCTGCCTTCGGCCGCGCGTGCCGCCACCGTGGGATGGGTGCGCAGATGGGCGAGCTGCAGCAGCACGTTCTGCTCGACCAGGGTGAGCAGCACGTCCTGCTCGTTCTCTCCAGGCTTCAACGCATGGGTGATGGCGAGCGCCGCCTCGGCGCTGCGCAGCCAGGTGCTCACCGTCGGCATGGCCGCCAGGCCATGCTCGTCGGGATGCAGCAGCGCCTTCATCGCGCCGCAATCGGAGTGTCCGCAGACGATGATGTTGGCGACGCCGATGGCGCTCACCGCATATTCGATCGCGGCGGAGACGCCGCCCAGCATCTCGCCGTAAGCCGGCACGATGTTGCCGATGTTGCGCAGCACGAACAGGTTGCCGGGCTTCACCTGGGTGATCATGCTGGGGCTGATGCGGCTGTCGGCACAGGTGATGAACAGCGTGTGCGGCGATTGTCCCCGCGCAAGCTCAGCGAACATTTCGCGATTGCTCGGGAAGACCTCGCTCGAGAACGCCTGCGTACCCTCCAGGAGCGAAATCAGGCTTTGAGAAGCGTGTTCGTGCATGCTGCAATTCCGGGAGTTGGGAATAGACTGTAGCCGATCCGA
This sequence comes from uncultured Acetobacteraceae bacterium, assembly GCA_964246745.1. GTDB lineage: Bacteria > Pseudomonadota > Alphaproteobacteria > Acetobacterales > Acetobacteraceae > Lichenicoccus. The sequence goes on from CAXTRK010000042.1 coordinate 19,109, forward strand.
AGCGGAGATCTCCATTCCTTGCATGCGGCCGCCTGACCGATGCACGACGACGACCAGTCGCCGCTGCATGCCGAACTGATCGCCGTGCTGGTCGCGGTCGGCGAGGACCAGCCACGCGTCCTGACCTTGTCCGATGGATCGGCGCTCCCGTACGGCCCGTTGGAGCGGGCGCATCGTTCGCTGCAATCCGGGCTAAGGAGCTGGGTTGAGCAGCAGACCCATCATCCGATCGGCCATGTCGAGCAACTCTACACCTTCGCGGACCGCGATCGCGCCGAAGGTCAGATGCGGGCGATCTCGATCAGCTACCTGGCTCTGACCCGGATCGGCGCCAGCGATGCCGGCTGGCGCGACTGGTATGGCTATTTCCCGTGGGAAGATCAGCGCGCCGCCACCGGCGCCGAGGCCGCGCGCAGCCTGGGCGCCCGCCTGTTGGCGTGGGCGGAGGCCTCGGGCGAGGCGGTCGTGCGGCAGCAGCGACGGCAGCGCTGCGCCATCGGCTTCGGCCTCGACGGCATGCCGTGGGATGAGGAGCTGGTGCTTCAGCGCTACGAACTGATGTTCGAGGCGGGGCTCGTTCAGGAGGCACACCCGAACGAGGCGCCCCCGAACGAAGCGCGACCGCCAGGCGATGGCACGGCGATGCTGCGTGACCACCGGCGCATCCTGGCCACCGGCATCGCGCGGCTGCGGGCCCGCATCAAATACCGCCCGGTGGTGTTCGAGCTGATGCCGGCGAGCTTCACCCTGCTGCAGCTTCAGCTCGCCTTCGAGGCGCTGGCGGGGCGGCGTCTGCACAAGCAGAATTTCCGTCGCCTGATCGAGCAACAGAGTCTCGTCGAGGAGACCGGCGCCGTCTCGGGGCGGGCGGTGGGCCGGCCGGCCAAGCTGTTCCGTTTTCGCCGCGAGGTGCTGCAGGCGCGTCATGCTGCTGGGAGCAAGCTGCCGGTGATGCGCCCCAGTTGAATGCGTCCAGGTTGAATGCGTCCAGGTTGACCGGCTTGAACGGGGCGAGATTCATCCCAGATACCTTGACGTCGTTATGCTCAGTGCTAGCATAAAGAACACGCCGCTTTCGGCGTTCTTTTATGGCCCGATTTATGCTCATAGTGAGCATTAAGGATGCGCAATGCTGCAGCAACTCCCGACACGCACCGACGCCCTTTACCAGCGCGTGCAGCGCGTGGTGCCGCGCATGGAATGGCGCCTGTTCGAGGACGATGTTGACGCCATCCTGCGTCTCAAGCAGGAGCGGCGCGCGGTGATCCTGGCGCACAATTATCAGACCCCGGAGATCTTCCACTGCGTGGCCGACATCGTCGGCGACAGTCTGGCCTTGGCGCGGGACGCGCAGAACCTCGACGCGGAGGTGATCGTCATGGCCGGCGTGCATTTCATGGCCGAGACCGCGAAGCTGCTCAATCCGACCAAGCGCGTGCTGATCCCTGACCTGCGCGCCGGCTGCTCGCTTGCGGAGTCGATCACCGCCGCCGATGTGCGCCTGCTGCGCGAGCGCTACCCGGGCGTGCCGGTGGTGACCTACGTCAACACCTCGGCCGCGGTGAAGGCCGAGAGCGACGTCTGCTGCACCTCCGGCAACGCCAGGCGCGTCGTCGAGACAATCAGCCGGGAGTGGGGCACCGACCGTGTCATCATGATCCCAGACGAATACCTCGCCAAGAACATCGCCAAGGAAACCGGGATCACCATGATCACCTGGGCCGGTCATTGCGAGGTGCACGAGCGCTTCACGCCTGAGCAGATCCGCACGTTGCGCGCGGACAATCCCGGCATCGTCGTGCTGGCGCATCCGGAGTGTCCGCCCGAAGTGGTGGCCGAGGCTGATTTCTCCGGCTCCACCAAGGGCATGTCGGATTACGTCTCGGCCGGACAGGCGCGAAAGGTGGTGCTGATCACCGAGTGCTCGATGAGCGACAACCTCGCCGTGCAGAACCCGGGTGTCGAGTTCGTGCGTCCCTGCAATCTTTGCCCGCACATGAAGCGCATCACGCTCGCGGGTCTGCGCCGTAGCCTGGAAACCCTGACCCACGAGGTCGAGATCGAGCCGCATCTGGCGGTGCGCGCACGTCAGGCCGTCGAGAGGATGTTGGCCATATGAACAATTTTCTGTCCGGCCAGCCGGTGATTGCCGGCAGCGGTATTGCCGGCCTGATCACGGCATTGCGTCTGGCGCCCCGCCCGGTGGTGCTGCTCAGCGCCGCGCCGCTTTGTGCCGAAACCTCGAGCGCCTGGGCGCAGGGCGGCATCGCCGCCGCCGTCGGCGCCGATGACGCGCCCGAACTGCAGATCGCCGACACCCTCGCCGCCGGCGCCGGGCTGTGCGACAGCCGGGCGGTGCGCCGGATCATCGAGGCCGGCCCGGAGGCGATCGCCGCCTTGTCACGCTATGGCGCCGCGTTCGACCGCGAGGCTTCCGGCGCGTTGTCGCTTGGCCTGGAGGCGGCGCATTCCAGGCGGCGGATCGTTCACGCGAGCGGCGACGCCACCGGCGCCGAGGTGATGCGCGCCCTGGTTGCCGCGGTTCGCGCGACGCCCTCGATCACCGTGCTGGAAGGCGCCTCCCTGGCGCGCATCCTGGTGGCAGGCGGCGCCGTCCGCGGCGTCGCCATCCGCCTTCAGGGCCGCCTCAGCCGGCTGCGCACGACCCAACTGGTGATCGCCACCGGCGGCGCCGGCGGGCTGTTCCTCGACACCACCAATCCGCTCGGCTCCACCGGCGCCGGCCCGGCGATCGCGGCACGCGCGGGTGCGGCACTCGCCGACATCGAGTTCGTGCAGTTCCATCCGACCGCGCTTGCCGTCTCGCGGCCGGGCCAGGGGCGCGGCTCGGCGCCCATGCCGCTGATCAGCGAGGCGGTGCGCGGCGAGGGGGCGACGCTGATCGATGAGACCGGCGCACGCTTCATGGAGAACGAGCTGGCGCCACGCGACGTGGTTTCGCGCGCGGTATGGCGTCATCTCGAAGCCGGCCACAGCGTCTTCCTCGATGCCCGCGCCGCCCTCGGCGAGCGTTTCGCGTCGCGGTTCCCCGGCATTGCCGCCTTCTGCCGCGCGCGCGGCGTCGATCCTGCGCGGATGCCGATCCCGATCCGGCCGGCGGCGCACTACCACATGGGCGGCATCGCCGTGGACGCGGAAGGACGCAGCACGTTGCCCGGCCTCTGGGCCTGCGGCGAGGCCGCCTGCACCGGCTTGCACGGCGCCAATCGGCTGGCCAGCAACTCGCTGCTCGAAGCGGCGGTCTGTGGCGGAGTGGTCGCCGAGAGCGTTGCCGCCACACCGGCCTGCGCCGATGCGGGAAGCCTGCCGGCGATGGCTGCGTCCGCGTCGCCGCCGGCACCGGGTACGGTGCGCCAGATCGTCTCCCGCGAACTGGGCGTGCTGCGCCATGCGCAAGGCCTCGAACGGGCGGTGGCCAGCCTGTCGGGCGAGGCGGAGCATTCCGACGCGGCGTTGCTCGGGCTGATGATCGCACGCGCGGCCCTGGCGCGGCGCGAAAGCCGCGGCGGCCATTTCCGCACCGACCATCCCGAGACGGACGCCTCCCCGGTCCGCACCCTCTCTTATGCGCACGAGGCGCTTGAAGCCGCTCGCGCCATGCACGTGGAGCGTCGCGCGTCATGACACCGCTCCCCGAGATCATGCTCGAGCCGATGGTACGTGCCGCCCTGCTCGAGGATCTCGGCCGTGCCGGCGACATCACCACCGACGCGATGGTGCCTGCGGATCTGCTCTCGAAGGTGGCGATGACCGCGCGCGACGAGGGCGTGATCGCCGGCCTCGATCTGGCACGGCTCGCCTTCCGGCTGATCGAGCCACGGCTTGATTTCCGTGTGCACCGCCCCGACGGCAGCCATGTCGCACCGGGCGACATCATCGCCAGCATCGAGGGTCCGGCGCGCGGCATTCTGACCGCCGAGCGGGTGGCGCTGAACTATCTGTGCCATCTGAGCGGCATCGCCACCGCCACCAATCGACTGGTCCAGGCGGTTCGCCATACGCACGCGCGTATCTGCTGCACGCGCAAGACCACGCCCGGTCTGCGCGCGGTGCAGAAATATGCCGTGCGCGCCGGCGGCGGCGCCAATCACCGTTTCGGTCTCGACGACGCCGTGCTGATCAAGGACAACCACATCGCCATGGTCGGCGGTGTCGTGCCGGCCATCCGGCGTGCGCGTGAAGGCGTGGGCCACCTGGTCAAGATCGAAGTGGAGGTCGATACGCTGGCGCAGCTTGAAGAGGCGCTGTCGGTAGGGGCCGATGCCTTCCTGCTCGACAACATGACACCCTCCATGCTGCGCGAGGCGGTGGCGATGATCGCCGGCCGTGCCGTGACCGAGGCCTCCGGCCGCATCACCCCGCAGACCGCGCCTGCGATCGCCGAGGCGGGTGTTGATCTGATCTCGGCCGGGTGGCTCACCCATAGCGTGAGCGTGCTCGATATCGGTCTGGACGCGATATTTCCATCACAGCCGGACGGCATGTGACGTCGGCACATTCATGACGATTTCAAAACGGTAGGATATCGCGTATCGACGCTCCGCTGCCTTGTTGCGGAGACATTGCATGACACCTCGTTGCGTTCTATTTGCGGCGACCATGCTCGCGGTTCCGTTGGCCGCCGCGGCCCAGCCTGTTGCTGGTCCCTATGTCAGCCTTGGCGCCGGCGTTGATTTCCTGCAAGACGAAACCCTGAAGTTAGCTCCCCAACTCGGGGTTCGGGATCGCTGGGTGTATTTTAATTCTGGGTTTTCCGGACAGGCAAGCTTCGGCTGGGGCTTCGGCGATGGGTTGCGCGCGGAGATCGAAGGCAATTACTCGAGCAATCACGTCGACGGCGTCAGCTATCCCGACGTGGGCCGCGCGGGTGGCACTGAGCGGCAGTATGGCGGCTTCCTGAACGTCCTCTATGATCTTGATGTGCATCTGCCGGTGCGCCCTTACTTCGGAGTTGGCGCCGGGGGCCAGGAACTCGGCGACAACAACATCAATTTCGGCTCGCCTGGATTTCAGTCTTCCAGGCGAGGCACCTATCAAACCGCCGGCGCCTTCGCCTACCAGGCAATCGCTGGCTTCAGCGTGCCAGCGCCATGGCTGCGCGGACTGGCCTTCACAGCCGATTACCGTCTCATCGGTCTGGTCGATCCTCTAGAAGCCGTGCACTATGAGCGTTTTCCGGCAAACTCCCCGGCCAATGCGTTCCTGGGACTTCCAGCCCAGCGTCCGGCGTTCGGCAACGGCAAGTTCGGCAACGTCTTCAACCATGAGATCCAGATCGGTCTTCGTTATGCGTTCGGACCGGCACCGGCGCCGCTCGCCACGCCGGCTATTATCGCGCCGCCGGCGCCCGCGCCGGCTCGCACGTACCTGGTGTTCTTCGACTGGGATCGCGCGGACCTGACGGAGCACGCCCGCCAGATCGTGGCCGAGGCGGCGCAAGCCTCGACGCGCGTGCAGACGACCCGGATCGAAGTTGACGGCTACACAGACAGCTCCGGCACGGCCCGCTATAACCAAGCCCTGTCCCTACGACGTGCCGAAAGTGTCTCAGCGGAACTGGTCCATGACGGCGTGGCACGCAACGACATCGCGGTGCAGGGTTTTGGCGAGACGCACCCGCTTGTGGCAACGGCGGACGGCGTACGCGAGCCGCAGAACCGACGCGTCGAAATCATTCTGCGATAGGCTCCTTGTTATGACTCAAATGCCGCGCGTAGCGTGCTCTGCCACGGCGGTCTTCCTTGTCGGGCTGTCGAGCTATACCGCTTTGGGAGCCGGCTGTATCGCTACGGCAAGCAGCACCGTTGAACAAGCGACTTGCGAGCACGCCAGGCTGAAAACTGATCAGAGAATGCTCGCAACGGAAATGGGCCGGGCCCGCTTACTGGCAAGAAAGGCTGATGAAAGTTCATGGACTTCACTGCATGGGCTAGGTCCGAATGTCGAAAACGCCGAAATTGCCTGGATGAAGTATGCAAGCCAAGCATGCGACTTGGAGGATGCACTTGTTCTCGGGAGCATCATAGCGACTGCAGCCCCTGCTTGCTTGGCCAACAGAACCGAGAACCGAGTCAAGGAGCTACGGGATTTCAATAACACCTTACGAGAAGACCTGGACCAGTAAGACCCTGCGCCGTTGATCCTGGGGTCACTTCACCGTTTGCTCAAGACTGTACGCTAAGCCTTTGGCCCGATGTAAGAGTCGGTTCGGAAAGTCTGTCATTGCGAACGGCACTTTAGCTGAACCAATCGGCGCAGCATGAGCCGGATCATTGCCAGGCGTAGATAGGCTGTGGCGAAGCGTGTCGTGTTCTCGTAGTCCTTCGACAGCCGCCTGTTGCGGCCCATCCAGGCAAACGTCCGCTCAACGATCCATCGCTTCGGCAGCACTACGAACCGGTGCAGGTCGGAGCGTTTGACGATCTCGATTTGCCATGGCCCGAGCGCCCTGATGGCGGCCGCCGTGGCAGGCCCCTGGCTTGATGAACGGGAACAGCTTTCTGACCGCTTGCAAGACGAGCACGCTGCCGTCGCGGTCCTGCAGGTCGGCTGGGTGGACGGCGAGGTTGAGCATCAGGCCGAGCGTGTCGACAACGATGTGACGCTTCTTGCCTTTGATTTTCTTGCCTGCGTCGTAGCCGGAGGGATCAATGCGGGCCCCCCTTTTTCCGCGCTCTTGACGCTTTGGCTGTCGATGATCGCCGCAGTCGGGCTGGCTTGCCGGTCCGCCTGCTCGCGCACAGCGACATAGAGCGCGTGATGCACACGTTCCAGCGTTCGGTCCCACTCCCACAGGTCCAAGTATTCGAACACGGTGGTACGCGGCGGAAAGTCCTTCGGCAGAGCGCGCCACTGGCAGCCGGTGCCCAACAGATAGAGCACCGCGTTCATCACCTCGCGCATGTTGACCGTCCGCGGCCGTCCGCCCCGCTTGGCCGGACGGATGTGCGGGGCAACTAGCTCCCACTCAGCGTCGGTCAGGTCGGTCGGATAACGCAGTCCGCGCCGCTCATACCGGGCACGGTTCTCGGTAGTCCACACGCAGCACCTCGCGAATCGGTGCTGCCGAGCGAATCATAACCGACTCCGGCGAATCAAGCTCTTTCCGAACGGACACTAAGGAAGCTCTGAACAAGTCCTGCTCGACAGGTTCTGCCGACGCGTACTAACC
>CAXTRK010000043.1:0-9191 GCA_964246745.1 uncultured Acetobacteraceae bacterium
TGGCGTCCCGTAGGGGATTCGAACCCCTGTTACCGCCGTGAGAGGGCGGTGTCCTAGGCCTCTAGACGAACAGGACAAAGCCGGCGGTGCTCTTAGAGCACAGCGTCAGCATGTGCAAGCCGGGCCTTAGCGGTCAAGCCGCAGGCGGGCGATGATGCGGCCTGACAGCGTATCCCAGACCAGGAGGCGGTCCGGCAGTCCGCCGCCGCTCAGTGTGAGTGCCAGAAGCCGGTCGGATTGCCGCACGACGGAAACCAGGCGTGTTCCCGCCGGCTGGCCGAGAGACAATGGCGGGCGGTCGGCGGGATGTGTCGAGAGTAGCGCCGCGGCAGGGTGGGCACGATCGGTGACGCGATGCACCACGGTGGCGATCAGCACTGCCGTGGCGGCCAGGATCATCACTCCCATGGCGATCACCGCCGCGAGCAGAAGCCTGGTGCCTCGCATCCCCACCTCATCCATCCGTCGCACCTCATCCATCCGTATTGCCCATTCTGCCGTGCCGCCTTCTCCGCTAAGCCGAAGCGATGACCGAGGACGCGTTCCACCTTGTCGCAAGCGCTGAACAGGCCGGCCAGCGCACCGACCGGTTCCTGGCCGGCGTCATCGGCACGTCATCACGCTCCCGCGTCAAGGCCTTGATCCAGGGCGGGCATGTGCTGCGCAACGGCGCCGTGCTCCGGGAACCGGCCGATCCGGTCCGCGCGGGCATGCTCTACAGCGTGCGTTTTCCGCAAGCGGTCGCGGCGGTTCCGGCGGCGCAGGCTGCGGCACTCTGTATCCTGCACGAAGACTCCGATCTGCTCGTGCTCGACAAGCCGGCCGGCCTGGTGGTGCATCCCGCTCCCGGCAACGAGGACGGCACGCTGGTCAACGCCTTGCTCGCGCATTGCGGCGACACGTTGCCCGGGATTGGCGGCGAACGCCGTCCAGGCATCGTCCACCGCCTGGACAAGGACACCTCCGGTCTGATGGTGGTGGCGAAGACCGAGTCAGCACTCGCCGCCTTGTCGGCGGACTTCGCCGCGCGTCGCATCGAGCGCGCCTATCTCGCTCTGTGCTGGGGCATGCTGTCGCCGGCCGGGGGAGAACTCGACGGCGCGATCGGCCGCGATCCGCGCGACCGCAAGCGCATGGCCGTGGTCCGGCGTGGCGGCCGGGCCGCTCTGACCCATTATCGAACGCTCCAGGTCCTGCATGGGGCGGTCAGCCTGATCGAGTGCAGGCTGGCGACCGGCCGCACGCACCAAATCCGGGTGCACCTGGCGCAGGCCGGCCACGCTTTACTGGGAGATCCGGTCTATCTGCGTCGGGTTCCGGCGGCCGCTGGCGCATTGGCGCATGCCGCCCGACGCTGCGCGCTCGACTTCCCGAGGCAGGCGCTGCACGCTGGCACGTTGGGTTTCCGACATCCGCGCAGCGGCGGCACGCTGCGTTTCGACAGGCCGCCTCCCGCCGATTTCAACGATTTGCAATCGTGCATTGCAAAGAATTCAGACGGTGATTCTTGACCGGACCGGTGGGGTCCTGTATGCAGTGCACAATTCCGACGAGGGGGCGCCCCGCCGGTCTGGACGTCCTGAGCGGCCTTGCCAAACGGGAGGTTACTCAGGGACGTGATGTCCTCACCCGCGCCCAACCTGAACGAGACGTGCAACCTATTCGCGATGGCGCCGTAAGGGCATCGAGGGTTCACTGAAGTTCAGACGAAAGGAGCCTTGCCGTGGCCTCTGCCGTCCTTAATGTTGGTCCTGAAGGTAATCTGTCGCGCTACCTGCAGGAAATCCGCAAGTTTCCGATGCTTTCTCCCGAGGAAGAGCTCGATTTATCGAAGCGTTGGCGCGACAGCGAAGACACCGAGGCGGCGCATAAGCTCGTCACCTCTCATTTGCGCCTCGTTGCCAAGATCGCCATGGGCTATCGCGGATATGGCCTACCGATCAGCGAACTGATCAGTGAAGGCAATGTCGGCATGATGCAGGCGGTGAAGCGGTTTGATCCGGACCGCGGGTTCCGCTTGGCAACCTATGCGATGTGGTGGATTCGCGCGGCGATCCAGGAATACATCCTGCATAGCTGGTCGTTGGTGAAGATGGGCACGACAGCGGCTCAGAAGAAGCTGTTCTTCAATCTTCGTCGTCTGAAGGGTCAGATGCAGGCGATAGACGATGGCGATCTGCGCCCCGAGCAGGTTGGCTCGATCGCCAAGGCGCTCTCCGTCTCCGAGAACGACGTAGTCAACATGAACCGGCGTCTTGCCGCGCCCGATCACAGCCTCAACGCGCCGGTTCGTGCCGACAGTGAAGGGGAATGGCAGGATTGGCTCATTGACGAGGGCGAAAGTCAGGAGACGTTGCTTGCCGAGCATGAGGAGTTCTCCGGCCGTAAGGCCCTGCTCGGCGACGCCTTGCGGACCTTGAACGACCGCGAGCGGCATATCCTCATCGAGCGCCGCCTGAAGGAGGAACCTGCCACGCTGGAGGATCTGTCGCAGGTCTATAACATCTCCCGCGAGCGCGTGCGCCAGATTGAGGTTCGCGCCTTTGAGAAGGTGCAGAAGGCGATGAAGTCGCAAGTGACGACACGCCGGCTCGGCGATAGCGCGTTGGTACGCGAAGCGGCCTGACCAGATGCCCGCCGAAGCAATTCGGCGGGCTTTTTTGTCAGTCGGGTGGTGTCAGCCACTCTCATCGTGGCGACCATTCAGCATCAATCCATCCCGGTCAGCCGTAACCTGAACGGTATCGCCGTCATGCAGCTCATTGTTCAGGATCAAACCCGCAAGCGGATTTTGCAGGCTTCGCTGAATGACCCGCTTGAGCGGGCGGGCTCCGTAGATCGAGTCATAACCGGTCTCCGCCAACCAGTCAGTTGCGGTTGCGTCGAGATCCAGCATGATCTTCCGATCCATAAGCAGCCGATCCAACTGTGAGAGCTGGATTTTGACGATCGCCGCCATGTCTGTCTTCTGCAGCCGGCGGAACAGAATGATCTCGTCGATCCGGTTAAGGAACTCAGGGCGGAAATGCTCGCGCACCACGCGCATGACCTGTGCCTGGACGAGCGCCGTGGCGTCGCCTTCCGACTGTTGCCCCAGGATCTCGCTGCCCAAGTTACTGGTCAGAACGATGATGGTGTTGCGGAAATCCACCGTGCGGCCCTGGCCGTCGGTCAACCTGCCATCATCGAGCACCTGAAGCAGGATGTTGAAGACGTCCTCGTGCGCCTTCTCCGCCTCGTCGAACAGGATGACCTGATACGGACGCCGGCGCACCGCCTCGGTCAGCACGCCGCCCTCGTCATAGCCGACATAGCCGGGAGGCGCTCCGATCAGCCGGGCGACCGCGTGCTTTTCCATGAACTCGCTCATGTCGATGCGGAGCAGCGCACGGTCATCGTCGAACAGGAACTCCGCCAACGCCTTGGTGAGTTCCGTCTTGCCGACGCCGGTGGGACCCAGAAACAGGAACGAGCCAATCGGACGATTCGGGTCCTGCAAGCCCGCCCGGGCTCTGCGCACCGCGTTCGCCACCGACCGCAGCGCATCCTCCTGGCCGATGACACGCGCGCGGAGCTGGTCCTCCATGCGGATCAGCTTGGCTCGCTCGCCTTCCAGCATCCGCTCAACCGGAACACCGGTCCAGCGCGACACCACCGAAGCGATCGCCTGCTCGGTCACCGCCTCATTGACGAGGTGGCCGCTCTCCGGCGCCGCCTCGCTGGTGACCGCGATCTCGCTTTGCAGCGCGGGGATCACGCCGTACATCAGTTCCGAGGCGCGACCCAGATCGCCACGTCGTTGCGCCACCTCAACCTCGGAACGCGCGGCGTCAAGCCGCTCCTTGAGCTTCTGAAGCGCGGTCACCTGATCCTTCTCGCGATGCCAGATCGCGGTCAGGTTGTCGGACCGCTCCTCCAGCTCGGCGAGTTCCCCCTCCAGCCGGCCCAGCCGGTCGCGCGACGCCACGTCGTCCTCGCGTCGCAAGGCCTCGCGCTCGATCTTGAGCTGGATCAATCGGCGGTCGAGCTCGTCGAGCGCCTCCGGCTTGCTGTCCACCTGCATGCGTAGACGGCTGCCGGCCTCGTCCATCAGGTCAATCGCCTTGTCCGGCAGGAAGCGGTCGGTGATGTAGCGATTGGAGAGAGTGGCCGCCGCCACCAGCGCGCCATCGGTGATGCGCACGCCGTGATGCAGCTCGTATTTCTCCTTCAGTCCGCGCAGGATCGAGATGGTGTCCGCGACCGACGGCTCGCCCACGAAGACCGACTGGAAGCGCCGCGCCAGAGCCGCGTCCTTTTCGATGTATTTGCGGTACTCGTCGAGCGTGGTGGCGCCAATGCAATGCAGCGTGCCGCGGGCGAGTTCCGGCTTGAGCAGGTTCGAGGCATCCATCGCCCCGTCGGCGCGGCCGGCACCGACCAGCGTGTGCATCTCGTCAATGAACAGGATGATCTCGCCCTGCGCGGAATCGATCTCCTTCAGCACCGACTTCAGCCGCTCCTCGAACTCGCCGCGGAACTTCGCTCCCGCCACCAGCGCGCCGAGATCAAGCGCCAGCAGACGCTTGCCCTTGAGCGCCTCGGGCACGTCGCCGTTGACGATACGTAGCGCCAGACCCTCCACGATCGCGGTCTTGCCGACACCGGGTTCGCCGATGAGCACGGGATTGTTCTTGGTGCGTCGCGCCAGCACCTGGATCGTGCGGCGGATCTCCTCGTCGCGTCCGATCACCGGATCAAGCCGGCCCTCGCGCGCCACCTCGGTCACGTCGCGGGCATATTTCTTGAGCGCGTCGAAGCTTGCCTCGGCGTTTTCGCTGGTAACCTTGCGGCCGCGCCGTATCTCCGCAAGCGCACGCTCCAGTGCCTGCGCGGAGCCGCCCGCTTCACGCAGCGCGCGCGCCGCGGGACCATCCGACGCCGCCAGCGCCACCAGCAGCCGATCCTGTGCGACAAAGCTGTCGCCCGCCTTGGTGGCGGCCTGCTGCGCCGCATCCAGCAGACGCACCAGCTCCGGCGTCGCCTGCGGATGCCCGGCGCCGCCACCCTGCACTTTCGGCTGACGCGCGATCTCGGCGTCGATCGCCGCACGCGCGCGCTCCGGCTGGCCGCCGGCTGCGCGTATCAGACCGGCCGCCGCGCCCTGCTCGTCGTCAAGCAGCGCCTTGAACAGATGCTCCGGCGTCAGCCTCTGGTGGAATTCGCGCAACGCGATGGTCTGGGCCGCTTGCAGGAAGCCGCGCGACCGCTCGGTGAACTTGTCCATATCCATCTTCATGTCCCTCTTCGTCAGGCGACGTGTTGAATGGCGGCTTTATGCGTCCCTCAAGAGGCAACGCGGCCGCGCAATCATCGAAAAGAGAAATGGTGCCGGAGCCACTTGCCGGCAAGATCGCCGGGTCAGGCGCCAGCGGCGCTCGGCAGGCGGCGGAACGTCATGGTGCCGTCGCGCAACGGAACCGTGCGCGTGCTCAACAGATCCAGAAGGTAGTTCTGGTACACGCGCCAGGGCTTGCGCTCGCCTTGCTTCGGGAAGTCGCCGATCGAGCGTTGCACGTAGCCCGAGCTGAAGTTCAGCAGCGGCTGTTCACCGACAGCCGGATCACGCGGCGCCACGCACCAGTCATAGCCGCGCCTGGTCATGAAGTTGAGCAGCCGGCAGACATAGGCGGAGGTCAGATCGGCCTTGAGCGTCCAGGAGGCGTTGGTGTAGCCGAAAGTCAGCGCGAAGTTTGGCACGTCGCTCAGCATCATGCCCTTATAGACCGTGGTATGAGCGGGATCGACCGCGACGCCGTTAACGCTGAGCCGTATGCCGCCCAGGAACTGCATCTGCAGACCGGTGGCGCTGATCACCAGATCGGCGGCCAGTTCGCCGCCGGAGGCGAGCCTGATGCCGTCCTTGGTGAAGCTCTCGATGGTATCGGTCGCCATCTCGACCGTGCCATCGCGCAGCGCCTCGAACAGGTCGCCGTCCGGAACGATGCAGAGGCGTTGGTCCCAGGGATTATAGGCCGGCGTGAAATGCGCGCCGGTGTCGTAGTCAGGGCCTACGGCCTCGCGCATCAGGGCGGCGATTCGCTCGCGCGCGCGAACCGGCTTCGAGCGCATCGAGCGATACAGATAGATGCCGAGCAGAACGTTGCGCCAGCGCACCACCTTGTAGGCAAAGCCGTCCGACACGCGCGCCCGCAGCCATTTCGCGAGGCCGTCCTCGGAGGGCAGCGAGACCACATAGCTCGGCGAGCGCTGCAGCAGCGTCACCGAGGCGGCGGTGCGCGCCAGCGTCGGCGCCAGCGTCACCGCGGTGGCGCCGCTGCCGATCAGCACGATGCGTTTGCCCTCGGTCCGCAGCCCCTCGGGCCAACGCTGCGGATGGACCACTTGGCCCGCGAACTGCGCGATGCCGGGGAAATCCGGCATGTGACCATTCGCGTAATCGTAATACCCGCTGCAGCCGAGCAGAAAGTTGCAGCTCAGCCGTATTGGTTCGGCGCCGCCGCGTTCAACCTCGAGCGTCCAGATGGCGCCGTCGCCTGACCAGTCGGCGCGGGTTGCGCGATGGCCGAAACGGATGTGCCGGTCCACCTTGTAGGCGCGCGCGGTGTCGCGCACGTAGTCAAGGATCGAGGCGCCGTCGGTGATCGCCTTGGCGCCCAGCCATGGCCGAAAGCTGTAGCCCAGCGTGAACATGTCCGAATCCGACCGTACGCCCGGGTAGCGGAACAGGTCCCAGGTTCCGCCCATCGTCTCACGCGCTTCGAGCAGCAGGATGCGTTTGTCCGGGCAATGTCTTTTCAGGTGGCAGGCGGCGCCGATGCCGGAGAGCCCGGCGCCGATGATGATGACGTCGAAATGCTCCGTGTTCATGTGGCGGTCCTTGCGGCGATGCGCTTGATGAAGGCGGCGGTCTGCTCGGGCGCTGTGACCGGCAACATGTGCCCGGCACCTTCGCACAGCTCCAGATCGAGGCCGGGGATTTTGTCTGCCAACGCCACGCCGTTGGCGACATGATCGAGGATGCGGTCGGCGGTGCCGTAGAGCACGCCGACTGGAAGCGCCAATGAGCCGTAACGGGCGACCATTCCGGGCAGATCCACCCCGCACTGCACGATATCGGTCGATGCGTTATAGAAGCTGGACGGCCGCAAGCCGAGCAGGCCGCCGCCACGTCGAGGGAAATCGCTGGGCATCGTGTCCGGCCCGAACACGGTGCCGAGCACGAGCTTGCTGTTGATAATCGAGGCGGAAATGGCCACGGTCCAGGCGGTGAGCCAACGTCGCAGCCGGCCCCGTATGGCGATGCTCCTGAACGCCGCCGGCGGCTCGTCCTGCGGCTGGGTGAGCGGAGCGATCAGCGCTAGGGCTCCGACCTCATCCGGATGGTTCAGGGCGAGCGCTAGTGCAAGCGCGCCACCGAGCGAATGACCGGCGATGGTTGGGCGCGTGAGGCCAAGCGCCTGGATGAACGAGGCCACCACGGCTGCCTGCGCGCTCAGGGTGGCGGAGGCGCCGCGCGGCCGTACCGAATAGCCGGAACCGGGGCGGTCGATGACGATGACCCGGTGCTGGCTGGCGAGCAAGGCCACCAAGGCGTAGGTGAAGTTGCGCATCTGCCCACCGAGGCCATGGATGAGCAGGATCGCCGGCGCGTCGTCCGATGAGCCCTCGTCGACATAGTGCAAGCGCGTGCCGTCGATATCGACGACGCGTCCGAGTGGCGGCACCGCCCGCTCGACGAGCCGGGCAACCGAGGCGGTGAACAGCGCAAGGCCGGCGCCGGCGACGCCCGCGGAAGCCGGCACGGCCAGCAGCCAGGTTCTGAGACGCGGCATTTTCATCCTTTCCGGTCGCCGCGACCGCGACGCAGACGTTCCAGCAGCGGCCAATAGGAAACCGGCGCCAGCCGCTCGACCGCGCCCACCACGCGCGCATCGCGTCCGACCAATACGCGCGGCTTGCGATGGATGATGGCCTCGACGATGATTTCGCCCGCGACCGAAGGCGGCAGCGTCAGCGACGCCTTTGCCTGCGTCTGATGACGCGCGATCTCCTCGGCGGAGAGCTGCGCTGACGCACGGGCGTTGCGGGCGATGGCGGTGGCGACGCCGCCAGGATGCACCACGGTGACGCCAACCGGGCTCGCGCGCAGCTCATGGCGCAGCGACTCCGAAAAGCCGCGCACCGCGAACTTGCTGGCGGCGTAGGCGGTTTGCCCAGGCACCGCGATCAGGCCATACAGGCTGGACAGATTGACCAGCCTTGCTTCGTCGCTGGTCCTGAGCCGCGGCAGGAAGGCCCGCGTCATACGCACCACGCCCCAGAAGTTGATCGCGAACAGCCACTCGAAATCTGCGTCGGAAAGCTGCTCGAAACTGCCGCCGAGTGCGACGCCGGCATTGTTGACCAGCACGTGGACGCTGCCATGCTCGGCCATGACCTGCTCCGGGAACGCCGCGACCGCTGCCGGGTCGGCGACATCAAGCCGGTGGCAGGTGATGCGCGAGCCGGTCGCATACGCCTCTCGCGCAGTCTCGACGAGACCCGCCTCGTCGATATCGCACAAAGCCAGATGGCAGCTTCTGCGGGAGAGTGAAACAGCGATCGCCCGGCCGATGCCGCTGGCGGCGCCGGTGATAACCGCGGTGCGCTGCGCGAGCGCGAATAAGGCTGGCACGGCCAACTGCTTTCCTGGTTCACCTGGTTAAAAGGAACGACTAATCTACACTTGTGTCAACAAGTCCGGCGAAAGGTCTTGAGCGGCGGCGCAAGCCGGACGAGGTGCGCAGGGAGGCGCTCGAGGTGGCGCGCGGGCTGCTGATCGAAGGCGGCCCGGGCGCAATCACACTGAAGGCGATCGGCGCCGCCCTTGGCATGTCGCACGCCAACCTGATCCATCATTTCGGTTCAGCCGAAGAGCTGCGCGCTCAGTTGCGCGACAGGATGGTGCAGGATTTGACCCGCACCACGACGACGCTGCTGGAGCGACGCGGCGAGGACGATGCCACCTTCGCTGTCATCGTGGATCAGGTGTTCGACACCTATGCCTCGGGGGGAATCGGCATGCTGATGGCCTGGACCGCGACGCATCCAGTCAAGAGCGCCTCCGACGAGCCGGCGCGCGCGACCCGAGAGTTGGTCGCGCTGCTGAGCGGGCGGCGCGCCGGCCCGCGCGCCCGCCCCGGGCCGGC
>CAXTRK010000043.1:9201-25900 GCA_964246745.1 uncultured Acetobacteraceae bacterium
GTCCTCGGGCTTGACCCGAGGAATACCGCCCTTGGGGGCGCGCCCCCGCCCCGCGCGCGCGGCGGGGCGCCCGCGACATGGTCAGCCTGGTGACGCTGCTTGCGTTTGCCTACAGCCTGATTGGCCGCCCGCTCGCCGCCAGCCTCGACGACGACTCGGCAGCGGTACGCAACTTGACCGTCCGGGTGCTCGGCATGCTTCGCAACGATGCCTCCTGACGCGCGCGAGGCGCGACGACGCCTCCTGACGCGCGCGAGGCGCGACGATGCTTCGTGACGTGCGCGGCGCAGGCTCGCATAGTCGGGACCAAGCATGCAGGCCGCGAGGGAGGACGATCATGTTCGGATTGATGCAGGACTGGCCGCTGACGCTCGACAAGATCATCGATTATGCCGCCGCGCGGCATGGCGGCCGCGAGGTGGTGACGCGTTCGCTCGAAGGCCCGATCATCCGCACGACCTACGCGCAAATCCGGACGCGCGCGGCTCGGCTCTCCAATGCGTTGCTGGCGGAGGGCATCGTGCCTGGCGATCGCATCGCCACCATCGGGTTCAACACCGCCCGCCATTTCGAAACCTGGTATGGAACCATGGGGATCGGCGCGATCTGCCACACCGTCAATCCGCGCCTGCATGTCGAGCAGATACGCTGGATGATCAACCATGCCGAGGACCGGGTCGTGCTCGTCGATCCGCCGTTCCTGGGCTTGCTGCTGGAACAGGCGGCGGGCATTCCCTCGCTGCGCCGGATCGTGGTGCTGGCCGACGAGGCGCCGCCGGGGCCGCCCGGCGGCGTGCCGGTGATCGCCTACGAACGCTGGATCGCCGACCAGCCGGACGTCTGCGCCTGGGGCAACTTCAACGAACAGACCGCGGCCGGGCTCTGCTACACCTCCGGCACCACCGGCAATCCCAAGGGCGTGCTGTATTCACACCGCTCGAACTTCCTGCACGCCTTCATGACCATGCAGCCTGACGTGATGGCGCTGTCGGCGAGCGACGTGATCCTGCCGGTGGTGCCGATGTTCCACGCCAATGGCTGGGGATTGCCCTTCTCCGCACCCGCGGTCGGCGCCAAGCTGGTGATGCCGGGAGCCAAGCTCGACGGAGAGTCGCTGCACGAGCTGATCGAGACCGAGGGGGTCACCTTCTCCGCCGCCGTGCCGACAGTATGGCAGACGCTGCTGCTCCATCTCGATCGTTCCGGCCAGAGATTGTCGCGCCTGAAACGGGTGACCATCGGCGGCGCCGCCTGCCCGGAGGTCATCATCCGGACCTTCTGGGACCGTTACGGCGTTGAGGTGGTGCATTCCTGGGGAATGACCGAGACTTCGCCGCTCGGCACCACGGCACGGCCGGTCGGCGAGGTGGCCCGCCTGCCGTTCGAGGCGCAACTGCCCTGCCGGCTGACGCAGGGCCGTCCGGCATTGGGCATCGACCTGAAGCTGGTCGACGAGCAGGGCGCCGCACTTGCCGAGGATGGCAAGACGGTCGGTTTCCTGCGGGCGCGCGGGGCGATCGTGGCGGCCGCGTACTTCAAGGGCGAGACGCCGATCCTCGATCAGGACGGTTTCTTCGACACCGGCGATGTCGCCACCATCGACGCCAATGGCTTCATGCAAATCACCGACCGGGCCAAGGACATCATCAAATCCGGCGGCGAATGGATCAGCTCGGTGGAGATCGAGAACATCGCCGCCGGCCATCCCAAGGCGGCGTTCGCGGCGGTGATCGGCGTGGCGCATGAGAAATGGGGCGAGCGTCCGGTGTTGCTGGTGCAGCTCAAGCCCGGAGAGACCGCCGGCGAAGCGGAGTTCCTTGCGTTGCTGGACGGCAGGATCGCGAAATGGTGGATGCCGGACGCGGTGATGTTCGTGGATGCGATCCCCCTCGGCGCCACCGGAAAGATCGACAAGAAGCGGCTGCGCGCGCTGCTCTCGGCTGGATATCCGGCTTAGGGACTCTGCAAGGCTGGCGACTTCGTGCAAGGATGACGACAAGCGAGGTGACGGATGGCCTTCAAGATTGCCGTGCTCAAGGAGACCAGGCCGCATGAACGGCGCGTGGCCATGGTCCCAAGCGTGCTGACCAGGCTGGGCAAGCTCGATGCGCGCGTCTGGCTGCAGGCCGGAGCCGGGCTTGCGGCGCGGTTCGCGGACGACGCGTACGGCAGCGTCACGGTCGAGGCCGATCCTGGCAGGCTGCTGTCCGACGCGGACCTGGTGCTGGCGGTGCAGCCGCCGCCGCTGGAGACAGTACGCGCGATGCGCGCGGGCGCCGTGCTGATGTGCTTCGTGCACGCGCACAAGGAGCCGGAACTGGTGGCGCTGCTGGAAGAACGCGGCATCACCTGCTTTGCGATGGAGCGCGTGCCGCGTATCAGCCGGGCGCAGGCGATGGACGCGCTGTCGAGCCAGGCGGCGCTCGCCGGATATTACGCGCCGCTGCTCGGGGCGACGCACCTGCCGCGTATCCTGCCGATGATGACCACTGCCGTGGGCTCGCTGCGCCCTGCCAAGGCGCTGGTAATGGGGCTGGGCGTGGCAGGCTTGCAGGCGCTGGCGACGGCGCGGCGGCTGGGCGCGATCACCGAGGGCTACGACGTGCGTCCGGAAACACGCGAGCAGGCGCAGTCGCTGGGCGCCAAGTTCGTCGACACCGGCATCGATGCGCGCGGCGAAGGCGGCTATGCGCGCGAATTGACCGCGGACGAGCGCGCGCAGGTGCGCGAGGTGATCACGGCGCACATCCAGGCCGCTGACATGATCGTCACCACCGCGGCGATCCCCGGCCGCGCCTCGCCGCGCCTGATCGATCGCGAGCAGATCCTCGGCATGAAGCCCGGTTCGGTGATCGTCGATCTTGCCGCCGAAGGTGGCGGCAACTGCGAGGGCGCGGTGCCGGGCGAGACGGCGGAAGTCGGGCCCGTGACCATCATGGCGCCGTTCAACGTACCCTCGCTGCTGGCGCAGCATGCAAGCGAGCTCTACGCCAAGAACCTGCTCAACCTGATCGAGCTGATCGCGAAAGAGGGCGCGCTCTCCCTGGATTTCGGCGACGAGGTGGTGAGCAAGACTGCGCTGACGCGTGCTGCGGCGCGGGCGCCAACGCTGGCGGCGGTGTAGGCCATGACCATCGACACCTCGATGACCTGGATCATCGCGCTCTACATCTTCATGCTGGCCGCGTTCACCGGCTACGAGCTGATCCGCCGGGTGCCGGCGATCCTGCATACGCCGCTGATGTCGGGCTCAAACTTCATCCACGGCATCGTGGTGGTGGGCTCGCTGCATGCGCTGTTCAACGCCACCAGCGTGGCGGCCGAGGTGATCGGTTTCGTGGGCGTGCTGCTCGGCGCTGGCAATGCCGCAGGAGGCTACGTGGTGACCGACCGGATGCTGGGCATGTTCAAGCCGAGCAGCGCCCCTGGCGGCGCGGCAAAGAGGGCGCCATGATCGTATCGCACATCGTCAGCCTGGCGGAGTTCGGCGCGGCTCTGCTGTTCATCCTGGGACTGAAGCGGATGTCCTCGCCGGTGACGGCGCGATCGGGCATCGTCGTCGCCGGCTTCGGCATGCTGCTCGCCGTGGCGGCGGCCTTCGTCGCCCTGCTTGCGGTCCCCCCAGCGGGCCTGCCGGCACGTTTTACGACGAACATCATCCTTGGCGTGGTCGCCCTGGGACTGGGAACGCTCTGGGCATGGTGGAGCGGCAAGCGGGTGGCGATGACCGCGATGCCGCAGATGGTGGCACTCTATAACGGCATGGGCGGCGGCGCCGCGGCCGCGATCGCCGCGGTGGCGCTGATCGATGTCGACCGGCTCGGCGTGTTGCCGCTGTGCGCCACGATCATCGGCGCGCTGATCGGCTCGATCTCGATGGCCGGCTCCGCGATCGCCTGGGCGAAGCTCGACGGCCGCATCGAAAAGACTTGGCGGTTCAAAGGTCAGAGCCTGTGCAACGGGCTGGTGTTTGCCGCCACCGTGCTGCTGGGCATCCTGGTGATCGTGCTGCCTCCCCATGCAGGGCTGGAGATCGCGTTCTTCGCGGGCGCGCTGGCCTTCGGCGTGCTGATGACCCTGCCGATCGGCGGCGCCGACATGCCGGTGGTGATCTCGCTCTATAATGCCTTCACCGGGCTGTCGGTCGGCCTCGAAGGCTATGCGCTGGGAAACCCGACGCTGATGATCGCCGGCATGGTGGTCGGCTCCGCCGGCACGCTGCTGACGGTGCTGATGGCCAAGGCGATGAACCGCTCGCTGTTCAACGTGCTGTTCTCCAATTTCGGCGGCGGCGAGGAAGCCGGCAGCGGCGAGATCGCCGGCCAGATGAAGCCGGCGGAAGCCTCCGACGCCGCCGCGGCGATGCGCTACGCCAGCTCAGTGGTGATCGTGCCGGGTTACGGCCTGGCGGTGGCGCAGGCGCAGGGCAAGCTCTACGAACTGGTCAAGCTGCTGCAGGCGGTGGATGTCGATGTGAAGTTCGCGATCCACCCGGTCGCCGGGCGCATGCCGGGGCACATGAACGTGCTGCTCGCGGAAGCCGGCGTGCCGTATGACATCATCTTCGATATGGAAGAGATCAACGAGAGCTTTGCCGTAACCGACGTGGCATTGGTGATCGGCGCCAACGACGTGGTCAATCCGGCGGCGCGCACCGAGAAGGGCTCGCCGATCTACGGCATGCCGATCCTGAATGTGGACCAGGCGCGTCAGGCCTTCGTGATCAAGCGCGGCAAGGGCCGCGGCTATGCCGGCGTCGAGAACCTGCTGTTCTACGCCGACAACACCAATCTCGTGTATGGCGACGCGCAGGCGGTGCTGACGGCGATGATCCAGGGCTTGAAGGATCTCGGCACCGGCAACCACGCCAAGGCGGCGTGACGCCGGTTTACGACGCGCCTGGAAGATCGAGTTTTATCCCCGATCGCCCGACGAAATGCCTGGCGACGATCTCCTCGGTGACGGCGTCGAGCGTTGCCGGCTGCCAACGCGGCGTGCGGTCCTTGTCGACGATCACTGCCCGCACACCCTCGACGAAATCCGAGCCGGGCCGCGCCATCGCGGTCGCGATGCGGAACTCCTGCTCCAGGCACGGCTCAAGCCGGCCGAGACCTCGCGCCTCGCGCAGCGCGCGCAGCGTCACCTTCAGTGAGGTCGGCGACATGCGTCTGAGAGTTGCCGCGGCATCGTGGGCCTCCGGCTCGTCGGATGCATCGAGTGCGGCGAGGATTTCCTCCACGCTGTCCGCGCGGTAGCAGCGGTCGATCCAGCCGCGCTGGAGGGCGAGCGCGCTTCGCGGCGGCGTCTCGGCGAACTCGTGGAACTGGCCCGGCGCGGCGCACAGCTCGTCGATCCGCGCGGCGGCCACGAACAGGTCGGCGAAGCCGCAATGGATCGCATCCGCGCCCGACATGCGCGCCCCGGTCAGGCCGAGATGCGTGCCGAGTTCGCCAGGCGCGCGCGACAGCAGATAGGTGCCGCCGATGTCGGTGATGAAGCCGATCGCGGTCTCCGGCATGGCCAAGGTCGAGCGCTCGGTCACGACACGGTGGCGCGCGTGGGCGGAGACGCCGATGCCGCCGCCCATGACGATGCCGTCCATGATCGCCAGTATCGGCTTCGGGTAGCGCGCGATGCGGGCGTTCAGCCTGTATTCCGCGCGGAAGAAGCGCTCCGGCAGTGTCGTGCCGGCCTTCGCCGCCTCGGTGATCAGGCGGATGTCGCCGCCGGCGCAAAGGCCGCGATCGCCCGCGCCGCGCACCAGCACCAGGCGTACGGAGGCGTCCTGGGTCCAGTCGTCGAGAGTATGGAGGAACGCTTCGGCCATCGGCAGGGTCAGCGCATTCAGCGCGCGCGGGCGGTTCAGCACGATATGGCCGGTGCCCCGCGCGTCGACATGCGTCAGCAGGTCGCCCCGGTCTGGGTGCATCATCGCGTCCGGTTCAGCTCGGAGAGATCATGGCACGAGGCCGGTGGTGAGCTGGTTCAGCCGCTCCACCGCGGCCAGCAGCCGCTGCGAGACCTTCAGCCGGTCAGACGTGTCCTGCGACTCCTCGAGGATCTCGGGGAGCAACGCGTCGAACGCGCGTCGCCCCTCGATCGGCATGTCGGCCCTGCCCAGGCTGTAATCGGCGAGGTCGGCAGGCTGGCCGGCGGTGATATTGCGCTGGTTGCCGAAGTAATGCAGCAGGCGCCCGTCGCGATCGAACACCGGCGAGAGAAACAGCAGGTTCCAGAAGGCGGTGCCATCACGGCGATAGTTGACGATCCATTCGATGCAGCCGCGCTGCTCGTCGAGGCAGCGTCGAATTCGGCGCGGCGCCGACGGATCGGTGTCAGCGCCCTGCAGGAACCGGCAGTTGCGGCCGACCGCCTGATCGATGGCGTAGCCGGTCAGCGAGGCGAAGGCCGCGTTGACCGCGATCATCGGATGATCCGGCAGGTGCGGATCGGTCAGCGCCATCGGCTCGGGACTATGTCGGATCGCGGCGAGCAGGGCCTCGGTGATCGGGTGGCTGGTCATGGCCCGCTCACCAGGGCACGGTGTTGCCTTGATAGTCCAGGTAGCGGACGCCGGAGCCTTTCGCGCTCGTGATCGTGTCCACGATGCCGCTTGTGCTGGTCTCGACATCGAGGGGCGCCTCGGGGCCGCCCATGTCAGTCCTGACCCAGCCCGGAGCAATCACCAGGATGGCGCGTGGATCGCTGGGGTTGCGTGCGGCGAAGCTGCGCATCAGCGTGTTCAGCGCCGCCTTGCTGGCGCGGTAGATCTCCCAACCGCCGGTCTGATTGTTGGCGACGCTGCCGAGCCCCGACGACATCGCGGCAATCGTGCCGCGAGGCGGAACCAGGTCTTGGAGATGCTCGATCACGCGCACCGGACTGAGCGCGTTGGTGACCATGACATCGATAAAGCTCTCGTTCGACACCTCGCCCGCTTTTTCCTCTGGACCGTTCGAGACTCCCGCATTGACGAACAGCACGTCGAAGCTGCGGCCGGTCAGGCGCTCGCGCAGCGCCTTGATCTCAGCCGGCTGGTTGATATCGACGCTCTCGATTGTCAGTCGTTCGGCATGCCGCTCCGCGATTGCGTGAAGCGCTGTGCGATCGCCGCGTGTGGTCGCCACCACATGCCAGCCGCGCGACAGATATTCGTGGGCCAGTCCGAGACCAAGACCGCGCGAAGCGCCGATGATCAGCGCGGAGAATGGATCGGCCATGGCGGAAACTCCTGGCGAAGGTGAGCGAACCCGTGGGGCGCCGTCGCGTCCATAGCAGCACGAAACAGGAGCTTAGGCCATGGCTGAGACCGATCACGACAAGCGCATGAAGGCGGCACGGGAGCACATCGAGCGGCTGGAGCGCGAGACAGCGGCCGAGCGGCAAAAAGCCGAGGAGCGCGTCGGCATCGACCGCGAAGTGGAGCGGGAAGTGCAGACCGTGCGGCCAGGCGCGGACGCACCCTCGCGCGCGGGGATTACGCCTTCGGGAAGCGGCGCGGATGGGGAGCGCGGGTAGGGCGGTGTCGCGCGGGAATGACGATGAGGCGGATCTGTCCTCCGATCCGCGCGCCGCGGCGAAGGCCGCGCGCCTGCACTATGTCGATGACA
Source organism: uncultured Acetobacteraceae bacterium (assembly GCA_964246745.1). Classification (GTDB taxonomy): domain Bacteria; phylum Pseudomonadota; class Alphaproteobacteria; order Acetobacterales; family Acetobacteraceae; genus Lichenicoccus. The sequence continues at coordinate 16,812 of CAXTRK010000043.1, forward strand.
GCAAGCCTGGCATCACCCGCGAGATGGGCGAGAACGGCTTCCTCTATCGACAGCCCGACGGATCGACGATCGACGATGAGGCGACGCTTGACCGGATCCGGAAGCTTGCCGTGCCGCCGGCCTATGTCGATGTCTGGATCTGCCGCGACCCGAAAGGGCACCTGCAGGCCGTCGGCCGCGATGCGCGCCGACGCAAGCAATATCGCTACCATCCGGAGTGGCGCGTCATCCGCGACGAGGCGAAGTATGGCAAGATGGTCCTGTTCGGGCAGAAGCTGCCGCTGATCCGTGCCCAGGTGGCGCGCGACCTGGCTTTGCCCGGTCTGCCGCGCCGCAAAATCCTGGCGACCGTCGTGGCACTCCTCGAGAAGACGCTGATGCGCGTGGGCAACGAGGAATATACCAAGACCAACAAGAGCTTCGGCCTGACGACGCTCCGCCGCCGGCATGCGCGTGTGCGCGGGACGGCGCTGGTCCTCGATTTCCGCGCCAAGCACGGCATCCAGCAGCATGTGGAACTGCGCGACCGTCGTCTCTCCGGCATCGTCAAGCGGCTGCAGGACCTCAGCGGCCAGGATCTGTTCCAATATGTCGACGATGACGAAAACAAGCACGGCGTCTCGTCGCAAGACGTGAACGACTATCTGCACGAGATCACCGGCGAAGAGATCACCGCCAAGGATTTCCGCACCTGGGCGGCAACCAACCTGGCTGCCCTCGCCCTCCGGGAGTTGGAGCAGTTCGACAGCCAGGCGAAAGCAAAGAAGAACGTGCTGCACGCTGTGGAGAAAGTAAGCAAGCTGCTCGGCAACACGCCGGCGATGTGCCGCAAATGCTACATCCATCCGGCGATCTTTGACGGCTATCTCGACGGCAGCCTGGCGGAGGCGCTCAAGCAGCGGGCCGAGGCTGCTTTGCAACCGGACGGTGCATCGCACCATGCCTTGGCGGCGGATGAGGTCGCGGTGATCGCGTTTCTAAGCCGGAGCTTGCAGCAGGCTGCCTGAGCCTTATGCACCCGGGCCTCATGCAACCCGGAATGGTATTTTCCGTTAGTTGTATGGTCGGAAGACCTTATGGGAGAGTGTCATGGACAAAGACCGTCAAGCCGGCATCGGCCACCAGGTCAAGGGCGCCATCAAGCAAGGCGTCGGCAAAATGAGCGGCAACAAACAGACAGAGGCTGAAGGCGTCGCCGAAAAGAGCGGCGGCAAGGTCCAGGAAGGCGTCGGCAAGGGCAAGGACGCAGTACGGGACGTTGGCGACAGCATGAAGTAGGTTGCGTTTGTCAGCGCGGCTGATCGGGCCGGCGGGCGGGATCAATTCTGCTCGCCGGCCGGTCTTACGCGTGAAAGCTGTATCGCCCGTGCATAGACGGTGCGCTTCGGCAGGGTCGCGGAGGCCGCTACTAGAGCGACGGCGTCCTTGAGGGAATGGCCCGCCATAGCATCGACGAGTTGCGTATCAAGCTCCTCCTGGCTGGTTTGCGCGCCGTGACCCGGACCCAGCACCACTGTGATCTCTCCGCGTGGAGGAATCGATGCGTAGTGAGCGGCGAGTTGGGAGAGGTTGCCGCGACGCACCTCCTCGAAACGCTTGGTAAGCTCCCGTGCCACGGCGCCTTCTCGTGTTGTCCCGAACACGGCGGCCAGGTCCTCAAGCATTTCCATCAATCGATGCGGAGCTTCATGCCAGATCAGGGTTGCGGACAGCCCGCTTTGCTCGGCGGCTCGCAGTGTTGCGAAAGACGCGCGTCGGGCAGCGCTGCGGGGCGGCGCAAAGCCCGCGAACAGGAACGGGTGCGGCGGCAAGCCGGACAAGGTCAGCGCCATGATCGCCGCGTTGGCGCCTGGCGCCGCGCTGACCGGCAGACCCCTGGCGATCGCCGCTCGAACCAGGCGGAAGCCCGGATCGGAAACCAGCGGCGTGCCCGCGTCGGAGGCGAGGGCGATACGCTGGCCTTGTTCCAGAAGTTCGAGCAAGGCCGGAATGCGCTCGCGCTCATTATGGTCGTGCAGTGCTTCGGTGCGGGACGAAATGCCCCAGGCCGAGAGCAGCTTTCCGGTGACGCGTGTGTCTTCGCATAGGACGAGATCGGCTTGTGCCAAACACGCGGCGGCCCGTGGCGTGAGGTCGGCGAGGTTGCCGATGGGAGTCGAAACGAGCACAAGTCCGGCGGGCAGTGGCCCGGCGGGCACACTGCGCGTGCCGGACGCTGGTGGAGGGCAATCGGATGCTTGATCGGACATGGCTGTTCCTGACGCCTATCCTCGCCTTTCGTCCAGCCCGATCTCCCGCCGCCCTACGCAGGCTGCTCGGTGCGGCTCCGCTGTTTCTGGTTGCGGGTTGCACCACCGGACCGTTGTCGGGGCTCGATTTCGGCACGGGAAGTGCGGCGCCGCCAATGTACCAGGCAGCGCCAGGTCAGCCGGCGCCGACGAGCACCAGGGTCGGCATTCTGCTGCCCTTGACCGGCGCCAATGCCCCGCTTGGCCAGGACATGCTCGATGCGGCGCAACTTGCGCTGACGCCGCCAGGCTCGCCGGAACTGGACCCGCATGACACCGCTTCTGGTGCCGCCGCGGCCGCGCAGGCGGCAATCGCCAGCGGGGACGGCATTCTGCTCGGCCCGTTGACCTCGATAGACACCGCGCAAGCCACCCCGGTCGCACGCGGCGCAGGCGTGTCGATGCTTGCCTTTACCAGCGACGTCGACCGCGCACAGCCTGGCGTGTGGGTGCTCGGCGAGACACCCGAGCAGCAGGTGCGCCGTCTGGTGTTTGCCGCGAAGGCGGAGGGACACAGTCGTTTCGCGGCGCTGCTTCCGGAGAATGCGCTTGGGCGGGCGATGGCGGCGAGCCTGGTTCAGGCCTGTGCGGATGCCGGCCTGCCGCCGCCCAACGTGGTGCAGCATGACGAAACCATGGGCAGCATCAACGCCATGATGCGCTCGCTTGCCGATTTCGCCGATCGTCGCGGCGCCATCGAGCAGAAGATCAAGGATGACAAGGCGAGCTCCGATCCAGCGGTCCAGGCGCAGGCGGATGCTCTTGCCGATGCACCAATTCCGCCGCCGCCGTTCGACGCCTTGCTGCTGGGTGACACCGGAGTGCAGCTTCAGGAGGTGATCTCGGTGCTGCGTTACTACGACGTGAGTACGAATCAGGTCCGTGTCATGGGTCCTGGACTATGGAGCGCCTTTGCGAACAAGCTTGGCCCGCTCGCCGGCGCCTGGTTCGCCGCTCCGGATAGCAAGGATCGCATCGGTTTTGCGGAAAGGTATCAGCAAAGGTTTGGTGTTCCGCCAAAGCCACTGGCGGATATTCCCTATGACACCGCGGCGCTGGCGCGCAGCCTGGCGGATTCCGGCGGCTATAGCACGGCCAACCTCACGCGCCCGGATGGCTTTGCCGGGGTCGACGGCGTGTTTACCTTGCTGCCCGACGGTCATGTCCGGCGTGGACTGGCGATTTTCCAGATTCAACCCGGCGGGGGTGCCGCGATCGTCCAGCCGGCGCCGCAATCGCTGCAAGGCACGACGAGCTGAATGCCGAAAAGCTCAGGCGGCGACGGTCGCGTCTGTGGTCAGTACTGGACGAATGCAGTGCAATGCGGCCTCGAAGCTGGCATAGTTGCCAAGCTTATGGTTGCGGACATGGTCGATGACCTGCCAGCGCATCCCCTCGGGACGTATCATGTAGGCTGGATCGGCATTTTCCCTTACCCAGACAAGGACATGCTCGATCATCGCAGGGTCGCGCTGGGTCGTGACACGGGGTGAGACATCGGCGTCGCACAATCCCATCGATGCCCCGGCCTGCAGCCAGCGCATGAGGTATTCACGATGTCGAGGCAGGAAGCTCAGCCGGAGGGAGACCACGTTCGACTCTGTCTGGAACGTCATGGCTGCTTCAAGCCCGGGCATCTCGTGTCCCCTCGCAATTTTGTGAGCGGACGGTAATCGGGCGCACCCCGTGCTGCCAACGGGATTCTGCGGTGACTCCGCAGATCGGCAGCCGAGTCGAAACTCCTGTGACTTAATTGCAATGGTCCGTTACGAAAACGCTTCGTCCCAGGATGATGCGCTCATTTAGTGGGACCAGATCTCGTGTTTGCAGTACGTTATGTAGCTTTATTGAGAAGTTCTTTCGGCCAGCGCCGGTGCAGCCACAACCAGCTTTCAGGCTTGTCTTTTATCCACGCCTCGAGCAGGTCGTTGACTGCCTGGGTCAGCAGGCTCTGGTCGCGTTGCTTGTCACCCGTGTCGGGCAACTCTAGAGGCTGCTCGCAGATCAGGCGAAACCGTGACGGACCGACACGCTCGACATGGCCCGGGATGACCGCGGCACGATAGCGTATGGCCATGGCCGCAAGCGCTCCCGCTGTCATCGCCGGATGGCCGAAAAAGCGGGCCTGCACACCGTCATTCATCTTCTGATCGATCAGAAAGCCGAGATAACCGCCTTTCGCGATATGCGACAGGGCACTGCGTGCCCCTTTCGCGCCTTTTGCAAAAAGCGGAACGTCGGCGCCCAGCGCACGGCGCCGCAAATCGCGGATCATGAGATCAATCAACGGGTTGCCGGCTGCGCGATACAGTGACGACATGGCAATGCCATAGTGCATCAGCACCGGCGGCAATACTTCCCAGTTGCCGATGTGGCCGGAGACAAAGATGGCGGGGCCGCCGCGCAGCACCTGTTCACGGATGACCTCCTCACCGACAAACTCCCAACCGGGGCCAGTCGCGGTGTTCTTGCGCAGCCCGCCGACATGCGGAAACTCTGCCGCGGTTCTCCCAAGATTCTCCCATACGCCTCGGATAACCCGGCGGCGCGCGGTCCTATCAAGCTCCGGCATCGCCAGTCGCAGGTTGGCGTCGGCAACACGGGAGACCGGCAGAACCGGGCCGATCAGTCGAGCGAGCCCGCCGCCGAGATTGGATGCGCGCGCCGGATCAAGCGCCTCGATCACGCGCAGTATGCTCCTGGCGGCAAGCGCCTCCAGCCGCATGAGCGGCGTCACCGCCGTCTGAGGCGCCTCAGCCATGCCACCGTTGCGCATGCTGGAACGGGTTGACGCCTTCGAGCAAGGTCTCGATCTCGCCATCGTCTTCCCAGCGCAGGCTGACACCAAGGATGGTGACGCGCTGACGGAACCAGGCAGGAAGTCGCACGGCGTCCTTTGGTGTCGTCACCAGCACGGCCCGTTCGCGCCGCGCCTGTGCGTCGAGGAGCCTCAATTCGGCCGCGCGGTATCGGTGATGATCAGGGAAGGCGGTTTGCGCGACGATTTGGAGACCAAGCGCATGCAGCGCCGAAAAGAATTTCTGTGGCCGTGCGAGACCCGCGAAAGCCGCCAGCCGCTGGCCACGCAGCGCTTCAGCTTGCGGGCTCATGACAAGGGTGGCGCGCAGGACGGGCAGACATGCCGGGAGGCGTCGTGTGACACCGGTGCGATCGGTTCCGACCAGGACCGCGGCGTGCGCACGCGAAGCCCCGCTCTCGATGCTTTCGCGCAATGGACCCGCCGGCATCAGACGGCCGTTGCCGAACCCGACTTCGCCATCGATGACCAGAAGCGTACAATCCCGTCGAAGAGTGGGATTCTGCATGCCGTCATCCATCACCAGGCACTGCGCTCCCTGGGCTATGGCCGCGCGCGCAGCCGCCGCGCGATCGGCGGCGACCCATGTCGTGGCAGAGGCTGCCAGCAGCAAGGCCTCGTCTCCCGCAAGGTCAGCATCGTGGCGGACAGGATCGACGCGCAGGGTGCAGCGCGCGCGGCCGCCATAGCCGCGCGTCAGCGCATGCGCATCGACGCCGCGTGCATGCAGCCGCCGCAGCAGATCCAGCGCCAGCGTGGTCTTGCCTGCCCCGCCGACACCGATATTGCCGCAGCAGATGACCGGCACCGGCGCGCGCCAAGCTGGGCGGCGCAGACGCCGCGCGGTGGCTGCCGCGGTGATCCGACAGAAGGGCGACAGCAGCAGCGGCGCCACGCGGGCATCGGGTTCGTGCCAGAAGCCAGGGGGTCGCATCAGCGGTTGGAGTCCTCGATCATGGCGAGGAGGCGGCGCGCCAAGGTTGGGGCCAGATCGGAAGCTCCGATCGCGGCGATGCGGGCGGCCCGAGTGGTCCGATGCAGCAGTTCCGGATCAGCAAGCAGCCGGAATGCCCAGTCCGCGATAGCCTCAGGCGTCACGGTGACGGTGATGGCGCCGGCTTCACGCAAGTCGCGGATGGCCTCGTTGAAATTGAAGCCGCGCGGACCCATGGCGATCGCGCAGTCCAGACGTGCTGGCTCGAACGGGTTATGGCCGCCGCCGGGACGCACCGTGTCAAGGCTGTTGCCGATGAAGGCGATCGGCGCCAGCCGGTAGAGCAGCCCCATCTCTCCCAACGTGTCGCAGATCCAGATGCCGCTGGTATGCGGCGGGTCCTGGCCGAGGCTGCGGCGCGGCGCGGCGCCAAGCTCTGCCGCCACTTCGGCGCCGCGCGCGGGATGGCGCGGCGCGATAATCGTCAGCAGGTCAGGCAGGCTCGCGGCCAGGAGCGCATGAGCGCGCGCAATGGCCGGCTCCTCGGTTGCATGCGTGCAGGCCGCAAGAAGAAGTGGCCGGCTGCCCAAGAGGCCGCGCAGGCGGAGTAGTTCCGTCTCGTCCGCGGGCAGTTCGGGTGCGGCTGCCTTCAAGTCTCCAAGCGTCTCGACGCAGTGGGCGCCGAGAGAGCGGAACCGTTCGGCATCCTCGCGGCTGCGCGCTGCAATCCAGCAAAAACGGCGCAGCAGCAGGCCGGCAAGGCCGGGCATGCTTTGCCACGCGCGCAGGCTGCGGGACGAAAGTCGGGCGTTGATCAGCGCGATCGGCACGTTGGCGTTGCCAGCGCTCGCGATCAGGTTTGGCCACAACTCGCTTTCGATCAGCGCCAGGCCCTGGGGGCGCCAGTGGCGTAGAAAGGCGTGCAGCCAGCGTGGCACGTCCAGAGGGACGAACTGATGCCGAACACGCAGCCTGAGCGCGCTTGCTTGCAGCCTGCCGGCAAGCAGGCGTTCAGAGGTAAGCGACCCGGTCGTGATGAGAATGTGCAGTCCGGCGTCGAGGCCACACAAGGCATCGAGCAACGGCAGCAGGGAGACGGTCTCGCCAACGCTGGCGGCATGCAACCAGAGCAGCCTTCCTGACGGACGTGGCAATGTGGCATGACCACGACGCTCACAGACACGTGCTGGCAGTTCCTTGCCCTGCGACAATCGCCGTCGCAGAAAAAGCCATAGTGCTGGCTCGGCGAGAGTAGCGGCAAGCCACCATGTCCTGGCGGCGCTCATGGCGTGGCGGCCACGCGATCCAACTCCGCGAGCGCTTCGGCAAGGTGCCGCGATCCGACATGCGCGTCATGGCGGCCCACCTCGATCGGCGCGCCGCACAAAATCACACCTCGGCTGAACGGCAGCGGCAGCAGCATGCGATCCCATGAGCGAAGCCTTCGTTCTGGACTGCAACGCGCGGCAACCGGCACGATCGGCAGGCCGGAGAGGGACGCGAGGTAGGATGCGCCAGGGTGCAGTGCCCGCCTCGGCCCGCGCGGACCGTCCGGCGTGAGAGCGACGAGACGGCCCTCCCGCAGCAATCGAAGCAGACTTCGCAGCGCCAGCGCACCACCCTTGCCGTTTTTGCCCGCGCGCGCCGACGATCCGTCGACGGAGGCAATCCGCCAACGCCGCATGACGCCAGCAATCAGCCGTCCATCCCGGTGCTTGCTGATCAGCGGATGGAGCGACAAGGCAGGATTTTGCCGGCAAGCCCGCCACCATAGGACCGGCACGACAGGGAGGTATTCGTGCCAGAACACGACGATCGCCCCCTGTCCGGTCTGGCCAGTCAGCATTCTCCAACTTGCCGGATCCGCCTCAATCCGCCAGCGTCCGCTGTGCAGCGCAATATCCAGATACAGGCCGATCAACGCTACCACCAGCTTCTGTCCAGCCAGCCTCTTAAGGAGCGACTTCACCAAAGCATGTTCTGTTTATGTTTCACGTGAAACTATCCACAGGCTTCATCCCAAGACTTCCTTGGGCGGAAGCCTTAGTCGGAAACGGCAGCGATGTCCGGAGCCTTTGGATTCTTCATTCCCACAATATGATAGCCGCAATCGACATGATGCACCTCGCCGGTGACTCCACTCGAAAGGTCGGACACCATATAAAGCCCGGCGCCGCCCACCTCCTCGATGGACACGTTGCGCTCAAGCGGCGCATTAAGCTGATTCCACTTCAGAATATAACGAAAATCGCCGATGCCGCTGGCAGCGAGAGTCTTGAGCGGCCCTGCGCTGATCGCGTTTACGCGGATGCCGGCACCCCCAAGGTCCGCTGCCAGATAACGAACCGAAGCCTCCAACGCCGCCTTGGCGACTCCCATGACGTTATAGTGCGGCATCACCCGCTCGGCTCCGAGATAGGTCAACGTCAGCAGCGAGCCTCCCGGTCGCATCAGCGCGCTTGCCCGCCTGCATACCGCGGTGAAGGAAAAGCAGGAGATATCCATTGCCTGCAGGAAGGCTTCGCGCGGCGTATCGGCGTAGCGGCCGCGCAGATAGGCCTTGTCCGCCCAGCCGATCGCATGCACCAGAAAATCAATGCTGCTCCATCGCTGCTGTATCGTATCGAACGTCGCGTCCATCGCCGCGTCATCGGATACGTCGCATGGCAATATCAATGACGAGCCGACGCTCTCAGCGAGCGGCCGGACCCGCTTGCCCAATGCCTCGCCTTGGAAGGTGAAAGCCAACTCCGCTCCCTGGGCCGCGCAGGCTGCGGCAATGCCCCAGGCGATCGAACGATCATTCGCAACCCCCATGATCACGCCGCGCTTGCCCTGCATCAACGTGCCTTGTGCGGCAAGCGGAGAGCCTGTGGGGGAGGGAGCGCCGTTCGGCATCGAGCCTCGTCCTGCTGGAGAAATTGGGAGCGACCCGGCCGCCGCGCGTTCGTCGTGGCACAGGCATCGTCATGCTACAAGGGTCTCGCACACGGGGGCAGGGCAATCGCTTGAACGGTTCGGGGATTCCGGCGCGGTCTGAAGTCTGATT
>CAXTRK010000044.1:0-25216 GCA_964246745.1 uncultured Acetobacteraceae bacterium
AATCAGACTTCAGACCGCGCCGGAATCCCCGAACCGTTCAAGCGATTGCCCTGGAGGTGCCGGGGAGGTGATTGTGACTTGCCCGCGTTCGGGCTATGCGGGAGCGATGCATGCCGCACCTCGTCGTCTGAGCCGACGCGCCGCCGATGGGCTTGGTCTGGTTCGGCCTGGACTCTTCCCCGTCACCTCAGCGCCGCTTGAAGCGCAGGCCGGAGCCAGGATTGGCGTGCCTCCGATGTCCGATCATGCGCCGCATGGCATGCCGCCCAGCCGGCGTCTGTGGCGTCGTGTCAGGGTGGTCCGGCGTGGGCTCGTGGTCGTCGGCTGGACCGCGGTGGCCGGGATCATCCAGTCGGCGATGCTGGCGCTGCCCGGGCGCGGCAAGGCGTGGTTCGCCCGCTTCTACTGGGCCGCGAACTGCAGGCTGGTGGGCGTCAGCGTCCGCGTCATCGGCGAGCCGGCGACCGGGCATGGCCGCCCGGTCGTGTATGCCTCCAACCACTCTTCCTGGCTCGATGTGCCGGTACTCGGCGGCCATCTGTTGGCCTGCTTTGTCGCCAAGGAGGATGTCGGGCAATGGCCGCTGGTCGGCCAGGTGGCGCGGCTGGGACGGACCATCTTCGTCAGCCGGCAGCGCGGCGCCACCGGGCGGGAGCGCGATGACATGCGACGAAGGCTGGCCTCGGGCGATAACCTGATCCTGTTTCCCGAGGGCACCAGCTCGGACGGCTCAGGCGTACTGCCGTTCCACTCCTCGTTCTTCGCGGCGGCCAAGCCGAGCAACGGCCAAGCTGGGCTCGACGACACCATTCCTCCCGCTTGCGTGCCGCTCGTGCAGCCGGTCTCGATCGTCTATGACAGGCTAGCCGGTCTGCCGGTGGGCAATGCGCGCCGGGCGGTGTTCGCCTGGTATGGCGACATGGATCTCGCCTCGCATTTCTGGCAGCTCATGCAATGGCGAAGCATGCGCGCCAGCGTCTGGCTGCATGCGCCGCTTGATCCGGCGGACTTCCCGACACGCAAGGCGCTGGCGGAGGCAAGCTGGAGGGCGGTGGCGAATGGCGCCGCCGAGCTTCGGCAGAACCGTCCCGTGCCGGTCGACCCGGCGGTTGCCGGACGGGCACACTCGCCACCACGCGCCGATCAATCTTCGCTTGACAAGCGCCGCCAATCCTTCGCCTGATCAGGCCGGGGTATGAGATCGGGAACGACACGTTGGCATGATCCGCACGTCCGCCGCAGCTTTGTGTCCGTCTTGAATTCGCACCGGCTGCCTTGACCGGCGCGTGGTTCGACCCGATTGTTTCGGCATGCAGCCGGAACGCCCGCTTGACCTCCGCTGACCTCGATCAGATCAAACCTGCCGCCGCCACGAAGCGCCTGCACGTGATCACCTGGGGATGCCAGATGAACGTCTATGACAGCGCCCGCATGGCTGACGCGCTGCGTCCGCTCGGCTACGGGCCGGCCGACGACGCCGCCTCGGCCGATATGGTCATCCTCAACACGTGCCATATCCGCGAGCGCGCCGCCGAAAAGCTGTTCTCCGAACTCGGCCGGTTGCGGCGCATCAAGCAGGCACGCGCCTTGGAGGGCCGTTCCACGATCCTGGCCGTCGCCGGCTGCGTCGCTCAGGCGGAAGGCCGCGAGATCCTGGCACGCGCGCCTTTCGTCGACATCGTGTTCGGTCCGCAGACCTATCATCGGCTGCCGGAGATGGTGGCGCGGGCGGCGCGTGCTGGCGGCAACCCGGAAGGCGCCGCGGTGATCGACGTCGATTTCCCGGTCGAGCAGAAATTCGATTTTCTCCCGGATGCCGAAGGGCCGCAACTGCCTGGCGGCGTATCCGCCTTTCTCACGGTGCAGGAGGGCTGCGACAAGTTCTGCTCGTTCTGCGTCGTGCCGTACACGCGCGGCGCGGAGGCAAGCCGTCCGGCCGCTTCGGTGCTGGCGGAGGCACGTCGGATGGTGGACCGGGGGGTGCGCGAGATCACCCTGCTGGGCCAGAACGTCAATGCCTATCACGGGCAAGGCCCGGACGGCGGCACCTGGTCGCTGGCGCGGCTGCTGGAGGCATTGGCCGCAATCCCGCGCCTGCTGCGTCTGCGCTACACCACCTCGCATCCCCGCGACATGGGCCCGGATCTGATCGAGGCGCATGGCCGCCTGTCGGCGCTGATGCCGTTTCTGCATCTGCCGGTGCAATCGGGCTCCGACCGCATGCTCCGCGCGATGAACCGCGGCCACGACGCCGGACACTACCTCTCGCTGATCGCCCGGCTGCGCGCGGCGCGGCCGGATCTCGCCCTTTCGTCCGATTTCATCGTCGGCCATCCCGGCGAGACCGAGGCTGACTTCGAGGCCACGCTGGCGTTGATCCGGGAAGTCGGTTTCGCGCAGAGCTTTTCGTTCAAATACTCGCCGCGGCCGGGCACGCCGGCTGCCTCCGCCTCCGGACAGGTGCCGGAGGCGCTCAAGGACGAGCGGCTGGCGCGGCTGCAAGCGCTGATCCGGGTTCAGCAGGACGATTACAACGCCGCCAGCGTGGGCAGAACGACCACCGTGCTGTTCACCGGACCGGGACGCAAGCCGGGGCAACTCTCGGGGCGTTCGCCATTCCTCCAGGCAGTGCACGCGCTGGCTCCGCCTCACCTGATCGGCTCGGAGGTTCCGGTGGTCGTCGAGGCAATGCTCACCAATTCCCTGACTGCGACCCTCGTGAACGCCACCCTCTTGAAGGCCAACCTCTTGAAGGAGAGAGCCTGCGCTTGAGCGATCTGACCACGGCCGCGATTTCTTCCGGAGAACCGCATGCCATCGCCGCTGCCGGCAACGGCCGCACCGCGACGCTGCAGTTCAGTGACAACGCAGGGCTTGCCGTGCTGCTCGGCGACCATGACCGGCACCTGGTCAGGTTGGAACAAGGTCTTGGGGTGCGATTGTCGTGCCGCGGCAACCGCATCGCCATCGCCGGCGATCCAGGACGCGTGGCACTCGCGCGCTCCGCCCTGACCGCTCTGTATCGGCGCGTGCAGGAAGGGGCGAGCATCGACTCTTCGGAGGTGGACGCGGCGATCAGGATGTCGGACCTGCATGTCGTCGACAACCCGCGTTTGCCGTTGGCCGACACACCGGCGATCCGCACCAAGCGCGGGGCGATCACGCCCCGCTCTCCCGGCCAGGCCGGTTACATGGAGATGCTGGCCAGCCATGAGATGGTGTTCGGCATCGGACCGGCCGGCACCGGCAAGACCTACCTCGCCGTGGCCCAGGCGGTGGCCATGCTGCAGGCGGGTCAGGTCGATCGCATCGTGCTGTCGCGCCCGGCGGTCGAGGCCGGCGAGCGGCTCGGCTTTCTGCCTGGCGACCTCAAGGAAAAGATCGATCCATATCTGCGCCCGCTCTACGATGCGTTGCATGAGATGATGCCGGGCGATCAGGTGGTCCGTCGAATGGCCAATGGTGAGATCGAGGTGGCGCCACTTGCCTTCATGCGCGGGCGCACGCTTGCGCACGCCTTTGTGATCCTTGATGAAGCGCAGAATACCACACCTGCCCAGATGAAGATGTTCCTGACCCGTATGGGCCGGGGTAGCCGCATGGCAATCAACGGAGATCTCAGCCAGATCGACCTGCCCGCGGGAGTCGGCAGCGGCTTGCGCGAAGCGGTCGAAACGCTCGAGGGGCTGCTCGGCATCGGCATCACGCGCTTCGAAAGCCGTGACGTGGTGCGTCATCCGCTGGTAGCACGCATCGTGGATGCCTATGATCAACGAGCGGCGGCGGCCCGGGACTCCTCCCGGAGCAGGACGCGGCGGGAGCATGATGGAACCTCCAAGTAGATCCTCCCCAAGCCAGTCTCAGGCTTCGGGATGCAGACAATACTCCGCGCCGGCCGCAGAGATTCTGGTGATGGATCAGCGCTGGCGCCGGCTTGTGCCGATGGTGGCGCGCCTCGCCCGCCGGGCCGCGGCCGCCGGCGGCGGCGCCGATACCGTGGTGCTGGACCGCGATCTCTGCCTTCGCCTGCTGAACCGGCGCCACCGTGGGCGCAACACGCCGACCAACGTGCTTACCTTCGAGAACCCGCGCGGCGATGGCGGCGGCGAGATCGTGCTCGCGCTTGAGACGGTGCGACGCGAAGCCAGCGCGGCCCGTCGGCGGCCGGCGCATCACCTGGCGCATCTGGTCGTCCACGGAGTGTTGCATCTCCGCGGTCATGACCACCACACCGCCGGCGAGGCGAGACGGATGGAGCTGCGCGAAGCTCGCCTTCTGCACGCGCTGGGCGTGCCCAATCCGTGGAAGCCGCGCGCTTGCGGAGGCGGCGCGTGAGCGGCCTGCCGGACTGGACCGAGGCCCCGGGACCGCCTGACGGCGCAAGCCGCTCGTCGCGTCGCGGGCTGGCCTCCTTCTTTGGACGCAGACGCGTCGAGCACGGCCGGTTGCGCTCTTCGATCGCGGCGCTGGTGCAGGAAGCGGCGGAAGCGCCGCAGTCGCCGGGCGAAATGCCGGAACTCGACCGTCAGGAACGCGCGCTGATCGCCAACGTGCTGCGCCTGCGCGGAATCACCGCCGATGACGTGATGGTGCCGCGCGCGGACATCGTCGCCATGCCGGCGGCAACGGGCTTTGAGGACGCGCTGGCTTTCTTGCGGCAGGAAAACCATTCGCGCCTGCCGGTCTATGGCGAGCAGCTCGACGATGTGCTCGGCATGGTCCACATCAAGGACCTGATGGCCTTCTCCGGTGAGCCGGAAAGCTTCCAGCTCCGCCTAATTCTGCGCCAGCCGCTGTTGATCGCGCCGCAGATGCCGGTGCTGGACCTGTTGCTGCAGATGCGTCAGCGGCGCATCCACCTCGCTTTGGTGATCGACGAATATGGCGGCGTCGACGGGCTGGTGACGATCGAGGATCTGGTCGAGACGATCGTTGGCGACATCGCCGATGAGCATGACGAACCGGCTGTCATCATGATGGTGGAACGTCATGACGGGACGTTCGACGTCGATGCGCGCATGGAGATCGAGGAGTTCGAGCAGCGGCTGGGGCCGGTGCTGACGGGAGAGGAACGCCAGAGCGACATCAACACGGTGGGTGGCCTGGTGTTCATGCTGGCCGGCCACGTGCCGACGCGCGGCGAGATCCTGACTCATCCAAGCGGCATCGAGTTCCGCGTGCTGGACGCCGATGCCCGTCACATCCGCAAGGTGCGGATCAAGCCTCCGGAGGAGGCGCCGGACGGACGGAATCAAGCGTCGTCGATGGCTGCATCATAGCCGGACGCAGGGCTGCGGCGCTCTGTTAACCAAATGGTGACGTGGTCGCGCGAAGCTGCGTCGCATGACGGATGTGCTTCCTGCCAGCGCGACCGCAGCACCCGCCGCCGCTCCGCAGCCGAAGGCTGCCGCTCACGGCGCCGGCTTCTTTCACACGCTGCTCTCGGACCTCAACCCGCTTCAATACATACCCGTTGTCGGCACCATCTATCGCGCGGTCACCGGAGATGAGGGCAATCCGACCCTGCAATTCGTGGCCTCGCTCGGCACCAGCTTTGCGCTTGGCGGCCCGATCGGTGTTGCGATCACCGCCGCCGAGGAGGTGACGGGCATCCATCCCGAGAAGATGGCGCTGAATTTCGCGCGGCACCTGTTCCACCTTGGTCATGCCGAAACCGCTCCGGCGACGATGGCGCCCCCGGCTGATACCAACTCGCAACTCGCGTTTCACGTCGACAGCAGCGGCCTCAGCGCCGACGACCTCAACGGCCTCGAATTGCAACGACTGAAAGGTCCGGGTGGCGTCGCAGTCTGATGATCGTGCTTTCAGTCAGAAGCGATGGTGTTGCTCCTACTCAGCTTTTACCTTGTCGGCTTCGTCCACTGTCAGCGCCGAGGCTCTGATCAGGGCGACCAAGACGCGCAGGATGACGCTGGGGCGCAGAGGCGAGCCATCGACCCGATGAGCCGAACAGGCACGTGCTCCCTACCCGTTGCGATTGGGCAAGCCGTCAAGGCTTAGGTGGCGTGCGGCGAGCGGCCGATCTATGCTGCCCGCATGAGCCTGGCTGACATGGTATTTGAGCGGGTGAAGCAATTGCCCGAGCCGCTGGCGCGGGAGGTGCTGGACTTCGTGGCTTCTTGCAGAAGCCGGGCGAACGCGATGCCTCGCGTGATCTCGCCGCTGCTCATTCCATCACGCTCAAGCCTCTCTGGATAATCCGGACGACCGGGTTTGGGATGACCTTTGAGCGCGGCGATCTACTTCTGATCCCGTTCCCATTCACCGACCTCTCCCAGCGCCAAGCGGAGGCCGGTGCTCGCCCTGACCAGCCCGGATGCACGGGGTGACTTCGTGGGGCTTCCGGTCACGTCTCAGCCGCAAGGCGAACCATCTGTAACTCTGGCGGGTGGCACGCTTGAGACCGGAGCCGTGCCGCGCCTGTGTCACGGAGCTGGTCGGCGACATAGCGCGCGACTGTCTGGCAAAGGCACGGTTCGGCTGGATGAACGTCTGGCGCAAAGCTGCGGCGGCCATGCTCTGCTGGGCCTTCGGAACGTAGGACAGCGCGGCGGATCGCCGATTGCAGCCCCTCATTCGCATCGGAGATGAGCAGCTTCACGCTATACAGGCCGCGGCGGACCAAGCTCTTGAGGAAGGTCGTCGGTGGCGCGATTGCTGCTGACGATGCGACCGAGGGCCGGAACAGCTTGCGTGAGCACGCGGATGGTCGCACCCTTCGCCTTCCTTTCGTGGAGTGACGGACGGCTTTGAGCGACGACCTGCCGGAACGGCCGCGAATGCGCCTCGCGATCCTGCCGCTCGAAGGCATGGGAGTCGCGGAACTGGAGGCCTACATCGCCGATCTGCGAACCGAGATCGGGCGGGCCGAGGCGATGATCGTCCGCAAACGGCAGCATCTCGACAGCGCCCTGTCCATCTTTGGCAAACCACCACCCTGATCGGTCGGAGCAGCCGGGCTTTCCCGGCGCGGGCGGTTCGCGTATCTGAACAGACAATGAACACTGCCCTTCCTGCGCGCTTCGAAGCCTGGTTCGCGCAACGTGGCTGGGCTCCCCGCGCGCACCAGCTCGCGGTGCTCGGCGCCGCCCGGCTGGATCAGGACGCGCTGCTGATCGCCCCCACCGGCGGCGGCAAGACGCTGGCCGGCTTCCTGCCCAGCCTGATCGCGCTCGCCGACATGCCCAAGGCCGGGGCGCCGGGTTGGGGTCTGCACACGCTCTATGTCAGCCCACTCAAGGCGCTGGCGACCGACATCGCCCGCAACCTGAACGCGCCCGTGCTTGAGATCGGGCTTGCGATCAGCATCGAGACACGCACCGGCGACACTCCCGCCGACCGACGCGCGCGCCAGCGCGAGCGGCCGCCGCAGATCCTGCTGACCACGCCGGAGAGCCTGGCGCTGCTGCTGTCGCGACGCGACGCCGGCCGCTTCTTCGCCGGCCTGCGACGCATCGTCATCGACGAGGCGCACGCGCTCGCCGGAACCAAGCGCGGCGACCAGCTCGCACTCTGCCTGGCGCGGCTGGCGCGGCTGGCGCCGTTGGCTGCCCGGATCGGCCTGTCCGCCACCGTCGCCGATCCCGACCGGCTGCGCGCCTATGTCGGCCGGCACGGCCCCGCGCGTCTGATCGAGGCGCGGGCCGGTGCACCGCCCTCAATCCGCCTGCTGCTGCCGGAGGAACGCGTGCCCTGGGCCGGGCGCATGGGCCTTGCCGGCGCCTCGGTGGTGCTGGAGCGGATACGCGCCTCTGGGCTCACCATCGTCTTCGTCAACACCCGTGCCCAGGCCGAGCTGCTGTTCCAGGCGATCTGGCGGCTGAACGAGGAGACGCTGCCGATTGCGCTGCATCACGGCTCGCTCGACATCGCGCAAAGGCGGCGAGTCGAGGCGGCGATGGCACGGGGAGCGGGGGGCTCAGACGGGCTGCGGGCGGTGGTGGCCACCTCCTCGCTCGATCTCGGCATCGATTGGGGCGGCATCGACCAGGTGATCCAGGTCGGCGCCCCGAAAGGCGTGTCGCGTCTGCTGCAGCGGGTCGGGCGCGCCAACCACCGCATGGAGGAGAGCAGCCAGGCCGTGCTGGTGCCGGCAAACCGTTTCGAGGTGCTGGAATGCCAGGCCGCGATCGAGGGCGTGCACGCGATGGAGCTTGACGGCGAGCCGGCGCAGCCGGGCGGCCTTGACGTGCTGGCGCAGCATATCCTGCTGATGGCGGCGAGTGCCGCTTTTGCTCCGGACGCGTTGTTCGAGGAGATCCGCGGCGCCCAGCCCTATGCCGCGCTGGCCCGACCCGATTTCGACGACGTGCTGGGCTTCGTCGAGGATGGCGGCTATGCGCTCGCCGCCTATGAGCGCTACCGCAAGCTGTTCCGCGACGCCGAAGGGCTAATCCACATACGCAGCGAGCATGTCGCCCGCCAGGCGCGGATGAATGCCGGCACCATCGTCGAGGCGCCTGTGCTGAAAGTCAGGCTCGGCGGCCCACGAGGGCTGAACCTGGGCGAAATCGAGGAATCATTCGCCAACCATCTGCGCGAGGGCGACGCCTTCATGTTCGCCGGACGCAAGCTGCGCTTCCTGCGGCTGCGCGAGACCACGGTCGAAGCCGCCGAAGGCGCGTCAGGCGATCCGCTGGTGCCGACCTATGCCGGCTCGCGCAATCCGATCACCGAGGGACTTGCGGCTCGGGTGCGGAGCATGCTGCACGACCCTGAGGCATGGCGGCTCTATCCGGAGCCGGTGCGGGAATGGCTCGCCTTGCAGCGGCAGCGCTCCGCCCTGCCCGGCACGGACGATCTGCTGGTCGAGATCTTTCCCCGCCATCGCCGCTGGTTCCTGGTCGCCTACTGCTTCGAGGGCAACCGGGCGCACCAGACGCTCGGCATGCTGCTTACGCGCAGGCTGGCGCGCGCGGGCGCGATGCCGCTCGGCTTCGTCGCCACCGACTACGCCATTGCGCTCTGGTGCGGCAATCCGCTTCCGGACGACGTCGACGCCTTGTTCTCCGAGGACATGCTGGGCGACGACCTCGAAGCCTGGATGGCGGAGAGCTCGATGCTGCGTCGCACCTTCCGCAACGTCGCGGTGGTGGCGGGGCTGATCCCGCGCGCGCAGCCCGGCCGCACCGCCACGCGTCGCCAGGTGACGGTCAACACCGATCTCATCTACGACGTGCTGCGCCGGCATCAGCCAGGCCACGTGCTGCTGCGCGCGACCAGGCAGGAAGCCGGCGGCGGCCTCACCGACATCGGCCGCCTCGCCGAGTTGCTGGCACGCGCCGCCGGCCGCGTGCGGGTGATGCGGCTCAGCCGAGTCTCGCCGCTGGCGGTTCCGTTGATGCTGGATATCGGCCGTGAATCCGTCCGCGACGAGGCAGGCGAGGAGACGCTTCTGGCGGAGACCGAGGCGCTGGTCGCGGAGGCGATGGGCGAGGCCGAGCCTTCCACCGAGCCGATGCATGTCGGCGCCAGCGCCAACCGGGAGCTGCGGCTGCTCGGTCGCGGGGCACGCCGGCGGCGGGCATGAAGACGGCATTGTTCCACCTGGCCGGCGAGCAGGTCATGCTCGATCATCGCGGCGTGCTCTACTGGCCGTCGGCGCGCCTGCTTGCCGTCGCCGACCTGCACCTGGAGAAGGGCAGCGCGCTGGCCCATCGCGGCGGCCTGGTGCCGCCATGGGACAGCCGCATCACGCTGGAACGGCTGCTCGCCTGCATCACCGACTGGCGGCCGGAGACCGTGGTCGCCCTCGGCGACAGCTTCCATGACCCGTATGCCTCGGCGCGTCTTTCACCATCCGACGCGCGGCGCGTGCGCGCGATCGGCGAGGCGTCGCGGCTGGTCTGGGTGTCAGGCAACCACGACCCGAAACCCCCTCTCGGACTTGCCGGCGAGTCCATGCCCGAATTCAGGCTGGGACGGGTGCGCTTCCGCCACCAGGCGAGTGACCCGCTCGACGCAGGCGAGGCGGAGCTGTGCGGCCACCATCATCCAAAGGCCCGGATCGCGACGCGCGGCGGCAGCGTCAGCCGGCCGTGCTTCGTGGGCTGCGGCAGGCGGCTGATGCTGCCCGCCTTCGGCGCCTATACCGGCGGTCTGGATGTGAGCAGCCCGGCGATATCGCGGCTGTTTCCGCGGGGCGGCAGCGCCTTCCTGCTCGGCGCCAGCCGTCTGTTCAGCTTTCCGCTCGAAACAGGCTAGTGAAAACAAAGAGATAGTGTCCCGGCAATTCGGCAACGAATTGCCGGAACACTAGCGCACGCGTGAGAACCCGGGACACGCTGGGCAGTTAGGTGCTGGCGCAGAGTGGCAGGACCCAAAACACGCAATGGCGACCGACAGCAAGACCGCCCTCGTCTGGTTCCGGCAGGATCTGCGTCTCGCCGACCATCGCCCGCTGGCTGCGGCATTGGCGCGGGCGGACAACGTGCTCTGCGTCTATGTGCACGACACCTCGCAAGCCGGACGCTGGCGGCCGGGGAGCGCCGGGCGATGGTGGCTGCATCACAGCCTGGAAGCGCTCTCGGCGGCCCTGGACAAGGCCGGGGGCGCCCTGGTGCTGCGCCACGGCGATGCGACGCGGATCATTCCCGAGCTGGCGCGGCAAGCCGGCGCGTCGGAGGTGCATTGCGGCACGGCGCATGAGCCATGGCTCAAGGCGCTCGACGACAAGGTGGCCGCCACGCTCGCGTCCGACGACGCGGCACTCCGCCATCACCGTGTCGCCACCTTGTTCGACCAGGATCGCATACGCACCCAGAGCGGCGGCATCTATGGCGTCTATACCCCGTTTGCGCGCGCCTGCCGGGCGCTGCCTGATCCGGAGCCGCCGCTGCCGGCGCCCAGGCGGGTGCCGGCTCTGCCCGGCGACTGGTCCTCGGAGCGATTGGCGGACTGGCGGCTGCTGCCGACACGGCCGGATTGGGCGGGCGGCCTCAGGCAAACCTGGCAGCCAGGCGAGGCAGGCGGACACGCACGGCTCGCCCGCTTCCTCCGCCACCACCTCGAAGCCTATGGCGACAGCCGCGACATCCCGGGCGACGAAGACGGCACCTCGATGCTGTCGCCGCATTTGCATTGGGGCGAGATCTCCGCGGCACAGGTCTGGCACGCCGCGCGCGAGGCGCACGCCGCGTCGACAGCCGCCAGCCGCGACGGCTTCGACCGGTTCCAGGGGGAACTGCTCTGGCACGAGTTCGCCGCCTACCTGCTGGAAAACCATCCAACCCTGCCCGAGCAGCCGCTGCGCGATAGCTTCACGCGTCTGCCCTGGCGGGATGATCCAGACGCGCTGCGTGCCTGGCAGCGCGGCCAGACCGGCATCCCGATCGTCGATGCCGGCATGCGCCAGCTCTGGCGGATCGGCTGGATGCACAACCGGGTGCGGATGATCACCGCCTCGCTGCTGTGCAAGCACCTGCTGATGCCCTGGCAAACTGGCGAGGACTGGTTCTGGGACACGCTGGTTGACGGCGATCTCGCCACCAACAGCGCAAGCTGGCAGTGGGTGGCGGGCTGCGGCACCGACGCGCAGCCGTTCTTCCGTATCTTCAACCCGGTCACCCAGTCGAAGAAGTTCGACGCGGACGGCACCTATATCCGCCGCTGGGTGCCGGAGATCGCGCGCCTGCCGAACCGCCATCTGCACGCGCCATGGGAGGCGGACGGGGCGGTGCTGGCCCAGGCCGGCATACGCCTCGGGGCCGATTATCCGCGGCCGATCGTGGACTTGGCCCGCGGCCGCGAGCGGGCGCTGGCGGCGTTCCGCGAGGACGTGCGCGGAATGCCGGCAGCCTCATGACCGATCCCGCGCAGGCCTGGCCGCTGCGCGTGGTCGGCGACGTGCACGGCGACGCACGCGCCTTCACCCACGCGGTTGCCACCGACCGCTTCGTCATCCAGCTCGGCGACCTGGTCGATCACGGCCCGTCGAGCGCCGAGACGCTGCGCATCATGTTCCGGCTGATCGATGAGCAGCGCGGCATGTTCATTATCGGCAATCACGACCGCAAGCTCGGTCGCGCACTGTCCGGTCATCGCATGCGGCCGGACGCGCCGCTCGAAGCGACGCTGGCCCAGCTTGACGACGCGACGCTGCGCGCGCGCGCGCTGCACGAGATCGGGCGGGCGCCGGCCTGGCTGATACGGGGAACGTTCATCTTCGTGCATGGCGGCTTTCATACCGGCATGCTGGAGCAAGCGCCGCCGCCGCCGCTCGGCCGCGTCACCCCGCTGCTGTCGCGCGCCTTGTTCGGCGAGACCACCGGCCGCATGCAGGAGGACGGCTATCCGGAACGCCGTCTCAACTGGATCGACCACATACCGCACGGCATGACCGTGTATTGCGGCCATGACCGGCGCAGCACGGACGGCAGGCCCTGGGTGCGTCACGGCCGCAACGGCGGCACCGCGGTGTTCACCGACACCGGCGCCGGCAAAGGCGGCCATCTGGCCTGGATTGATCTCTGATTGCGCTTGTCGCGGGCGGATGCATCCCGCACAAACGGCTCGGTCAGCATCACCACGGGGCCGCAGCCGGGATGTCAACGAGCACAGAGGCCTTGGCGCAACTCCACGCGCTGCGCGGCAGCATCGACAATATCGACGCGGCGCTGATCCATATGCTCGCCGAACGGTTCCGCTGCACCAAGGCGGTGGGCGAGCTCAAGGCGCGCAACGCCATGCCGGCGGCCGATCCGGAGCGTGAGGTGCAGCAGGTCGCGCGCCTGCGCGAGCTTGCCCGCAATGCCCGGCTTGATCCGGATTTCGCTGAAAAATTCCTGGCCTTCGTCATACGCGAAGTGATCCACCATCACGAGGCGATCGCGCGCCCGAATGACGCCGGCAGCACGCCTTGAGTGAGCCCGCCCGACAGCTTCTGCTGCTGCGTCACGCCAAGGCGGTCACTGCCCAGCCCGGTATGTCGGACGCGTCGGACCACGCGCGCCCTTTGTCCGCGCGCGGGCGCGCTGACGCGAGCGCGCTCGGCGTCCAGCTCCGCGCACGCGCGCTGCTGCCCGACATGGCCCTGGTGAGCACAAGCAGGCGCACCCGCGAAACCGCCGACCTGCTCGGCCTTGACGGAGAGGTGGACGCCGAAGATGGGGGCACCCGGCTGGTGCTGTCCGACGCGCTTTACCTGGCCAGCGCCGCCGGCTTGCTTGATGCGTTGCGCGAGCAGTCCGGCGGCGCCCGCCGCGTCCTGCTGATCGGCCATAATCCGGGGCTGCACGAGCTGGCGCTGCATCTCGCGACGGATAATGCCGTACTGGCGCAAGGGCTGCCGACCTGCGCCCTGGCCGCTTTCGACATCGACGGGGAATGGTCGGACCTGGCGCCGGCACGAGCACGTCTCTGCTCGATCTCGCGCCCCTGAACACAGTGCGCTTCGGCAGCGCATAAGCCGTTGTCAGCACCCCCGCTTCGCCATAAGTCTGTTTTGGTCACCGTCCCATGGCCAGGTTGAAACAGGAACCGCTCATGAGTGCGAACGCCGATGCTTCCGTCACCGTCAGCCTTGACGGCTCCAGCCAGGCAGCGAAGTTGCCGCTGCTCACCGGCACGATGGGGCCGTCGGTCGTCGACATACGCAAACTGCACGCCGAGCTGGGCATCTTCACCTACGATCCAGCCTATGGCGGCACGGCCGCGTGCGAAAGCAAGATCACCTACATCGACGGCGACGAGGGCGTGCTGCTGCATCGCGGCTACCCGATCGAGCAACTTGCCGAGCATGCCAGCTTTCCGGAGGTGGCCTACCTGCTGCTGAACGGCGAGCTGCCGAACCGGGCCAACTATGACGCCTTCGTCACCGAGATCAACAACCATACCATGCTGCACGAGCAGCTTCGGCACTTCTATAACGGCTTCAACCGCAGTGCCCATCCGATGGCGGTGATCTGCGGCGTGGTGGGCGCGCTGTCGGCCTTCTATCACGACAGCCTCGACATCAACGATCCTGGCCACCGCGAACTGTCGGCGATGCGTCTGATCGCCAAGATGCCGACCATCGCCGCCTGGACCTACAAATACACGCACGGCTTCCCATTCACCTATCCACGCAACGAACTCGGCTACGCAGAGAACTTCCTGCACATGATGTTCGCGATGCCAAGCGCCTCCTATAAGGTAAGCCCGGTCTTGTCGCGCGCGATGGACCGCATCCTGATCCTGCACGCCGACCATGAGCAGAACGCCTCGACCAGCACGGTCCGCCTCGCCGGCTCCACTGGCGCCAACCCGTTTGCCTGCATCGCCGCCGGCATCGCCTCGCTGTGGGGTCCGGCGCATGGCGGCGCCAACGAGGCGGTGCTGAAGATGCTGGGGACGATCGGCAGCAAGGAGCACATCCCGGACTTCATCGCCAAGGTGAAGGACCGCAGCAGCGGCGTGAAGCTGATGGGCTTCGGCCACCGGGTTTACAAGAACTTCGATCCCAGAGCGAAGATCATGCAGGCCACCTGCCACGAGGTGTTGGGCGAGTTGGGCATCAAGCACGAGCCGCTGCTGGAACTGGCCGTCGAGCTGGAGCGCATCGCCATCGAGGATGAGTATTTCGTCTCCCGCAAGCTCTACCCGAACGTCGATTTCTACTCAGGCATCATCCTCAAGGCGATGGGCATCCCGACCAGCATGTTCACCGTGCTGTTCGCGGTCGCCCGCACCGCCGGCTGGATCAGCCAGTGGAAGGAAATGATCGAGGAGCCCGGCCAACGCATCGGCCGCCCACGGCAGATCTACACCGGAGCCGTGCCGCGCAACCTGATGCCGCTCGCGGAGCGATAATGGCGCCGTCATTGATCAGCGCCTGAGCCGCGCTTGCACTTGCGCCCATCCGCGCGCCAGACGTCCGAATATCGTTGCCTCGTAGGCCATGAAGGCCACGCTCTTGGAGATCTCGGATCGTGTCGGATAGGGCAGGATGGCGCCGGACAGCGCCCATAACGACGTCTTGCGGGTAACGATCAGGCTCCAGGGGGTGATCAGCTCCCCTGCGTTGTGCCCCACGATCGTCACTCCTACCACGCGCCCGGCGGCACGCACGATCTTTGCGAAGCCGCGCGTGTCGCCGTCGGCCACGGCTCGATCGTTATCGGCAAACTGTTCCTGGTGGACTTGCACGCGGCGATAGCGTGCACGCGCCTGCCGCTCGGTCATGCCGACCCGCGCCAGTTCCGGCTCGGTGTAGGTGACTGCCGGCATCGCGGTGTTGCGGGTCCGCGCAGGCAGGCCAAAGCCCAGGTTCCGCACCACGATGCTGCCCTCGTCACCCGCCGCATGGGTAAAGCGTGGACCAGCCCGGCAGTCACCTATGGCAAAGATGCGTGGATTGCTGGTTCGGCAGCGCTGGTCGACAAGAATGCCGCCCTTTCCGGTCCGCACTCCGGCCCGGTCCAGCCCGATCCCGTGTGTGTCCGCCTGTCGTCCCGCGGCGACGAGAAGATGGCTGCCGGTGACGGTTTCGCCGTCCGCCAGTTCCAGCAGAACGCCGTCCGCCTGCACTGCCGCGCGGCGCACCTGGGTGTCCTGTCTGAGCGCCACCCCCTCCTCGACCAGCGTCCGCAGCACCAGGGCGGCGGCATCAGGCTCCTCGTCGGCAAGCGCCCGCTTGGTCTCGATGACAGTCACCGCGGCTCCCAGCCGACGGAATGCCTGCGCCATCTCGACGCCGATCGAACCTCCGCCGAGCACGAGCAGGTGCGTCGGCAGCACATCGAGGTCGAACAGCGTCTGATTGGTCAGGAACGGCGTCTCCGCCAACCCTTCGATCGGCGGCACGGCGGGGCGTGAGCCGACCGCAAGCACGATACGCGGCGCCTCCAGCACCCGCCCGTCGATCTCGACCGCGCCGGGTCCGGCGAGGCGCGCGTTGCCGGCGATCACCTCCACCCCCCATGTGGCGAGGCGCTCGGCGGAATCGTGCGGCGCGATGGCGGCGATCGCGCCGTGGACGTGCGCCCGTACGCCCGCAAAATCGACTCGAGGCTTCCGTTGCGCCAACACCCCCAATCCGCGGCCTTTCATGGCGTGCGCGCGCCTGCCGGCCGCGAGCAGCGCCTTCGATGGAACGCAGCCGGTATTGAGGCACTCGCCGCCCATGCGCGCGCGTTCGATCAACGCCACGCGAAGGCCAAGCCGGCCGCAGCCGCCGGCGGCGGTCAGTCCGGCGGAACCCGCGCCGATAACAATCACATCGTAGGTTTTGGGCACATCGTAGGTTTTGGGCACATCGTAGGTTTTGGGCACATCGTAGGTTTTGGGCACATCGTAGGTTCTGGGCACATCCGCCTCCATGTTGCGGTGCTCGGCCATTGTGCCGCATACCTTGGTGAACAGAGGAACGGGTGGTCGTGGTGACGGTTGAGCGGTACTTAGCTTGCGTATCCTGATCACCGGCGCCAGCGGACTCATCGGACGTGAGTTGGCCGGCATTCTGACCGAGCGCGGGCACGCCGTGTTCGCTCTGCTGCATCGCAGCCAGGGATTGTCACGCAACGACGGCGCCGCACTGGCCGCCGAGCCCTGGCGCGGCGCGGCGCCAGAGGCGGGACAGATCGTCACTGTGCAAGGCAATGTCGGGCTTGATGGCTTCGGATTGAATTCCGCGAGTTGCGCGCTGCTTGCCTCCAGCCTTGACCTGATCGTGCACTGCGCGGCGGTGACCGGCTTCAACCTTGCTCCCGCCCGCTACGAGCAGGTAAACGTGGGCGGCGCCGCAAACGTCCTGGCATTCGCCGCCCATGCCGGCCCAATGCCGATCGGGGTGCTGCTGGTCAGCACCGCCTATGTCTGCGGCGAGCGTAGCGGCGTGATCGAGGAAACCCCGCCTGCCACTGATCACGACTTCACCAATCACTACGAGTCGAGCAAGGCCGCCGCCGAGCATCTGGCGCTGGCTGCGGGCCGACAGGGCCTTCCAGTCGCCATCGCGCGTCCGTCCATCGTCATTGGCGCCGCCCATGACGGCGCGGTCGGCGAGTTCGGCGGCATCTACCAATTGATCCGTCTGCTGACCGACGGGCGGATTACCTCGCTCCCGGCCGATCGCGCGGCCAGCCTCGATCTCGTGCCGATCGACTACGTGGTGGCCGGCCTCGCCGATATCGCCGAGCGCATGGACCGGGCGGCCGGCGGCATCTTTCATCTCGTCTCCGGCGCCCCGGTGCCGCTCGGGCTTCTGCACCATTACGGCAGCGCCTATCCGCACTTCCGATTGCCGCGCCTGGTCGCTCCCGAGCGCTTCGACGCGCGCTCGCTGACCGCGCGCGAGAAACTGCTGCACGACCAGGTGACCACGCTCTATGCCGGCTACCTCAAGCGCGATCCGCGTTTTTGCGACGCCCGTTTCAGGGCGCTGACCGGCAGCTTTTGTCCACCAATGGGAGAGATCTATCTCAGCCGCATCCTGGATTACTGCATGCAAACCGGCTTCCTGCGATCCGCCTAGCGGACATCCGGATAGTGCCGTTCGAGCCGCTTTCGGAAACCAAGTCCCCAGCGTACGCCGACCTTGAGATAGATCCAGTTGGCGCGCAGGCCGCCCCAGGCCGCGACGCGGCGATCCGACGTGATCACCACTCGATTGACCTGGCGGGTGCGCCCACGCGCGGTGAGACGGATGCACAGATCGGCCTCCTCCATCAGTGCCAACGACGGATCGCAGCCGCCCACCGCGTGGAAGTCCTCCCGACGGAAGAACATGGCCTGGTCGCCGAACAGCAGACGACCGCCGCGCAGGAACAGGCGCGGATGAAAAAGCAGCGGCGCATACCAGGTCTTGAGAGAATGATGCAGGCTGGTGCCCCAGCGCACCGACGCGGGCCCGCTGAGCAGCGGCGTAAAACCACCGAGCGACACACGCTTGTCGGCGAGCGCCGCGCGGATCACGTCGATGGCGTCGTCCGGCAGCAAGGTATCGGCATGCAGGATGCAGACATAATCGGCGCTCGCCTGCGCCACCGCGTGGTTGATCTGCCTTGCCCGGCCACGCGCAGGATCGCGCAGCACGCGCAGGCCGGCGGCCTCCGCGAGATCGGCCGATCCGTCGGTGCTGCCGCCATCGACCGCGATCAGTTCGCTGGGCTGTGGCTCAAGGGCGGCAAGCGATCGCAGGAGGCGCGGCAGCGATGACGCTTCGTTGAACATCGGCACCACGATGGCGACAGCGCTTGGCGCGACCGGGGTTGCGCGAATGTCGCGCGCGCTCATCTGCTGCTCGATGTCCAAATCCGATCCTCCGTCCGGCTCGCCGCTGTCTGGCCTGGTCGCACTCGCCGCGATCATGCTGGCCGAGCGCGCTTCGGCGCTGCGTCCACGCACGCAGATCGAACCGCGACGCAGCATACGCAATCTCACCCTCGGCGGCCTCAGCCTTGTCATCGTGGCGGCGATGGAAGGACCGATGTCCCGTGCCCTCGCGCGACGGGCGGTGCGGCGCCGCGTCGGCCTGGTGCCGCACCTGGATCTGCCGGACTGGGCAGCCGACGCGCTCGCCATCGTCGCCATGGATTACACCTACTATCTCTGGCACGTGCTGACCCATAAGGTGCCGGCGCTCTGGCGTTTTCATCTCGTGCACCATATTGATCTCGATCTCGACGCCAGCACGGGGCTGCGCTTCCATGCCGTCGACATGCTCATTTCGCTGCCCTGGCGCGCCGCCCAGGTCGCGCTGATCGGCGTCTCGCCGCGGGCACTCGCACTCTGGCAAGGCTTCTTCTATGCCTCGATTCTGTTCCATCACTCCAACCTGCGGCTGCCCGCTCACCTCGAACGCCAACTCGCGCGCGTGCTGACCACGCCGCGCATGCACGGTATCCATCACACCGCCAGCCATGAGCAGACAGAGTCGAACTGGTCGAGCGGGTTGAGCTTCTGGGATCATCTGCACGGCACGTTTCGGTTCGATGCGCCGTGCGCCCCAATCGGCGTTTCCGCCTATCGCACTCCCGACGAGACGCATTTCATAAATGCGCTGCGTCTGCCATTTGTCCGGCAACGCGACGCCTGGAGACGCCCATCGTGATGCCGGCCCGCTTCAGCGATCCGGACGTGACCGCCAAGGGCGAGCGTCGCGCCAGCGTGCCGTTCAGCGGCTTGCGCACGCTCTGGTTCAATACCGGAACGCTCTGCAACATCACCTGCGAGGGCTGCTATATCGAGAGCAGCCCGGTGAACGACCGACTGGCCTACCTCACCCGAGACGAGGTGCGCGCCACGCTTGGCGAGGCGGCACAGCATTCCGAGCTGTCCTGCGTCGCCTTCACCGGCGGCGAGCCGTTCATGAACCGCGATCTGATCGCGATGCTGCGTGACACGCTCGAAGCCGGCTACGCGGCCCTGGTTCTGACCAACGCCATGCGCCCGATGCGGCGTTTCGAGCAGGCGCTGCTGGCGCTGCGGCACGATTTCCCCGCACGCCTCACGCTTCGCATCTCGCTCGACCATTATCGCCAGAGAGAGCACGAATCCCTACGCGGCGCGGCGACGTGGGCACCGACGCTGGACGGGCTGCGCTGGCTGGCCGGCTCTGGCTTCGATGTCGCCGTCGCCGGCCGCACGATCTGGCACGAGGACGAAGCCTCGCTCCGCGTCGGCTTCGCCGCGCTGTTTGCCGAGCACGGCATCGGGATTGACGCGGATGATCCGCAACGGCTCGTGCTGTTTCCGGAAATGGATCGAAACCAAGCCGTCCCGGAGATCACCGAGGCCTGCTGGGAGATCCTTGGCAAGCATCCCCGAGAGGTGATGTGTGCTGAACAGCGCATGGTGATCAAACGGCGCGGCGCGGATCGCACGGCGGTGGTGAGCTGCACGTTGCTGCCGTACGATCCGCAATTCGAGCTTGGCGCGACGCTGGCCGAAGCCGCGCGCACGGTAAAGCTCAACCACCGCTTCTGCGCCGAGTTCTGCGTGCTCGGCGGCGGCTCGTGCCGGGGCTGAGCTCGTGCTCGGGCAGCCGCGCCGCGCTCGCGATTGATAACGATCACTTGTGCAAGGGTCTCGACGCATGAAGCGCATTCTGTTTACGGGCGGCAGCGGCAAGGCTGGAAAGCACGCGGTCGCGTATCTGGTCGAGCAGGGCTATCACGTGCTCAACATCGACACCAGGCCGCTCGACCATCCCAAGGTGCGCACGCTGATCACCGACATCACCGATGCCGGCCAGCTATTCAACGCGTTTTCCTCCTATACCGGGCTGCACGAGTTCGATTCCGACCTTCGTCCGGAAAAGATCGACGCGGTGGTGCATTTCGCGGCGATCCCGCGCATCATGATCGTGCCCGATAACGAAGTGTACCGGATCAACGTGATGGGCACCTACAATGTGCTCGATGCCGCGACCCGCCTCGGCATTCCCAAGGTGATCATTGCGTCAAGCGAGACCACCTACGGCATTGTCTTCGCCAACACGCCGCGCGTGCCGGAATACTTCCCGCTCGACGAGGGCTATCCGGTGGACCCGATGGACAGCTACGCCATCTCCAAGATCTGCAACGAGCGCACGGCGCGCGGCTTTCATCTACGCAGCGGCGCCGACATCTACGCGCTGAGGATCGGCAACGTCATCGAGCCGCATGAATACGCGCTTTTTCCGGAATGGTTCGCCAAGCCCGACTTCCGCAAGAAGATCGCCTGGAGCTATATCGATGCGCGCGACCTGGGTGAGATCGTGCGCCTCGGCATCGAGAAGGACGGCCTCGGCTATCAGGTGTTCAACGCCGCGAACAATCACACCTCGTCGGATCTGCCGACCGCCGAGTTGCTGCGGCGCTACTACCCGGAGGTTCCGGTGCGTGGCGAACTCGGCGAGTTCGAGGGGCTGCTCTCAAACCGCAAGGCGCGCGAGGTGCTGGGCTTCAGGGAGCAGCACGATTGGCGGCGCCATGTGCGATGAGACCTATGGATGATACGGATCGAGACCGAAATGCGCAACCAGATCATCGACCTGTGCCTGCGTCAGCAGGCGCGGGTTGAGGCCGCGCAGCAGCAGGTAGAGGCGCGCGGTCTCCTCGAGTTCCTCGGTTGCGGCCAGCGCCAAGTCGAGCGTCTTGCCGGCCACGACCGGACCGTGGTTAGCCAGCAGCACGGCCGTATGGCGACCGGCGAGACCTCGTATGGCGCCGGCAACCTCCGGGTCGCCGGGACGATAATAGGGCACCAATGCCACGGCGCCGACCCGCATGACAGAGTAGGCGGTGAGCGGCGGCAGCACCGCGCGCGGATCAATCTCCGGCAGCATGGAGACCGCCACCGAATGGACCGAGTGCAGATGCACGATGGCGCCCGCGTCGCCGCTGGTGTCATAGAGAGCCTGATGCAGCGGGATTTCCTTGCTCGGGGCATCGCCGGACAGGAGATTTGCCGCAGGGTCCAGCCGCGACAGCTTTGCTGGATCGAGAAACCCCAGCGAGGCGTTGGTCGGCGTCACCAGCCAGCCGCCGTCGTCGAGGCGCACGCTGATATTGCCGGAGGTCCCGGCGGTGAACCCGCGCTCGAACAGCGAGCGGGAAACCATGCAGATTTGCTCACGAAGCTTGCTTTCAGTCATGCGCGCGTCCCGTCTCCGCAAAGATCATGGCATAAGGCCAGGCGCGTTCACAGCCGGCAGAGGACATCATGACGACGCAGCCGACAGCGGCGGTCATCGGCCTCGGATCGATGGGCTTGGGCATGGCGCAGTCGCTGCTGCGTGCGGGATTTTCGGTGGCCGGCTGCGACGTCTCGCCGGCGGCGGCCGAACGGCTGGCGCAGTCGGGCGGCACAATAGCGGCCACTCCGTCCGAGGCCGCGCGCCGTGCGGATGCCGTCATTGCCGCTGTGGTCAACGCGTCACAGACCGAAGCGGTGCTGTTCGGGCCTCAGGGTTGTGCGGAGGCGATGAAGCCGGATGCGGTGTTCATCTCTTCGGCGACGATGGCGCCGGAGATGGCGCGCGCGCTCTGCGGCCGGCTTGAAGCGTGTGGGCGGCACTATCTTGATGCGCCGATGAGCGGCGGCGCCGCGCGCGCGGCGGATGGCAGCCTGACCATGCTGGCCTCCGGCAGCGCCGAGGCGTTCGCGCGAGCGCGTCCCGCGCTCGAAGCGATGACCGGTACGCTCTACGAACTCGGGCATGAGGCCGGCCAGGGCGCCGCGTTCAAGATGGTCAATCAGTTGCTCGCCGGCGTGCATATCGCGGCGGCCTGCGAGGCGATCAGCTTCGCCAGCCGGCAGGGTCTGGATCTTGCGCGCGTCTATGAGGTCATCACCAGGTCCGCGGGCAATTCCTGGATGTTCGAGAACCGCATCCCGCACGTGCTCGAAGGCGACTACACGCCGCGCAGCGCGATCGACATCTTTACCAAGGATCTCGGCATCGTGCTCGACATGGCGCGGTCCGCGAAGTTTCCGGTGCCGGTCGCCGGCGCCGCGTTGCAGATGTTCCTGATGGCCGCGTCCGCCGGGATGGGCGGCGATGACGATGCGTCCGTGGCCCGCGTGTACGGGCGGCTGGCGGGCCTGTCGTTACCTCAAAAGCCGGGAAGTGGAGAGGCAGGATAATGCCGCGTTTTGCCGCCAATCTGACCATGATGTTCAACGAGCACGCCTTTCTCGACCGTTTCGATGCGGCGGCCGATGCCGGGTTCGATGCGGTCGAGTTCCTGTTCCCCTATGCGGAAA
Source organism: uncultured Acetobacteraceae bacterium (assembly GCA_964246745.1). Classification (GTDB taxonomy): domain Bacteria; phylum Pseudomonadota; class Alphaproteobacteria; order Acetobacterales; family Acetobacteraceae; genus Lichenicoccus. Next base: position 22,687 of record CAXTRK010000044.1, read on the forward strand.
CGCCTGAGGCGATTGCCGAGCGGATCGAGCGAAACCATCTGACGGTGGCGTTGTTCAACCTTCCTCCGGGAGACTGGGCGGCGGGAGAGCGCGGGCTCGCCGCACTGCGATCGCGTCATGCCGAGCTGCGCGAGGGTGTGACCCGGGCGCTCGACTATGCGCGGGCGACAAAGGTGACAAGGCTGCATCTGATGGCTGGAATGGCGGCGGCGGACGACACGGAAGCGAACAGCGCCTATCTTGAGGCGATACGCGTCACCGCGGGCCGACTGGCCGAAGCAGGGCTCGACCTCGTCATCGAGCCAATCAACCAGCGCGACATGCCAGGTTATTTTCTCGACGATTTTTCTGCCGCCGAACGGCTGATCGCAGAGTTGGCATTGCCGAACCTCAAGCTGCAGTTCGATATCTACCACCATCAGATCATGCATGGCGACGTCACCATGGCGCTGCGCCGGCTGCTGCCGATCACCGGCCATGTCCAGGTGGCAAGCGTGCCGGGACGGCACGAACCGGACGGCGAGGAGTTGAACTGGCCCTATCTGTTCGGTGAACTCGACCGTCTCGGCTACGAAGGCTTCGTCGGCTGTGAATATCGGCCGCGCGGAGCGACCGCGGAGGGTCTCGGCTGGTTCAGGCGGTATGCGCCGCGGCACCAGGACACGCCCGCGTGACGATCGCTCTCGGTTGCATCGCCGACGATTACACAGGCGCCGCCGATCTCGCCAGCATGGTGTCGCTGGCCGGGCTGCGCACCGTGCAAACCATTGGCGTGCCGGCTGCCTCGGTCATGCTGCCCGAGGCGGATGCGATCGTGGTGTCGTTGAAAAGCCGGTCGATCCCGCCCGAGCAGGCGGTCGCGTTGGCACTCGAGGCTGAGCAATGGTTGCGCGCGCGCGGTGCCGGGCATGTGCTGTTCAAAATCTGCTCGACCTTTGATTCCACCGACCGTGGCAATATCGGCCCGGTTCTGGACGCGCTGCGCGCCAGGGCGGGCGCAGCGGCAGGCACGGTGCTGGTCAATCCGTCCTTTCCCGAAAACCGGCGTAGCGTCTATATGGGCCACCTGTTCGTGGGCTCGGTGCTGCTGCAGGAAAGTCCGCTGAAAGACCATCCGCTCAATCCGATGCGCGACTCGGATCTGGTGCGGGTGCTGGGCCGGCAGAGCGGCTTTCCGGTGGTGCTGGTGCCTTTGGACACGGTCGAGAACGGGACCGACGCCATCCGCGAGGCGCTCTCCCGGGCGGGGACAGAAGGCGCCGGGGCTGCCATCGCCGACTCTGTCGCCGCGCGCCATCTTGATGCGATCGCTGAAGCAGCCCTCGACGGACCGCTCTCGGTCGGCGCCTCCGGCCTCGGCTCAAGCCTCGCGCGCTGTCTTGCGTCGCGTGGCGCCGCCAAGGCGTCGGCAATGCCGGCGCAACTGCCCGCACCCGCACCCGGCGGCCACGCTGCCATCCTGGCGGGAAGCTGCTCGGCCGCCACCTTGCGGCAGATCGCGCAAGCCGAACAACACATGCCGTGCCTGCGGCTTGACGCGGCCCGGCTTATGGGTGGCGGCGCCGAGATGCAGGCCGCCTGCGATTGGGCGCGGGCGCGTTTGCCGAAAGGTCCGGTGTTGATCGCGAGCAGCGACACTCCCGACAAGGTGCAGGCGCTTCAGCAAGACCGCGGCGCCGAAGCTGTCGGCGGCGCGGTCGAGCAGGCCTTCGCAACCATCGCGCAGGATCTGATGGAGGCAGGCGTGACACGACTGGTCGTGGCGGGAGGGGAGACATCCGGCGCGGTGGTGGACAGGCTCGGTGTGCAGGCTTTTTTGATCGGCGAGTCGATTGCGCCGGGGGTGCCGGTGCTGCATGCGCTGGGCGAGCGCCATGCCGGTGTGATGCTCGCCCTCAAATCAGGCAATTTTGGCGGCGATGACTTCTTCAGCCAGGCGCTGGATCTGCTGCATCGGCCTGTGCTGAGACCGTAATCACCTGACCGCCTGCCGCATCGGCGGCGCCGCCAGTGTGGCCATGCCGCCAGGCTTGTCATCGTCCGATCGTCAGAGTCGGCCTCCGAAGGGCACTATGTCAGAATTTTCAGCCCGTGCTTCTTGACGATGGCGAGTAGCTTGAGCGCGGCGCCACTCGGCTTCTTGGCCCCGGTTTCCCACTTCTCGCCGCCGGCGCGCGGGGCGGCGTGACGGTCAGACAGGTTTCATCAAATTCGCGCATGGTGGCCTTGTCGATCGTGCCGACGCGATACATGCCAACGGCAGTGCTGTGGACCGCCTCGAAGGCATCGCTCTTGAACTTACGCATCCCGGCCATCGCAAATCTCCATCAGTTCCTTGGCCGGAGAGCCAATCCGCACGACGCGGATCAGCGATGATAGCCGCCGCCGTGAAACCCGCCGTGGCCGTAATAACCGTGGCCGTAATAACCGTGGCCGTAATAGCCATGACCATAATAGCCGTGGCCATAATAGCCGCGTCCGTAATAGCCGGCACCGTAGAACGGCCCATAGAAGCCGCCCCACCCATAGC
>CAXTRK010000045.1:0-24990 GCA_964246745.1 uncultured Acetobacteraceae bacterium
GCCACGCTCCTGGCCGCCGCCGGCGATCAGCGGCGCCAGGCGGCCGCGCCTGCCGCCCGCCAGCAGCAGCCCGCCTGCGCCCTTCGGTCCGCCGAGCTTGTGCGACGAGAGCGCCATGCTGTCCGCGCCAAGCCCAATGCAGTCGACCGCAATTCGGCCGGCCGCCTGCACCGCGTCGACATGCAGCCAGGCGCCGTGGCGCCGGCACAGCTCCGCCGCCTCCGTCAGCGGGTGCAGCACGCCGGTCTCGTTGTTGGCCAGCATCAGGCAGACCAGAGCCGGGCCGCCCTGCTCCAGCATCTGTTCAAGGCAGTCGAGCCGCACGCGCCCATCCTCATCCACGGCAACCCGCCTCGACGCGCCTGAGGATGCGGCAAGGACGCATTCATGTTCGGTGGCGCCCGCAAGGATCCTGCGCCCGATCGCGTGCAGCGCCAGCACGTTGGCCTCGGTGCCGCCGGAGGTGAATACCAGATCGTCAGGTTCCGCGCCGAACAAGACGGCGATACGTTCGCGGGCCTGTTCCAGGCAGGCGCGCGCGAGGCGTCCGGCGCGGTGCGGCGAGGACGGATTGCCATCGAGCCGGGCAGCCTCGACCATCGCCGACAAAGCTTCCGTACGAAGCGGCTCCGAAGCATTGGCGTCCAGGCAAGTAAACATTCCGTTAGGGTATGCAGCCATAAAGCGGCCTATCGTGGTGTTCGAACACCAGAGTGCTATATCGTTGCGTCATTTTCACAATTCCGTGTCCGATTTTTTTGTCTGTTGCTCACGCGAGGTCCTGATTTCTGTGTAAATGCGTGATCGTCGCGGTTATAGAGATGGCCGTCAGTTGTCCCGGATCAGCATCTGGGTCCGCAAAGCCGCATCAAGAAGGCCGTTTTCATGACGTCGCATTTCTCCCGGGCATCTCTTCCGGGCATGTCTCCCAGTCCGGCGATCCTTGTCCCTCAATGCGCGCAATGCACGCCCGAAATTCGAGCATTTTGAAAATCGGGTGCGGGGCGCCATATGCGCGGCCTTGATGTTCTGAGTTCCGCCCCGCCGGTTCCACGGGACGGGGTTTGATTGAGTTGAACCAGCACGCGTGGCGGGGCATGCCAAGCGTCTGAGAGTGCGTTGCAACAGAGCTGGCGTCCATGCCTCGAGGCGCAGCAAAGAAAAGTTCGGGAAATCATGCCTGAGGTGATGTTCGCTGGCCCAGACGGCCGTCTCGAGGGTCGCTACCACCATTCCGGCGAGCCGAATGCGCCGCTTGCCCTGATCCTGCACCCGCACCCGCTGCACGGCGGCACGATGAACAACCGCATCACCTATGCGATGTATCGCGCCTTTGAGCGGCTCGGCTTCTCGGTCATGCGCTTCAACTTTCGCGGCGTCGGGCGCTCGCAGGGCCGCTATGATGGCGGCATCGGCGAGATCAGCGACGCGGCCGCGGCCCTCGACTGGATGCAGACCGTCAATCCGAATTCCAGTGGCCTCTGGATTTCCGGATATTCCTTTGGCGCCTTCGTCGGCATGCAGTTGCTGATGCGGCGTCCCGAAATCTCCGGCTGGGTCAGTGTGGCGCCGCCCGCCAACCACTATGATTTCGGCTTTCTCGCCCCTTGCCCATGCGGCGGCCTGCTGCTGCATGGCGACGCCGACGAGCTGGTGCCGGAGCCCGCGGTGCGCAAGCTGGTCGACAAGCTGAACACCCAGAAGGGCGTGCAGGTGGACTACCGCGTCTATGCCGGCGCCGACCACGTGTTCGCCCACCACGCCGATCATGTCTCGGTGGCGATCGACGACTATGTCGGCAGGATCCTGGCGCGCAAGACCATGGCCCTGGCCGCCGACTGAGCCGCCTCGGCGCGTCTGGATGAGCACGACACCGTTCCTCCAGGAAGCCGAGGCGCGCGGCTACGTCTTTCAATGCACCGATCATGCGGGGCTTGATGCCGCGTTGATGGCGGGCACGGTCAGCGCCTATGCCGGCTTTGATCTGACCGCGGACAGCCTGCATGTCGGCCACATGATCCCGATCATGGTGCTGCGGCTGCTGCAGAGGCACGGCCATCGTCCGCTCGCCCTGCTCGGCGGCGGCACCAGCCGGATCGGCGATCCGTCGTTTCGGGACGAGGCGCGCCTGCTGCTCGATGACGAGCGGATCGAGGCGAACCGCCAGGGCATACGACGCACGCTCGAGCGCCTGCTGCGGTTCGGCGGCGGCCCCACGGACGCGATCATCGCGGATAACGCCGAGTGGCTCGACCGGCTCGGCTATATCGACCTGCTGCGCGAGATCGGCGCGCATTTCAGCGTCAGCCGCATGCTGGGCTTCGAGTCCGTCCGGCAGCGGCTGGAGCGCGAACAGGGTCTGACCTTCCTCGAATTCAACTACTCCGTCCTGCAGAGCTACGATTTCCGCGAGCTTGGCCGCCGCTACGGAGTAAGCCTGCAACTGGGCGGCTCGGATCAGTGGGGCAACATTGTCTCCGGCGTCGATCTGGTGCGGCGCACCGATCAGAGGCAGGTGTTTGGCCTGACCACGCCGCTGCTGACCACCGCCGCCGGCGCGAAGATGGGCAAGACCGCCTCCGGCGCCGTCTGGCTGTCGGCCGAGCGGCTGTCCGTGTTCGACTACTGGCAGTTCTGGCGCAACACCGAGGACGCCGATGTCGGCCGCTTCCTGCGCCTGTTCACCGAACTTGACCTCGGGGAATGCGAGCGGCTGGCAGCGCTGCAAGGGGCCGCGGTCAACGAGGCCAAGAAGCTCCTGGCTACCGAGGCAACAGCGATCTGCCACGGCCGGCCGGCGGCGGAAGCGGCGGCGGAGACGGCGCGGCAGCTTTTCGAGGCCGGAGCCGGCACGGCCGACGCATTGCCGGTCCGGCTTGTCGAGAACGCGGCCTTGCGCTCGGGAATACCGGTATGCCGGTTGTTCGCCGAGGTCGGACTGGCGGCCAGCAACGGCGAGGCGCGTCGGCTCGCGCGCGGCGGCGGCCTGCGCCTCAACGACGCGCTGGTGGAGGACGAGAACCGCCTGGTCTCGGAGGCCGACCTCAACGACGGCGCGATCAAGCTCTCCGTCGGCAGGAAGCAGCATCTGCTGGTGCGCACACGCTGATCCCCCTGGCACTTCCCGAGAATGCCCTCGCGATACGGCGCGCGGCCGCGCGGCTGTGCGCGCAACTCGGCTGGGTGGTGTTGCACGAGGTGCCGCTGCCGAACGGCCGGCGCGCCGACATCCTGGCGCTGCGGCCGGACGGCGGCTTCGCCTGCATCGAGGTCAAATCCGGCCCGCGCGATTTCCTCACCGACACCAAGTGGCCGGAATATCGTCAGTACTGCGACAGCCTGTATTTCGCGGTCGACGAGCGCTTCCCCCTCCCGCTGCTGCCCGCGGACACCGGGCTGGTCATCGCCTGCATCGGCGAGGAGTGCGGCAGCCGGATGGCGCTGTTCCAGCACGAGGCCGAATTGCTGCGCGAAGCGCCGGTGCACGCGCTTGCCTCGAGCCGGCGGCGCGCCCTGACCCACCGCTTCGCCAGCATCGCCGCCGGCCGGTTGGCCATGCTGGAAGATCCGGCGATCACCGCGTCGCTGAGAGCGGCCTTGCGCGTCGAATAGGACCGACGCACCCTTGTTGCATGCACAGCGAAGCCATCAGCCGACGATTTGAAGCAGCACGCGGCATTGTCGAGGATGCGGCGTCTCTGGCCATGCGCATGCGGCCGCCGCCGGGTGCTGCCGCGGCCACGCTCAAGGGAGCGCAGGACTGGGTGACCGAAGCCGACAGCGCGGTCGAGACGCTGATCGCCGAACGTCTCGCTTGCCTGTTTCCGGACGACGGCCTGCTCGGCGAGGAAGGCGGCGACCGCGCGCGGACCGGCGCCCCCTCAAGTCTGCGCTGGGTGGTCGATCCGATCGACGGCACCGCCAACTACGCGCGCGGCCGCCCGCGCTGGTGCGTCTCGCTCGGCCTGCTCGCGGACGGCGAGCCGGTCTGCGGGCTGTTGGACGCCCCGGCCCTTTCTGAACGCTTTGCCGCGCGAGCGGGCGGCGGCGCCACTCTGAATGGCGCGCCGCTGCGGGCGGCAGACACTGGCCGGATGGCCTCCTCAATGATCGAGGTCGGTTGGGGTCCCAAGGTCGCCGTGGGCGACTATAACGCCATGATCGAGCGGATGGTGGCGCGCGGGGCAGCACCTCGGACCGGCGGCTGCGGCGCGCTGGCACTCGCCGACGTCGCCTGCGGCCGACTCGACGGCTACGTCGAAATCTGGATCAACCTATGGGACGTGGCAGGCGCCCTGCCGATCCTGGCGGAGGCGGGCGCTGTGGTCTCTCCTTTCCTGCGCGACGGCGGCATGCATCGCGCAGCCCCGATTCTGGCCGCGGCTCCCGGTATCGCGCAGGCGCTTGCCGAAGCGTCGGGGATTGCCTTGGCGTAAATCATCAGGAGCGGCGCCTTTCGATTCGATTTACGTTCGACGGCGGGATACTTGCTATGGCAGCGCGCGATCTGGTGTACGAACGGCGTCGGACCAGGCAAGGGAGAACAGAGAATGAGGGTACGCACCGGGGCAGCCCGTGGCTTGGCTGGCCTGCTGGCCGCGTTCCTGGCGGCGCCGGCCGCGCAGGCGCAGCAAAGCATATCCCAGCGGCAGGAGCAGCAGCAGCGTCTGGTTGACCGCTCCACATTGACCGCCCAGGACATCCTGGAGACGGGCAATAACGGCGAACCGGCACGCCGATTTCTCGAGCGCGCGCGCGGCGTCATGATCTGCCCGAACATCTTCCGGATGTCCTTCATGTTCGGCGGATCGGGCGGCGGTTGCGTGCTGCTCGCGCGGGACGGCGCCGGCTCCTGGTCCGACCCCGCCTTCTATTCGATGGTCTCCGGCTCGTTCGGCTTCCAGGCGGGCGTCCAGGACGTGCAACTGATGCTCTTCATCATGACCCCGCGAGGCCTGACCGCGATCATGGACAGCCAGTTCAAGTTCGGCGCCAACGCCTCGATCACCCTGGCCACGCTGGGCGCTGGCGTCGAGGGCGCCACCTCGACCGCGCTGAACGCCGACATCGTCGCCGTCGAGAAGAGCAGCGGCTTGTTCGCCGGCCTCTCTTTGCAAGGCAGCGCGCTGTCCTTCGACAGCACCGGCAACCGCATCTATTACGGCCAGCCGGTCGGCGTGCAGGACATTACCGTCGCGATGCGGGTGAACAATCCAGCCGCCGACCCATTGCGCGCGACGCTCATGCGTTACGGCAGCCTCGCGAGCAGTTCGTCGCCTTACCCGGCTCCCTACCGACCGGATACCGCCTATGACAACGCCACCGCTCCGAACACCCCGGGCGGCTATGGCGGCGGGAATGGTGGCCCCGTGCAGCTTGCGCCGTCCACGCCGGTGCAGAGTCAATCGCTGCCTCCGCCGCACTGAGAGGGCGCGCGAGCCTGGGACGCCGTAGTGATGACATTCGTCCGGACGCGAACGGCTTTCGGCGGCCACCATGTCTTCGCCGGACAGCCAACATCCGTGACGGTGCGCAATGCCGTAGTGTTGGGTTGGGCGCTCTACGATGAGCGCCGACTGCTTGTGCCGAGTTCTCCCTTCATGCGAGAAGGCTTCGCTTCAGGAAGTGTAGGTCTGGCCACGCTCGGAGCTTCCACCACAACCAACGCGAACGTCCATGCCGGCAACCTTCTTCCGCGGGGACGGTATGTGTGGATCGGACACATCCACGAGCATTTTGGTCATTTTCTGGTGAGCACTCTGCCCAGGCTCTGGACTGTTGCCAGACAGAATCCGGACTTCCGGATCATTACCGCGGGTCCAGGAGACCTGAAATCACGCTTGGCGATCCCGTTTATCCGGGCAATTTTCGACGCCTTGGGAGTTCTCGAAGACCGCCTTGTCGAAGTTCAAGATTTTACTGTCGTTCCTGAGATCGAAGTTCCCGAACCGCTATTCGTTGAGGACAGTTTCGCTTGGCGCGCGTTTGCGGATTTCTGCGTCGATCTTGCCGCCTCGATCGCCGGAGGCAGCGACCATGATCGAGACGCAAGGCCACTGTTCCTGACTAAACACAAGCTCTCGCATGGAGTCCGACGAGTAAATGGCGAAGAACTTTTTGCCGAGATCATTGCCGGCGCCGGAGTGAACGTCGTCAGCCCCGAAGAGCTGACATTACGAGATCAAATCAGACTTTGGCGCAATCATTCTCTAGTCAGTGCGTTCGAGGGTTCGGCGCTGCATTGCGGGCTCTTCGTTAAAGCAAAGCGTGTGCTTACGCTCAGCTCAAATTCCTTTGCATCCTCGAACCAGGCGCTGATTGACTCGATCTGCAATCATCAAAGCCTGTATCTCAATTGCGGCGGCCATCTTGTAGCCGATGCGCAGTCCGCGCCTGGCTTTTCGGCGACAATGACACTGGTTGAACCGGAAGCGGCGGCGCGCTCGTATCTGAGCGCGGTCGACTACATGCGGAACTGCAAGGAGACCATGCGCATGCGCAGTGTATCCGACACGATCTCTCCTTGGCTCTATGTCGACGAGCCGTTCGGCGCCAATCTTTCCAGGAACAAGCCGGCGTTGGTAAGCTCGCTGGACTTGATCTGGTCGTCCGACAAGCAGGACCCCGCGCTTGAGGCGGCTGGCGCGGTCAGTGGCCGCAGGTCCCACAGCTATCAGTTTCATACCAGCGCCGAGGCCGCTCCCTGGTGGATGGTCGATCTCGAACAGCAATGCCTGATCACCGAGGTGAGGATCTTCAATCGCAACGACGTGGCGCAGGATCGGGCGCGGCATATCGTCATCCTTTCGTCGCTCGACGGGGAGACCTGGGAGAGGCGCGCGCGACGGGAACAGAACGACGATTTCGGCGGCGGCGCCATGCCGCACCCATGGCGATGGTGGCAGGATGTGCCGTTCGCCGCGCGCTTCATCAAGCTCCAACTGGAGTCGTTCGATTTCCTGCATCTCGATCAGGTCGAGGTGTTTGGCATGCCGCTCTCGCCGGGCATGCCCATACTCTTCTCATGACCACCTCCCACCGACCGTCCGGTCATCATCACCGGCGGCTCATCCGGCATCAGGCGGCGGCTGCGTGCTCAAGCAACTCCTTCAGCGAGACGGCCATGACCTGCGGCTTTTCAATAGGAGGAAGGTGCCCGCAATCGGGAATGACGTGAAGGGTCGATCCAGGCGTGGAGGCGTGGATTTCCTAAGATAGTCAGAAGGGCGTCATCTGATCTTCCTGACCAACGATCACCGCGGTAGGGACGGCGATGCCTGGCAGGAGCTTGCGCTGGTCGCCCTGTGCCATCACCGCGCGGTTTTGCCGGATGCAGGTTCTGGAACCGACCCTCACGCTCATTGCCACCAACTCGTCGCGCACATCCTCCGCCGCCGACGGGTGGATCAGTGAGCCGAGATTGTACCGAGCCAGCCGCCGAAAGTCGCCGCTCATCCCGACGGCGATGTTGGCCAGATGGCGGAAAGCCTTTCGTTGAGGCGTGTCGGGCCGCGCGACCGTGTCCACAAGCGCCAGCCGCGTCACTCGCTCGGGCGCCAGCCTGATCAGTTCCGACGCCACCATTCCGCCAATGGACACGCCGGAGCTGACCGATGCGATGCTACGCTCTGGGCGACGATCAATGGGAACGTATTCGCGACTTGCTGCCTGGACGTGAAGGCCATGTTGGGGTCACTGCGACCGAGGAGTGGAGCCTTGCTCCCGCCCGCTCGGCCAAGCTAGGCTCCAATGATGAACATCACCATTCCCATCCCCGATGCGCTAGCCGCCCGGCTCGGCACCGAGGTAGACCTCCCACGTCGTGCCTTGGAAGCGTTTGGCCTGGAGGAATACCGCGCCGGCCGCCTGACCCGACCTGAGCTGAGGCAGATGTTGGGGTTCGCCACCCGCGGCGAGCTGGATGGTTTCCTCAAGGCGCACGGCGTGGTCGAGGGGATCACCGTCGAGGAATTCGACCGCCAGATGCAGGACCTGGACCGTATCGGTTTGTGAGGCATGCGTGCCGTCGCGGATACCGGGCCACTGCACTATCTGATCCTTGCCGGGCACATTGAAATCGTAATGATCCTATTCAGCGAGGTCGCCATTCCCGATGTGGTCCGGGAAGAGCTAGCCCATCCGAAGGCGCCCGTTGCCGTGCAGGACTGGATCGCGTCGCCTCCAGGCTGGCTATCGGTCCACTCAGTGATGCCGGACATGCTGGTTCAGGTGGATTCAGCATTGGACCAAGGTGAACGGGCCGCCTTCGCCCTGGCCATGCAACGGCGGCCTGACCTTGTGCTGATGGATGATCGCGCCAGCGTCGCCGCGGCCCGCGCACGAGGCTTTGTGGTGACCGGAACGCTTGGCCTGCTTGTCCGGGCCGCGCGTCATGACCTGCTGGACCTGCCCGATGCCTTGGACGCCTTAGGTCGCACCAACTTTCGCTGGACCCCCAGCTTACGCGCGCGCGTGCTGGCGGAACACCCGGAAGAGCGTGGCCGATGACCGGCGAGACCAGGTCAACGCCTCGGCAGCAGTGGCCTTGACCCCGCTCGGCCACGGTCACCTCTGGTTCCGTCATTGGTTGCCCGGGAAGGCGAGCGGGCCGGCTGGCGCTCCATCGCGTTCTTCACCGCCAACATCCGCAACCCTAACCCACGCCGCGCCTATGCCCGCGCCTGAAGCCGGTTCTTTACCTGGTGCGCGCGCCGCGGCCTGCCACTTGCCGGCATCCGGCCGTTCGACGTCGCCTCTTACATAGAGGAACCGGGGTCCGAAGTGTCGGCGCCGAGCGTGAAGCAGCAGCTCGCGGCAATCCGCATGCTGTGCAACTGGCTGGTGGTCGGTCAGATAATGCCGGCGAACCCTGCCAGCTCGGAGCCCGGCCCGAAGCACGTGGTGAAGACCGGCAAGGCCCCGGTGCTCGACGGCGCCGAGTGGCGGCGGCTGATGGACGGCATCCCGCAAGGCGGCCGGGATTGCCCCGGACCGCAAGGGCCGGTTGTTTCGATACGGCAAGGGGCGCAGTCCGGACCAGCCGTCAGCGCGGCCGCTGCGGCAGGAGGATGTCTGACAGACGATGATGCTTTCTGACACATGCGGCAGTAACAGATACTTGAGAGGTCACTTGGTCCCTCAGCTCGATATCGGACGCGGCCACATTGGCATCCACCCTCGAAGTCCATCTCATCCGCCCCGTCGCTATCCATGGAGCCTGCCACGCGTGCCGGATATCTGAAAAGGGTCAGCGGCAGAGGCCGTGCGTCGGCGTAGCCCCTCCCTGGGCTCATCCGACAGCACGGCGTGCCGTGACCTCGATCTCGATCTTCATGCGCCGATCGGAAAGCCCCGCCGCGATCATCGTTGCCGCCGGACGAATATCGCCGAAGTACTGCCGCAGTATGGGCCAGCACGGCTCGAAATCGGCCGCATCAGGTAGGATGTAACGGACGCGCACCACGTCGGCCAACGAGCTGCCTGCCTCTGCCAGAGCCTTCCCGACATTGCGCATCGTTTGTTCAACTTGCTCACGTATGTCAGACGAGATCGTCATGGCCTCGTAGTCGAAGCCGGTGGTTCCGGACACGAAAACCCATTCTCCGTCCACGACGGCCCGGGAATAGCCGATGCTGGACTCGAACGGTGAACCCGAGGAAATCAGTCGGCGCATGATCGTCAGTCTCCATGTTTCACGCCTCGCGGCGCATCGTGGCCGCGATCAGGATGGCAGTCCGGCGGTCGAGCACTCTGCCCCGCCTGTCAGGCTTCTCGCATCGCCGCCAGCCGCACGGAGACCCGCAACTGGATCGAGAGCAGGCATCGGACATGTCAGCGGCACAGCGGCACCGAGCCCACTTGCTGCTCAACAGGGTATCATCGGCGTGGAGCTGACGGCAGACATGCCGGTTACTTTTTGACAAGCCGTTCCGCCATTTACAGACGTGCTGACGCGTGATCTGTGACCGGCATGGATCAGTCCGCCGCACCATGTCTGCGCTCCGGCCGTCCGGTCGTCGTCATCACCGGCGGCTCGTCGGGCATCGGACGCTGCACCGCTGAGCTGTTCGCACGGCGCGGCTGGAATGTGGGGCTGATCGCGCGTGGCGGCGACGGGCTCTCCCAGACCGCGGGCGATGTCGCCAAAGCCGGTGGTGTCAGCGCCACGGCGAACGCCGATGTCAGCGATGGCGACGCGCTTGAACAGGCGGCGGCGCAGCTCACCGACCGCCTCGGCGGCGTCGATGTCTGGATCAACGCCGCCGGCAACGGCGTCTATGGCTCGCTGCTCGACGTTCCGGACGCCGAATTCCGGCGCGTCACCGAAGTGACCTACATGGGCACCGTCAACGGCACGCGCTGCGCGCTGCGCCACATGCTGCCGGGCAATCGCGGCACCATCGTCAATGTCTGCTCCGGCATCGCCTTCTGCGGACTGCCGCTGATGACGTCCTATGCCGGCGCGAAGGCGGCGGTGCGCGGCTTCAGCCAGTCGGTGCGCGCCGAACTGCGTCTGAGCCGCAGCCGCGTCCATGTCTGCACGGTGTTCCCGCCAGCGGTGAACACGCCCTTCTTCAGCCATGCGCCCTCGTACATGGGCGCGCCCTCGCGACCGCTGCCCCCGGTCTATCAACCCGAGATCGTGGCGCAGGCGCTCTACCTCGCCGCAACCGGGCGGCGGCGCGAGATGACCGTGAGTTCCACCGTGCTCGCCTTCGCGCTGGTCAGCCGGCTGTCGCCGAGCCTCGCCGCCTGGCTCACCGAACAGGTGCGCTTCGAGACCATGCTGTCGCGCGACGCGGCGGCGAGCCAGTCGGAAGAACCCAGCCTGTTTGGTCCGCCGCAACGCGTGCATGGTGTGCGCGGGCCGTTCGGGGCGCGCGGCTGGAGCGCCCATGTCTGGCTGCTGGGTGTCGCGCGCAGCCTGTTCAGCGGCGTGGCGGAGTGGCCAAGACCAGCGCCTCCGTCGCTGCCAGGACCCGGGCACGCAGCGCCGGGTCCAGCGCAAGCGGGTTCGGACGGCTCGGCCGGCATCGCTTCCAATACCGCCCGCTGACCCCGGCGCAGGCCGGCGAGAGCGCCACGTGCAGCGGCGTCGCGGCGCCTTGTTGCTCGGTCAGCAGGAATGGCGCCATCAGTTTCCAGGCCATGGCCGCGGCGCCTGGATGACGCACCAGCCCGGTGGCCACCATGCCCGGATGCGCCACGTTGACGGTGATCCGGCTGGCTTCAAGCTCATCGGCGAAAGCGAGGCTGGTGATCAGCAAGGCGAGCTTGGAACTCGAATAGGCCCGCACCATACGCCAGCCTCTGGCAAGTTCGAGATCGCCGGGATCGATCCGGGCGCGATCGGATGTCGAGGAGCCGACATTGACCACGCGGGCCTCTCCGGACGATCGGGCGGCCTCGCGCAGCGCGGGAAGCAGGGCGCGTGTCAGCACGAAGGGTGCCAGATGGTTGACCGCGAGGGTCCGCTCATGGCCCTCGACCGTCTCCAGCCGGTGCGGGCACAGGATTCCAGCATTGTTGACCAGCAGATCGAGCCTGCTGGTGCGCGACAGGATCGCCTCCGCCGACGCCCGCGCCTCGGACAGCAGCGACAGATCGGCGGCGATGCAATGGATGCGGCCGATGGCGTGCGGCACTCGGCTGGCGATCCAGCTTTGCGCCGGCGCCAGCCGCGCCGCCTCGCGTCCGATCACGAACACTGAGTATCCGGCATCGGCCAGCCCGAGCGCGATCCACCGCCCAATGCCGCCGGTAGCCCCGGTGACCACCGCGGCGCCGCCGTTCACGGCGCAGCCTCCGAGGCGCCGTGCAGCGCACGCAGCCTGCCCACGTTTTGCAGATGCTCGGCCAGCGTATCGGCGAAGGCGTGGCCGCCGTTTCCGTTGGCGACGAAATAGAGCGCGTCACTGGCCGCGGGATGCGCCACCGCCAGCATCGATGCCACGCCCGGCGCGCAGATCGGACCCGGCGGCAGGCCCGGCACGACATAGGTGTTGTACGGATTGTCCAGCTCGAGGTCGGCGCGGCTGAGCGGGCGCCGAAGCTCGCCGAGGCCCCCCGTCGCCGCGTAGGCAACGGTCGGGTCCGATTGCAGCCGCATGCCCAGACGCAGCCGGTTGAGGAACACGCGCGCCACCAGCGGCCGCTCGGGGCCAAGCGCGGTCTCGCGTTCGACCATGCTGGCGAGCACGACCAGCTCGGCCGGACTGGTGAGGCCCGCCTGCCGGTCCCGGCCCGCCCAGATCCCGGCGAGCGCCGCTTGCATGGCATGGCGCATCCTGAGGGCGAGCGCCGCCCGCGTGGTGCCGAGCACATAGTCATAGGTTTGCGGCAACACGCTGCCTTCGGCGACCACCGGCACCGGCCCGGACAAAGCCTCCGCCTTGGCGAGCAGCAGCGCGATCTGCGCGGAGGTCAGTCCCTCCGGCACGGTCGTCGCATGCTGCACCGGCTGGCCGGTGCGAAGCACCAGCAACAGCGCGCGCAGCGAGGCATAGGCGGGAAATTCAAACTCGCCGGCATGGATCGGCCCATAGGCGCGGGTCAGACGGACGGCTGCGCGAAACCCTGCCCGTGCGAGTAGGCCAGCCGGCAATGCGCCCGGCTGCTGCAACGCTCGGCCAGCGTCGCTGACCGGGCCGTGCGGCACCACGATCGCGCGGGCGTGCGGCAATGGCCCCGGCCTGCCGTAGAGCACGATGGCGCCGGACACGGCAGCCGCCGCCAGCATGACCAGGACAAACCAGGCCGCGAGCAGCCCCCGAACCAGCGACTTCCGGCGGCCGGGCACTCGGCGGCGCGGTCAGACCGCCCCAAGCACGATGCTGGCGTTGGTGCCGCCAAAGCCAAAGCTGTTGGACAGCGCAAGATTCACGCGGCGTTCCTGCGCGGTGTGCGCCACCCGGTCGATCACGCTCTCACGGCTTGGCTGGTCCAGGTTCAGGGTCGGCGGTATGACGCCGTCGCGGATGGCCAGGATGCAGAAGATCGCCTCGATCGCGCCGGCGGCGCCCAGCAGGTGGCCAGTCGCCGATTTGGTCGACGACATCGCCAGCCCGCGCGCGTGTCCACCGAACAGCCTCTCGACCGCTTCAAGCTCAAGATCGTCGGCCATCGTCGAGGTGCCGTGCGCGTTGACGTACTGGATATCGCCGGCCTGCACGCCGCCGTTGCGCAGCGCCGCGACCATAGCGCGATAGGCGCCGGCGTGACCTTCCGGTGGAGCGGTGATGTGGTGGGCGTCGCCCGAGAGCCCGTAGCCGCGCACTTCGGCGTAAATCCTGGCACCGCGCTTCCTGGCATGCTCGTATTCCTCGAGCACGACGATGCCGGCCCCCTCTCCCATGACGAACCCGTCGCGGTCACGGTCCCATGGCCGCGAGGCGCGTGCCGGAGCATCATTAAAGCCTGTGGACAGCGCGCGGGAGGCGCAGAACCCGGCGATGCCGAGCGCGCAGACCGCGGCCTCGGTGCCCCCCGCCACCATCACGTCGGCGTCGCCGAGCATGACCAGCCGCGCGGCGTCGCCAATCGCGTGCACCCCGGTGGCGCATGCCGTGACGGCGGAATGATTGGGACCCTTGAAGCCGTAGCGGATGGAGAGATGCCCGGAGACCAGGTTGATCAGAGCGGACGGAATGAAGAACGGCGACAGCCGGCGGGCGCGCCCCTCATGCACCTGGACCGAGGCCTCGTAGATCGATTGCAGTCCGCCGATGCCCGAACCGATCATGACGCCGGTGGCGCAGCGGTCTTCCTCGCCCTCCGCCGTCCAGCCGGAATCCTCGACCGCCTCGGCGGCCGCAACCAGGCCGAGATGGATGAACCGGTCCATCTTCTTCTGGTCCTTGGGGGCGATCCACTCGGACAGGTCAAGTCCGCCGGCAGCCCGGCTGCCCGAAGGGACCTCGCCTGCCACCTGAGCGGGGAGATCGGAGGCGTCAAAGGCGCGGATACGGCCAATGCCGGTCTCGCCTTCGGTGAGCCGCTTCCAGAACGGCTCGATGCCGACGCCGAGCGGCCCGGCGATCCCCATTCCCGTGACAACTACCCGCCTTGGCACATCCAATCCCGCACGCATCAGCGAGCCGCCCATTCGTGGTCCTGCCTCAGGCGGCCTTCTGCTTCTCGATATAGTCGATCGCATCCTTGACGGTGGAGATTTTCTCCGCCGCGTCTTCCGGAATTTCGACGGCGAATGCCTCCTCAAAGGCCATGACCAGCTCGACCGTGTCGAGGCTGTCGGCGCCGAGGTCGTCGATGAAGGAAGCCTCGGGGGTCACCTTGCTCTCCTCGACGCCGAGGTGCTCCACAACGATCTTCTTAACCTTGTCGGCGATCTCGCTCATCTGAACCTACTTTCTGTCTGCCCCAAAATCCGGGCTTGCATCCCGCCCGCGCTCCGCACGACGTAGCGCCGCGACTAGCATGGAATTCGACGCCCCGCCAAGGCACGGCAACCCGCATGTGGCGGCAATACGGCGACTTCGCGGATAATCCGTGTCACGCCGATCAGATCATCGCCATGCCGCCATTGACGTGCAGCGTCGTTCCGGTCACCCAACCGGCCTGTTCGGAGGCAAGATAGAGCACCGCGGCGGCGACGTCCTCCGGCGCGCCGAGACGACCGAGCGGAATCGCCGCAGCCAGCTTGGCCTTCTGCGGCTCGGACAGCGCGTCGGTCATCGCGGTCGCGACAAAGCCGGGAGCGACAACGTTGACGGTAATGCCGCGCCCGCCCACCTCCTGCGCCAGCGACTTGCTCATTCCCACGAGCCCGGCCTTGGCGGCGGCGTAGTTGGCCTGCCCTGGATTGCCGGTGGCACCCACGATGCTGGCAATCGAGATGATGCGGCCGGCGCGCCGGCGCACCATGCCCTTGAGCGCCGCCCGGCACAGACGGAACGGAGCCGCGAGATCGACCTCGATCACCTGGCTCCAATCGGCGTCCTTCATGCGCAGCGCCAATCCGTCGCGTGTCAGGCCGGCATTGTTGACCAGGATGCCAACCCCCTGGCCGCACGCGCTCTCTACCGCCGCGATCAAGCGGTCCGGCGCCGCCGGATCGGCAAGGTCCTCGGGACAGACATGGACGCGCTCGCCAAGCCTCTCGGCCAGAGCGCCAAGCGCCTCGCGCCGGGTTCCGGACAGGGCCACCGTTGCGCCCTGGGCATGCAGCAGGGCGGCGATGGCGTCCCCGATGCCGCCCGACGCGCCGGTCACCAAAGCGATCTTGCCGTCCAGCCTGAACATGGTCCGACTCCTGCGCGCTAAAGGATCTTCAGCAGGTCCTCGATATCATCGGGAGTGCCGACTGAACGCGCCGACGCATCCGGAGCGATCCGCTTGCATAAGCCTGACAGCACGCGGCCGGCGCCCAATTCGAGAAACCCGTCGCAGCCCATCGAAACCATCGCCTGCACGCTCTCGCGCCAGCGGACCGTCGCGGTCACTTGCCTGACCAGCAGATCACGGATTTCGTCCGGCGCCGTGGCCTTGGCCGCGGTAACGTTGGCGACCAGCGGCAGGATCGGCGTCCTGATATCGGCCGCCCCTAGCGCCTCGCGCATCGCCTCGGCCGCGGGCGCCATCAGCGCGCAGTGGAAGGGTGCCGACACCGGCAGCAGCATCGCGCGCCGTATGCCGCGTTCCTTGGCGATCTCGATGGCGCGCGCGATGGCGCCCGCGGCACCCGAAATCACCACCTGGCCGCCGCCATTGTCGTTGGCCACCTCGATCACCTCGCGACGGTCGGCCGCGCCTTCGACGCGCAGCACCGCGGCGGCGGCGCAGATCGCTTCCGCCTGGCTCGGTTCGACACCGATCAGCGCCGCCATGCCGCCTTCTCCCGCCGGCACCGCCCGCTGCATCGCGCTCCCGCGCAGCCGCAGCAGCTTTGCGGTCTGCGCGACGCCGAGGCCGCCCGCCGCCGCGAGCGCCGAATACTCGCCCAGAGAATGGCCGGCGACGAGTGCCGCCTTGTCGGTCAGAACGAAACGGCCTTCCCGCTCGAGCACGCGCAGCACCGCCAGCGAGTGCGCCATCAAGGCCGGCTGGGCATTGCGGGTAAGGGTGAGCTCCTCGATCGGACCCGCGAACATCAGCTTGGAAAGCCGCTCGCCGAGCGCCTCGTCAACCTCTTCGAACACCTCGCGCGCCGGTGCGAAAGCGGCGGCAAGATCGCGGCCCATGCCCGCGAACTGGCTGCCTTGTCCGGGAAAGACGACGGCGTAAACTGGCATCAGGCGGATCCGCTCCAAGACGACATGACGCGAAATGAAGGAGACGCCAGGGGGATGTCAATCGCGGGCGGGACCAGCGTGCGGCCAGGCTGGCGGACGTCCAGGCTTGCGAAGCCGGCCGCATGGTGAGACTAGGCCGCCATGATCGAGACTGCTTTCCGAGTGGCGACGACGGACCGCCGCGCCATCCTGCTGGAAGGGCTTGACCTCGGGGCGACCCAGGGGCTCGAGATCGGGCCGTTGCACAATCCAATTCTCGCGAAGTCCGAAGCACGCGTCCTGTATGTCGATCATGTCGGCACCGAGGCGCTGCGCGAGAAATATCGCGGCGATCCCAATGTTCCCGC
Organism: uncultured Acetobacteraceae bacterium; assembly: GCA_964246745.1. Classification (GTDB taxonomy): domain Bacteria; phylum Pseudomonadota; class Alphaproteobacteria; order Acetobacterales; family Acetobacteraceae; genus Lichenicoccus. The sequence goes on from CAXTRK010000045.1 coordinate 16,598, forward strand.
CGAACGGATCGTTGCGGTCGACCTGGTCTGGAACGGCGACCTGAACGAGGCCTGCGGCGGGCGCCGTTTCGACTACGTGGTGGCCTCGCACGTGATCGAACACGTGCCGGACCTGATCGGCTGGCTGTCGCAGCTCAAGTCGGTGCTGCACCCGTCGGGCGGGGTTCGCCTGATCGTGCCTGACCGGCGTTACTGCTTCGACTATCGTCGGCAGAGCAGTTCGGCCGCCGACATGATCCTGGCGCACCGCGCCCGCGCAACCGCCCCCGGTCCGCGGCAAATCCTCGATTTCATGCTCAACATCGCGCCGCGCGACCTGGCCGATGCCTGGCGCGGCGCGGCGGCGTCCGAGCAGCCTCCCTCCCGTCAGGAATACAACCAGGCGATCGCGGCCATGCAGCTCGCCGCGGCGGGAGCCTATCGCGACGTGCATTGCTGGGTGTTCACGCCACTGAGCTTCGCACGCCTGATGCGTCAACTCGCCGCCTACGGCCTGCTGGGTTTCGCCTGTACGCGCTGCGCCGCGACCGCTCCGGACAGCCTGGATTTCTTCGTGCATCTGATGGCCACCGATGACGAGCGGCTGATCGCCGACACCTGGCAATGGGCGGTTGAGCATAACGCCGCCGAGCAAGACGGCGGCGACGTCCCGCTGCGGCTGGCCGCCGAGATCGCGGCGCTGAGAGGGTCAAAAAGCTGGCGCCTGACCGCGCCGCTGCGCCGGCTGGCCGGATGGCGTCGCCGCTGAGGGGGTGCCTTGCAGGTTGCTTCCAAAGTCGTCAGCAATGGCTATCCTGCCGCAGAAGGGGGTGGCAGGAATGTCGGCCAACATGACCTGGTGGGCGCCGCCGCGGGCAGTCGGAAGCGCCTTCCGCCGGGGGCTCGGGACCGCGACGCCGCGGGTGCTCTACGGCTTGCGCATGACCGCCTCGGTGGCGCTGGCCATGTGGGTGGCGTTCTGGCTGCAGCTTGATAATGCCTACTGGGCGCCGCTCACCGCCGCGATCGTCTGTCAGCCCGGCATCGGCGCCTCGCTGCAAAAGGGCCGTTTCCGCATTGTCGGCACCGGCATCGGCGCCGTGGCAATCGTGCTGCTGACCTCGGCGATGCCGCAGAGCCGCATCGGAGAGCTCGCCGGCCTCGCCCTCTGGGGCGGCCTGGCCGGGATCATGAGCACGCTGCTGAAGAACAGCGCCGCCTACGCCGCCGCCCTGTCCGGCTACACCGCGATCATCGTGTTCACCGATGCCATCAGTGCGACGCCGGACCAGGTTTTCACCCTGGCGGTGGTCCGCGCGACCGAGATTTCGATCGGTGTGCTCGCCGCCGGCCTCGTGCTCGCGGCGACCGATCTCGGCGATGCCGGCCGCCGCCTGGCGGACGAGCTGGCTAACATCGCGAGCGCGATCGCCGCCGGGCTCACCGATACGCTGGCCGGTCGGCTCGCCTTTGCCGAGGCGCAGGAGCGGCGGCGGGCGCTGCTCGCCCGGGTGACGGCGCTGGACCCGCTGATTGACGAGGTCAGAGGCGAAAGCGCATCGGTGCGCTACCGCCCGCGCGCGTTGGACGCCGCCATCGGCGGCTTGCTCGGCGCGCTCGCCGCCTGGCGAGGCGTCGCCATGCATGTCAACGCGGCGCCCGATGACCAGGCGACGGCCGAGGGCCGTGAGGCTCTCGCCGCGTTCGAGGCGCTCGATCCGCTCGACTGGCGCGACGATCCGGCGGTGGCGCGCCGCGCGTGCCACGAACAGGCGCGCCGCGTTCTGGCGCTGCCGGCACAGAACGCGGGCGGGCGCATGCTCGTCGACCGGACCGCGGAGGCATTGCTCGGTCTCGGCGGCGGCGCCAACGGGCTCGCAGTGATCGAGGCGCCAACCCAGGCCGTGCCCGTACGCGGCCGCGCCCATCTCTTCGTTCCCGACCTGCTGCCGGCGCTGCTGAACGGAGTGCGGGTGGTGGCCGCGATCGGCGTCGCCTCGACCATCTGGATCGAGGCCGCGTGGCCGGGAGGACAGGGCATCGTCATCTTCGCGGCGGTGGTCACCATCCTGTTCGCGCCACAGGCAGATCGCGCTTACGCAACCGTGCGCGAGTTCGCCGGCGGCGTTTTCACCGCCGCGGCGCTGGCAGCGGTGGCGGAGTTCGCCGTGCTGCCGCAGCAGCAGACCTTCATCGCACTCGTGCTGGTGATCGGCGCGGTGCTGGTGCCCGCCGCGGCGCTTGGCGCCGGCGCCTGGCATAAATCCTTCTTCACAGGAATCAGCTTTATCTTCATCGCGCTGCTGCAGCCTGAAAACACGATCAGCTTTGACGTCGCCGGCTATCTCAACAGCGCGCTGACCATCGTGGTCGGCATCTGTCTCGGCACCTGCGCCTTCCGGCTGATCCCGCCGCTCTCCGCGAAGTGGCGCGTGCGCCGCCTCCTGGCACTCACGCTGCGCGACCTGCGTGCCTTGGCCGCCGGACGGCGCCAGCGCACGCACGCCATCTGGCTTGGCCTGATGACCGCGCGGCTGGGATCGATGCCGGACGCGGCGCAGCCCGATCTGGCTTGCGCGCTCGCAGGCCTCGCCGCGGGCCAGACCATCATCTGGCTGCGAAGAGAGGTGGGCGGGCTGCGGTCAGGGGAAATCCTGGCATCGGCCTTGGGCGATCTCGCCGCCGGCCGCCTCGCCGGCGCCCAAGACCGGCTGGCGCGGTTTGCGGCTTCGCAGTCGGATGGCGCGCTGGGCCTGCGGGCGCAGGCGGAGGCAGCGCTCCTGGGCGGCATACTCGGACAATATCCGGCGTTCTTCGGCCAGGTGCGACAGGACACGGCATGACTGGTTTGGCGCACTATCACGAGATCAACCTGCTCGGTGTCTATGTGGCGCCATTCGCGCCCATGATGCTGCTGGCTTTCCTGCTTTGCGCGGTGTTGTTCCGGCTGTTCGAATGGTCGGGACTGTCACGCCACGTGTGGCATCCTTCGTTGTTCAACTTTGCTGTCTACGCCATCGTCGTGTGCCTCCTGGTATTGCTGGACGGAGCAATCTGAGATGAGTGACGTAAGAGCGAAACCGGCGGTCGCCGAGCAGCAGCGGGAGCACAGCGGGCCCAGGCCTCCGGGCGTGCTGCGCGCGGTGCCGATCCTGGCGACCGCTGCCGCCCTCATCGCCGCGGGACTGCTCGGCTGGGCGGTATGGGATGCCTACATGGTCGCACCCTGGACGCGGGACGGGACGGTCCGCGCCTATGTGGTGACCGAGGCGTCCGAGGTCGCCGGCCGTCTCGTCAAGCTGCCGGTGCGCGCCGACGCTTTCGTCCACAAAGGCGATCTGCTGATGGAGATCGACCCAACCAACTACACGATCGCGGTGGCGAGCGCCGAGGCAAACCTCGCGCAGGCGCAAGCGACACTCGAAAACAACCAACGCAACGCGGCACGGCGCGAGAGGCTGACCGCGCTCTCCACGTCGGAGGAAGAGAAGCAGACCTATCTTACCCAGGCGCAGACGGCGCAAGCGGCGCTGCAGCAGCAAACCTCACAGCTTGCGCAGGCACGGGTCAATCTCGCCCGCACCCGCATCGTCTCTCCCGTCAATGGCTACATCACCAACCTCACCGCGCAGCAGGGCGACTATGTCGATGTGGGCCAGCGGATCATCTCCGTCGTCAACTCCGACAGCTATTGGGTGGACGGGTATTTCGAGGAGACCCAACTCGCCGGCATCCATATCGGCGATGGCGCGCGGGTGCTGCTGATGGGATACAAGGCGCCGCTCACCGGCCATGTCGTCGGCATCTCGAGAGGCATCGAAGTAGCGAACGCGCAACCGGACGCGGCGGGTCTGGCCTCGGTCAATCCGGTGTTCACCTGGATACGTCTGGCGCAACGCATTCCGGTGCGTATCGCGCTCGATCAGGTGCCGCATCAGGTGACCCTGGTCGCCGGCATGACCGCCACGGTGCAGATCAAGCCCAACACGACCAGACCAGGCGCGGCCCTGCTCGACTCCCCGCCAGGCCGGCCTTGATCAGCGGCCGGTCATGCGCCCTCTGCCTCAATCAGCGGCTTCGGCCAGATCGTCGATCGGCGGGCAGGAGCAGACCAGGTTGCGGTCGCCGTAGCTGTTGTCGAGGCGGCCGACGGGAGGCAGGTATTTCGCTGTTCGTTGCGACGCGGACGGAAAGCAGCCTTCCTCGCGGCTGTACCGGCGGTCCCAGTGCGCCGCCGTCACATCCGCGGCCGTGTGCGGCGCATGGCGCAGCGGACTGTCGGCGGCGCTGATCCGGCCTTGCTCGACCGCGCGGATTTCCTCGCGGATCGCGATCATGGCGTCGCAGAAGCGGTCCAGCTCCGCCTTGTTTTCGGATTCCGTCGGCTCGATCATGAAGGTTCCGGCCACCGGAAAACTCACCGTCGGCGCGTGAAAGCCATGATCGATCAGGCGTTTGGCGATATCGTCGACGGTGATGCCGACGGCATCCTTGATCTGGCGCAGGTCGATGATGCATTCATGCGCGACGCGGCCGGCAGCACCCCGATAGAGCACCGGATAGTGAGAGGCAAGACGCTCGGCGATGTAGTTCGAGTTCAGGATGGCGATCTCGGTGGCCCGGCGCATGCCGGCGTCTCCCATCAGCAGCATGTAGGCGTAGGAGATCGGCAGGATCGACGCCGAACCGAACGGCGCCGCCGCGACCGCATGGCTGTCGGTCTCGCCAGGATGGCGCGGCAGGAATGGCGCCAGATGCGCGCCGACGCCGATCGGACCCATGCCCGGTCCGCCGCCGCCGTGCGGGATGCAGAAGGTCTTGTGCAGGTTGAAGTGGCTCACGTCGGCGCCGTAATGGCCTGGACGGCAAAGACCAACCTGGGCGTTGAGGTTGGCGCCGTCGAGATAGACCTGGCCGCCGGCCTCGTGCACCGCGGCGCAGATTTCGCGGATCGCTTCCTCGAAAACGCCGTGCGTGGAGGGATAGGTGATCATGATGGCGGCGAGACGGTCGGCGTGAGCCGCGATCTTGCGTCCGAGATCGGCGACATCGACGTTGCCGCTGGCGTCGCAGCCAACCACCACGACGCGCATTCCGGCCATATGCGCCGAAGCCGGATTGGTGCCGTGCGCGGAAGCCGGGATCAGGCAGACGTCGCGTTGCGGTTCGCCGCGGGCGCGATGATAGGCGCGGATCGCCAGCAGGCCGGCATACTCGCCCTGCGCGCCGGAGTTCGGCTGCAACGAGACCGCGTCGTAGCCGCTGAGCCGGCAGAGCGCGGCTGAAAGTTCGCCCGCCAGGCGGGCATAGCCGCGAGCCTGCTCCGCCGGCGCGTAGGGGTGCATGTCGCAGAAGCCGGGCCAGGTGATCGGCATCATCTCGACGGTGGCGTTCAGCTTCATCGTGCAGGAGCCGAGCGGGATCATGCCGCGATCCAGCGCCAGGTCCTTGTCGGAGAGGCGGCGCATGTAGCGCAGCAGATCGGTCTCGGAACGGTGCGCATGGAACACCGGATGCGTCATGAACGGATGGGTGCGCGGCGCGAGCGGCGACGGCACGGTGTCGTCGGGCGCTGGCAACGCCGCCTCCATCTCGCGCACGCGCCCGGCATCGGGCTCGAAGGCGTGCCAGACCGCGCGCACGGTTTCGGGAGTGCTGGTCTCGTCGAGGCTGATGCCGATGCGGCCGGAGCCGTCGTGCCGGCGAAGATTGAACCCCAGCGCGCACGCACGGCCGATCACCGCCGCCGCCTCGCCGCCGGCATCGATGGTGATGGTGTCGAAGAACGCCTCAGTCCGCACGTCGGCGCCGAGCGCGCGCAACCCCTCCGCAAGGATGGCGGCGAGCCGGTGCGTGCGGCGTGCGATCGCAGTGAGCCCTGCCGGCCCGTGATAGACCGCATACATCGAGGCGATCACCGCCAGCAGCACCTGGGCGGTGCAGATGTTCGAGGTCGCCTTTTCCCGCCTGATATGCTGCTCGCGCGTCTGCAGCGCCAGCCGGTATGCGGGATTGCCGTGGCTGTCGATGGAGACGCCGACCAGCCGGCCGGGGATGGCTCGCTTGAAGCCGTCGCGCACGGCCATGTAGGCGGCGTGCGGACCGCCATAGCCCATCGGCACGCCGAAACGCTGCATCGAGCCGATGGCGATGTCGGCGCCGAATGCGCCGGGCGGGGTGAGCAGGACGAGCGCCAGCGGGTCCGCCGCCACCGCCGCGATCGCGCCCGAGGCGTGCAGGGCGGCAATCGCCTGGCCGTGGTCGCGCACCGCCCCGCTGCTGCCCGGATAGGAGAGCAGCGCGCCAAACACCGCGCCCGCGTTCAGATCACGTGCCGGATCGCCCACGATCACCTCCCAGCCGAGCGGCTCGGCGCGCGTGCGCAGCACCGCGAGCGTCTGCGGATGGGTGTCCTCGTCAACAAAGAAGCCGTTGGCCTTGGACGAGGCGACGCGACGGGAAAGCGCCATCGCCTCCGCCGCCGCGGTCGCCTCGTCGAGCAGCGAGGCGTTGGCGACATCGAGACCGGTCAGGTCGCAGACCAGCGTCTGAAAGTTCAGCAGCGCCTCAAGCCGGCCCTGGCTGATCTCCGGCTGATAGGGCGTGTAGGCGGTGTACCAGGCAGGGTTCTCCAGGATGTTGCGTTGGATCACCGGCGGCAGGATGGTGCCGTGATAGCCCTGACCGATCAGCGAGGTCAGCACCTGGTTCTCGCCCGCGATGGCGCGCAGCCTGGCAAGCACTTCGCTCTCGGTCAGTCCGGGAGCCGCGTCGCCAGGCTCGTCTTCCAGAATCGACGCGGGGATCGTCTGAGCGATCAGCGCATCAAGGCTGGAAGCGTCGATCGCGGCGAGCATTGACGTGATCTCGGATGCGTCCGGGCCGATATGGCGGCGTGCGAAGGCGGTCGGGTCTGACCCGGTGTCCCGCCAGAGATTGGAGGTGCTCATGCTGCTGTCCTTGGGGAAGACCGCCTGAAACCAGGGGCGACGAAAGGCAACGCCGCGACGCGCGCCGGAACGGCGCGGCCGCGCAACTCGGCGATCAGCGTGGTGCCTGGCGTGGCCAGCGGAGCATCGACAATCGCCATCGCCACGGGGGCGGCAAGCGTAGGGCCAAACGCTCCGGAGGTGACGCGTCCTACCGGCGGCGCGGTGAAATCCTCGGTCGCGTAAAGGCGCGTGCCGCCACGCAACGGCGCACGGCCCGAAGGCAGCAGACCGACCCGCAGGTGCTGCGCGCCGCCCGCGAGCTGCGCCAGGATCATTTCGGCTCCAGGAAAGCCGCCTTCGCGTGCGCCCCCTGCTCTGCGGCTCTTGCCGATCGACCAGTCCAGCGCCGCCTCGACGGGGGTTGTGAGCGGATCAAGATCGGTGCCGTAGAGGCATAGTCCGGCCTCCAGGCGCAGGCTGTCGCGGGCGCCCAAGCCGATCGGCAGCACATCCGGCCGCGCCAGCAGCAGGCGCGCAACCTGCTCCGCTGCGTCGGCTGGGACGCTGATCTCGAAGCCATCCTCGCCGGTGTAGCCGGAGCGCGACACCAGGCAGGCGATGCCGCCTACCGTGAGCGTGCGCACATCCATGAAGCGCATCGACGCCGCCTCCAGCGCGAGCGCCGCCAGCGCCGCCTCCGAACCCGGCCCCTGCAGCGCCAACAGGGCGCGGTCGAACATCGGCGCGATATCGCAGACGGCAGCGAGATGGATCGTGAGATGCCCGAGATCGGCCCATTTGCAGGCGGCGTTGACGACCAGGACGAGCGCGTCGCCGGTGTTGGCGACCATAAGATCGTCAAGGATGCCGCCGCCTGCGTTGGTGAGCACGGCGTAGCGCTGCCGCCCGGCGGCGAGGCCGGCGATGTCGGCGGGAACCAGCGCCTCCAGCGCCAGTGCCGCGTCAGCGATACGTCCGCCGCGTGGACGCAACCGGATCTGGCCCATGTGGGAGACGTCGAACAGCCCGGTCTTGGCGCGTGTATGCAGATGCTCGGCGAGGATGCCGGAGGAAAACTGCAACGGCATGTCGTAGCCCGCGAACGGCACCATGCGGGCGCCGGCCGCGCGATGCAGCGCATGCAGCGGGGTGTGGGCGAGCGGCTCGGCAGGCTCTACCATGAGGTGCACCCCTTCGGCCGGCGGATGCCGGTCCGTCTGGTGCCCCTTCTGTCGATTTGCCTGAGATCGCTATCCCGTCGGCGGGCGCACGGAACGCCACTTTCCAGAAGTCGAGGCTGAGCGGTCCTTCTGCCTGAGAGTTTCCGGGGCGGTTGCTCCTTCGGCGCCGGCAACCGCCGGTCTCTCCCGCTTCAGCAGATAAAGCATCGCCGGGTTGCACCGGATAGTCAAGTTTTTCGAGGAAGCGGCAGGGCAATCGCTTGAACGGTTCGGGGATTCCGGCGCGGTCTGAAGTCTGATT
>CAXTRK010000046.1:0-23277 GCA_964246745.1 uncultured Acetobacteraceae bacterium
CCCCTGCGGGTCAATGGCGTCATCCTGGCGCGGCCGGCGGGCGGGCTGGGGGGGGCTGGCCGGCTGGTCGCCGATCCTGCCCGCCCCGGGGTCGATGTCGGCGTGGAATCCTGGCTGCAGCCTTTGGTCTGGCTGCATTACGATCCGCATGCGCACCAGGTGGCCGATCTCGGCATCGTGCCCGCCTTCGCGCGATCCCTGCGCCCCTACCAGGCGGTCGAGACAACGGCGGTGGCGCGGGACGGCGCGCCGATCGCGCTCACGATCATGAGCAGGCGCGATGCGCCGAACGACCACCGTCGCCCCACCCTGCTGGTCGGCGACACCGTTGGCCCACGGTTCAGCCCGCTCATCCTGCCCTGGCTTGATGCGGGCGGCATCTACGCCGTGGCGCATCTGCGTGGCGACAGCGCCGCCGACTTCATCGATGCCGCCCAGACGCTGCTCCGCCGCCGCATCACCGACCCCGCGCATCTCACCGGCGGTCAGGGCGAGCATCCCGCGCTTCCATAAAGAGCTTGGCCCATAAAGAGATGGGTCCTGCGGGAACCGAAACGGCGCCGCCGCGCTGAAACGATGGTGTCGGCCGAAAGGCCGATAGGCATGGGGTATTGCGCTTGCACGAAGATGCTTTCGGGGAACCCTCCGGTCCGACTGAACTCGTCGTCCCGCTGCATGCCGAACAGGTCACGATCGAACGTGTTCGCCGCGAGACCGGAGCGGTCAGGATCGCGACCGTCACCGAGACGCGCGAGCAACGCATCGAAGAGCCGCTCTCCGGAGAACGTGTGGACGTGGTCCGGGTGGCGATCGGAACCGTCGTCGAGGCCATGCCTGATGTACGGGAGGAGGGCGGCACCACGATCATACCGGTCGTGGAGGAAATCCTCGTCATCGAGAAGAAGCTGTTGCTCAAGGAGGAAATCCGGATCACGCGCGAACGGACCTCGTCCATGCACCGCGAGACCATCCTTCTGCGCGAACAGCACGCCGTGGTGACGCGGACCCAGGGCGGAGAGACAAAGCTATCCGCAAAACCAAGCATCAATGGTGATCAACATGGCCAGTGAAACAATTGTCGCTGTTTTTTCGAGTTTGTCGGAGGCAGAAGCCGCGATCGGCGATCTTGTCTCCGCCGGCGTGCCGTCGACATCAATCAAGCATTACGCGCGCGACGATGCCGAGCGCGACGTGACCATGGGTGAGAGCAACCGCGAGACGCATCAGCAGCATGGCTTCTGGGCATGGCTGACCGGTCAGGAGAATGCCACCGACCAACACGACGTGTATGACCGCTCGATCCGTTCAGGGCGGACGGTGGTTACGGTAGTCAGCGAGGCCGGTCAGGCGGACCAGATCCACGACATGCTGGAGCGCCACAACCCGCTCGATCTTGATGACCATGAGGCCATCCACGGTGCGGGTCCCGGCAGCGGACGCGCCGCCGACATGCCGGCGACCACGACCGGCACCAGCACCCTGGCGGCAGGCACGGCCGGGACCACCTATGAGGACACCACTGGAGGCGTCCGTTCCGTGCGCTCAGAACCGGCGCGCTCGGGAATGGTCTCCGACGAACCAGGCTTTGCCCCGCGCGTCGCCTCCGAGCGTGACGACACCCGCACCGGCGGCGCCGACCAGGTGATGTCGCTTTCCGAAGAGAGCCTGAACATCGGCACGCGTCGGGTTGATCGCGGCGCCACCCGCATCCGCCGCTATACGGTGGAGCGCCCGGTCGAGGAGCAGATCCGGTTGCGTGACGAGACCGTCTCGGTCTCGCGCCGCCCGGTTACCGGCACATCCGAGATCGGCGCCGATGCCTTCACCGACCGCGAGATCGTCGTCAACGAGACCGAAGAGCAGGCGGTTGTCGGCAAGACCGCGCATGTGATCGAGGAAGTGGTCGTGCAGAAAGGCGTCACCGAGCGCACCGAGACGGTACACGACACGGTTCGCCGTGAGGAAGTGGAGGTCGAGGGTCCGGAAGGCCGCGCCGTGGGCAATCGTACTCCTGACCGCCTTTGAAGCATTGCAATCCGGGGCCTACGGGTCCCGGACTTGCTCATGACACTGATGAGAGCGGCGGCGCGATGCTTTCCAGCGACTTGCCTTCCGCATCAATCCCGATGGCAAGCGCAACAATGGCCGCTGCCAGCATCAGCAGGGCGGCGAGACCGTAGCCAAGCGCCAGCGGCACCCTGCCGCCGATCTCGATCAGTTTACCGAACAGCCAAGGGGCCCCGGCGCCGCCGATGATGGTGCCGATCGCATAGAACAAGGCGATCGCCAACGCCCGGGTTTCGAGTGGAAACACCTCGCTCGCGGTCAAGTAGGCGGAAGACGATGCCGCCGAGGCAAAGAAGAACACCACGACCCAGCCAATCGTCTGCGTCAGCGCGTCAAGTGCGTGGACGGCAAACAATCCCGCCACCAGGATCATCAGCAAGCCGGCGATCCCGAATGTCGCGAACATCATCCGGCGTCGGCCGATGGTGTCGAAAAACCGCCCCAGCAGCAGCGGGCCCATGAAATTGCTGACGGTCAGCGGCAGGATGAACATTCCGACGGTCTGGGGCGGGACGTGGTCGTATTGCGTGAGCACCATGCCATAGGTGAAAAACACGGCGTTGAAGAGGAATGCCTGCGCAATCATCAGGGTGAGCGCCAACAGGCTGCGCGCGCGGTACGTGCCGAGCATGGCGCGCAGCACGGCGCGAAAGCCGAACCGGTCGCGTGTCCGCACGACCATGGTCTCGTGCACCGGCGGCAAGGCGATGCCGCCGCCGCTGCAAACACGCTGCTCGATCTCGTCGGTGACGCGTTCGCCTTCCTCGGCCTTGCCATGCGTGCACAGCCAGCGCGGACTTTCCGGCACCCAGCGGCGCATGACGATGACGATCAGTCCGAGCACGCCGCCGATGCCGAAGCCGAAGCGCCAGCCGAACGAAAGCGGCATGACGTGGCCGCCGAGCAGGAACAGTGAGCCGGCGGCGCCGATCGCGGCGCCGGCCCAGAACGAGCCATTGACGATGAGGTCGACCCTTCCGCGCAGACGGGCGGGGATCAGCTCGTCGATGGCGGAGTTGATCGCCGAATACTCGCCGCCTATGCCGAGGCCGGTGATGAGGCGGAACAGCGCGAAGCTCAGGAAATTCCACGAGCAGGCGGAGAGCAGCACGCCCAGGATATAGACCCCCAAGGTCAGGCTGAAGATCGCCTTGCGGCCAACCTTGTCGGTGAGCCAGCCGAACACCAACGCGCCGACAACGGCGCCGACGATGTAGAGCGAGGCGGCGCTGCCGACGTCCTCAGGAGTGAGCGACAGCGTGTCGCGTTGCTGCAGGATCGGCCCGATCGAGCCCACGATGGTGACTTCGAGCCCGTCCAGGATCCAGGTGATGCCGAGCGCCACCACCACCAGCATGTGGAAGCGGCTCCAGGGCAGCCGATCAAGGCGCGCCGGCACCGCGGTGCGGATCGTTCCTGACTGCGTTGAGCCGTCCAGGATCGTGCTCAGGATCGTGCCGCCAGATGTTCGATCAACGTCCGCACCACGGAGGGATCGGCGAGTGTCGTCGTGTCGCCCAGTTCGGCGGTGTCCACTGTGGCGATCTTTCGCAATATCCGGCGCATGATCTTGCCGGAACGCGTCTTTGGCAAATCGGGCGCGATCACGACGGTGTCGGGTGCGGCGTAGCGGCCAAGCATGGCTCCCGCGTGCTGCGCCAGCTCCGGCTCGATGCCGTCGCGGCCAGGGCCGTCCGCCTTCAACACGACGAAGGCAAACAGCGCCTGCCCCTTGATGTCGTGCGGCACGCCGATGACCGCGGCTTCCGCGACAGCATCGTGCGCGCAAAGCGCGGCTTCGACTTCGGCGCTGCCGATCCGGTGCCCGGAGACGTTGACCACGTCGTCGACGCGCCCGGTGATCCAGTAGTAGCCGTCGGCGTCGCGACGCGCCCCGTCGCCAGAGAAATAGAGGCCCGGATAGGTGCTGAAATAGGTCTGCACGAAGCGCGCGTGATCGCCCCAGATGGTGCGCGCCTGTCCCGGCCAGGAACGGTCGATGCAGAGATGGCCTTCCGCCTCGCCCGCCAGGCGCTGACCCTTCTCGTCGACCAGGATTGGACACACGCCGGGCAGCGGCAGCGTCGCCGATCCCGGCTTCTGCGCGACCGCCCCAGGCAACGGCGCGATCATGATGCCGCCGGTTTCGGTCTGCCACCAGGTATCGACCACCGGACAGCGGTCGCAGCCCACCGCATGATAGTACCAGAGCCAGGCATCCGGATTGATCGGCTCGCCGACGCTGCCCAGCACGCGCAGAGACTGCCGCGACGTGGCGCGCAGCGCCGACGGGTCCTCGCGCATCAGTGCCCTGATCGCCGTGGGCGCGGTGTAGAAGGTTGCCACCTGGTACTTGTCGATGATCCGCCACCAGCGTCCGGGCTGCGGCCACGACGGCGTTCCTTCATAGAGCAGGCTGGTGCCGCCATTGGCGAGCGGACCATAGACGCTGTAGCTGTGCCCGGTGACCCAGCCGATATCGGCGGTGCACCAGAACACTTCCGGCGCCTGGTAGTCGAACACCGCGGCATGGGTGAAGCGCGCCCAGACCAGGTAGCCGCCGGTGGTGTGCAGCACGCCCTTGGGCTTGCCGGTGCTGCCGGAGGTGTAGAGCAGCATGAACGGATCCTCGGCGCCCATCGTCTCCGGCTCGCACGTCTCCGGCTGCCGCGAAACCAGCCCGCCGTAATCGAGATCCCGGCCCTCTTGCATCGCGACCGGAGCGCCGGTGACGCGAAGCACCAGCACGTGACCCACCGAGGCGGCGCCGGGCGAGGCGAGCGCCGCGTCGGCGGTCTGCTTGAGCGCGATCCGCTTGCCCGCGCGCCGCCCCTCGTCGGCGGTGATCACCAGCCTGGCGCCGCAATCCTCGATGCGGTCGGCGATGCTGCCCGCGGACAGGCCGGCGAACAGCACCACGTGCACCGCGCCGATCCGCGCGCAGGCGAGCATGGCGATCGCACCTTCGAGCACCATCGGCAGGTAGATCGCCACCCGGTCGCCCTTGACGACGCCGAGCTCACGCAGGCCGTTGGCGAGGCGGCAGACCTTGCCGTGCAGCTCGCCGTAGGTCAGTGTGCGGCTGTCCTCCTCCGCCTCGCCTTGCCAGATCAGGGCGGGCTGGTGGCGACGTTCGCGCAGATGACGATCCAGGCAGTTCGACGAGACGTTGAGCTGCCCGTCGGCGAACCATGAGATGCGCACCTCGTCCGCAAAGCTGCTCTGGCCGGCCAGGCTTGGCGGCCGTATCCAGTCGATCTGCCTGGCTTCCTCCAGCCAGAAGCTGTCCGGCTCCTGTGCCGCATGGTTGCACAACATGCCCTGTTGCGTGGCGCCGACCCGCGCGGAGGCCGCGAGCGACGGCTTGACGTGAAAGATCAATCCCGAACTCATGATGTTCGCTCCCGGACTCGGATGGACCGGACCGTTCGATCGGTCCTGATCCGCCAGCGTGTCACGAGCCGCGGCACTTGCACAGGCTTATGGCGCTCATCAAGCAGCGCGCGCGTCGCCCCACATATCGCCGAGAACGCGGTCGTATTCCGGCGGCAGGAACGGGACGCACGCGCTGCCATCATAGTGCGTGATTTCGCCGAACCTGATCTCGCCGCGCAGCAGATAGAGGTCGATTCGGGCATAGTCGAAATCCTCGCCGAGACGTTCGGCCACAGCGGCGAGCGCCCGCAATCCGGGATCCGGCTTGAAGTCCGGGTAAGTGGGAAATACCTGGGCGAACGGCATCGGACGCAGCTCGGTGTCGTAGAAATTGACCGCGTGCGAGCCGAACCGATCGACATGAATGCGGAGCAGCCGCGCCTTGCCCCCGAAGACATAGAACTTGATGTCCTCGGGCACCCTCCCGTCCTCGGTCAGCATCAGCTCCTCGATGAACAGCCGCGGCTTGATGTTGCGGTAGCCCCACTCGCCGGTCTGCGCGTAGTGGTTCTGCTGGAGCCAGCTATCGGCTTGGCGCAGCATCGCCGGGCGGTCGACGGCATTCTTGTCATGCACCAACAGGTTCATGTTCCAGCCGTGGCTGGCCTTGAGCGCAAAGCGATCGGGAAGGTCGTCCCAGGGGATGTCGTCGGCGCAGGCATACACGCCGATCAGCGGCACCAGGATGTCCATGCCGAGCTTGCCTGCGACATAGTCGCGCACGGCGATCTTATCCATGGTCACCGGGAACAGGGGATTGCGGTCATACAACATCCGCCAGGCCAACCGTTCGTTATAGGTGCGCGGATGCCGCAAATCAGGCTCGTAGCCGAGTGCCACGCGCATTCGGCGGCGCAGGTGGCGCGCGACAAGCGCCCGTTCGATCGCGGGCGCCAGGCCGGCAGTCCGACGCAGGAGCCGTCTGGACTGCTTGAGAAGTGCAGTCACGCCGTGCCAGCCGCCGATTGCCCGCCGCTCGGGCGTCGGCAAAGCTCCGAATTCCAGCATCATTGAATTGGCGCCTGTGCCTCAGCCTCGAAATGGAGCCTTCTTCCACAATCTAGCATGGTGTTCGAGCAATGCCATCCTGGCCCGCTGCCGCGGCCGGCGACGTTCTCGTGAGCAGCGGTGACGTGACGCCCGGGGAAAACCACGACGGCGGGTTTGCGGTCGCCTTGCTGCGGCATCCGCCGGTGCGGGACGCGGCCGGATCATGCTACGGCCGCCTGGACCTGGCGCTCGTGCCGGGCTGGGAGCAGCAGCTTGGAGGTCTCACGGACGCGCTCGCCCGGGTCCGGCCGCAGGTCGTCTGGACATCGCCGTCGCATCGTTGCGCGGTCGTGGCGGAAGCGCTGGGCTGTCGCCTTGGCGTGCCGGTGTTGCGCGACGGCCGCTTGCGAGAGCTCGATTTCGGTGACTGGGAGGGAGTGCTTTGGGACAAGGTGCCACGGCGCGACCTGGATCGATGGGCGGAAGACCCGGTCGGCTTTGCGCCGCCCAGCGGAGAGAGCGGCGCCGCCCTGATCGCGCGCGTGATCGAGGTCGCATCCCTGCTCCGACGGCAGGGCCGGCCGTGCGTTGTGCTGTCGCACGGCGGACCGTTGCGGCTGCTGCCGGCGCTGCTTCAAGGCAACGCCGCCGACTTGCTTGCCCCGGCGCCCCCGCCAGGCCGTCTTGATGTCGTGATGGCTAGCGCGCGCAGCTCCTGAACACGCCACGGACATCTTGACGGAGGGAGACTTTGGTTCGGGAAGGATTTAGGTCTTGCGCGCGCTGTTTTGTGTGGATACAATAAGTTTGGATGGATATCAGCTTTGATCCCGCAAAGCGTGCCGCGACCCTTTTCCATCGCGGCCTGGACTTTGCCGATGCGGGAACGGTGTTCGCGGGCGTCACGATTACCGTTCAGGACATGCGGAGAGACTATGGCGAGGATCGGTATATCACCGCAGGGCACCTTGAAGGGCGATGCGTCGTGCTGGTCTGGACACCTCGCGACGAGGCCCGTCGCATCATATCAATGAGGCATGCCCATGCTGGCGAAGAAGCAGCCTGGTTCGGCTGAGTGGACCGATCCCGATGACGCCCCGACGTTGACCTTCGAGTTGCGCGAACGTGCGGAGGAATACAAGGCGGACCGGTTCATTCAGCGGGCGCGCGGTCGGCCGCGATCCGACGCGCCGAAGGAACCAATCAACATTCGGCTCGATCAGGACGTGCTTGAACGCCTTCGTGCTTCAGGGCCTGGATGGCAGACGCGTATAAACGGAATGCTGAGGCAGGTATTGGGCCTCGACACCTGAACCGTGACCGGCCCCGCCTTGCGGCGGGGCCAGGCACGCTAGAAGTGCGCGGTCGCGGTGAAAGTGACCGCGAACGGCTCGCCAGGCAGCCCGTCGGCGAATTGCGGCGTGCAGCTATAGTTGTTGGCCGGCTGCCCGGCGAAGGGCTTGCCGGCGGGAATCGTGCCGCAGGCGCCCGGCGAGACCTGTCTGTAGTAGTATTGGAAGATGTGGTTGTCGAACAGATTCAGGATGTTGACATCAAAGACAAGGGCCTTCAATGGTCCGAGATTTTTTACCGGCAGCTTATAGTTCGCGTCGAGATTGAAGATCGCGAACGGATTGATGCCGCCGCCTGGATCGTACGTCGTCGATCCGGTCACGGCATTGTAGTACCCGTAGGTGCCGGGAGCGGCCGCGATCCCCGGGATACGTCCGACGTTCACGGAAGCACCCTCGGCGCCAAGATCGTACGTCGTCGCCTGATGGCCGGTGTACTGGCCCTCGAAACGCACGTTCAGGTCGTCGCCCCGGATCGCCAGGTTATGATGGTTGTAGTCGACGCCGAAGGTTGACAACCATTTCGGCACGCCGCTGATCGGCGAGCCCCTGGTGCCGATGCCGTACTGGTCCTCCTGCACGGTGACGAACTCAAGCGAGGTCGCGAGATACTTGGCGAGCGTGTGCGAGATGTTGCCGAACAACTGCCATTGCGGAGTGACCTGCCAGATCGCCGCGGCTTCGACGCCCTTGAACTCGCGCTGGCCGTCTCCGGTGTAGATGGTCTGACCAGCTTGTGGTCCGGACTGATACTGGAAGAAGCCGAAGTCGCGATCGACCTTCTGGTAGAAATAGTCGGCGGAGAGCACCAGATTGGAGGTGTTGTATTTCACGCCGCCTTCATACATGTGCACGATTGAAGCGCTGGGGATCGGCCCGGCCAGGTTCGGCTGGAAATCCGTCGCCGGTGCGAACAGGGCGGATTCGCCGTAGCTGCCATAGACCGAGACACCCTTCGCCGCCGGCAGGATCTTGGCGAGGTCATAATCGACATTGGCGAACGGCAGCAGTTCGCGGTCCCATTTGTGCGCCTTGTAGTAGCCGAAATCGCATGGATTGCCGGCGGCGCAGTAGGGGCTGGCGAGCGTGGCCGCGGATGGCGTGCCATTGTAGGTGTTGGCGCCGACATAGCTGGAGTTCGTACCCTCGAGCGTGAGGCCGGGCGTCAGGTGCAGCGTATTCTGCACCAGGTCGATCTTGTCCTGCAGGTAGCCCTGATAGATGGTCCGTTGCGTGCCGCCGTCGACGGCGTCGCCGCCCGCCGAGCCGTTGGTCGTGAGGTTGGCTTCGGAGATCGGCGGGGTGGAAGTGCTGCCATAGTAGAACGGGTTGTTTGCCTGGGTCTCCTTGGCGACCAGGCCGCCAGCCTTGATCGTGTTGGCGATGCCGAAGATGTCGGGCGGGGTGATGGTGACACGCGGCTGGAAGCCGTAGCTGTCGTTATGCGTCGTCTCAAGGTACGCACTGTAGCCGCAGGGACTGACCTGACCGACCGCGGCCCATTGCGCGGCGACGCTGGCCGGGCAACCGGGACTACCCGGCGGATAGGCCGCCGTCCCGTTATACGTATAGAACGGCGGCTGATAGAACTGGGCGCCGGGCCCGAACAGACTCTGCTCGCCGAACGCGGCGGGAGTCTGGTTGAACGGAGCGGCGCCATCGACGGTCGCCGAACCGGTGACACCGGGGGTGGTATAGATGCTCGGATTGCCGTAAAATGTCGTTACTTCGTCCGAATTCAAATAGAACAACGACAGGCCCGCGGTCAGGTAGTCGTTGATGTAGGTGTCGTCCTTGAGCAGGATCGTCAGATATTTATTTTGCTGCCTGAAGAATTCCTGATCGGGCGAGTAGTTGCTGTATAGGCCATTCTGTTGCGTGTATGGCGTCGGGATCGGTTCGGGCGTGATCAGGCCGTTTCCGGTATTGTAGAGCACGGTGGTCGAGAACATCGAAAGACCCTGGTCGTAGGGCTTGTCCGCCGCGAAGATCATGCTGTTGTAACGCGCCGGCGTGTAGTCGATGAAGCCGTTGGTCTGCTCGTTCGAGTATTTCAGCAGAAACTTGGGCGCGTCGTTGCCGGTGCCGAGGAAGCCGTTCACCCGGCCAGAGTTCAAGGTGAAGCCTTCGTTGTAGGTGCCGAAGGAGCCGACCGAGCCGGTCAGGTCGACGGACATCTCATTGCTTGGGCGCAGTGAGGTATAGGCGACGGTGCCGCCGATGGTGCCGAAGGTGCTCTTGTCCGGATAGGCGACGCCGGGATAGATCGACACGCCGCTGATCTGGTCGAGATTGAAGCGGCCGCCGATGAGATTGCTCAGGTAGCTGCCGGTGCCGCCGTTGAGCAGGTCCTGCATGGGCACGCCGTCGAGAGTCTGCGCCGTCTCCAGCCCGCGCACGCCGCGTATGGTCAGCACTGGCTCATTGTTGCCGATGCCTTGCTGATACACATACACCGAAGGCGCCGCGCGCAGCAGGGTGGACGGGCTGCCCTGCACGCCGGTCTGCGCGATCTGCGCGGTGCCAAGCTCGGTCACGGCGCTTGGCGAGTTGGTCTCCCGAAGCAGGCGACGCTGCGCCCGGACGATGATGCTCTGGCTGGTGCCGGCGACGAAGTTCGTGGACGGCGCGGCCTGTCCCGAGCCGGTCCGTCCGGCTGGGACAGGCGATTGCACGGGGGTATTGCCCGGCGTTCTGTTAGTCGCTCCGGTGTTCGCCGGAGTGGCGACCTGGGCGTAGGCGGGAGCGTGGGCGGCGGCCGCGGCCAGCAGCGCGGCAACAGCCACGGAGCCGGCGAGACGGCTGCGCAGCGTGGGAAGAGTGGCGCCTGTCATCTGAAACTGCTCTCCTGTCAGGAGCGGCCGGGGACAGATCCGGCCATTGCTCCCCGTGACGGTTGGGACGGCTTGGTTTCAGCAACCTAACGGCAGGTTCATGATGCGATATGGCAAAAGTGAGCTTCAGAGACGTTGCGGAGCAAGCTGTTGCAGCAATGCAACTCAGACCTTCGCCTTACGCATGCACAACATAATGCTAAAAGGTGTGGTCTTTAGGACACTTTCTATCTGTTGAACCTGGCTCGAAACAGCATTCGACCAGGGTGCTGCAAATATGAGGCGAATCTAGCGAGTAGAATGACACGCCATTGCGATGGTCTCGCGCCCGCCATGACGAGAAAATCGTCAAATCGGCTCGAACTCAGGCAGGCTTGCCAGATAATAACTTGACAGGCCGGCTCGTTTCAGAGCGCGTGATATGTCAAATCTGGATAGCTGGGTTGCAGAATTGTCACGCTGGCGTAGGAAAACCGTTGCGGCATCCGCTTCCATCTAGTCTGTCATAACATTCCGGTTAGGCTCGCGATCAACCAACGCCGTGCCCCCCGGCCGCATCCGTGCCGCGGCCGCGTGACGAACTCGCCTGACCGGAGCTTCAGACCCATGCTCGATCATTCAAGCCTGACCCGTCATTGCCGGCGCATCGGAACCGCTTCGTTCGGCGCCCTGGTGCCTTTGCTGCTTGCCAGTTCCGCCCTCGCACAGGTCGGCGGGGCGCAGCCGCTCAGCAACGTGTCGCCGCAGGCCACGCCGAGCCAAGCGCAGAACGTGACCGTCACCGGCTCGCTGCTCGCCACCAAGAACACCACCAGCCAGGACCCGGTCACCGTCGTCAGCGCCAAGGAGATCGAAAACTCGTCGGCGGTGACCGCGTCCGACGTGCTGGCCAAGCTCACCATCAGCGGCACCGGCGGCACCTACGCCAGCACCAACAATGGCGGCGACGGCCTCCAATGCTACGACCTGCGCAATCTCGGCATCACCCGCACGCTGGTGCTGATCGACGGCAAGCGCGTGGTCAATACCGGCGCGTTCGGCTTCCAGTGCGTGGACCTTTCCAGCATCCCGGTGCAGATGATCGAGCGCGTCGAGCTCCTGCCGGATGGCGCCTCCTCGATCTACGGCGCCGACGCCGTGGCCGGCGTCGTCAACTTCATCCTCAAGAAGAACTATACCGGCACGCGCATCGATGTGGGCGGCGACATCAGCGATGTCGGAGACGACCGCACCGGGCAGCTCAACGCCATCACCGGCTTCGACTTCGACCAGGGCCGCGGCAACTTCATGATCAGCGGCAACTACAACACGCAGGGTCCGATCCAGCAGGCCGACCGCCCCTGGTCGACCCCGGTGGCGCAGACCAACAGTCCGGTCGGGCCGCAGACCTTCGGCTCGGGCATTCCGCCGACAGGGCGCGCCTTCGACGGCCCCAACGTCGCCAACCCGCTTGGATTGAACGCATACTTCGCGCCGAACGGGACAAATTACAGCACCTTTACCGACGCCGACCGCTACAATTTCGGCGGGGACCAGTATCTCAGCACTTATCTGCAGACCGAGAACGTCACTCCGCGTTTCCATTACGACATCAACGATCACGTCACCGCCTATGTTAATGCGTTCTACACGCACAAGGATACCGAGGAGCAGCTCGCCGCCGCGCCGGCCGAGGGCGGCGTTCCGCCGACGACGCTGCCGGATGTGTTCGCGGTGCCAGCCGGCAACCCGTACAACCCGTTTGGCGAGGATGTCGCGATCTACAAGCGGCTCAACCAGTTCGGCAACCGCGAGGAGGTCAGCGCCGCGGACACCTACCAAGTCACGCTCGGCCTGCGCGGCGACATCGTCGATAACTGGACCTACGATCTGTGGTATCTCTACGGCAAGTCGACCAGCACGCTCTCGGTCAACGGAGTCAACTTCCAGAACCTAGAGCAGGAGATGGGCTTCGAGCAGATCGCCGATCCGAACGTGGCGGACCCCAGCGCCAACGGCATCTACAATCCCTCGGTCTGCAAGGCCAGCGCCGGCTGCGCTCTGGCGAACCCGTTCGGTTCGAACGGATTCTCGCAGCAGGCCATCAACTATGCGCGTTTCATCGAACACGCCTACAGCGCCTTCCAGTTGCGTCAGGAAGGGGCGACGGTCACCAACAACAGCCTCGCCCAACTTCCCTACGGTCCGCTCGGTCTGGCGCTCGGCTTCGAGCATCGCGGCGAGGCGGGCTCGTACACGCCCGATCCGCTCGTGCAGTCCGGACTGTCGCTGGACAACTCGCAGCAGCCGACCGGCGGCGGCTTCAACGTCAGCGAAGTCTATGGCGAGCTTCGCATTCCGATCCTGGCCAACCTGCCGGCGGCCAAGAACCTGTCGGCCGACGTCTCCGGCCGCTTCTCGGACTACAACACGTTCGGCGCCGCCTACACCTGGAAGGCCGGGGCGAACTGGACGCCGGTGGACGACATCCGATTCCGCGCCAATATCGGCACCGCGTTCCGTCAGCCTGATGTTGACGAGTTGTTCGGCGGCCAGGCGCTCTCCTATGTCAGCGCCTACGACCCCTGCGCGCAGGTCTCCAGCTATGGCGCCAGGGCCGGCACGGTAGCGGCGAACTGCCGGGCGCAGGGCCTCGGCCCGAACTTCACGCAGAACGGCAATGCCCAGGTGCCCACCATCACCGGCGGCAATCCCAACCTGCAGCCGGAAACCTCGCGCACCTACACCATCGGCACCGTGATCCAGCCGCATTGGGTACGAAACCTTTCAGCCACCGTCGATTACTTCCACACCACGATCAACCGTTCGATCGGCACGCTCGACACCCAGACCATCCTGGATAGCTGCTATACCAGCCCTGGCTTTTCGAGCCCGTTCTGCAGCGACATCGCCAAGCGTTCAGGCATCGGCCAGCTCACCACCGCCACCGCGATCGACCAGAATCTCGGTGTCGTCCGCACCAGCAGCATCGACTTCAACCTGAACTACCTGATCCATCTCGGCGGCCGCCAGTCACTGGTGCTGCAAAACAACCTGACCAAGCTGGTCGGCTATATTGCCCAGCAGATCAACAACGGCCCGTTCTATAATTACGCAGGCGGCGTCGACGTCCAGGTCTATGGGGTCGGCTATCCGCGCCTGCGCGACAATTTCACCGCCACCTACAATCGCGGCCCGTTCAGCTTCTCCTACACGATGCGCTACATCGACGGCTTGCATCTGCAGACCGGCGGCGTCACTCTCAGTCCCGCCGAATACGGCCGGACCACGGTGCCGGGCATCTTCTATCATGACATCGAGGGCAACTATCAGTGGCGGCAATTCCATTTCGTCGTCGGCATCGACAACCTGTTCGACAAGAACCCGCCTTATATCGAGGACGGCACCACCAACACCGATCCCAGCGTCTATGACATCATCGGCCGGTTGATCTATGCGCGGGCCTCGGTCACATTCTGAGTGCCGGCACATTCTGAGCACCGTCGCGTCGCGGTCGTCCTGCTGCCGCTGTTGATCCTGGTCTTAAGCCTGGGCGCGTGCGCGCTGCCGCCGAATTACGAGGCGAACAAGCATGCGCAGGACGCCGCCGCCGGCTCGTTGCTGGCGCCGAGCCAGGACACCGGCACGTTGAACAGCGCTCTCATCGACGGCACCGTGGTCTCGCCCGGCCCGCGTGTGCCGAAATAGACCGCGACCACCGTGGCAAAGCCGCCACCCTCGACCCAGGATGTTGCGCCCGCACCCTTCTATATGGCGATAAAAGCCGGTAGAGGCTGATCGTGCGGGCGTCTTGAGCGTTACGGGGCCGGGCGTTTCGAAGTGGGTCGGGTTGGGGGCGAGTGGATGAGGCGTGTGTCGAGATGGCTGTCCGCAAGCGCGCTTGCGGCGGCCGTGGCGCCGGTGAGTGCTGTCATGACCGCTCCCGTCGCGCGGGCGCAGCCGGTAAGCGGCCTCTACGCGGCAATCGCCGGCGGCGGAAACTATCTCCAGAATGAGACGGTGCGGCTGTCGCCCGCCTTTCCGTCCGGGCGGGACACGTTCGATTTCGGCTATCTTGGCACGGCCAGCGCTGGATACGGCTTTGGCAACGGGGTGCGTATCGAAATCGAGGGCAACTACCGCGACGACTCGCTGCGTCATTTCGAGGGCACCAGGTTCCCGAGCGAGGCCGGCGGCTTCCAGGAGAACTATGGCGGCATGGTGAACGCCCTGTTCGACCTGGATATCGGCAAGAGCTGGCTTTACCCGTATTTCGGCGTCGGCGCCGGCTATGATTGGACGCGCCTGCAAACCCATTATGTCGCCAGCTTCCTGCCCTACGCGGAGAACACCGGCGGCACGTCGGGCAATTTCGCCTACCAGGCGATGTTCGGCCTGTCGGTTCCGGTGCCCTGGATTGTTGGACTGTCGATGACCGCGGAGTACCGCTTCTTCTCGGTGCTGGCGCCGGAGCAGTTCAATGGCAGCGCCGTGGGCACCGAAGGCGCGTACGGACCGCGCCCGTATGGGATCGCGCGCGGCAACCAGGATATCACCTCCGATTACAACCACTCGGTGCTGCTCGGGCTGCGTTACGAGTTCAATCCGGCTCCGCCGCCGCCGCCGCCGCAACCGGAGGCGGAAGCGCCGGCGCCCGCCGCTTCACGCACCTACCTGGTGTTTTTCGACTGGGACAGCGCCGCGTTGAGCGATCGCGCCAGGCTGATCGTGGCCCAGGCGGCGCAGTCCTCGACCAGCACGCAGACCACCAGGCTGGAGGTTGACGGCTACACCGACACGTCGGCGGCTCGCCCCGGCCCACGCGGCGACGCCTACAACCAGGCGCTTTCGATCAGGCGCGCGCAGGCGGTGCAGGCCGAACTGGTACGCGATGGCGTGCCAGCAAGCGGGATCGACATCCAAGGCTTTGGCGAAACCCATCCGCTGGTGGCAACCGGCTCAGACACCAGGGAGCCGCAGAACCGCCGCGTAGAAATCATCATGCGCTAAACGAATGGGGCGGGTCCGGGCGGAGCCCAGCCTTATCCCAGCCCCGCAAACAACGAAGTCGACAGATAGCGCTCAGCGAAGGATGGCACGATCACCACGATCTGCTTGCCGGAATTGCCCGGTTCCCGCGCCATCAGCAACGCCGCGTGCAGCGCAGCCCCCGACGAGATGCCGATCGGCACGCCTTCCATGCGTGCGCAGCGGCGCGCGGCGGCGATCGATTCGCGTTCGGAGACGGTGAGCACGCCGTCGAGCAGGGATGTTTCCAGCACCGTGGGGCAGAAGCCCGGCCCGATCCCCTGGATGCCGTGCGGCCCCGGCTCGTCGCCGTTCAGCACCGCGCTTTCCGCCGGCTCGACGCCGTACACGGCGAGTCCCGGACGGCGCGGCTTGAGCGCGCGCGCGATGCCGGTCGCGGTGCCGCCGGTGCCAAGCCCGGCGATGACGATGTCGACCCGGCCGTCCGTGTCGGTCCAGATTTCCTCGGCGGTGGTCTCGGCGTGGATGTCGGGATTGGCCGGGTTATCGAACTGGCTCGGCATCCAGGCATCGGCGGTGCTTGCCAGGATTTCCTCGGCGCGGGCGATGGCGCCGGCCATGCCGAGGCGAGAGGGCGTCAGCTCAAGCTGCACGTCCATCAGCCGCAGCATCTTGCGTCGTTCGATCGAGGCGCCCTCCGGCATGGTCACGATCAGTCGGTAGCCGCGCGACGCGGCCACGAAGGCGAGCGCGATGCCGGTGTTGCCCGAGGTCGGCTCGACCAGCACGGTGCGCCCTGGCGTGATCCGCCCTTCCCGCTCGGCGCGCAGCAGCATGGCCGCCCCGATGCGGTCCTTGACCGACCCGAGAGGATTGAAGAATTCGAGCTTCAGCGCGATGTCGGCGAGCAGCCCGTCCTCGCGGCTGAGGCGTGGGAGTGCGACCAGCGGAGTGCCGCCGACGGTCTCGACGATGCTGCCATAGAGCCGCCCGCGCGGCTGCGCGAATGACGATGCGGCTGGCGCCGAGGCAGCCGGTCCGGAAACTCCATCGGGCGCCGGAAGCCGTCTGCTCTGATGCGTTTTCATGGTGCGTGGCCTCCAATATACCGATTTGCAGCGTGGATAAGAGCGGTTGGCTCTGATATGGAGAGTGCGGGCGCATAGCGAAAGATCGGCTGGGATGATGCTGCTGCGGCGTGATCGGGCGAGGACCGCGGTTCTGATCATGGTGGATGTCGCCTTCCATGCCGGACGCGCGGGCACAGTCAGCGCCGCCGACATCGCGGAGCGGGCCGGCCTTGCCCGTCGGGGGATTGAGCCGCTGCTGCAGACGCTCTCCCGCTCGTCGCTGCTGGAAAGTGTGCGCGGCCCGCGCGGCGGCTACCGGCTTGGCCGTCCCCGGCGCGATATCCGCCTGTCCGACATCGTCGAGATCGCGACCTCCGAAGAGATCGGCTTGGAGGACGATGCCGCGGGCGAGCTGTTGGCCCGCGTGGTCGATCCGGTGTGGAAGGAACTCGATGACGCGCTGCGCGCCAGGTTGCACGGACTCAGTCTTGACGACCTGGTCCGTCGGGCCGAGGCGGCCGGGTTGCGCCGCCCCCTGGCAGAACCCATCAGCTTCTCCATATAACGGCGTGGATTAGTTCGCCGAGCTATAAATTACGCCTTAAAAGCGTGATTTTGGCGATGCGCCACCGCCGTAAAGGACGAAGCAGACGTGGCTGAACAGAAGAAGCTTTCCGGTGCGGAGACCCTCAAGGCTGCCAGCCGCGGTCTGCGTGGCCGGCTCGTCGAGGAACTCGCCGAGGGCGGCATCCAGGTCAGCGAGGATGCCTACCAGCTATTAAAGTTCCACGGCAGCTACGAGCAGTTTGACCGTGATACCGCCACCGCGCGCAAGCAGCAGAAGCTGGAGAAGGAATACCAGTTCATGGTGCGCGTGCGCATTCCGGGCGGCCGCCTGGAAGCCGCGCAATATCTGGCGCTGGACCGGGTCGCCGATACCTACGCCAATGGCACGCTGCGCATCACCACGCGGCAGGGCATCCAGTTCCATGGCGTGCTCAAGGGCGGCCTGAAGCCGTCGATCGCGGCGATCAACCATACTTTGCTGACCACCATGTCCGCGTGCGGCGACGTGGTGCGCAACCTGATGACGACGCCGGCGCCCCGTCGGGATGCGCGTCATGCCCAGGTGCGCGCCGACACCGAGCAGTTGGCGAAAGCGCTGCTGCCAAAGAGCCGCGCCTACTACCAGATCTTTCTCGACGAGGCGCCGGTGGCGGGCGCCGACGAGGAAGAGACGCTGTTCGGCGCCACCTATCTGCCGCGCAAGTTCAAGGTCGGCATTGCGCTGCCGGACGACAACAGCGTCGACGTGCTGTCCAACGATCTCGGCATCATCGCGCATTTTGACGGCGAAGACCGGCTCGAAGGCTACACCATCGCCGTCGGCGGCGGCTTGGGCATGACCCACAACCAGCCGCGCACCTTCCCGCGCCTGGCGACGCCGATCTGCTTTGTGCCGCCCGGCGAACTGGTGGCGATCTCGGAGGCGGTGATCCGACTACAGCGCGATCATGGCGACCGCGGCGACCGCAGGCGCGCCAGGTTGAAGTATGTCGTACATGACCGCGGCGTCGAGTGGGTGACCGAGACCTTGGCCGGCTATTTCGGCAAGGCGTTGGCCTCGCCGCGTGCGCTGCCGGCGCTCGACGTGCCGGAACTGCTGGGCTGGCACGAGCAGGGCTGCGGCCGGTTGTGGCTCGGCGTGCCAGTGCTGGCCGGGCGCATCCAGGATACTGAGACCGTGCGCCTGCGCACGGCCTTGCGTACGATCGTGAGCCGCTTTGGCGTCGATCCGGTGCTGACCGCGCAGCAGGACGTGCTGCTCAGCAATGTCGCGCCCACCGACCGCGACGCCATCGACGCGATCCTGCGCGAGCACGGGGTGACACCGGCCGCGGAGATGACTCCGTTCGCCCGCTTCGCCCTCGCCTGCCCGGCGCTGCCGACCTGCGGCCTGGCGCTCACCGAGGCGGAGCGCGTGCATGCGCCGATGGTGGCGATGTTCGAGGGGCTGCTGGCCGAGCATGGCCTCTCTGGCGAACGCATCAGCCTGCGCACCACTGGCTGCCCGAACGGCTGCGCGCGCTCGTATGCGGGCGATATCGGGCTTGTCGGGCGGATGCCGGGCTTCTACGCGATCTATGTTGGCGGCGATTTCAACGGCACCCGGCTTTCGTTCCGGCTGCATGACCGGGTGGCCATGAGTGATCTCGGCCGGACGTTCGCGCCGCTGCTGGCCGCGTTCGCGCGCGACCGCTTTGGGCCAGGCGAGGGCTTCGGCGATTTCTGCGACCGTCTCGGCCGCGAGGCGCTGCTGGAGTTGAGCGGACATGCCGCGAGCCGGGCTGCGTGAACCGTCCAGATTGTTAGTGAATTCGTTACTGGTCCGGTTGTAAAATCGCGCAAGGGCCGATCGAGGTCCGCGATTGCTCCGGAGGCTGCATGCTCGACGTGGATCTTTCTGCTGATTACGTCTTCGCTGGCGCCGATACACCAGAGCAGACAATCGGTGATGAGCGCGTTGCCCGTTCCGCGCGGTTGTTGACGTTCCTGGCGGAGTGCACGGACGTTACGGTTCAATGGCATCCCAGCGCGCTGCTGTTCTTCCGGCACAGGGGCGATGGCGAGACGATCGAAATGTCGTGGCGTGGCGCGCAGAAAAAAAGCATATTCGCGGCCTTCGCCCGGGCGCTCGAGAACGCCATCACCGGGATTTC
This sequence comes from uncultured Acetobacteraceae bacterium, assembly GCA_964246745.1. Taxonomy (GTDB): domain Bacteria; phylum Pseudomonadota; class Alphaproteobacteria; order Acetobacterales; family Acetobacteraceae; genus Lichenicoccus. The sequence goes on from CAXTRK010000046.1 coordinate 19,437, forward strand.
GGTAGTTGAGCGGAACGACACAATGCGGTTCGCCGACATGCTCGGCCATGACCCGGCTTTACGTCAGGCATTTGCGAACCTGCACGGCGCAATGGTGCAACGCGCCTGATCAAGGCGAAGCCTTAAAAATGGTTTCCAAAGGCCGAGGCCTTTGGCGGGTCTGGGCAGAGCCCAGCCTTGTCTTGCGCTATCGCCGACTGTCCGGATGCGAGAGGTTGTTGTCCACGAATCGTGGCAGATCGTCGCGGAGCTGCAACCAGCAGAGCTGATCGTCGGCGAACATGTGCAGCCGCGGGCGCAAGGACGGCGGCGCAGGCTCGTCCAAGGTCGCCGGATGGATGCCGATCATCTCCGGCATAATGTTCTGATCATAAAACAGTTGGCCGCCGCACACCGGGCAAAACAGGCGAGCGCCGTCTTGGGACGATTGATAGCGGCTCGGTGTCGCGCCCAAGCAGCGGAATGCCTCCCGCCTGACCAGCGCCCAGGCGAGAACCGGAGCACCGGTGGCCCGCCGGCACATGGAGCAATGGCAATAGCCGGCATCGAACACGCCAGACGCGTCGACCTCGTAGCGGATCGCCCCGCAAAGGCAGCCGCCGGACACCCATTTCGGCTTATGATCTCGCGTCATCGTGCTGTCTTCTCCTTGCGCGACCGGGTGAGCTCCGCCCGCCGGTTCTGGCCGAGTTCGGCCACGCAACTCCGCATGATCGAGGCGCAGTAGGCGTCGGGAGCGAGGGTTGCGTTCTTTTCGCCCGAATAGATCACGTGCGTGACCAGGCCGTCGTCCACCCGGAAGGTGGCGTGGCAGGTGGCGCCGTTGGACACGCCGAAGCCGCCGACAATCGGCACCGAGTAGCTCGTCGATGACGTCGACGTCGCGTAGTAGGTGAGAATGTCGGTACCGGGGAAGCTGCTATGCTCGTCTGGCGCGCCGAGGCAGGCCTCCAGGTCGACTTCGCGCATGCCGAGAAGTTCGAGCTTTGCCAAATCGGCGGTGCGGGAGTCCTCGAAGGCGCAGCCCGAGAGGACAAACAGGCAGGCAAGCAACCACATCGTACGCAAGCTGTGATCTCCGGATGCGTGCGGGAATCCGAGCGCCGCGTCTCGACTTTACAGGTCCGCGGCGGCACATGCACTGCCATGCGCCCGCCCTCTGACGCTTCGCTCACGACCGCCGATTTCGACTTCGGCCTGCCCGCCGAACGGATTGCGCAGGAGCCGGCACGTCCGCGCGACGCCGCACGGCTTCTCGACGTCTCGTCGGCTGGGTGTGACGACCGGGTGGTGCGCGAGCTCGCCGAGCTGCTGCGGCCGGGCGACATGCTGGTTGCCAACGATACACGGGTGATCCCGGCGCAACTTGCGGCGCGCAGCGGCGCCGCGCGGATTGGCGTCACCCTCGATCAAGTTCTCGCCGATGGCGCCTGGCATGTGCTGCTCCGCAACGCGCGTCGTGTCCGCGCGGGCGACAGGCTGGAGTTTGACGGCGCCCATGCACACGTGCTCTCGCGTGACGAGGAGGGGGGCGCGTCGCTGCGATTTTCGGTCGCCGGCGAGGCCTTCGACGATTTTCTGCGCGCGGCGGCGGCGCTCGCGCTGCCGCCCTATATCGCGCGTCCGCTCGGTCCCACGGAGGCGGACGGCCGCGACTACCAGACCATTTTCGCGCGCAACGAAGGCGCCGTGGCCGCTCCCACCGCCGGGCTGCATTTCACGCCCTCTCTGCTGGCGTCGCTGGAAGCGCACGGCGTGCTGTATCAGACGGTGACGCTGCATGTCGGCGCCGGCACCTTCCTGCCGATGCGCGGAACCGACGTATCAGCGCACACCCTGCATCCTGAGCGTGGCATCATCACCGCCGAGACGGCGTCGCGGATCAATGCCGCACGTGCCGGCGGCGGCCGCATCGTCGCCGTCGGCACCACCAGCCTGCGCCTCCTGGAAAGTGCGGCCACCGGGGACGGAACGTTGGCGCCCTTTGACGGCCAGACCCGTCTGTTCATCCGGCCCGGCCATGCGTTCCGCACCGCCGAGATGCTGCTGACCAACTTCCATCTGCCGCGATCGACGCTGTTCATGCTGGTCTGCGCCTTTGCCGGCACCGCAAGGATGCGGGCGGCCTATGCGCATGCGATCGCGCACGATTATCGCTTCTACTCCTATGGCGACGCCTGCCTGCTGCATCGCGCATGAGCTTTCGCTGGGAAACGGTCGCACGGGATCAGGCCGCACGCGCCGGCGTGCTGCACACCGCCCATGGCAGCGTGCCCACCCCGACTTTCATGCCGGTCGGCACGGCCGGCACGGTGAAGGCGATGACCGCGGATGCGGTGCGCGCCACCGGTGCGGGGATCGTGCTCGGCAACATCTATCACCTGATGCTGCGCCCCGGCGCCGAACGGGTGGCGGAGTTGGGCGGGCTGCACCGCTTCATGGACTGGCCCGGGCCGATCCTCACGGACTCCGGCGGCTTCCAGGTGATGTCGCTGGGCAGCCTGCGCCGGCTTGACGAAAACGGCGTCACCTTCCGCTCGCATCTCGACGGCAGCGCGCATCTGCTGACGCCGGAACGCTCGACCCAAATCCAGCACGCGCTAGACGCCACCATCAGCATGTGCTTCGACGAATGCACGCCATTGCCGGCAAGCCACGAGACCATCCGGGCATCGATGGAGCTGTCGATGCGCTGGGCGGCGCGTTCGCGCGCGGCCTTCGTGGCGCGCGACGGCTACGCGCAGTTTGGCATTGTCCAGGGCGGCACCGACGCCGTGCTGCGCGCGGAGAGCGTGGCCGCACTTCGCGGCATCGGCTTCGAGGGCTATGCCATCGGCGGGCTTGCGGTCGGCGAAGGGCAGGCGCTGATGTTCGCCACCCTCGATGCGACCGCGCCGCTGCTGCCGGCCGATCGTCCGCGCTACCTGATGGGGGTCGGCACGCCGGACGACCTGCTCGGCGGCGTTGCGCGCGGCATCGACATGTTCGACTGCGTGATGCCGACGCGCGCCGGCCGCACCGCGCGCGCCTATACCGCGTCCGGCACGCTCAACCTGCGCAACGCGCGGCACGCGGGCGACGCGGACCCGCTCGAGCCGGACTGCCCCTGCCCGGCCTGCCTGCGGCATAGCCGCGCCTACCTGCATCATTTGTTCCGCGCCGAGGAAATGCTCGGGCCGATGCTGCTGACCTGGCACAACCTGACCTACTACCAGTCGCTGATGCGCGGCATCCGCCACGCCATTCTGGAGCATTGCTTCGAGGAGCACGCGCGGGCTTTGCGGGCGGCCTGGTCCGCCCTGTTGCTGGCGTGATGCGTGCCGAGACCCTGCGCGACCGCATACGCGACAAGGCGCTGTCGCTCGGGTTCGATGCTGTCGGCTTCACCGAGGCCAGTCTCGGCGCCGAGGCGCGCACCCGGCTTGCGGATTTTCTGGCTAGCGGCGCGCATGGCGAGATGGACTGGCTCGCCGCCAGAGCCGCGCAACGCGCCGACCCGCGCCAGCTCTGGCCCGATGCACGCAGCGTGGTGGCGCTCGGCCTGTCCTACGCCCCTGGCGAGGACCCTCGCGCGGTGCAGGCACAAAGGGATTGTGGCGGCATCTCCGTCTATGCGCGCAACCGCGACTATCACGACGTGGTCCGCGGCATGCTCAAGCACCTCGCCCAGTTCATCGTGAAAGCCGGCGCTGATCACGCGGCGACCGAGGTCAAGGTGTTTGTCGACACCGCGCCGGTGATGGAGAAGCCGCTGGCCGAGCGGGCGGCGTTGGGATGGCAAGGCAAGCACACCAACCTGGTCTCGCGCGAGCACGGCTCCTGGCTGTTCCTGGGCGAGATC
>CAXTRK010000047.1:0-19130 GCA_964246745.1 uncultured Acetobacteraceae bacterium
CTCGAAGCCCTGCTTCGGCAATCAGCGTGAGCGCGCTTCAAGCGATTCCCCTGCCAGGCCAGCCGAGGCACTTGACCCGGCTTGCGGCGCGGCACAGCTTCCGAGCCATGGTGGCCACATCGCCTCTGGACGAGATCCGTGCGCGCATCGCCGCCGCCGCGCGCGCCTGTGGCCGGGATCCGGCAGAAGTCGCTCTGGTTGCCGTCTCCAAGACGCACCCGGCGGCGCGGATCGTATCGCTGATCGAGCAAGGGCATCGCCGTTTTGGGGAGAACCGGGTCCAGGAGGCGCTCCTGAAGTTCCCCGAACTCCGCGCGCGCGCGCCCGACCTGCGCCTGCATCTGATCGGACCGCTGCAAACCAACAAGGTGCGGGAGGCGGTGGGTGGCTTCGACGTGATCGAGACGCTGGACCGTCCAAGGCTCGCTGACGCCATCGCCCGGGCTGCTGACCGCGTCGGCCGGCTGCCGGAGCTTCTCGTGCAGGTCAACATCGCGGGCGAGCCGCAAAAGGCCGGCATCGCGCCTGCCGAGGCGGAGCCGTTCATCCACGCCTGCCGCGACCGGTTCGGCCAGGCGTTGACCGGATTGATGTGCATCCCGCCCGCCGAAGACGATCCGCTGCCGCACTTCCACGCGCTTGTCGGTATGGCGCGGTCGTGCGGCCTGTCCACCCTGTCGATGGGCATGTCGGGCGATTTCGAAGCCGCAATCGCGGCGGGAGCAACGGAGGTCCGTGTCGGCTCGGCCTTGTTCGGCGCCCGGCCGGTTCTTGCCTCGCCAGCCGATTGAGTCGTATGGGGGCGCGGCCTGCCATGCATGATCTTCCCGGAACCCGCCTTCGTCATGGTCATCCTCTGCGGAGCCAGCCATGAGCCGTCAGGCCAATCCACCCATCGATGCCGCCAGGCTTGCTGATCACGCCGTCGATCAGCCAACGGAGGCGGCCAGGCACGCGGCATTGCGTGGAGGGATCACCACCGCCTCGGTCATGGGTGTGCTCGGGGTCGTCTATGGCGATATCGGCACCAGCCCGCTCTATGCGCTGAGATCCACCATCGACATCATTGGCGCCAAGGCGGTGACGCGTTGGGAGGTGGTCGGCATCGAGAGCCTGATCTTCTGGTCGCTGATCCTGATCGTGACCATCAAATACGTCACCCTGATCATGCGCGCCGACAACAACGGCGAGGGCGGCATCCTGGCGCTGATGGCGCTCGCGCAACGCGTCTCCGCGCGCCCGCGCGTCCGCGTCCTGCTGGGTCTGGTCGGCATCATCGGCACCTGCCTGTTCTTCGGCGACGGCACCATCACGCCAGCCATCTCCGTGCTGTCCGCGGTCGAAGGCCTTGAGGTCAGCCTGCCCTCCGCCGGACGCGTGGTGCTGCCAATTTCGGTGATCATCATCATCGCGCTGTTCACCATCCAGTGGCGCGGCACCGGCAGCATGGGACGCCTGTTCGGCCCGGTCATGGTGCTGTGGTTCGTGACGATCGGCGTGCTCGGCGGCATCGAGGTCGTGGGCCATCCCTTCGTGCTGCGGGCGCTGCTGCCGTATCATGCGGCGATCTTCATCTGGCATCACGGCTGGCTCGCCTTCGTCGCCCTCGGCGCGGTGGTGCTCGCGGTGACCGGGGCCGAGGCGCTCTATGCCGACATGGGACATTTCGGCCGCTCGCCGATCCGGCTTGCCTGGCTGTTCCTGGTGCTGCCCTGTCTGTCGCTGAACTATCTGGGCCAGGGCGCCCTGATCATCGCCCATCCCGGTGCCATCGCCAACCCGTTCTTCCTGCTCGGACCGCGCTGGCTGCGCCTGCCGCTGGTGGTGCTGGCGACGATCGCCACCGTGATCGCGAGCCAGGCGGTGATCACCGGCGCCTACTCGATCGCGCGTCAGACCGTGCAGCTCGGCTACCTGCCGCGCATGCGCGTGCGTCACACCAATCCGGACGAGGAGGGCCAGATCTACGTCCCGCAGGTCAACCGCGCACTCATGATCGGGGTGCTGCTGCTGGTGCTCACGTTCCGCTCGTCCGACGCGCTGGCCTCCGCCTACGGCATCGCGGTCACCGGCACCTTCATGTGCACCTGCGTGCTGGCGATGGTCGTGTTCCGGCGCCTCTACAACTGGTCGCGCGTGACATCGATCGGCGTGTTCGGCGGCTTCTTCCTGATCGACGGCGTGTTCTTCGCCGCCAATGCGCTGAAGATCCCGCAGGGCGGCTGGGTGCCGCTGGTGATCGGCATCGTGCTGACCGCGCTGATGACGAGCTGGAAGCGCGGTCGGGAACTGCTGGCGTTGCGCTGGAAGCAGGACAGCCTGCCGCTCGCCTCCTTCCTCGCCCGGCTGCCGCAGTCGCGCACCGTCCGCGTGCCGGGCATGGCGGTGTTCCTGACCGGCAACCCTGACTTCGTTCCCGCCTCGCTGCTGCACAACCTCAAGCACAACAAGGTGCTGCACGAGAAGGTGCTGTTCGTCACCATACAGAACCAGGACCGGCCGGAAGCGGGAGGCAGCGACCGCATGGATGTCGAACAGCTCGCTCCGGGCATCCACCGGGTTATGCTGCGCTACGGTTTCATGGAAAGCCCGAACCTGCCGCGGGCGCTGGAGGAGCTGCGCGGCAAGGGGGTCGCGTTTGATCCGATGCAGGCGAGCTACTTTCTCAGCCGGGAGGTGCTGGTCCGCGCCACCATTCCGCGCATGCCGATCTGGCGGCTGACCCTGTTCCTGGTGATGGCGCGCAATGCGGTGACCACCACCGAGTTCTTCCGCATCCCGAGCGACCGCGTCGTCGAGCTGGGCGTACGCGTCGCGATCTGATGCAGCCGCTTGCGCTTTACATCCACTGGCCATTCTGCCTGGCGAAATGCCCCTATTGCGACTTCAACAGCCACGTGCGCGAGATCCTGCCCGAGCGCCGGTTCGCGGCCGCCTTGCGCGCCGAACTCGCCCATGAGGCGGCACGGCTGCTCCAGGATGGCCCACGCCGTCTCGGTTCGATCTTTTTCGGCGGCGGCACACCGAGCCTGATGCAGCCCGAAAGCGTCGCCGCCCTGATCGAGCAGGCCTGCACGCTGTTTGAACCCGCCGATGACCTCGAAGTCACGCTGGAAGCCAACCCGACCAGCGTCGAGGCGGGCAAGCTGGGCCGCTTCCGCGAGGCCGGCGTGAACCGCGTCTCGCTCGGCGTGCAGGCGCTCGACGACGCAGCCCTCCTGGCGCTCGGACGCGGGCATTCGGCGTCGCAAGCCATCGCCGCTCTGGAGACCGCCCGCCGCCTGTTCCCGCGTATCTCCTTCGACCTGATCTACGCGCGCCCGGAGCAGACCCAAGCCGCCTGGAAGCGCGAGCTCGACGCGGCCCTCGACCTGGTCTCGGACCATCTCTCGCTCTACCAGCTCACCATCGAGCCGGGCACCAGATACGAGGCGCTGCACCGCCAGGGGCTGATCCCGCTGCCGGACAGCGATGCCGCCGCCGCCCTCTACCAGCAGACCGCGCGCAGTGCCGCGTCGCACGGTCTCGAAGCCTACGAAGTATCGAACTACGCGCGTCCGGGCGCGCAGAGCCGGCACAATCTCGCCTACTGGCGCTACCAGGACTATGCCGGCATCGGCCCCGGCGCGCACAGCCGGCTCACCCTTGGCGGCGCGCTGCATGCGACGCGGCGGCACCGTGCGCCAGAGCCTTGGATGGCGTTGGTCGAACGCGGCGGAACCGGGGAGACCAGCCTTGAGGCTCTCTCCAGCCAGGAGCGCGCCCGCGAAATGCTGCTGATGGGCCTGAGGCTGTCGGAAGGCATCTCCGCCAACGCCTTTGCCGCCCGCACCGGCATGAGGCTCGACGAGGCGCTCGACCCGGTAATCCTGCGCGCCGCCAAGGACGAAGACTACCTCACATGGCACGGCGATCGCCTGGCCGCCACGCAAGCCGGACGGCTGCGCCTGGACGCGCTGCTCTCTGCCCTGGTGCTTTAAAACCTCGGTCCCGGACCCTGACTCGTCCATGACACGCGTGCTAACCCGTCCGAATGCTCCACTTGATCAAGCTCGCTGTCGGAGTCGCGGACGCCGCGGCACTGACCGCCAGGCTGGCTGAACGCAGCCGGCATGTCGGCGCGCATGACGGCCGGCCCTTCGTACGCACCCGCAGCTTCCCGCGCCGTGCCGCGGAGATCCTGGATGGCGGCTCGATCTATTGGGTCATGTCGGGCGTGCTGCTCTGCCGCCAGCGCGTGACCGACATCGTGAGCGACGTGCGCGACGACGGCACCCCCTGCACCGCCATCGTGCTGGAGCTTCCCGTGATCGCGGTCGTGCCGCGTGCGGTTCGCGCCTTCCAGGGCTGGCGCTATCTTACCCCGTCCGATGCGCCCGACGACCTCGGCCAGCGCGCTGACGCGCACGGCGACGTGCTGCCGCCTGCGCTCCGACGCGAACTCGCGGCACTCTGCCTGCTCTGACTGTTGCAAATCGGCATGGGTGCACCCGCCACGCCGAAGCCACGCTCACGTCGAGATTGATCCTGTCCAGGGTTCAAGACACGATGGCGCGTCATGTGCCGGGTCGTGCTCCTCTGTGTGCTGCTCGCGCTGTCGGCCTGCGCTGGCGGTAGCCGCCTGGCCTATGGTCCTGGCCGCACCGACTATCCGCGCCCGGGACCACGGGGCGATCCCTGGCGTCCCTATATCCGCGAGGCCGCTGACCGTTTCGGCGTGCCGGCGCGATGGATACGCGCGGTGATGCGCCAGGAGTCCGGCGGCAACGAGTATCGTTATGGTCGTCCGATCGTCTCCGGCGCCGGCGCGATGGGGCTGATGCAGCTCATGCCGCAGACCTATGCCGAAATGCAGTCGCGATACGGTCTCGGCGACGACCCCTATGAGCCGCATGACAACATTGCCGCCGGCACCGCCTATATCCGCCTGATGTATGACCGCTACGGGGCGCCCGCCTTCCTTGCCGCCTATGATGCCGGCCCGCAGCGCCTGGATGATTACCTCAATGGCGGCCGCAGGCTGCCGCGCGAGACCCGCGATTATGTCGCATCGATATCGCCCGATCTCGGCAGCGCCGCGGCATGGCAGAGCGCGCCCGTGGCCCGGGCGCCGGTGGCGGCGCCCATGCGGCTTGCGTCCTATCGCAGGCCTCTGCGACGCCGCCGCGCCGATTGCGTCCAGGATTCAGATGCCGCGTACGATCCCACATCACCCTGCGCGCCGGCGCCTCCGGAGCCGCAGGCCCGGCCCATGTTGATCCCGGTGGCTGCCGCCTTGCCGGTCTATGGCGCCTGGTCGATCCAGGTCGGCGCCTACAGTTCGCCGGCGCAGGCGCACTTCGCCGACACGATGGCGCGAGCCGCCGCGCTGTCGCCGCTCGCCGCCAGCCGCAGCCTGGTGGAGCCGACCAGCCGCTTCGGCGGCGCCGTGCTGTACCGTGCGCGTCTTGAGGGGCTTGCGCGTGCCGATGCCGGCGCCGCCTGCGCCAGGCTGGCACGTCACGGCCTCACCTGCATGATCGTAGCGCCAGGAAGCTGAACCGCGGGCCGCATCGTTCGTTCCTGTCCACAGGGATCAGGAGACCCACATGACCCGCGTTATCGATCTTGCCCCGCACGACCCGCTGCCGAATGGGCCGGCCATCGTGCTGCTGCGACGCTTCGAGGAAGACAATCCCAGAAGCGTGATGATGGAGATCGTCGCACTCGACTCGCATCACACGGAATCAAACGCGCGCCTGACCGATGCCGATGGACGCCCGCCTTCCTGGGAAGACGCCACCGCGCGCGCCGTCAAGATGGCGGAGGACGCTAAAATCCAGGCGCTGTATCGGATCGATCGTCTTGCCGGGTCGCGTGAGCGGGAAATCGAAGCGCATCACGGCGACCATTCGACGGAGATGGAGACGCTCGACGATTTCGATCTCGAGGACGGCGAAACCGGCTCGGACATGCGCGACCGCGGCAATTCCGGCGGCCCGCGCCGTTTCTGACAGCTGGCGCTGACCCGAAGCTAGGCAACAAACCGCCCTGGTTCCCGCCTTGGCCTGGGACGTGTTCTGCGACCGAAGCGTTGGAGCGGCTATTCATTTCACAGATTGACGATTGCCAGACTACTGCGCCCTCCCCTGCGAGGTTCCGCGAGAAGACGCGGCAGCGTCCTAAATCTCGCAGAGAGCAGCTTGAAGCTGCTCTACGAGCGGCATTGGCAACAAGCGCGCAAATCTTCAGCGGCGGTCAATCTCGATCTGCCCATCCATCGCCGGCCAATCGGAGTAGCCGACGGATCCGCCGCCATACCAATATTCCTTTGGCGCCTCGGCGAGAGGCGCCCCGGTGCGCAGACGGTCGACCAGATCCGGATTGGCGAGGAACGGCCGACCGAAGCTGAACAAATCAGCGTTGCCGTGTGCCAGCGCCTCCTCTGCCATGGCGAGCGTGTATTGGTTATTGGCAATGGTGGCGCCGGAAAAGCGGCGGCGCAGCGTACCGAGGTCAATCTCACGAGGAACGTCGCGGCTGAGCTGGGTCACCCCCTCGATAACGTGCACGTAGAGCAGGCCCAGGCGAGACAGGCCGTCGATATAAGAGCCGTAGGTCTCCGCGGGAGTAGAATCCAGCTCGGTGCCGCCCGGCATCGTCGTTGCCGGCGAGATGCGTATGCCGACGCGGCCGCTGCCGCCCCAGACCTCGGTGACGGCGCCAACCACCTCAAGCGGGAAGCGCAGCCGGTTCTCGATCGTGCCGCCATAACAATCAGTACGATGATTGGTGCTGTCGCGCACAAACTGTTCGAGCAGATAATTATTGGCGGAGTGGATTTCGACGCCGTCGAAGCCGGCCGCTTTGGCGCAGCACGCCGCATGGCGGTAGTCCTCGACGATCCGGGGAATTTCATCACTCGCCAGCGCACGCGGTGTCACATGATCCTTCATCCCGTCGCTGGTGAAGGCCTGCCCTTCCGGGCGTAACGCGGAGGGTGCGACCGGCAGCGCGCCCCCATGCAGGTCGGGATGCGAGATGCGGCCGGTATGCCAAAGCTGCAGCAAAATCCGTCCGTTCCGGCGATGCACGGCGCGGGTGACGCGCTGCCAGGATTCGACCTGCGGGTCGGACCAGATGCCTGGCGTCATCGCATAGCCGCGCGCCTGCGGCGAAATATTCGTGGCCTCGGAAATGATCAGTCCGGCGTCGGCCCGTTGCGCGTAGTAGTCGGCGGCGAAATCGGGCGGCACGCCGTGCTCGCTGGAACGGCTGCGTGTCAGCGGCGCCATGACAATCCGGTTCGGCAGATGCAGATCGCCCAGCGTCGTCGATTGCAAAATCGGGCTGGCGGTGCGTGCGTGCATGATTGGGAGCCTAACCTGGCGACGGATGCGGCCGGATCGAGACGGTCTGGGCGTTGAGGAACTCGCGTGTGCCGAAATGCGACAGCTCGCGTCCATAGCCGCTGCGACCGACGCCGCCGATCGGCCAGCGCGGGTCGGACGCGGTGATGCCGTTGATGAAAACGCCGCCAGTGCGCAGCCGACGCGCCATGACGCGGGCACGGCTGAGATCCGCGGTCCATAGATTGCCGCCGAGGCCGTAGGCGCTGGTATTGGCGAGAGCCACCGCCTCGTCAGCATCCCGAACGACGGTGATCGCGGCCAGTGGTCCAAAGGTCTCGACATCGAACGCCACCATCCCGGGCCGCACATCCTCAAGCACGGTGGGCGGGTAGAAATTGCCCGGCCCTTCGAGCGGATGGCCGCCGAGCAGCAGTCGGGCGCCTTGCGCGACGCTACGCTCGACCTGCCCGTGCAACTCGTCTCGCAGATCGCCGCGGGCCATCGGACCCATTGTCGTGTCAGGATTGGTCGGATCGCCGATTCTGAGGTCGCGCACCGCCGCCAGGAAACGCTCGGTGAAGCGGGCCGCGATGCTCTGCTCCAGCAGGAAGCGTTTCGCGGCGATGCAGACCTGGCCGCAATTGGCGAAGCGCGCGCGAACGCCGGCGGCGACGGCTGCATCCAGGTCGGCGTCCGCCAGCACGATGAACGGATCAGAGCCGCCCAGTTCCAGCACTGAGGGCTTCAGCGCGCGGCCAGCGAGTGCCGCGACCGCGGCGCCGGCGCGTGGCGATCCGGTCAGGGTGACGCCGCTGATCCGGTCGTCTGCGACAATGCGCTCGATGGCATCGTTGCCGACATTGATCGCCGCGAACAGACCAGGCGGGGCGCCGGCCTGATCCCAGGCATCGGCCAGCATCAATGCGCAGCGCATCACGTTCGGCGCCGGCTTCAGCAGGAAGCCATTGCCGCCCAGCAGGATCGGCACAGCCGCTCGCACCGCCTGCCAGAGCGGGAAGTTCCACGGCATGATGCCGAGCACCATCCCGGTTGGCAGGTAGGAGACATACACCTCGTGGTCGCGCACCGAGGTGGGCTCGTCCTCCAGCATGGCCGGACCGTGCTCGGCATACCATTCCGCCTGGGCCGCGCACTTGACGACCTCGGCGCTGCTCTCCGCCAGGGTCTTGCCCATCTCGTCGGTCATCACCGCCGCGATCGTCTGCTGTCGGTCGCGCAACACGGCCGCGAAACGGCTCAGCATTGCCGCGCGGTCGCCCGCTTGCTGCTCACTCCAGGAGCGGAAGGCGCGGTCAGACTGAGACAGTGCCGCCTCGACGGCGTCCCGGTCCAGGAACGCGAACCGCTCGATGAATGCGCCAGTCGACGGATTGCGCGATATGGCGCCGCTGAAATCCGGCTCTGCGATGGTGTCCGGCATGTCCGCCCCCACTGCCCGTGCGGCATGCTAGGTCGGGTCAGATCGTCCGTGGCGCAAGACGCGCGGATCAGGAACGCTGGCGTGGATCGCGCCTCACTGACGTTAGCGGCGCGTTAAAATCGCGTCAGGCGGGAATATTTGATGCATGACGCGCGTGTTGCGATCATACTTTCCCGATCATCAAGCACGCAGGGTTGTGCCGATCTCGCGTGCACCGAACCCGGACAGGATGGATCATGTCCGACTTTACACGTCCTGGCTTGCCCAAATCCGACCCATCTCTGCTGCGACTGCGGCTTGTCGGACCGATGCAGGCGACGACGCTCGACAACACCAACGTGCTGCCGCCCGGTCGCAAGACGCGCGGCTTGCTCGCGATTTTGGCGATGGCGGGCCGCCGGCCGGTGCTTCGCTCAAAACTGGCCGAGATGCTCTGGAGCCGCCGCTCGGAGGAACAGGCGCGCGCCTCGCTTCGCCAGGAGATCCATCGTCTGCTTGACGCGCTGGCGCCAGTGGGCGCGCCAGTGATCAATGTCGAGCGTCATTCGCTGACGCTGCGCCCGGCCTTGACCACGGTGGATGCGGAGCGGTTGTTCAACGCCAACGCCAACCAGGTCATCGCCCAGGCCAGCGCAGAGGCCAGCGCAGGTCCGGGCGGGGCGCCTTCAATCCAGATGGCAGGCGCGTTGTTGCCGCCGCTCGACGGCATCCTGTTGGAGGAACTCAACGGCACCGACCCTGCTCTGGATAGCTGGCTCGCCACCGAGCGGCGGCGGCTGCGTGAGCATGCGCTGTCGCTGTACCAGGCGGCGCTGCAGCGCGGGCCCGAGCCGGTGGCGACAATCGGGATCTGCCGTCAATTACTCCTGCTTGATCCGCTGCATGAGGCAGCCTGGCGCGGCCTGATCCGCTGCCAGCTCCTGCTCGGGGACCGTGGCGCCGCACTCCAGAGCGCTGCTCGCTGCGAGGCGCTGTTCGGCAGCCGCGTCACTGGAGAACCCGGGATTGAGGCCACCCGTCTGCTGGCGGAGCTGCGCGGCAGCATCACGGCGGCGTTGCCCGGCCCGACCGTCGTGGAAACCGACGTGCCGGTCTCCTCTCATATGCCGGTGTCCTCTCCTATAGGTGAAGCAGCGGCTGACCTGGCGGCCGCGCCGCTGCCCGCCGACATCGCGTTGGTGGAACCCGATCCGGTGACCTCGATCGCCGGACGCCGACTGCACAGCCGCAACGTCGTCACCCTGGCGGTGCTGCCGCCCCTCGACCTCGACGCCGGCGCCAACGACAAGCTGGTGCCGGCGCTGACCGAGGAGCTGATCGCGGGCCTCGCCAGCCGTCCAGTGCTGGCCGTGATCAGCGGTTCGGCGCTTTCGGCCGCTCTGGCGCAGGGCCGCGACGATGCCCTGCTGCGACGCACCTTCGGCCTTGACTACGTGCTCGACGGCACCATCCTGCGTGGCCGCGGCCGTATCAGAATCATCCTGCGGCTGCTCGACCTGCGGCTCCAGGGTCATGTGGCCTGGGCCAAGCGCTTCGACTGCGATCCGTCCGACGCGCTGGCAACCCTCGACCAGGTGACCTCGATGGTGACCGCCCAGTTGCCATGGGAGCTGCTGCTGATCGAGAGCCGCAGGCTCGGACCAAGGCCGCTCGCGGAGCTGAACGCCACCCAGCTCACGCTGCGCGCAATCACGCTGCTGATGCGCGTGGACCCGGGTGCCAGCGACAAGGCCGGCGACCTGCTGGCGCGCGCGGAGCTGCTTGAGCCAGAGCATCCGCTGACCATCCATGTCTCGGCGATGCGTCACTTCATCCGGGCGGTGCAGTTCTGGGGCGAGTTCGAGACGGAAGCGGCGCTCGCCGAGACGGCGATAAGGAGAGGCCTCGACACGGCCCGCATCCGGCCATCGGGAATTGCCGTCGCCGGTTTCATCCGTGGTCACCTGTTGGAGGACCCGAAGCTCGGCTTGGCGCTGGTCGACCGCGCGCTCGCGATTACGCCGACGCTCAGCATCGAGCAGGCGTTCGCCGCGTTCCTGCTGGTTCGGCTGGGCGACCTTGAGGAGGCGCAGCGCCGGTTCGACAACTACAAGCGTCTGGCGCCGCTGCATCCGCTGCATGCCTTCTTCGACGGCATCGAGGTCACCATCGCCCTGCTGCAAGGACAGACGCAGCATGCCTTTGACCTCGGTCGCGAGCTGATGGAGCTGTCGCCGGGTCTGCTGCACCCGGCGATCGCGTGTCTTGCCGCGGCGGGTCACCTGAGCCGACGCGAGGACGCGGAGCACCTGCTGAACCGCATCCATGGCCTGGCGCCGGGCCTCTCCATCGAGCAGGCGCTGCGCCAACTGCGTCTGCTGCGCGAGGCCGATCGTGCGTGTTTCGCCACCGGGCTCGCCGCGGCGGGGATGGCGCCTGCCGCCGACGAGGCGCCTGGCCGCAGCGTGCGCTTGGCGACCTGAGCCCGCCGGGCTAGAGAGGCGCACGACGCTCCTTGGGGCGTCACACTGTCGCCGCCGCATCCGTCCCGTAGAGGCTTTATGAGCGCCCGCATCATTCCTTCTCGTGCCTGCCTCTCCGGATTGCCTCTCATCAGCGTGCTTATGCTGGCTCCGCTCGCCGCCTGCGGTGGCCCCGATCGAGGCGGCAGCCTCGTCGCCGACAGCACCGACTCGACGGGATTGAGCGTGCCGCACAACCATCTCCTCGGAGAGGATCGCAGCGCATCCGGCGGCGACCAGGCTCAAGCCGGCGTGAATGCCTATCTGTGGCGGGGCGCCATCGACACGCTGTCGTTCATGCCGTTCGCCTCCGCCGATCCGATCGGCGGGATCATCATCACCGACTGGTATCAGCCTCCCACCACCAGCGGCGAGCGCTTCAAGGCGACAGCCTACATCCTGGGCAAGCAGCTTCGATCGGACGCGATCCGCGTCGCGATCTTCCGGCAGACCCAGCAGGACGGCCAATGGGTGGACGCGCTGGTGGCGCCCAACACCGCGCCGGAAATCACCAACAAGATTCTCGCCCGCGCCCGCCAGCTCCGCGCCGATGCCGGCAAGACCGGTGAGTAGGTGGTGAGCGAGCAGGCCTACGATTTCCGCGCGAGCGAGCCGCACTGGCAGGCGGAGTGGAGGCGGCGCCGCTGCTTCGCCGTCGAGGACGTGCCGCCCGAAGGCCAGCCGACCTATTACGTCCTGGAGATGTTCCCCTATCCGAGCGGTCAGCTCCATATGGGGCACGTCCGCAACTATACGCTGGGCGACGTGGTGGCCCGCTACAAGCGGGCGCGCGGCTTCGCGGTGCTGCACCCGATGGGATGGGATGCGTTCGGCCTGCCGGCGGAGAACGCCGCGCGGGAACGCGGCGTGCATCCGGCGGAATGGACGTTCGCCAACATCCGCGCGATGCGCGAGACCCTCCAGCGGCTCGGCTTCTCGTTGAACTGGGAGCGGGAATTCGCCACCTGCGAGCCGCGCTATTACGGCCAGCAGCAGAAGCTGTTCCTTGATCTGCTGGCCGCCGGGCTCGCCTACCGCCGCGAGAGCTGGGTGAATTGGGACCCGGTGGACGAGACCGTGCTCGCCAACGAGCAGGTGGTCGAGGGACGCGGCTGGCGCTCCGGCGCCGTGATCGAGAAGAAGCAGCTCAGCCAATGGTTCCTGCGCATCACCGCCGACGCGCAATCGCTGCTGGACTCGCTTGATCAGCTTGATCGCTGGCCGGAGCGGGTGCGCGTCATGCAGGCGCGTTGGCTCGGCCGTTCCGAGGGTGCGCGGGTACGTTTCGCGCTGGACCCTCCCGCCGGCGGCACCGACACCGTCGAGGTCTTCACGACCCGTCCGGACACGCTGTTCGGGATGGCCTTCATCGCCGTAGCCCCGGAGCACAAGCTGGCGCAGGCCGCCGCCGCTGGCAGCGCCGCCGCGGCCGCCTTCGTCGCCGAATGCCGCAGCCTGGGCACCAGCGAGGCGGCGATCGAGACCGCGGAGAAGCGCGGCTTCGACACCGGCATGCGCGTCTGCCACCCGTTCCTGCCGGATGTGACCTTCCCGGTATGGATCGCCAACTTCGTGCTGATGGAATACGGCACCGGCGCCATCTTTGGCTGCCCGTGCGGCGATCAGCGCGACCATGAGTTCGCGACCAAGTACTCGATCCCGTTCGTCGAGGTGGTGCTGCCGTCGGGCGGCTCGGAAGGCGGGGCGGTACATGCCGGACGCGCCTATGATGGTCCCGGCACGCTGATCAACTCCGGTTTTCTCGACGGCCTCGATACGCAAGCGGGTGCCCGCGCCGCCATCGTTCGGCTGGAAGCGCTCGGCGCCGGAGCGGGCGTCGTGAACTGGCGCCTGCGCGACTGGGGCGTCTCGCGCCAGCGTTATTGGGGCTGTCCGATCCCGATCATTCATTGCCCCTCCTGCGGCGCGGTGCCGGTGCCAGACTCGCAGCTCCCGGTGACACTGCCGCAAGATGTGCGGTTCGACCGGCCAGGCAATCCGCTCGACCATCATCCGAGCTGGAAGCACACGGCCTGTCCGCGCTGCGCGGCGCCTGCCTTGCGCGAGACCGACACCTTCGACACCTTTGTCGACAGCTCCTGGTATTTCGCCCGCTTCACCGCGCCGGAGGCGGCCACGCCCACGCTCCGGGAGGCCGCCGACCGCTGGCTGCCGGTCGACCAATATGTCGGCGGCATCGAGCATGCGATCCTGCATCTGCTCTATGCCCGCTTCTTCACGCGGGCGATGCGGCAGACCGGCCATCTCGGCTTTGACGAGCCCTTCGCCGGCCTGTTCACCCAGGGCATGGTGACCCATGAAAGCTACCGCGACGAGGCCGGCGCCTGGCTGTATCCGGAGCAGGTCGAGCGCACCAGCGCCGGCGCCGTGCTGCGCGAGGACGGTGCGCCCGTCGAGATCGGCCGCGTCGAGAAGATGTCGAAGTCGCGCCGCAACACGATCAGCCCGGTTGCGATCATCGAGCGGTTCGGCGCCGACACCGCGCGCTGGTTCGTGCTGTCCGACAGCCCGCCGGAACGCGATATGGAATGGACCGAGGCCGGGATCGCCGGCGCCGCGCGCTTCACCCAGCGGCTCTATCGACTGATCTCCGCCGAGGCGCTGCCGCCCGCGGCTGCGATCACCGACTCGTATAGCGAATCTGGCGACACGCTGCGCCGCGCCACGCACCAGGCCATCGCCGCGGTCACCGAGGCGCTGGAGGCCTTTGCCTTCAACGTCGCCGTGGCACGCCTGCATGAACTTGCCTCGGCGCTGGCTGATTGTGCCCAGAGCGCGAACAGCACGAACAGCGCGGATCGTGCGGCGCGGCGCGAGGCGTCGGTCACGCTATGCCTGCTGATCGCGCCGATGATGCCGCATCTGGCGGAGGCCATGCTCGCGTTGCTCGAGCCGGGGGGAGCGCTGGCTGCGGAACGCGGCTGGCCGGAGGCCGACCCGCTGCTCCTGGCTGTGCCGCGCGTCACCATCGCGGTGCAGGTGATGGGCAAGCTGCGCGGCACCATCGAGACCGTCCCGGACGCCGAGCCCGCCCTGGTGCTCGAAGCGGCCGAGCAGGAGCCCAACGTGCGGCGGCTGCTCGCCGGGAAGCGCATCACCAAGCGCATCCACGTTCCCAACCGGATCGTCAACTTCGTGGTGGCGGGATGATCCGGCCGAGGCAAGGCTGGATCGTCACGCTGCTGCTGCCGCTTTGCCTGGCTTTCTCCGGCTGCGGCTTCCATCCGCTCTATGGCAGTGCTGACCAAGCGGCGGAGGCAAACCTGCCGGACATCTTTGTCGCGACCATTGCTGGGCGCCCCGGCCAGCTCTTGCGGCAAGCGCTTCAGGAAAAATTGGCCGGCGGCAGCGAGGCGCAGCCGCAGGGCTACACGCTTCGCGTCGCCTATGGGCAGAACGATGAGGCCATCGGCATCCACGGCGACAACACCAGTTCGCGCACACGCGTGATCGGCAGCGCCACCTGGACGCTGAGCAGCGTGGCCGACGCGCCTGTGATCCTGACCAGCGGCATCGCGCGTTCGGACGACGGATTCAGCGTCGTCGACACGCAGTATTTCGCGGCGATCATGGCCGGCGAAAGCACCAACCGGCGGGTCGCGGACAACCTTTCGGACACCATACGCACGCAGCTCGCGGTCTGGTTTACGGCGCATCCGAACGGCGCTGTCGCCACGACGGAGGTGGCGAAGCCGCTGCCCATGCCGCCCGCGGCACCGCAGAACCGCTTCCTCCAGCAGCAGAACATACCCGGCAACAGCGACCAGTCGCCACTGCAGCAAGTCTCCCCGGACGGTCTGCCACAAAGCGCGATTGGCCGTACGTCGCCTTAAGTTGGGTGGGCCGTGAAGCCGGACGCACGGCAGGCCGCCCGGCTGCTGGCGGAACCCGGCGCGCTGCGTGCCATCCTGCTGCACGGCGACGATCGCGGCCTGATACGTGAACACGCTGCCCAAGCGGTGCGTGCTGCGGCCGGTGCGCTGGACGATCCGTTCCGTGTGGCCGTGCTTGGCCGCGACGAGCATGACCGCCTGGAGGAGGAGGCGACGGCGCTGTCGCTCTCCGGCGGACGCCGCGTGGTCTGGGTCCGCGACGCCCAGGACAGTCTGCACGTCACACTGAGCCGCCTGCTCAAGGCATCCGCGTCCCTCGTGGTGATCGAGGCCGCTGCATTGCCGGCCCGCGGCACGCTGCGCGCGTTGCTGGAAGCGGCACCCAATGCTGCGGTGATCGGTTGCTATCCGGAGACCGGCCGCGCCCTGGAAGCCTCGATCACGCGCATGCTGCACGCCGAGAAGGTCGCCATCGATGCCGACGCTGTTGTCTGGCTGGCGCAGCATCTGAGCTCGGACCGGGCGGCCACGCGCGGCGAAGTCGAGAAGCTGGTGCTGTATGGCGGCGAGTCAGGACGGCTCCGGCTCGAGGACGTGCAGGCGGTGGTGGGCGATGCGGCCGGCGCCTCGCTCGAGGACGCCGCCTTTGCCGCCACCGCCGGCGAGCGTGAAGCCTCCGACCGGGCCATCGAGCGGGTCTTGTCGGAGGGGCTGTCGCCGATCGCACTCGCCCGCACGCTGCTCGCCCATCTGCACCGGCTGCGCCAGGTGGCGCTGATGGTGCAAGCGGGTGCCGCGCCGGCGGACGCGATGGCACGGCTCCGCCCGCCGGTGTTCTTCAAGCGACGCGCCCAGTTCGCCCAAGCTTTATCGCTGTGGAGTCCTGGTGCTCTGCTGGAGGTCGCGGCGGAGACCAGCCGGTTGGAGCTGGCGTGCAAGCAGACCGGCGCGCCCGACCAGGTGCTGGCGCGCCGCCATATGGCGATGCTCGCCGGGCGTGCCGCGAGAGGCTTGCCGAACCCCGTCACGCGACGCTAGAACCGCCCTGGTTGTCCGCGTAGCTCAGCAGGATAGAGCACAGGATTCCTTGTCACCAACTGGGCGCAGCAAGGGGAAACCGTGCTGCGGATCCGCTCAAAGTCGGGGAAAGCTTGGCGTGAGAGCGCTGTGCCGATCCCGAGCCAAGCCCGCTCTTGCGATTATGGGAGCGGGAAGGTGTAGAGACTGGACGGGCGGCGCCTAAGGGTTCCGGCCTAGGGTGAAGGGACAGTCCAGACCACGAACGCCTGCCGCGCAAGCCGGCCGGCGGCGGCGAAAGCCGAAGTGGGATGAATCCTGGGGCCGTGGGTTCGAATCCCGCCGCGGACACCAAACCCTGTTCTGATTAATTGAACAAAGCAGAAGCATGACGCCGGCGAAGGTCAGGCCCGAAAGGCACTGTTCGACTCCCAGGAGCGTTGAGCCGCGCCGCAACTCCTTGCAGGAATGCATTAAAAAGCCGCCCTGAGGCTATCCCAAGGCTCGTCCGGCCTCGGCGTCTATAGCTGCTTCGTCGTCTTCGGTCGCGTAGGACATCCTCCTTTTCATGCGTCTTTTGCCAGCAGCACCACGTTGAGCGCGGACGCGGCGGCGCAGAGTTGCTTGTCGAGTGACGCCAGCGGCAGACGGCGACGCTGCGTGAGTTCAAGGTAGGCCGCGTCGTAAAGGCTTAGCGCGAAGCGGTCGGACAAGCGCAGCGTCGCGGCCCATGCGTGTGTATCCGCCTCCGCATCGACCGTGATCGGCATTGCGGAGAGTTCGGCAAGAGCAGCGTTGCGAAAGACCGCATCGATACGTTTTCGACGGATCGCCATCTGCAACGTATTGCCGACTTCAAGCCGCCACAGCGCCGGAACTACGGCGCCGCTCGACGCAAGCCGGTCGAGCAGTTCGTCCGTTGCCCGCGTTGTCTCATCTTCAAAATACCACGCGAGCGTCAGAGAGGCATCGATGACGAAACTCACGGACGCCCTTCATTGATAAGGCTCTTGTTCGCGAGGCCGCCGAGCGTCACGCCCTTGCGCATGTCGCGAATGCGCTGGGCCGCCGCCCTTGTGCGCTCGCGATCGACGATTGCGGAACCAGGCGGCACCATTCGCGCTACCGGCCGGCCGCGTCGCGTGATGATGACCTCTTCACCGCCCTCAACCCAGTCAAGCAGTTGGCCGAGCTTGGTCTTGGCCTCAAAGGCTCCGATTTCTTTCATCATTTTCTCATTTCAAACTGGTTTACAGACTGGTTTGTTGTAAAATCGTTTGGTGGTTGTATCAAGAACCGCCATGATCCTGCGAGCGGCCTGAGCACGCCCTCCCCGACGCGATTGGGGTCTGGGGCCGTCATGCGCGGCACCCATGTCCTGTTGCTTTCAGACCGCATCACGGGCAAGCGCGCGACGCGGCGCCGCCATGCCGCTCGCGGCGCCGAGGTCGACGGAGAGCACGTGGCTGACGCCGCGTTCCTGCATGGTGACGCCGTAGAGTCTGTCCATATGCGCCATGGTAAGCTGGTGATGGGTGACGACCAGAAAGCGGGTGCCGGTATCCGCGACCATGTCGGACAGCAGCGCCGTGAAGCGCGCGACATTGGCGTCGTCGAGCGGCGCGTCGACTTCGTCGAGGACGCAGACCGGGGCGGGGTTGCAGCGGAACACGGCGAAGATCAGCGAAAGCGCGGTCAACGCCTGTTCGCCGCCGGAGAGCAGGGAGAGCGTGGCCAGCTTCTTGCCGGGCGGCTGAGCGTAGATCTCGAGGCCGGCGCCAAGCGGATCGTCGTCGCCGACCATGCCGAGATGGGCGCGCCCGCCATTGAACATACGGGAGAACAGAGCCTGGAAATGCCTGTCCACTTCGGTGAACACGGCCAGCAGCCGGTCGCGGCCCTCGCGGTTGAGGTGGCCGATGGAGCCGCGCAGTCGCGCGATCGCGGCTTCGACGTCCCCGGCCTCCTTGATAATGGCGTCGGCGCGTGCCTGCGCCTCGCGTTGTTCGATGTCGGCGCGGAGATTGACCGGGCCGATCTCCTCACGGTCGCGCAAGAGCCGGGCGATCTGGCGACGAAGCGCGATCTCCGCCTCTTCGGAGAGATCCTTGGGTTGCGTTGTTGGCGGATCAACCGTCTCGGCGAGGAGCTGGGCCAGGACCGCCTGTGCCTGTTCGGCGCGCCCGTGCAGGCGAACGGCATGCTGGCTCGCTTCCGAGAGCCCGGCATCGGCTCGCCGTCGCGTGGTTTGCGCCTCGGTCAGCGCGAGCGCGGCCTGCTCGAGCGCTGATCGCGCCGACGCGTACCCTTGTTCCGCCGAAGCCAGCGCCCGCGCCTGCTCGGCACGCCGTTGTTCCGCTTCGGCCGGCGCGCAGGCCAGCGTCTGCCGCGCGTGCGTGTCCGCGGCGAGGCGTGTTTGCACCTCGGCGTGCTGCTGCGAGGCGCCTGCCTCGGCGCGCGCCCACTCATCGCAGGCGGCGGCAAGCCTGTCATGGCTCTCGTCGAGGCTTGCGGCTTCGGCGGCGAGGTGCGCACGCGCCTCGCGGCATGCCGTCTCCCGCTCGCTTGCCCCGGCCAGGACGTCGCGCGCCGCCGCAGCCTCGTCCGCGGCGCGTTCTCTATCGGGCAGCGATGCGGCGGCCTGCTGCAGTGCCGCCTCATCGCAGGCGGCTTGCTCGACTTCAATGCGAAGCTGCGCAAGGCGCGGGAGCAGGGCCGCGGCTTCGGCGTGCTGCGCGCGGGCATTGTCGCGGCGCAGCTCCGCTTCATGGCGGCTCTGCCTGGCGCGTGCCTCATGCGCTTGCGCGAGCTCCGCGGCCTGCTCGGCGTGACGCTGCGCCTGTATTGCGTCGTCCACCGGCACCAGCGCGTCGCAGGCGGCGCGCGCGCGGGCGGCCTCGGCTTTGGCGGCGTCATGCTCTTACGACAGGCGGGCGCGTTGCGGAGCCAGGGCTTCAAGACCGATCTCCGCTTCGCCGTGACGCGC
>CAXTRK010000047.1:19140-20864 GCA_964246745.1 uncultured Acetobacteraceae bacterium
GGCCCCCCCCCCCCCCCCCCCCCCGCCCCCCCCGCGCCGCCTGCAGAGCACCCTCCGCCCGCTGCCGCACCTCCCGGGCATCGGCCTCCCGGGCGGCGGCGCGCGCCTCGCAACCGCGTGCCGCGTCGAGCGCCGTAGTGCAATCCGACAGCTCGGCGAGCGCCCGGTCCACGTCCTGACGCGCCGTGTCATGCGGCGGCAAGATCGTGTGCAGGCGCGCCTCGGCGGCGGCATGGCGTGCCGCCAAGCCGGCGACGCCGACGCCAAGCTCAGCGGCCTCGCCTTCGGCTTGCTCGCGCGCCTGCCTGGCGCCCGCCGCCTGCTCGTTCCGCTCTGCCAGCGCTCGCAGGGACGTTGCCTCGCGCGCGGTGGTCTCGCCCACCTGGCCGATCGCGTGCTCGAGCCGGCCGCGCGCGGCGGCGAGTTGGTTGCGCTGCACCAGCGACGCGCCGCCATCGCTCCCAGCGTCGGCGATGCGGAAACCGTCCCAGCGCCAGAGCCTGCCGTCGCGCGCGACCAGGCATTGGCCGGGCGCCAGCTCGCGCTGCATGTCGCCAGCATGGTCCGGGTCTTCGATCAGGCCGGAGCGGGCAAGCAGGCGCGAAAGCGCCGCAGGCGCATCGATCATCTCGGCAAGCGGGGTGGCGCCGCCCGGCAACTCTGGCTCCGCGACGGGATCCAGGAGGCGCCAATACCGTGGCGCGGCCGCTTCAAGCGACGCGTGCAGCCCTTCGGCAAGCACCGACGCGAACGCCAGCTCGAGGCCCGGCGGCACCGTCAGCGTCTGCGCAACCGACA
Organism: uncultured Acetobacteraceae bacterium; assembly: GCA_964246745.1. Lineage (GTDB taxonomy): Bacteria > Pseudomonadota > Alphaproteobacteria > Acetobacterales > Acetobacteraceae > Lichenicoccus. Next base: position 19,939 of record CAXTRK010000047.1, read on the forward strand.
GCCAGCCAGCGTTGGCGCCGGAGTGGGGGGCGCCGTCGATCGCCCGCGAGAGGCCCTCGATCTCCGCCTCGAGGCCTGCCCGCGCCGCTTCGCACGCGGCGCGCTCGCGGGTTGCCTCGACGGCGTCATGCTCGGCGGCGAGACGCGCCGCATCCGCGCCGGCAAGCGCCTGAGTGGCGCAGGCGAGGGCGGACTGCGCATTGGCCAGACGCAGCCGCGCTTCGGTCAACGCCTGTTCGGCGATGCGGCTCGCCGCCGCGGCGTCGCGGGCCTGTTCGAGCTGATCCCGCCTGCGCTCGGCGTCGGCGGCGCGTTGTCTGACCTCGGCATGCCCCCTGCTGGCGGCGGCGTTCTCGGCCTCGGCGGCGTCGGCGGCCGCCCCCGCCGCGGCAAGCGCCGCCTCAGAACGCGCGACCTGCTGACGCGCCGCCGCGCGCTCCGCCTGGGGCACCAGCGCCTGCTCGATCCGCGCCGCCTGCTCCCGCAATGCCTCGCCTTCCGCCTCGAGACGCTGCAATTTGCCTCGTGCCTCATGGTCGGCGAGGTGACACGCCGCCGCGGCGCGCGCGACCTGCTCGGCACGCAGCCGTGCCGCGTCGGCGTCGCGCACCGACTGGTTCCTGGCGTCAGCCGCCTGCTCTGCTTCGGCGCGGGCGAGCCCCAGCGCCCGATCGGCGTCATCGCGGGCGGCCGCAAGCGCGCTCAACGCGTGCTCTCGCGGAAGCTGCCGCAGCGCCGCCGCGTGCTCGGCCTCAATGCCGGCGAGCTGGGTGCGCACCTGGTCGAGACGCAGCGCCGCCGCGTCGCGGTCACGCGCGTTCTGTTCTGCGGCGCCACGGGCCGCGGCGTCCGCCGCCGTGGCGTCCGCCAGGCGTGCCGCCGCTTGCGGGTGCGCGTCGCCAGCCTCCCGCCGCGCCTGATAGGCG
>CAXTRK010000048.1:0-20793 GCA_964246745.1 uncultured Acetobacteraceae bacterium
CCCCGGTGCCGGTCGAGGTGACGCCGTTCGGCTGGGAGAGCGCCGCCCTGCGGCTCGGCCAGTTGGGTGCTGCCGTGTCTCCTCGCAAGGACCGCGGCGGCTCGCTGTTCGTGACCGACGGCGGCAACATGATCCTGGATTGCGGCTTCGGCACCATCGAGCATCCGGCGACGCTCGAACGGCAGGTCGGCGAGATCGTGGGCGTGATCGAGAGCGGCCTGTTCATCGGCCGCGCCTCGCTCGCCCTGGTCGCCAGCGACAGTGGCGTCGCGCCATACCGGGTGGCGTGAAAATGCAAATCCAACCGCGCGTGCTGGTGGTGATGGGCGTCACCGGCTCCGGCAAGACCAGCATCGCTGAAGGGCTGCGCGATCGCCTGGGCTGGTCTTTCCAGGAAGGCGATTCGCTGCATTCGGCCGAGAATGTCGCCAAGATGGCGGCGGGCAAGCCGTTGACCGATGAGGATCGCTGGCCCTGGCTCGATCGCTGCGCAAAGTGGATACATACCCGCATCGAGGCGGCCAGCGGCGGCCTGCTGACCTGTTCCGCGCTCAAGCGCAGCTATCGCGCACGGCTTGGAGAGGGATCGCCCGGCTTGCTGTTCCTGTATCTGAAAGTCTCCGAAGAGGTGTTGAGCGAGCGACTGGATGCACGGCGCGGCCACTACATGCCGCCTTCGCTGCTGCCCAGCCAGCTTGCCACATTGGAGGAACCGACGCCGGAGGAGCCAGCGCTGATCGTGCCGGTCGAGCGCACCGTCGAGGCAACGGTGGCCGATGTGATCGCGGCCTTGCAGCGGCTCGATGCCGGATCTTGACCGTGCCCTCAATCTACGTCGACGCGGACGCCTGCCCGGTCAAGGACGAGATCTATCGCGTCGCCGGCCGCTACCAGGTCCGCGTGCTTGTCGTCTCCAACAGCCTGATCGCGATTCCGGACTCGCCGCTGATCGAACGCGTGGTGGTGGAGAGCGGTCCGGATGTCGCCGACACCTGGATTGCGGAGCGTGCCGGGCCGCGGGATGTGGTGGTCACCGCCGACATTCCGCTGGCGGCGCGCTGCGTATCGGCTGGAGCCGCCGCGCTGGCGCCGAACGGACGCGTATTTGACGAATCCGCGATCGGGATGGCGCTGGCCACCCGCAACCTGATGGATGGTCTGCGTTCGAGCGGACAGATCACCCGCGGTCCAAGACCGTTCACCGGCAAGGATCGCTCGATGTTCCTCTCGTCGCTCGATCTCGCGGTCAGCCGGGCACTGCGTCCGGCTAACACTGTGCAGCTCCGCGCACGTTTAAGTTAAGAATGTCGCTCCGCGTACGTTGACGTCAAGCACGTAGAGCGACGTGCTCGCGGCCATGAAGACGCGGTTATGCTTGGTTCCACCAAAGGCCAGGTTGGCGCACACCTCAGGCAGCAGAATCTGACCGATCAGCGTGCCATCCGGAGCCCACACCTGAACGCCGTCGAAGCCGGCGCCCGCCCAGCCGCAACCGCACCAGAGATTGCCGTCCTCATCCATGCGCAGCCCGTCGGCGAAACCAGGCTTGTGCGCCTTGAAGTCGTGGAACACCCGGCCGTTGGCGAGCGTGCCGTCATCCTGCACATCGAACACCGACACCGTCGACGCCTCCGAGGGATCGTCGCCGACGGCGGTGTCGGAGACATAGAGCAGCGCCTCGTCCGGCGAAAAGCACAATCCGTTCGGCCGCCTGAACGCCTCGCTCGCGACGCGCGCCGAACCTGTTGCGGGATCAATCCGGTAGATCCGCCGCGGCAGTTCAAAGGACCGTTTGTGCCCCTCGTAATAATTGCTGCTGCCGTAGCCGGGATCGGTGAACCAGATTGAGCCGTCCCGCTTGACCACGACATCGTTCGGCGAATTCAGCGGCTTGTCGTCGAAACGGTCGATCAGCACGGTCAAGGTGCCGTCATGCTCGGTGCGGGTCAGCCGACGCGTGTCCTGCTCGCAGGTGAGCAAGCGTCCTTCACGATCGCGGGTATTGCCGTTCGCGAATCCGGAGTTCTCGCGGAATACCATCGGCCGGTGGTTGAGGTCATCCCAGCGCATGATCCGGTTCGCCGGAATGTCGCTCCAGATCAGCGAGCGCATGTCGCCGAACCACACCGGACCCTCTGCCCAGCGTGTGCCGGTATAGAGACGTTCAATGCGCGCGTTCGGGATCATATATTTGCGGAAGCGCTTGTCGATCGCATGCACGTCCGGGTCGGGCATGCGCATCGTGGCGGGGCTGTCCCAGTCCCGAGGGATATAGGAAAGCATTGTTCTATGCGGCCCGTCGTCCTTGCTCGTCCAAGGCGGCAAAATCCGCATCGGACAATGTCGTGCCCGCCGCCTTGATGTTGTCACGCAGATGGTCCGGATTACCGGTGCCGGGGATCGGCAGCATCACCTTCGAGCGCCGCAGCACCCAGGCCAGGGCCACCTGTCCCGGCGACAGCCCAAGCCGTTGCGCGATCGTGCTCAGTTCGGACTCGGGCGAAGCAAGCGTGCCGGCGGCGAGCGGCGCCCACGGAATGAAGCCGATCCCGTTCGCCTCGCAATAGTCCAGCACCTCCTCGTTCTTGCGATTGACCAGGTTGTACTGGCTCTGCACCGTCACGACCGGAAAATGCCTGGAGGCGGCCTCGATATCATCCACGCTGACCTCGCTCAGTCCGACATGGCGGATCAATCCTTCCTTGCGCATGTCGGCGATGACGCCGAACTGCTCCTCGCGCGGCACCTTCTGGTCAATCCGGTGCAGTTGCCAGAGATCGATTTGCTCCAGGCGCAGCCGGCGCAGGCTCATCAGCACGCACTGGCGCAGATATTCCGGCCGGCCGACCGGCGGCCACACGTTCGGGCCGTGCCGAGTGAGGCCGCCCTTGGTGGCGATGGTGAGCCCCTTGTAGGGATGCAGCACCTCGCGGATCATGTCCTCGCTGACGAACGGACCATAGCTGTCCGCGGTATCGATAAAATCCACTCCCAGTTCGGGGACCAGGCGCAGCGTTTCCCTGGCGCCGGCCGAGTCCTTGGGCTCGCCCCAGATGCCGGCGCCGGTGATGCGCATCGCGCCGAAGCCGAGCCGATTGATGGTGATGTCGCCGCCGAGGTTGAACCGGCCGGCTGCGCCTGCGTCATTATCTGGCATGACTATCCGCTCCAGGTGATCTCTGACCACGCCAACACTGAGGCCTGGACAGGGTTGCCCCTCTTTTCTGACGCATAAGGTGCCCGATGCTGATCTCGACCCGCCTGCATGGGGTTATCGACTACACCGCGGCGACGCTACTGGGAGCACTGTCCACCTGGCGGATGGTGTCGGCGCCGACGCGCGGCACGCTCGGCCTGGCGAGCATCGCGCACGCGGCGGTCTCCACGCAGACGGATTACGAAGCCGGCCTCGCGACCCGGCTGTCGATGCGGCAGCATCTTGCCGCCGATGCGCTCATTGCATCGGCCTTATGCGCCAGCGGTCTGTTGATGCGCGGGCGCCCTGGCCCTGAGCGCGCGCTGCTGATCGCGCTTGGCGTCGCCGAGCTCGCCGTGGCGGCAAAAAGCAGCGCCTCTCCATCAAGCGGGCCAGGGCAGGGGGCGGGCCCAATCGACCGGGTGATGCACGACCCGGCGCTTCCGGACGAACAGGTCGGCTATCCGCCGCTCGACACGCCCAAGCCCGTGGCGCCCGATCTGTTCGTCGTCGATAGCCTGCTGCCAGGCCTGCTTGGCCGTATCCTGCCGGCGCGAATGACCGTGATCCGGCTGCCGAACGATGACCTGGTGCTGCACTCGCCGACGCGTTTCACGCCGCGGCTGAGATCAGCGCTCGAAACTCTCGGCAAGATACGACATCTGGTCGCACCCAACACCGAGCACTGGATTTACCTGCCGGAGTGGCAGCGTGAGTGTCCTGATGCGGCCACCTGGATTTCGCCCGGCCTGCGTGGACGCACAAGCGTGGTGCGCAGCCTCGTGCGCCTGGACCACGACCTGCCGGAAGCCTCGCCGCCGGAGTGGAGCGGCGTGATCGAGCTCGAGACCATACGCGGCGGCTTGGGCTTCTCCGAGACCGCGCTCTTTCATGTCCCGACGCGTACCCTGGTGCTTTCGGACCTTGCTCTCAACCTGGAAATCTGGAAGCTGCCCGTGCTGATCCGTCCCCTGGTGCGGGCGTTTGGATCAATGGCTCCGGATGGCATGCCGCCGCCTTACGTGCGCGCCATCGTCAGGATGGGCGGCTCGGAGGCGCGCGCGGCGACGCAGCGTCTGCTCGACCGCCGCCCCGAACGGGTGATCTTTTCGCATGGACGCTGGTTTGAAAGCGATGGCACGGCAAAGCTGCGACGGTCGTTGCGATGGCTGCTGGAGTGAGCTCAGCGTCGCGAACATTCAACAAAGGCGCTCAGGCGGTGGTTTTCGGCCTGCCGCGACGACGGTGTTCAGCGCTGGTCTCAACCTTGCGTCCAAGACCGATTTCCTTGGCAAGGTCGCTCCGCCGCTCCGCGTAGGAGGGGGCGACCATCGGATAGTCTCTCGGCAGGCCCCAGCGTTCGCGATATTGGTCCGGAGTCATGTTGTAGGAGCTTTGCAGGTGCCGCTTGAGCATCTTGAGCTTCTTGCCGTCTTCCAGACAGATGATGTAGTCCGGATAGACGCTCTTCTTGATGGGCACCGCGGGAGTCGGCTTTTCCGAGGCGGCGACCTCGCCGACGCCGCCGTTCAGCCCGTTCAGGGTGCGATAGACTTCCTGGATCAGCCCCGGCAGGGCCGATGCTTCCACAGTGTTGTTGGACACGTGCGCGCTGACGATCTGTGCCGCGAGTTCCAACGGCCCGACTGCATTCTCTGACATCAATATAGTCCTGCGACTTGCTCTTGCGGATATAGCGAACTGACCGCGGTTTTACAATCGCCGCTTGTCGTAGCACAGGACTCGGTATGTCGAGCAGGGCGGTTTATGCTTTACCATTGCGACCGCGCTCGACGCCACGCCGCTTGACAGTGGGAAGCGCCCAGGATCAAAGCCGGGCTGGTTGGAGGGCCCGCATGTCGCGTCTCGATGGTATGGCCTGATCGCGCATGGACCAGCCCAGTCCGATTTCGCGCAGGCAGCGCGAGATTGCCGCCCTGATCCGGCAGAGCGGACGCGTCGGGGTCGACGAACTCGCCGCCCGCTTTGGCGTCACCGCGCAGACCATCAGGCGTGACCTCACCGAACTCAGCGACGCACGCATCATCACCCGCACGCATGGCGGGGCGGTGGTGGCGTCCGGTGTCGAAAACCTTGCGTATGACGCGCGCAAGCTGGTGGCCCACGGCGCCAAGGCGCGGATCGGCGAGGCGACCGCGCGGCTGATCCCTGATCATTCCTCGCTGTTCATCAATCTCGGCACCACCACTGAGGAGGTGGCACTTTGCATTGCCGGTCACGAAGGTCTGCTGGTGGTGACCAACAACATCAATGTCGCCAATGCGCTCTATCGCAACCGCTCGATCAGCGTGATCATCGCCGGAGGCACCATACGCGCGAGCGACGGCGGCATTGTCGGCCCGATGGCCGCCGAGATGGTGCGTCAATTCAAGGTCGATATCGCCATTATCGGCACCTCGGCGATCGACGGCGATGGCACATTGCTGGACTATGATCTGCGAGAGGTGCAGGTCTCGCGCGCGATCATCGAGAACGCGCACCGTGTCGTCCTGGTCGCCGACAGCAGCAAATTCAGCAGGCGGGCGCCGGTGCGGATCGGCCGGCTCGACGAGATCGACGTGCTGGTCACCGACCGGTTGCCGAGCCCGGCGGTTGCCGAACTGTGCGCGAGCCTCAAGATCGAGGTGGTCGAGACCGGAGTGCCTGAGGAATCCACGCTGGAGTGATCACTCCAGCGCGCGATTTTTGCGCTTGCCGGCTCGTTTTGTTCGTGTGCACACTCGTCTCGATCAGAATGTGGCCGCCTGCGCGGCCTTGGAAAGCGGATTCGGCATCATGAACCGCGACAAAGCGCTCGATCTCGTCGCCCAGGCGGGCAGTTCCCAGGCGGGCGGTTTATGGGACTTCCTTGTCATCGGCGGCGGCGGTACCGGCCTTGGCGTCGGTGTCGATGCAGCGGCCAGGGGCTACAGGACGTTACTGGTCGAGCAGGCGGATTTCGCCAAGGGCACCTCCAGCCGAAGCACCAAGCTGGTCCATGGCGGCGTTCGCTACCTCAAGCAGGGCAACATATCGCTGGTGCTGGAGGCGCTCCGCGAGCGCGGGCTTTTGTGCGAGAATGCGCCGCATCTGGTCCAGCATCTGTCCTTCATCGTGCCGATCTATAGCTGGTGGGAAGGACCGTTCTACGGCATCGGCATGAAGATCTATGATCGTCTCGCTGGAAAGCTTGGTCTCAGTCCCTCTCATGTGCTTTCCCGCGAGGAGACGCTCGCCCGCATTCCGACCCTGGAGACCGAAGGCCTGCAACGAGGCGTCTCCTACTATGACGGCCAGTTCGACGACTCGCGTCTCGCGATCAACCTCGCTCAGACAATGTTTGATCTCGGCGGTGCCGCAATCAACTACATGCAGGTGCGTTCCTTGATCAAGGAGCAGGACCTGGTCACCGGCGCCGTCGTCCGTGATGTCGAGAGCGGCCGCGACCATCATATTGCCGCCCGCGTGGTGATCAACGCGACAGGGGTATTTTCCGACGGTGTCCGCCAGATGGACGAGCCTGGCGTGAGAACCGTCCTGGCCGCGAGCCAAGGCACGCACCTCGTTCTGCCAAAGACGTTCCTGCCTGGCGACAGCGCCATCATGGTGCCGAACACGCCTGACGGACGCGTGCTGTTCGCGGTGCCCTGGCACGATCACGTCGTTGTCGGCACCACCGACATTCCCGTCGAGACGATCACGCTGGAGCCGAGTGCCAGCGCGGAGGAAATCGATTTCATCCTGACCAACGTTGCAAAGTATCTCAGCAAGCGGCCGACGCGTGCCGACGTCTTGAGCGTGTATGCAGGCTTGCGGCCGCTGGTGAAGGCGGGAGACGCGAAGAGCACGGCCGCGCTGTCGCGTGATCACACCATCCTGATCTCCAATTCCGGGTTGCTGACGATCGCTGGCGGCAAGTGGACCACGTACCGCAAGATGGCCCAGGACGCCGTGGATCAAGCGGAGACGATGGCCGGATTGGAGGAGCGGCCGTGCAAGACCGAGCATCTCCAGATTCATGGTTGGAGCCGACAGGCCATCCATGAGCCAAATCTCCGCGTCTATGGCGCCGACGCGGCGCTGATCCGCGATATCGCCGACAGCGATCCACGGCTTGCCGAAAAGCTTCACCCGGAGCTGCCCTATACTGGCGCCGAAATCGTCTGGGCGGTACGAGAGGAGATGGCGCGCACGGTGGAAGATGCGCTGTCGAGGCGGACGCGGGCTCTGCTCCTGGGTGCGAAGGCCAGCATCGAGTGCGCGCCACGGGTGGCCGAGATCATGGCGGGAGAACTCGGTCGGGATGCGAAGTGGGCGCGTCAGGCGGTCGAGGAATACCAGCAGGTGGCACGGAACTACGTCATTAGTAATGGTGCCCAACAGAGCTAGATAAAAAAATGATAGGAGGATCCAATGGCTTATACAAGAACACAGGAGTTCATCGCTGAGTTCTTCGGCACGATGGTTCTTATCCTTTTCGGATGCGGTTCCGTCGCCATGGTGGTGCTGTTTCCCAGCAACCCGTCGGCGCCAGGAGAGGTTGTGCACGGCGGATACACCAACATCGTTCTTGGATGGGGGCTCGCCGTAACCTTCGGGATTTACATTTCCGGAGCGGTCAGCGGCGCGCATCTCAATCCCGCAGTCACCGTCGCGTTTGCCGCCACCGGGCGCTTTCCCTGGTCGAAAGCGCCGCATTACATCGCGGCGCAATTCGCCGGCGCCTTTGCCGCGGCGGCTTTGCTGTTCGCGGTGTACTATTATCAGTGGATCAAGATCGATCCGAATCTTGACCATACCACCAAGATCTTCTCGACGTTTCCGGCCATCCCGGGCTTCTGGCCCGGATTTTTCGATCAGGTGGTGGGAACCGCCCTGCTGGTCGGCCTGATCATGGCCGTTGGCGACAAGTTCAGCAGCCACCCGCCATCCAATCTGTCGCCGATCGTGATCGGGTTGATCGTGCTCGCCATCGGCATCTCCTGGGGCGGCATGCAGGGATATGCCATCAATCCTGCCCGTGACCTCGGCCCAAGATTGTTCGCCGTCGTCGCCGGCTTCAAGAATAACGGCCTGACAGATGGCTCCGGCATATGGCTGCCGCCCTTCCTGGGCCCTCTCGTGGGAGGCGTGCTCGGCGCTTTCGCCTATGACTTGTCCATCGGGCGCGCTCTGCAACGCGCGAATACGACGCGCGGCGCCGTGTCCGGAATGGATCCGACGCATCGAGAAGCAATGAAAATTCGGAAAGCTTAGGGAGGCATTCGTGCGAAATCATCTGCTTGCGCTTGATCAGGGAACCACGAGTTCCCGCGCGCTGCTGCTCGACCACGCTGGCAAGGTTATCGGCGTGCGGCAACAGGAGTTCACCCAAATCTTCCCGCAACCGGGCTGGGTCGAGCACGATCCGTCCGAGATCTGGTCCTCGCAGATCGGTGTCGCCGTCGAGGTGATCAGCAGGTCCGGCGTGCAGCCGAATGACGTCGCCGCCATCGGCATCACCAACCAGCGTGAGACGGCGGTGGTGTGGGACCGCCGCACCGGCGAGCCGGTCTATAACGCGATCGTCTGGCAGGACCGGCGCACGGCGGGAATGTGCGACCGGATGAAGGCGGACGGCCTGGAGGAAATGGTCCAGAACAAGACCGGCCTGGTCATTGACGCCTATTTCTCCGGCACCAAGGTTGCCTGGATTCTGCAGAACGTGCCGGGCGCACGGGACAAGGCGGAACGCGGCGAACTCGCCTTCGGAACCGTCGACGCCTGGTTGATCTGGAAGCTTACCAGCGGCCGCGTCCATGTCACCGATGAGACCAACGCGTCGCGCACCATGCTGTTCAACATTCACACACGCACTTGGGACGACGAATTGCTCGAGCAACTCGGCGTGCCGCGTTCGATGCTGCCAGACGTCAAAAGCTCAAGCGAGGTATACGGCGAATGCGACGGCGCGCTTGCGGGCATTCCGATTGCGGGCATCGCCGGCGATCAGCAATCGGCCTTGTTCGGGCAGATGTGCAACCAGCCCGGCATGGTCAAGAACACCTATGGCACCGGTTGCTTCATGCTGATGAATACCGGAACCGACCCGGTTCCCTCCAGGAACAAGCTCCTGACCACGATCGCCTGGAGGTTGGACGGTCAGACTCAGTATGCCTTGGAAGGCAGCATGTTCATTGCCGGCGCCGTGGTGCAGTGGCTTCGCGACGGCCTGAAAATCATACGGTCCTCGTCGGAGGTCGAAGCCCTGGCTGCGAGCGTGCCTGACTCCGGCGATGTGTTTCTTGTCCCCGCCTTTGCCGGGCTGGGCGCGCCGCACTGGGATGCTTACGCGCGCGGCGCAATCGTCGGAATGACCCGTGGAACAACGGATGCGCATCTCGCCAGGGCAGCCCTGGAAGGTGTCGCCTTCCAGGTTGCCGATATCCTGCTGGCGATGGAGGCGGACTCGGATATCCAGCTCAAGGAACTGCGTGTGGACGGGGGCGCCTCAAACAACAACTTGCTGATGCAGTTCCAGGCGGATCTGCTCGGCATTCCTGTCATCAGGCCAAAAAACACCGAAACGACGGGCCTCGGCTCAGCCTACATGGCGGCGCTGGCGGTAGGGTACTACAAGTCCATCAGTGAGGTCGCGTCCCATTGGATCGCCGGACGCACGTTCGAGCCGAGCATGAGCAAGGATCAACGCGAAGCGCTTGGCATTCGGTGGAAGAAGGCGCTGCAGCATTCAAGATCATGGATCGAGCCATAGTCGAAGCCGCTTGACGAAAGGGTGTCCAGAGGGCGACCGCCCTCTGGCGGGTCCGGGCAGAGCCCGGCTCTGTTCCGCCCGCAGGGAGCATCTAGCAAGTGGCCAGACTTCCAGCTAAGATAGTTCAGAAGGCAAGGAGTGCCCGCGGCGAATGACGGCGGCGATCATTGTGGGCGCCGGGCGCGGACGGCGCATGGGCGGCCCGATTCCAAAACAATATCGCAGTCTGGACAGCATTGCGGTCATCCGTCACACGCTTCTCGCCTTCCTCCGGCATTCCGAGATCAGCCAGGTGCAGTCGGTGATTCATCCGGCGGATCAGGGTCTCTACGAGGAGGCGACCGCGGGCCTGTCGTTACCGGCGCCGGTGATCGGCGGCAACACGCGCCAGGAGTCCGTGCGCTTCGGACTGGAAAGCCTCGCGGCCAACCCTCCCCGGAAGGTCATCATCCATGACGCGGTGCGGCCGTTCGTGGAGCAGGAGACAATCAGCGCGGTCATCGCCGCACTCGATCGTGTTCCCGCCGTGATCACCGGGCTCAGCGTTCCCGATACACTGAAACGCTGCCGCGACGGGTTCATTACCGAGACGGTCGACCGCACCGACACGTGGCGGGCGCAGACGCCGCAGGGTTTTCATTTCGCGGAAATCCTCAAGGCGCATGAGGAGGTGCACTACCGCGACCCGACTCGCGCCGATCTCACCGACGACTCGCTGGTCATCGAGAAATATGGCCTGCGTGTCGCGATCATCGAGGGCAGCGAGGACAATTTCAAGATTACCACGGAGCGCGACCTGGAGCGCGCGGAACTGATCCTACAGCGCGGACGCCAGGAGAATCATGCCGGCTGGGGATTCGATTTCCACGCCTTCGGGGCGGGCGATCATGTCGTCATGTGCGGCATTCCGATTGCGCATCATCAGGGCATTCCGCGCAGCCATAATGCCGACATCCCGCTTAACGCGGTGACGGACGCGCTGCTCGGCACGGTGGGAAGCGCGCCTCAAGCCGCGCATTTCCAGCCGGACATGCCCGGCTTCCGCGGCAAGACGTCGGACTATTTCGTCCGCCAGGCGGTCTCCCTGGTGTCGATGAAGGGCGGCCGCATCGTGCATCTGGATCTCACGATCCTTTCCGCCGCCCCGGAGATCGCGCCACACCTTGAAACCATGATCAGGCGGCTCGCCGCTCTGCTCTCGATCAGTGCTTCCCGGATCAACATCAAGCAGGCGACGAGCCATCAGACCGGCCATTTCGGCCGCGGCGACGGCATTGGGGCGCAATGCCTAGTCACGACACAGTTTCCTGCGATCTAGGTCGGGATCAGTCGTCCTTTTCAGCCGCCTCGGTGAGCGCCTCGCCGAGCGCCTTGATCTTCTCGGCGTTCTTGCTGTCGGACTTGCCGGCGATCGTCACCGTCTCCTTGCCCAGCTTGAGGACCAGCTTCCTGATCGCCTTGTCATCGATCTCCTTGGCCTGCAGGTGCTTCTTGAGACTGTCCAGGTCCTTGACGATCGTTTTGGCGCCGGGAGCCTCGACCTTTTCAAGCGTCTCCTCCCAGGCCTCGATGTTTTTCACCGCGGCCGAGACGGTGAAGCTCTTTATCCCGCTCTTGATATGCTTGATGGTGGCATCGAACTGCGGCATCTGAAAATCCTTTCGTTAAGGGCGTGGGTGACGGTGCGGATGGGCGCTTACGCTGCTTGCTGCATGAGATAGGCGTGCACGAAGCTGGGAATATGATTGCCCAGCCAGTCACCCATCTCCTGCTCCTCTTTCATTGACTGCTCGAGAACCGGAATGTCGTCGGTGGCGCCGGCTGCCTGCGCAAGTGTGATGAGCACCTTGTAGGAACCGATTTCGTAAGCCTTGAAGCCGACAGCCGCAAGCACGTCCTTCAGCACCTCGTCCGGCGCGACAGCGTGCGTGAACCCGGCTACGCTTGCAACCGTGCCGGCGACCGCCTCCTTGGCCAACGAGGCGCGGCTCTCGTGCTTGGCCAACAACTTGTCCAGCCGGGCGGCCTGCTCCGTCGATCGCGACCTTTCCTTGGCCATCTGCGTGTGCAGTTCCGGGTAGGGCTGCATACGGCTCAGCTCGTTCTTGACCGTGCCGATCGCCTGCGTCTCAACGGCATGCTGGTTGCGCAAGCCGGTCAGATAGACCTTCATGGCGGTATTTGAGTCGCTCACATCTCTCTCCTTGATGGTGAAAACGTCGGGAGTGCCAGCCCAGCCAGGGCCAGTGCGATCAAGCCTGTTACGGCGGCGAAGGTTGCCGCAGGGTGAAGCTGAGCTTCCAGCGCCAGGCTGGTCCTGCGTGTCATCGGGCGCAGGCTGCTATTCTCGGACATGTCCTCGCGGGGCTCGTAGAGGTTGTCGCGCGCTTTCGGATTGCCGGGGTTCTTTGTCGTCATGGTGGCGTGGCCGATCCGCGCGGCAATCCAATCCATCGCCTTCGGCGCAATCCGGTTGGCGATCACCACGCTGATCCCTCCCGCACCGCCGATGGCGAGATCACGAACAGGAGTTTCAGCGGCATGGGCAACGGCGCGAGCAACGAGGCGAGGATCGTAGGCTGGCGGCGGGTTTCGGGTTCCGGGTGCATCCATGCGGTTGCGGCTGTGATCGGTAAAGGGCGTGTTGATCGCCGCCGGCTTGATCAGGGTGAACGAGATCGGCTGCCGCTCCGCTTCCGCTTCGCGTCGGAATGCCTCGGTGAATCCCTTGATCGCGAATTTCGCCGCGCAATAGGCGCCCTGATACGGAAAGGCGACCTCGCCGAGCACGCTGCCGATGTTGATGATCGCCCCGCCCGTATGCTTCAGCCGCTCCGCTGCGATCAGCGTGCCGTGTACCGTCCCCCAATAGATGACATCAAACAGCCGGCGCTGATCTTGCAGCGACACGGTATCGAGCCGGCCGTAGATGAAGGCGCCCGCGTCGTTTACCCAGGTGTCAAATCCGCCGAACGCCTCGACGGCTTTGGCAGCGGCGGCGTCAAGCTCCGCCTTGTCCGCGACATCGGCGACAGCGAACTCGGCCTGCCCGCCGCGCGCACGGATCTCCTCCCTCGCAGTGCGTAATGCGTCCTCGTTACGGGCGATCAGGAATAGCTTGGTGCCGCTTTCCGCCAGCAGCCTGGCTGTCACCAGCCCGATGCCTGACGTGGCTCCGGTCAGTACGACGACTTGCTCAGGCAGCGGTTTGAGCCTCGTTCTGGCCATCCAAGCGACTCCGGTTGCGTGTGGCTAAACCACGATTACGCGCGCGAGTTGCCGAGAATCATTTCTTGGTCGAACTTCCGCCCCCTACGCTCCAGCGACAAGATCCTTGATCCGATGTCCGAGCGCCACCATGGAGAACGGCTTGGTCAGCACGTGCATCCCGACCGCCAGATGGCCATGGTTCAGCACGGCGTTCTCGGCATACCCGGTGATGAACAGCACCTTGAGGTCCGGACGAGACGCGCGCCCGGCGTCGGCGAGCTGACGGCCGTTCATGCCTCCAGGAAGGCCCACATCGGTGATCAGCAGGTCGATTCTCACGTCCGACCGCATGATCTTGAGGCCGGACGGGCCATCGGACGCCTCGATCGACGTATAGCCGAGTTCGGCGAGCACCTCGCTCACCAGCATCCTGATGGTCGGCTCGTCGTCCACCACCAGCACGGTCTCGCCCTGCTCGGCCCGCGGCGCCAGCCCATGCGCCTCGTCGTGGTCGGCCTGGATTTGTCCAAGGTGCCGGGGCAAGTACAGGCAGACCATGGTTCCTCGGTCGATTTCCGAGTAGATGCGCACCTGGCCTCCCGATTGCCTCGCGAAGCCATAGATCATCGAGAGGCCGAGACCCGTGCCCATCCCGATCGGCTTGGTCGTGAAGAACGGGTCGAAGGCACGCTCGATGGTGTCGGGCGTCATGCCCGTTCCGGTATCGCTGACGCAGATTGAAACGTATTGGCCAGGCGGCAGGTCGCGCTCGCGCGAGCCGCGATCGTCCAGCCACTTGTTGCCCGCCTCTATGGTGAGGCGTCCACCATCCGGCATCGCGTCGCGGGCGTTGATGGCCAGATTGAGCAGGGCATTCTCCAGTTGGTTCGGATCGACCAGCGTGTTCCACAACCCGCCCGCGGCGATCACCTCGAGTGCCACCGCGGGGCCGATGGTGCGGCGGATGAGTTCCTCCATGCCGGCGATCAACCGGTTGGCGTCGATGGGCTTCGGTTCCAGCGTCTGGCGCCGAGAGAATGCCAGCAAACGGTGCGTCAAGGCGGAAGCGCGCTTGGACGCGCTCTGTGCGGCGGCGATATAGCGGTCGATCTCATCAAGCCGGCCCTGTGCGACCCGGGCCTGCAGCAGTTCGAGGCTGCCGCTGATGCCGGTCATCAGGTTGTTGAAGTCGTGTGCCAGGCCTCCGGTCAACTGGCCCACGGCCTCCATCTTCTGCGACTGCCGCAACTGCTCTTCCAGCAGGCGACGGTCGGTCACGTCGCTCACCACCCCGGCCATGCGGACCGGCTTGCCGCCGGCGCTGTACGTGCGCCCCTCGACGTGGAGGACGCGGATGGCGCCGTCGCTCGCCCGCTTGATCCGATGCTCGAAATCGAGCGAACCCGACAGCTCGGCGCGCGCGAACGCCGCAACCACGGGGTCGCGGTCTTCGGCAACGAAATGCCCGATCGTCTGCGCCAGCGTCCAATCCGCAGCACCTTCAGGATAGCCGAAGATCTGGTCGTGCCGGAGCGAGCGCCAGGCCCTGCCGGACGCGATGTCGAGGTGCCAGTTGCCCATGCCCGCGGCGTCGAGCGCCAACTGCAGGCTGTCCTCGGCGAGGCGCCGCTCCTTGATCTCGGCCGCCAGCCGCGCGTTCGCCGACGCCAGCTCATCGCTGCGCCGCCGGTTCTGCGTGAGGTCCGTGACGACGCCGCAGATCACGCGTGCCGTGCCCGGCTCCACAGCGAGGTCGACCAGGGAAATGTTGACGTACACGTCCGTGCCATCGATCGCGCGAAGCGTCAGTTCGCCGTCTCCGCCTGTGCACTCGCGCAGCGAAAGCCTGCGGCGGATCGCCTCCTTGTCGAGGCCTGCGAAAAAGCGGCTGATGTCGCTGCCGATCAACGCCTCGCGGCGCTCACGGGCGATCGCGGCAAATCGCTGGTTGGCATAGAGGATGAGGCCGTCGGCGCTCAAGGTGACCGCGCCCTCATGCATCTGCTCGATCAACGCGCGATACGGCCGGTCGGCGTTCTCAAGCGTGTAAACCTGCTCGCCCGTCGGGCCGCCGACCATGATTGCGTCGACCTCGCCGTCGCGGATCGCGTCGATGGTCTCCTCGGCCTCCAGCAAGCGCGCACGCAGTTCGTCAGCCGACAGGCCCACAAGGCTCTCGGCGCGTGCGCTGATCGTCTGTCTCATGGAACAGGATCGTGCCACAGGTGCCGGCTGCTTGGCGATCCTCAGAGTCATGGGCGCGCTCGCGGCCGTGTTCCCGCTGGGGGCGCACTGCTGTAAGATGGGATGGGAAGTTGAGGGACGTTCATGGCCGCCGTTCGGATTACGCACGGAGAGGAAGAGCATAAGGCGTCGACGCCAATTGCGAGCCTGACGCTGGCTTACGCCGCCATGGTTCCGATTGTCGTCGGCGCGGTGGCCGTCCTCGCCGGCCCGGTCGCGAGCCGCCGCGGCATTGAACGGGCAACCACCCTGTGGGCAGGCGGCGTGCTCTGCTTTCTCTCCGGCGTGCGTCGGGGTCTAAGCTTCCGGCAACCCGGTGGCACAACCCTGAGCGAGGCCACCACCATGCTGACCGGGTTCAGCTTTGGGGTTGGCGGACTTCTCCTGCCGGCGGGTCGACCTGCTCTCGCGTCTCTGCTGATCGGCTATGCGGAGATTGCCGTGGCAGACGTCATCGCGGGCCGCACGGGGGAAGCCCCACCCTATTTCTCGCGCCTGCGGCCGTGGCAGATGTCGGTTGCCCTGCTCGGCCTCGGCGCAATGCTGGTGAAACGGCGGCGTTGACCCGTTCAAGGCGGAGCCGGTGCGCGCTCCAGCGTCATCCAGCGGTCGCTTGCCTCGCCCGGACGAAAGCCATGACGCGCATACAATCCGTGCGCGTCGGCGGTGGAGAGCGTCCACTGGCGAACTGTCGCGAGTTCGGGATGCGTCAGGATGGTTTCCACCAGAGCCTTGCCGAGCCCGCGCCCACGCGAGCCCGTCTCGATGACGAGATCGCCGAGGTGGGCTCGGAATGTAAAGTCGGTCAGCAACCGCGCGCAGCCGACCTGCGCATAGACGCCAAAGCAGAGGCAATTGGCCCAACTACGCTCGGTGAGCGCCCGCGGCGTGTGCTTCGCCCAATAGACATCAGCCAGTGCTGCATGGACGAACTCCATGTCGAGGCGTGTGCGGTCGTCGGTGATCACATGTCCGTCGGGGAGGGTGACCGTGTGGATGCGAAGCACCATCCTGCCCGGGCGCTAATCGACGGCGGTGCGCCGTAGCAAGCCGGCGACCGCCTGCTCGACGAGCTCTTCCACAATCTCCGCCGTCCGCCGCACCGCGGTCACCATGCCCACCGACTGTCCGGCCATGACCGAGCCCGCCTCGATGTCGCCGTCGATGACGGCGCGGCGCAGCGAACCGGCCCAGAAATGCTCGATGTCGAGCTGTGCGGCCTCCTTGGTCAATTCGCCGGCCTGGAAGCGGCGCAATGTCTCCGCCTGGTGGGCAAGGAAGCGTCTGGTGCCCTCGTTGGCCAGGCCGCGCACCGGGATCACCGGAAAGCGCTCGTCGAGCTGGATGGACGGCAGCGCGTCACGGGCGGAGGCGCGCACGAACGCCTGCTTGAAGCGCGGATGGGCGATGCTCTCGGTGGAGGCGGCAAAGCGTGTGCCGAGCTGCGCTCCGGACGCGCCCATCTCCAGGAATCCCAGAATGGCGTCGCCGCGCCCGAGGCCGCCGGCGACGAACACCGGCACCTCCCGGATGTGCGGCAGGATTTCCTGAGCAAGCACCGTCAGCGACACCGGACCGATATGGCCGCCCGCCTCGGAGCCCTCGATCACCAGAGCATCGGCGCCGGAGCGCGCGAGGCGCTTGGCCAGCACCAGCGCCGGCGCGAAGGCGATCAGCCTGGCGCCGCCATCTTTGACCGCGCGCACGGCCGAGCCAGGAGGAATGCCGCCGGCAAGCACGACGTGGCCGACTTCGTGCGACAGGCAGACCTGGATCAGATCAGCCAACTGCGGATGCATGGTGATCAGGTTGACGCCGAACGGGCGGTCGGTCATCGACCGAGTGGCGGCGATCTCCGCGTCGAGCAGCGCCGGGCTCATGGCGCCGCAGGCGATCACGCCGAAGCCCCCGGCGTTGGAGATCGCCGAGACCAGATGACGTTCGCTGACCCAGCTCATCGCGCCGCCGAGAATGGCAACCTCGCAGCCGAGGAAAGCGCAGCCGCGTGCCCAGAGCCGGTCGAGCTGCGCGCGCGCCTCGGCCCAACCGGCTGGCCTGACCGCGGTCTCGGCCCGCTCGGGCGCCAGCAGCTCAGACAATGTCGAGGCCATAGGCGCCGTGCAAGGCACGCACCGCGAGTTCAGTATAGTCGATGCCGACCAGCACGCTCACCTTGATCTCACTGGTGGAGATGACCTGGATGTTGATGGAGCGATCCGAAAGCGTCCGGAACATGGTATTGGCGACGCCCGCATGGCTGCGCATGCCGACGCCGACGACGCTGATCTTGGCGACCTCGGAGTCGGTCAGCAACTCGCCATACTGGATATCGCCGCGCGCCTCCTCGAGCAGCCGGACGGCGCGCGCGAGATCGCTCTTGCCGGTGGTGAACGTCATGTCGGTGCTGCCGTCGGCGCCCGTGCTCTGCACGATCATGTCGACATTGACGTTGGCGTCGGCGAGCGGCCCGAACACCGCGGCGGCGACCCCCGGACGGTCGGGCACCCGGCGGACGGTGATCTTCGCCTCGTCGCGCGAATAGGCGATGCCCGCCACGATTTCCTGTTCCACGATCTCGTCCTCATCCACGACCAGGGTCCCCGGCAAGCGTCCGTCCCGGGTCGCCGACATGTCGGCGAAGCTCGACAGCACCTGCAGCCGCACACCCTCCTTCATCGCCAGCTCGACGCTTCGCGTCTGCAGCACCTTGGCACCCACCGAAGCAAGCTCGAGCATCTCCTCATAGGTGATCCGGTCCAGCTTGCGGGCCCGCGGCACGATGCGGGGATCGGTGGTGTAAACCCCGTCCACATCCGTATAGATGTCGCAACGATCCGCATGCAAGCTCGCAGCCAGCGCTACCGCGGATGTGTCCGAGCCGCCGCGTCCCAGCGTGGTGACGCGCCCGTTCGGACCCATGCCCTGAAAGCCGGCGACGACCGGCACCTGGCCGGCTTTCATGCGTGCGATCAAGGTTGCGGGATCGATGCCGCCGATGCGCGCCTTGCCGTGCGCATCGTCGGTGCGGATCGGGATTTGCCAGCCCTGCCAGGAGCGCGCCTCAACCCCTTGCTCCTGGAGGGCGATCGCCAGCAGGCCGCTGGTGACCTGTTCGCCGGTCGCCACCACCGCGTCGTACTCGCGCGCGTCATGCAGCGGCGACAGCGCCTGGCAGTAGCCGACCAGTTGGTTGGTGACCCCTGCCATGGCGGAGACCACCACCGCCACCGCATCGCCCTGCGCCACCTGCTGCTTGACGCGCGCGGCGACGCTGCGGATGCGGTCGAGGTCTGCCACCGAGGTGCCGCCGAACTTCATCACGATACAAGCCATGGGCGTTCGAGCGGGCCTTCCCGGCGCAACTGGCGCGCGGAAATCGAGCGCCGTGGATTGCAGCTTCGCAGCAAGCCGGCTCACATAGCGGCGTCCCAACCAGGCGGCAACATGCAAGCAATACCATCCGATCGGGCTTTACGTCAGGCTTCAGGCGGCGGGACCACGGTCTCACCGGACGAGATCGCCCGTTTCGGCGCGCTGGCCGCGCAATGGTGGGATCCGGATGGACCGATGCGGCCGCTGCACCGGATGAACCGGCTGCGTACGCGCTGGATAGAGCGTCGGCTCGGCGCATCGCGGTCAGTGCTGGATCTCGGCTGCGGCGCCGGCCTGGCCAGCGAGGCGCTGGCGGCGGCCGGCCATGACGTGCTCGGCGTCGATGCGTCGGCCGAGGCGATCGCCGCGGCCGAATCCCATCACGCCATGGGCGGCGGCATGGCGCGGCTCGGCGCCGGCAGTCTCGCCTATCGCCGCGGCAGCGCCGAGATGCTGGTCGGCGAGAGTCGCAGCTTCGATGCGGTGGTAGCACTCGAGATCATCGAGCACGTCACCGATCCGGCGGCGTTCATGGACCTGCTGGCGCGGCTGCTCGCACCGAGCGGGGTGATCGTCATCTCCACGCTCAATCGCACCTGGCGTTCACTTGCCGCGGCCAAACTGGGCGCCGAATACGTCCTGCGCCTGCTGCCGATCGGCACTCATGATTGGCGCAAGTTCGTCACCCCCGCCGAGCTTGCACGCTTTGGCGGCAGCAGCGGACTTCGCATCGCCGAGCTGAGCGGAATGGTCCCCGGGATCAATGGGTGGCGTGAAAGCCGCGACACCTCGGTGAACTACATCGCCCTGCTTCGCGCGGACTGAACGCGTCTTCCTAGCTTTCCGGTAGATGGCAGTTGGGTCCGATCGGGCCGTTATAGCTTGTCCATCGCCGTGTCTCGCCGAACAGTGGCGTCATGACGTAGCCTCGTACCTTGAGCAGCCCAGGCGAAGGCGACCACATTTTTGCGTGATAGCGGCGATTCGTCTTCGGGTTCAGGATCTTGCCCGTCCACCGATCCGGATTGCTCCGGTCGCGCTTGAACCCGGTGAGAATTTTCTCGTCGCACTGCGGAGAACGATGCTGGTCATTGGAGAACTTGGCAGGATAACGGATGCCGACCAGAGTGCCGCACAGCGTTGTCCCGCAAGAGGCGATCGCGAAGACGCCTTTGTGATTATGCGTCAACCATCGCCCAAGCGGCGGCGGCGGCAAGTTGGCGGCATTGGCGGCGGCGCCGAGCACGAGCGCGCCCAGGATCGGCGGCCCGGCGGCGCTAGCCCTCCGCGCGCGGCAGCCAGGGGATTTGTGTGGTCTCGATGCCTTCATCGGCCAGCGCCTCGCGTTCGGTCTCACTCACCCGACCATAAATCCCGCGCGGCTGCTCTCCCGGCATTGGTCCCTCCCTATGCAGGCGGCGGGCCGCTTCAGCGAACCCCTCGCCAACATCGTCGCATCGCCGTTCGATCTCCGCACGCAGACGCTGCAACGCGGCGCGGAGCTGATCAGGCATCATCACACCATGGGTCTCACCCGCATGTGTCTCACTCGCATGTGTCTGGGGATCCGGCTGGACGTCCGTCGGCAAGGCTGGGCGGCTGCTCCTGACGGAAGGCGCCATCATCGCCCGCCGTACCGCGACCGTCCCGCATTGCGGACAGCTCAGCAGCTTCCGCCCGGATTGCTCCTCGAAGGCGCCGCTGTCGCGGAACCAGCCCTCGAAGCCATGCCCCTGACCGCACCGAAGCTGATAATGGATCATTCGTCCGCGTCACGCCTGCAACAGCGGGTCGAGTTCGCCCCGTGCGTTCAGCGCCATCAGATCGTCGCACCCGCCGACATGGCGGCCATCGATGAAAATCTGCGGCACGCTGGTGCGGCCGCCGGAACGCTCCCTGGCGATCCGCCGCTCGGCGGAACCGGCAGGCGCCTTGATCTCCTGGAAGCCCACGTCCTTGGCCGACAGCAGCGTGAGCGCACGCGCGCAATAAGGGCAATGCGGCTGCGTGTAGATCT
>CAXTRK010000049.1:0-20758 GCA_964246745.1 uncultured Acetobacteraceae bacterium
TCCATCAAAAACGTCTCAAACCGTGTTTCGCTGTCCAATGACTCTGGGTACTAGATCGAAGGATCATCAACAATACTGTAGCGTTACAAGTCGAGCGTTAGCAGAGGCGAAAGCGATCGCGAACAGCAGCAGGCTATGTGCGTATTCGCTGCCTTCTCCTCATCGGTCTGAAAGAGATCCCGATGATCGGGCATTCCGGACAGTACAGGCACCAGGCAGGTCCCGCAAACGCCCTGCTCGCAGGA
Source organism: uncultured Acetobacteraceae bacterium (assembly GCA_964246745.1). Lineage (GTDB taxonomy): Bacteria > Pseudomonadota > Alphaproteobacteria > Acetobacterales > Acetobacteraceae > Lichenicoccus. Next base: position 246 of record CAXTRK010000049.1, read on the forward strand.
GAGGGGCACGTCGATGCCTGCCGCGAGCAGGGCTGCAGCGATGCTCTGCATCGGCTCGACGATGACGGACTTGCCGCTGCGGCCGGCCTCGACGGTGAAATTGTCGCCTTCGGCGCTGATCTCGGCGGAAAAATACTCCGTGTGCAGCCTGTCGGCCGGCCACCCGATGTCGCGCAGGGCTGAGGCGGCCCAATCCATGAACCCGCTCGGCCCGCACAGATAGAGATGCATGTCCGCGCGGGGCGGCTCGAGGCCGACAGGATCAAACCGTTGCTCGGGAGGACCGTCGTCGCAGTGCAGCCGGACCCGGTGTCCGAAGGTCGCTTCCTCAAGCAAGGTGAGAAAGGCGGCCCGAGGCCGACTTCGCACGCAATAGTGCAACTCGAAGGACGAGCCGTCATGGTCGAGATGTTGCGCCATGGCCAGCAGCGGCGTGATGCCTATGCCGCCCGCGACCAGCACCGAATGAGCGGCCTCCGCGACGAGCGGGAAGTTGTTCCGGGGTGGCTGGATGCGGACGGTCCTGCCCTCGGTGAAATCCCGGTGGACGACGGAAGAACCGCCCCGGGACTGAACTTCCCGCAGCACGGCGATGCGGTAGCGGTGCGTCTCGCGCGGATTGTTCCACAGAGAATAGTGGCGGATCAGCCCGGGCGCTATCTCGACGGCGATGTGGGCGCCGGCCGCGAACGGGGGCAGGTCCGCACCGTCCGGGGCGCGGAGGTCGAGCAGCACGATTCCTTCGGCTTCCGTCCAGCGACGCACCACGACCACCTCGATCCAGGAAGCCTGGTCCATTCACTCGCTCCATAAGTATTGTGACGGCAAGGGGCTGATTTCCTATGCCGGCACCCTGGAGGCCGGGACGACCGCCGGTGTGGCAGGCGAGCGCCGCGCCGCCTCGGCTGCCGCCAGCCGGTCCATAATGCGATGCGCCGCGATCAGTCCACGGTCCTGCTTGATCGGCATGTCGGCATAGCCCGCCGACACGGAGATCATGCGCTGCTGGGCTTCCACGATGGCCAGATCCTCCTGATGCACGTTGTCGTTGTCGACGTGGACCTGCATAGTCAGCTCAGCGTCGTCGATGCGGAAGTTGCGGCAGACCGAGACCCAGTAATGGTGGGTATCGTCCCCCTCAGGCGTGATGAGATGGTCGATCCGCAATTCGACAACTGTGTTCGGGTCGCGGTTGCGGAACTGGATGGACGTGTAGCAAGGCGGCGACCAGGTCGAGATTGACGTCCGCTCGATCAGGCCCGGAAAATTGCCCCAGCGCTGGACATTGGCACTCGGCTGCACATCGGGAATAATGCGCGTATTGACGACCTGGTCGCCGTTGACTTGCGTCACCAGCGGGTCGTCCTTCAGCCTCGAAGAGTCGAAGCCGATCGTACCCGAATGGATGAAGGCGACATGGCCCAGGTCGAGCAGGTTGTCGGTCATCAGGATATGGCTGGCGTTGACGTGATAGTAGTAGATCGTCTCGGAGTTCCACTCTGGGCTGTCGCGCCAGGGCAGGTTCGGGATCGTCTTGGGATCCGCCATCGCCGCCTCTCCCGGCCAGATCCAGATCAGACCGTGGCGCTCCTGCACCGGATAGGCCCGGATGTGAGCCTGGGCGGGGATGACATCCTGGCTCGGGATGTGCACGCAGCGCCCGGTCGGATCGAACTGCAGCCCGTGGTAAGGACATTTGATCGCATCGCCGACAGCTTGTCCCATCGAGAGCGGCGCCCGGCGGTGGGAGCACAGATCGCGTAGCGCCACCGGATCACCCGCCTCAGTCCGGTAGAACACGATTGGCATGCCGCAGATCACGCGCGCGAGCGGCTTGCGGCCGATCTCGGATGCGACGGCGCCCACATACCAGAAATCATACAGGATCATGATCTTGCTTCCTTTACAAACGGGATGTTGGCAGATGTACGCCGGACTCACAGGAATCCTGGTATGCTCGTGTAGCGTGCGCGAGCCGCAGCCGCGCGTGAAGATCCAGGCTGAACTGGCAGTCCCAAATGCGTCGGCTCGGTTTCGCGCATCGAGACCACAGGTCGCGTAGGTGTGAAAGACCACCGCGCGGCCGTATTTGTGGAGTGCTCCGTCGCCAACTCCCATGTCCCCGAAAATAAGCCGAGAAGCGACGTTATCCTGATCGCACAAGACTCCACGCCGGCATCTCGATCCTGGAATCGGGCTGAAATCACACGCCGTCTCCCCTTAGCTCTGCTCGCTCGTCTCGCCCCGCAATTGCGGTCTTCGCAAGCGAACGAACATTTATCCGCCTCCTTGCACCTGCCGCCATTGGGGCCGCAACTGCTGTGTCGCAAATGTTCGGTGCTCGAACATGAGCACGGGGGCCATTGCTCCTTGGTGGAGCGAATCCGCTACCGCACGGTCGGGTCTGCCCATCCGGACAACCGGGTCCCGATCTCCTCGGCAGCGGCTCTGAGCTGAGGAAGGTAGCGGCTCGCGGCAGTCGCCGGCGTCATAGCACTGCGGAAAAAGATCAAGTTGATGCTGCCCGCGACGTTCCTTCTGTTGAATACCGGAAGCGCGATAGCGCTGATGCGAGGCTCGCTCTCGCCAACGGACCAAGCATAGCCGTCCCGCTTCACTCGTGCGACCAGCACTGCGACCGCGGAGAGATCTCGCGACAGTTTCGAGTCCGGGAGGTCGGAAGCGGCAGTGATCTCCAGCATGTCGCGACGGAGTGTCGGACTCGCGGCGGCTAACATGGACCGCCCGAGCGCGCTGTTGAGCAGTGAGCGCCGCTTGCCGATCATCGCACGGTGAATTGAAAACGGGCTAAATGGATGAGTGGTCTCCTTGATGAGAAGACTGCCGCGATCGAAGACGGCGAAATCGCTGGGCCAGTTTACGGTGTGGAGCAGGGTCAGCATCGGCGGCAGTGCGGCTTGGCTGAACACGTCACGCGTCGTGAGGCTATCGCTCAGCCGGCGAACCTTCGGGGTCAGGCTGAACAAGCCGCTGTTCTTATCGTGAATGACGAAGCCCTCGTCTTCCAGCGTGCTGAGCAAGCGATAGAGGGTGGTGCGGTTCAGACCCGTGCGTTTGGCCAAGTCGAGGACGGTGCTCGGCCCAGCTTCGTTGAGCGCCGACAGGGTCGCAAGTCCTCGCAACAGAGCCTGCACGGGCGAATGCATGCGCCTTCTCATGTTCACTGTTCGAACATATGGCGCTTACTTGTCGCCACGAGACAACGCAAGACGGTAGTTTCTGTGCAGAAGGCCGGCGCACGGAAAGAAATTATGAGGTGTCGGGATGACACTCGATATGCGCCCGAGCAACAACAGCCGGTTTGATTGTGCCGCTCGCAGCCGTCGAGGCCACCCTTGTCGACTCAGAGGGCGAACCCGAGCTGAGTCTGGCCGGCTCAATCCTAGAAGGAAACCCTCCGCCATGTCGCTTGCTCTGGTCGCCGCCTCGCACACCCCGCTCTTCAATCGTGGTCCCGCCACTGCTGGGACAAAGGGGCGCATAGAAGCGGCCTTCAAGCAGTTGGCGAATTGGGTAAGGCGATTCGAGCCCGACTACATCGTCCAGTTCTCGCCTGATCACTTCAACAGTTTCTTCTACGATCTGCTGCCGCCATTCTGCGTGGGTGCGGGAGCGGTTTCGATTGGCGATTGGGGCGGCGGCAAAGGATCGCTGCCCGTGCCGGAAAGCACCGCGCTCGATCTGCTCGACCATGTTCGGTCGGACGAGTTCGATGTTGCCTTGTCATACAGGATGCCTGTGGACCACGGCTTCGTGCAGATGTGGGAGGTCATGTTCGGAGGCTTCCGGTCCATCCCGATCGTGCCTCTATTTGTCAACGGCGCCGCACCGCCGCTGCCCAGCTACCGCCGATCGCGTCTGCTGGGCGAGTCGGTCGGGCGGTTTGCCGCCCGATCAGGTAAGCGCGTGCTGCTGGCCGCATCAGGCGGCCTGTCCCATGATCCGCCGCTTCCCGATATCAGGACCGCCTCGGCAGAGGTGCGCGAGGGATTGATCGGCGGTCGGAACCCCACGTCCGAGGCCCGGGACGCGCGAGAACGCCGGGTCCTGGAGGCGGGAACTCTCGCGGAGGCCGGCGAAGGGCCCTGCCAGCCCTTGAACCCGGAGTGGGACCGAAATTTCCTTGACATGCTGCGCACCGGCGATTTCCGCGGCATCGACGCGCTTGAACCGGAAGAGGTCCGGCGCGTTGCCGGCCGCGGCGCAAACGAGACGCTGTCCTGGGTCGCGGCTTTCGGCGCGCTGGCGGCCGTCGGACCTTACAAGTTCGATCAGGAGTTCTATGAGGCGATCCCCGGCTGGATCGCGGGCATGGCGACCGTCGCGGCACGGTCAATATAATCGGGCTAAGCGCTCGCAACAGAGACAACACTCAAGGGGATTTAGGTTTATGGAGTCTTTTTCGAGCGTCTGGTCGGACTTCCGGGGCGTCAGCTTTTCACAGGGATATCTCGACGCCGGCGGGGTGCGCACGCGCTTCATCCAGTCGGGCGATCCGGACAAGCCGCTGGTGCTGGCTCTGCATGGGGTGGGCGGGCACGCCGAGGCTTATTCGCGCAACTTCGGGCCGCATGGCGAGCACTTCTGGTTCGTGGCCATCGACATGCTGGGCCACGGCTGGACCGGCAAGCCGGCCCTTGACTACCAAGTCAAGGATTATGCCGCCCACGTCATCGCGGTCATGGACGTGCTGGGACGCAAGACGGCAGTGCTGACCGGCGAGTCGCTGGGCGGCTGGGTCGCCACCTACCTTGCCGTGCATCATCCGGAGCGAGTGGAAAAGCTCGTCCTCAACACTGCCGGAGGCTGGACGGCACACCCGCAGGTCATGGAACGGCTGAAGCGCCTATCCAACGAGGCGGCGTCCGACCCCAGCTGGGAGCGGATCAAGGCTCGTCTCGAGTTCCTGATGTTCGACAAGCGCAAAGTGTCCGACGACCTCATCGAGACTCGCCGGGCCATCTACGCCCAACCCGGTTTCGCCGAGACGATGAAGCGCATCATGTGCCTGCAGGAGATGGACATCCGTCGACCCAATATGATCACGGAATCGCAATATCGCTCCATCTCGGCACCCTCCCTGGTGATATGGACATCCCACGACCCGACCGCGACGCCAGAAGAAGGCAAGCAGATCTCCGACATGATTTCCGGGGCGCGATATGTGGTGATGCATGAATGCGGGCATTGGCCGCAGTTCGAGGACGCGGACAACTTCAACCGTCTTCACATCGACTTCCTGCTCGGCCGTTAAGTGGAACCGCCGCGCCACATCCAGGTTGGAGGGGCACAGCAGTCATGTTGGCAGGCGCCAGGGTTGGCTTTCCTATAGCCGAAATCGGCGCAAGGCTGGTTCCGGGCATATTTTATGGTGTTGCCCAGGCAACCCGTGTGATCGCCATGATGACAACGGGCGCATGGTCTTGCCGGACCCGCGTTGCGCCTAAGCGTGGCGCGAACTTCGTTGGATAAAAACCGAGACCGTGAATGTCGATCCCATCGTCCAACAATGCGGTCCAAGGCCCCTCCTTGTCGCTAGGTCCGGACAACCTCCGGCTGACAAACCCGGCCTGCCGTTCGATCGTCTCTTTCAAGCGGATCTCGAAAACCCGGCAGGTTCATCGGGCATTCTGGCGGCTTGCGATATCCAGGGCGACATCGACGATCATGTCCTCCTGGCCGCCAACCATGCGGCGGCGGCCGAGTTCGACCAGGATGTCGCGGGTGTCTGCGCCATAATCGGCTGACGCCTTCTCCGCATGACGCAGGAAAGAGGAATAGACACCGGCATAGCCGAGGCTCAGCGTCTCGCGGTCCACCCGCACCGGCCGATCCTGCAGCGGTCGCACCAGATCCTCGGCCGCGTCCATCAAGGCGTACAAGTCCGTGCCGTGATTCCAGCCCTTGCGCTCCGCCGCGGCGACGAACACTTCGAGTGGGGCGTTGCCGGCGCCAGCGCCCATGCCAGCGAGACTGGCGTCCACCCGCAGCGCGCCAGCCTGCACCGCCACAAGCGAATTGGCGACGCCCAGCGAGAGATTGTGGTGCGCGTGCACGCCACGCTGGGTGTCCGTCTTAAGCACCCGATCGTAGGCCTCGAGGCGGGCGCGAAAAGCGTCCATGTCCATCGCGCCGCCGCTGTCGGTGACATAGACGCAGGTTGCCCCATAGGACTCCATCAGTTTGGCCTGGGCCGCCAGGGCGTCCGGCTCGACCATGTGGCTCATCATCAGGAAGCCGATCGTATCCATGCCGAGATCGCGCGCGGCGCCGATATGTTGGCGGGAGATGTCGGCTTCCGTGCAGTGGGTGGCGATCCGGACCGAGCGTACGCCGAGCTTGTAGGCGTGGCGCAGTTCCTCGATGGTGCCGATCCCGGGGATCAGCAGCGTGGTCAGGACGGCATGCTCCAGCACCTCGGCCGCCGCTTCGATCCATTCCCAGTCGGTGTGGGCGCCGAAACCGTAGGTGAAGGACGAACCGTTCAGACCGTCGCCATGCGCGACCTCGATGGCGTCCACCCCGGCCCGGTCGAGCGCGCTTGCGATCTTGCGCACGTGATCGGTGCCGTAGCGGTGACGGATGGCGTGCATGCCGTCGCGCAACGTTACGTCCTGGATGTAAAGCTTGCCGTCAGGGGCGCCCGACATCACGCGGCCTCCGGCAGCAGGCGGCGTGCCGCGATGCGCTCGGCGGTGGCGAGTGCTGCGGAAGTCATGATGTCGAGATTGCCAGCGTACGCCGGCAGGTAGTGCGCAGCGCCCTCCACCTCCAGGAACACGCTGGTCTTCAATCCTTCGAAGGCGCCGACGCCCGGGATCTTGACCGGGTTGTTGGCGCCGAAACGCTCGAACTGCACCCGCTGCTTCAGCCGGTAGCCCGGCACGTAGCCGGCCACCTTGGCCACCATCGCCTCGATGGCCGCCTCGATCTCCCGCTCCGCGGCGCCTGAGGAAAGGGTGACGACCGTGTCGCGCATCAGCATCGGCGGCTCGGCGGGATTGAGGATGATGATGGCCTTGCCGCGCTCGGCGCCCCCCACCCGTTCCAGGCCGCGGGCGGTGGTCTCGGTGAACTCGTCGATATTGGCGCGGGTGCCGGGGCCGGCGCTTTTGGAAGCGATGGAGGCCACGATCTCGGCGTAGTGGACAGTGGCTATGGAGGACACCGCCGCCACGATCGGGATGGTCGCCTGGCCGCCGCAGGTGACCATGTTGACGTTGGCACTGGCGAGATGCTGCTCGCCGTTGACCACCGGCACCACGTAGGGACCGATCGCCGCCGGGGTCAGGTCCACCATCACCTTGCCCGCGCCCGTGACGACGGCGCTATGGCGGGGATGGGCGGCGGCGGAGGTGGCGTCGAACACCACGCCGATCTCCGGCCACATCGGCAGCGCCCGCAGGCCCTCAATCCCCTCATGGGTGGTAGCCACGCCCGTGCGGGCGGCTCGATGCAGGCCCGGAGATTTCGGATCAATGCCGACGAGTGCCGCCATCTCCAGCATGCTGGATCCTCGCATGATCTTGATCATCAGATCGGTGCCGATATTGCCGGAGCCGATGATGGCCGTCTTGACGCGTTTGCTCATGATTGAAGTTCCCCGTGGGAGAAGGATACGGTTCCGAGGCCGCCGATCCTGGCCTTGATCCGGTCTCCTGCTTTGATCGGAACCATCGGCCCGAGCGCACCACTAAGCACGATGTCCCCGGCACGGAGCGGATCACCGCTGGCTGCCAATGTTCGCGCGAGCCAAGCGGCCGCGTTCAAAGGATGCCCGAGGCAAGCAGCGCCCGCGCCGATCGAGGCAATCTCGCCATTGACCGTCAGCGCCATCCCGCACGTGTAAAGATCCAGGCCATCCAGGGGAACTTTCGCCGAGCCGAGCACAAAAAAGGCGGACGAGCCGTTGTCCGCCACCGTGTCGGCGAAACTGATCTTCCAGTCGATGATCCGGCTGTCCACGATTTCGATGGCTGCCACCGCATAAGCGGTGGCAGCAGCAAAGTCGGCGGCGTCGACCTCGGCACCGGAAAGGTCGTGTGACAACACGAGCGCGACCTCCGCCTCGGCCTTGGGCTGGATGACATTGGATGCGGCCAACACGCCGTCATCGGCGACGCGCATGTCTTCGAACAGGACGCCGAAATCGGGCTGATCGACGCCGAGCTGCTGCTGGACGGCCTTGGCGGTCAGACCTACCTTGCGCCCCACCACACGCCGGCCCGCTTCCTGCCAGACCCGCGTGTTGATCGCCTGCACGGCGTAAGCACCTTCGGCATCCCCTGGCTCCAGGCCCTTCCGCAAGGGTGGAATCGGGCCGTTTATATAGGCTTGCCTTATGGCTTCAGCGACATCTTCAAGCCGTCTCACATGGATCCTCCCGCACAGACTGAAGCTAGTGTCGATTTTAATCTGTTCCAATTGATGCGCTGGTCGGTCTTCCATAGTGTGGAATTGCATGAATGAGCGCACCACTGGGGCGACCGCCGTAGGGCGCGCCCTGACCCTGCTCTGGGCCATCGCGCGGGCGGACGAGGAAGTATCGCTCAGCGAGCATGCCCGTCACCTCGGCCTGCCGCTTCCGACAGCACACCGCCTGGCGACTGCGCTGGTCGCGCACGGATTGCTGCGCAAGCAGGAACGGGGCGTCTTCGTGCTCGGGCCCGGCGCCGGCGAACTTGCTGGTCGCGCTGGCCGAGAAGCGTGGCTCGCACGCATCGCGCGCGTGCCGCTGCGATCGCTCGCTTCGTCCCACGCCGTCACCGCCCATCTCGGTATCTGGGAGGACGAGATGGTGACCTACCTGATCAAGGAGCCGGACGCCTCGCCGATCCTGACCCGGGAGGGCAGCAAGCTCGAAGGATACTGTTCCGCCCTCGGGAAGGTGCTTCTGGCCAATCTGTCCAAAGAGGGTCAGGCACTCTATCTCGCGAGTGCTCCCTTCGTGGCTTTGACTGATCGAACGATCGTGGACGTGCGGGCCCTCCGCGACTGTCTCGCTGACGTGAGACGGAACGACTATGCGCTAGACGATGGCGAGGTGCAGGCTGATCTGAGATGCCTGGCGGTGCCCGTCCGCAACAACGGGCGTTTGGTCGCGGCCATCTCCGCCTCGAGCCTGTCATTCAGCGCCTTCCCAGATCCTGACCTGCTTGACGCGTTACGACGAACCGCGGAGGCGATTACCTGTCAACTTTAACGATCCTGCGGCCGCACGGTCGTCCGGAGCAGGTGTCGGCCCTGTTCGAAGTTGCCGCTTCTGCAGCGGACTTCCCAATCCTAAAATCCACCATGTGGAAAGTCAGCTAAGGCGCGAGTTGATATAGGGACATGATCGACCGTAGCTCTGTTTTTTGAAGGCGGCGCCATATGCGCACCTGACAGAGAAGGGCATGGCCGGCAGGATCGCCATCGATCCCATCATCACCCAACGGCTCCGCCTGGATCAGCTCAACACAGGTTTCAACCTGAAGCATGCCGGCGAGAGCATCCGCAGCGTGGTGATCTACTGACCCGTCGCGACCCGCTGGCGGTACATCTCTCCGGCAACTTTGCAAATTAATACGAAGAAGGAAACAAATGATCGGGACTTCGGAGCGTATCAAGACGGCGCTGGCGTCGCCGTTGCAGGATGATGAGACGATCAATCCCAACGCGGAACTCGTGGAAGTCCTGGCAAGTGTCGGGCTTTCCTCGAACATGTCGGGAGGCAGCATCCGTTTCGTCGGACGCGATCCCATCATTTCCAGCCCATGGCCTCTCGCGACGATGGCGGGTGTAGCCCTGATGGGCAAGGCAGTGGCAATGGCCAATCTTTGGCGGCTGCGCACCGGCGAGGGCCAGGACCTCGGCCTTGACCTTCGCCGGGTGCTGCACCGGCTCTGCCCGTTCTATGATAGGAAGTGGGAGTTGCTGAACGGCTATCCACCCGGGAACCCGGCCGACCCGTCTAACCCGTTCACGCCGAATTTCATGTATCCGACCCGTGACGGACGGTGGCTCCAGTTTATCAATCTCTACCCGCGTGCGAGAAGCGCGATGCTCGCTGTTCTGGGCTGCAATGATGATTTCCGTGCGGTCACCGACATCGTACGCGGCTGGGATGGCGCGGCCTTGGAGGAAAGGATCAATCGGCTGGGATTGCAGGCGACCCTGATCCGCAGCGCCGAGGAATTCATGGCGACCGAGCAGTATGGTTACCTAGCGAATGCCCCGCTCATCGAGATCACGAAGATCGCCGACACATCCCCCATTCCGTTTGTTTGTGATCCGGCGACCCCACTCGACGGGATCAAGGCGCTGGGACTGGGTCGGGTGATCGCCGGTGCCGGACTCGGGCGAGCGCTCGCCTTCCATGGCGCGGACGTGCTCAACATATGGGGCCCGGACGACTTTGAGTTGGACAACGTCTACGCGACGTCGCATGTCGGCATGCGCTCATCGGTCATCGACATCCGGCAGCCCGCGGACCTGTCGCGTTTCGCCGCACTCCTCGAAGGCGCCGACATCTTCTTCTCGAACCGCCGTCCCGGCTTCCTCACGCGCTATCGCCTGACGGCCGAGGAACTCGCCGAGCGGCACCGCGGCCTCATCCATGTCGAGATGTCGCTCTTCGGTTGGACCGGACCATGGGCCGGGCGGATCGGCTTCGACCAGAATGCGAGCGGAGTGAGCGGTGTGCTCTCGCGCGAGGGAACGCCCGAGCGTCCCTCGTTGACCGAAATCCTCGTCGTCAACGATTACGCCATGTCTTGGATTGCTTCGATGGCGGTCGGCGCGGCCCTGGCGCGCCGGGCCACCGAAGGCGGCAGCTACCGGATCCGGCTGTCGTTGACCCGGCTATCGATGTGGTTGCTGCACATGGGCATCTTCGACAAGGCCTACGCCAGGGCGGTTGCCGGTACGGCAGGCGACCACGAATACCTGCCGCCCGAACTGTTCACCGCGGAGACCCCATGCGGTTCGTATCAAGGCGTCACCGATCAGGTCGTTATGTCACGCACGAACGGCTTTTACAGATTCCCGCTCGTCCCGAAAGGATCGAGCAAGGCGCAGTGGCTCGACGGCTGACAGCATGTTTCTGGAGGGACGGACTCGGCACCAACCCGGGCATGAAGCTCTCCTTCGCCCCGCCCCAGAAGGCCCATGTGCCGCGTCCGGGTCAAACGACGTCAGGCGCCGACTGCCACCCGCTCTTCCTCGCGCTCGGCGAGACCCACCGACGCTCCGCCACCCAGGCGCTCCAGGATGCGATGGAAGATCACGACCGCATTGTCGGCGGCGGTCGGTATCGGACGGCGGCTTGGATCCCGATCGATCGTCTTCTGCTGGGCCTCGATCATGACGCGGTCCTCCTCGAAAGCCGCGCGCGAGACCGACAGGATGCGGTCGCAGATCGCCTGGTCCGCTCCCTCGCGCGGCAGGGCTGTGGCGTAGAAATAGCGACTGGCCCGCGGTCCCATGGCGCTAACCGCCTGGGAGGTATCGTTTCTGACTATAATTTCCGACGTCGGCTTCTCATAATTGAAGGCGGCCGCCGTCCCGGGTTTGCAGTAGAGCGTCTGCATAATCAGGACGCCGGGCGCGAGAAAGCTGTAGCCCTGCCAGGTGTCGGTCGGTTGTCCGCCCATGTGGCGAGCGGACATCAGTGCCGGGGCATCCGCAATCCACCGCTCGATCTGAACACCGCGATCAATGGGAGTAACCTTCGGCTTGACGCTGGCCCACTTCGGGTCGGCCTTGAATGACTGCGCATGGACATAGCTCAGGTGAGAGAAGTCCAGAAGATTGTCAACCAAAAGACCATAGTTGGCGTCGTAGTCGATGTGCGACTGCGCGGTGATCCAGTCCGGGTGGTTTCCGGCGATCGCGGGAGGCAGAAGTCCTTCGTCGGCCTGTGCCTCGCCTAGCCAGACCCATATCCAGCCATGACGCTCAGCGACGGTGTAGGCGCGGACCTTGGCCTGCGGCGGAATCCGGTCCTGACCAGGGATCTCGATGCATTGCCCGTCAGGAGCGAAGAGGAGGCCATGATACATGCAGCGGATGCCTCGGGCATCAACGCAGCCGATCGAGAGCGGAGCATGTCGGTGGGCGCAGACGTCCTCCAGGGCGACGACGCGCCCCTCTACAGTGCGGAACAGCACCAGCGGTTGACCGGCCAGGGTCATGGCCGTCGGGCGCTCCGGGCCCACCTCGTCCGAGCTGGCGACGACGTGCCAGCAGTTGGTAGCGAAATCCTCCCTAACGGGCATTGTGACCTCCTTAGCTTATGTTTGACGTTACTTGTGGCCGCCTACGTCATCCGGGTCGAGGCGAACGTGGCCGCGCTCCGGATCAGTACTTCCATTCCTCCTTGCCTGAAAGCGGGCTGGACCCTTCAGGACTGTGGCGCGGGCACGTCGTAGAAGTTCAAGGTGAAGGCGATCATCGTGTAAAGGCCCATGAGGCCGATGAGGTCAGAGATCCCTCTTTGTCCGTATGATGCCAGGACGCGTTCATACAGGGCGTCGGGCACGCGACGATGCTCGTGCAACGCGACCGCCAGTTCCCAGGCTGTCTGCTCACGCGGGTCCGGGAAGTCGGGGTTGTCGCCGGCCAGAATGGCGGCGACCTGTTTTTCGGTGATGCCGGCATTCAGCGCGTGCCGTTCGTGCATATGGCGCTCGTAGGGCGCCTGCCAGAAACGCGCATTCACCAGGACGACGATCTCCCGCTCGCGCTTGCTTAGCGGCGAGGACTGCGAGACATAAAACCCGAACGGCTCCGCCACGTCCAGGAAGTCCGGGTTGTGCAGCCAGGCGCGCTGGTTGATCGGGATGCGCCCGCGTGGACCGGACAGCATCCGGTCGACAAACCCGGCCTGCCGTTCGGTCATATCTTCCGGCCGGATCTCGAAGACACGGGTAGGACGATTGTAAGCTGCGTCCGGTGGCACAGTCGCTCCTGCGCTATGAGAGGGCATGGGCGTCCTACCGCACAAGACTAAGGTCGAAGGCAGCGCCGGATACAGCCTGCACCGGTGCCCGCAGCCCCTTCGCCTGTACCTGGTCGCGCTGGACGTTCACGGCCGCCCGGAATTCCGGCGCCGCGCCCACGCGATCATGGCCCCAGAGGCTCGGCCCCGGCAGCTCCCGAGGCTGCCATGTGCGGTCATCCAGCAACTGACCACCCCAACCGTATTCCACGGGGAAGCCGCTGGGAGTGTTCAGGTAGAACGAGACCATATGGTCGTTGATGTGTCGCCCGAGCGTTGAATAGATCCGATCCGGATAGCGCGCCTGAGCCAAGTCGTAGGCGCGTCCGACATCATCTAGATCCTTCACCTCCACGAGCAGATGGGCAATGCCATGTCCGGCCCGTTCCGACAACGCTATGGAATGGTGGCGACGGTTGCAGCGCAAAAACATGCGGCGGGTCGGCTGAAGGATATAGTCACTGAGTCGAAAGCCCAGGATCTCCCGGTAGAAGCGCTGACTGGCGTCAAAGTCCGGCGCTATCAGCACGGCATGCCCAATCCCGAGATCGCCGATCCGGAACCCGGCCATCGGCCTGCTTGGCACGAAGGGTGCCGGCGCGGAGGCGAGGCCGTGATACAACTCGATCCGGTAGCCGCCGGGGTCGCGCACATGCGCCATGCCCTGCACTTGGCGTGTCGCCAACTCGGCCTCCGTGCCCAGCGACGCAGTAAACCCGCTTGCCTCGAGTTCCGCTATGGCTTGACCGAGCGCCGCGGCATCTTCAACTTCAAGGCCAAAAAACGGATCACTGTCCTGCGGACCGGGGCGTAGCAGAAAGCGATGAACGTTGTCGTCCAAGCGCAATGCCAACCCTGGGCCGCTGCCGTCCGACCAGGGGGAAGTCTGCGCCCCGAGCATCTCGGTCGCGAAGCTGTGCCAAGCATCGACGTCCTTCACCGTCAGCCCGACATAGCCCAATGCGCGTATCTGCATGGTGTATCCGAGTCCTTCGTTAAATGGTGGCTCGCGCATGGGCCGGCACCCCGTCATCGCAAGCGACGAGTCCGTGATTTGAAGCGCGCCAGTGGACGAAGCTGCGGCAGCCACGTGCCGACCTTTCTCGTGCCATGATCGGCCTTGCCAAGTCGTAATTACTAAAGCTCAGTTATCTCCGCAGATGCTTTCTACGTGGCCTCAGCTATGCAACTCGATGATCACACCTGAGAGTTTGATCGCGCAACGTATCTGTTTGCCGGCACGCGAATTGTCATCTGTCAGCCGCTGACGACCTTAACGCTACTGCGGGTGACGCGGGCGCATCTCAAGCAAGATTACCTCTGAACGTTTTTTCCACCACGCGGCGGCATCCGCTCCCAGTTGTTCATTGTTCTCGATACCTAGTTAGCAACATGCCGGTGGGTCAGTCTGTCGCTAAAGTTAGTGACATCAAGTCCTACCGCTGCACTGAAGCAGTAACGCCGGAGCGGAGCCTGCCCGTTCAGGCCCCCATGCGGGCTTAGGTGGCGGTATTTGGCTATGGCGACCGCAAACCAGCGCTCCAGCTCGTCGAGGATGAGGCAAGCCGCTGAACGCTCGGTCGGTGCGGCACGACTCGACACCGCGGCCGGCCGCGCGATCGACGTCGGCGCGCTGACCTATGGCTTGTTCAAATCCATCCTCGACAACAAGCTCGAGCAGCAACAGCCGACCGATTGTGAATCGGCGTGGAATAAGGACCCGTTAGCGGGGTGATCGGCGTCCAAACGGGACCCCTCTGACGAAAGGGTTCACTCTGGCTCTCGTGTTTGTACGGGAGCCTGTTTGGGATGTTTGCGGTGGAGACAATTGCGCGCATCCGCCGTGCCCATTTGGTCCAGGGCAAATCGATCAAGGCGATCTGCCGTGAGCTGCGGGTGTCGCGCAAAGTTGTCCGCAAGGTTCTCCGGTCGGAGGCGACGGAGTTCCATTACGAGCGCGAGCAGCAGCCGATGCCACGCCTGGGCGCTTGACGCGATGAGCTGGATAAACTGCTCACGGCCAACTAGGAGAGGCCCAGCCGCAAGCGGCAGACGCTGATCCGGATCTTCGAGACGCTGCGCAGGTCGGGTTACGAGGGCGGCTACTGACCGTGCGTCCCAGCTTGCACCGGCAAACCACAGGCACTCCCTATGGATTACCGGCACAAGCCTAGCAAAAGAGGAGTATCGATTGGGCGCCGCTGGAGGGCCCCATTCCCAGGCCGTTTGACATCGGGGCGGACGCACCGGGCCGCAGGCGCAGCGGGTGGATATCGTCAGCACGCCTTGCCGGTTAGGTGGCCCGCGCTGGTTGCCCCGGACCGGCCGACGCTGCGGCAAGCTCTATCTGCCGAGCGGTGGCACGCTGTTCCTGGGCCAGCCCGCCTGCCGTCTCGCCTATGCCTCGCAGGCAGCGACGTAGCGACCTCGACCGGAGCCATGACCGGCTAAGTCGGCTGCACCGGAAGCTGGGCAGGCAATACCGCTATGTCGGCGATCCGCTACCGGACAAGCCTAAATGGATGCGGTGGCGCACCTATGAGCGGCTGGTGGCGGAAGGGGGGAGCCACATCGGAGCGGCACGATGAAATGGCCGATGCACGATGCGCGAAAGTGGTGACCCGGCTGCTCGCGCGGCGCTCTTCGACGGTGTAGCCGCCGCCGTGCTGGGGGTAGGATTAGGGGCAGGCAATCGGCCTTGGTCATGAATGTTAACGTTTTCACATAGATAAACGCCACGCATGGCGGAGGGAGTGGGATTCGAACCCACGGTACGCTTTCACGCACACACGCTTTCCAAGCGTGCGCCTTAAGCCGCTCGGCCATCCCTCCCGAATGGCGGGTCTGGGGCTGCCAGCCCCAGCCTGGTCGTGTCTTTCCCTAGCTCACCTATGATCAGGCGTCCATCTTCAGCGCGGCGAGGAAGGCGCTCTGCGGGATCTCCACGCGGCCGAACTGGCGCATGCGCTTCTTGCCCTCCTTCTGCTTGTCGAGCAGCTTGCGCTTGCGGCTGATGTCGCCGCCGTAGCACTTGGCGGTCACGTCCTTCGACAGAGCGCCGATCGTCTCGCGGGCGATCACGCGGCCGCCGATCGCCGCCTGGATCGCAATCTTGAACAACTGACGCGGGATCAAGTCCTTCAGCTTGGCGCAGATCGAGCGGCCCCTCGCCTCGGCGGCGCTGCGGTGGGCGATGAAGGACAGCGCGTCCACCGGCTCGAGGTTGACCAGGATGGAGATGTGCACGAGATCGCTCTCCTCATAACCGTCCATGGCATAGTCGAAGCTTGCATAGCCGCGGCTCACTGACTTCAGCCGGTCATAGAAGTCGAACACCACTTCGTTCAGCGGCAGCCGATAGACCGCCATCGCACGGTCGCCGACATAGGTGAGATCGACCTGTCGGCCGCGACGATCGTTGCACAAGGTCAGAACCGGGCCGAGATAGTCGTCCGGCACCATGATCGTCGCGCGTATCCAGGGCTCCTCGATGCTCTCGATCAGGCTGCCGTCCGGCATGTCGGCGGGATTGTGCAGTTCCAGGGCGGCGCCGCGCGTCGTGTGCAGCTTATAGACCACCGAGGGCGCGGTTGCGATCAGTTCGAGGTTGAACTCCCGCGTCAGCCGCTCCTGGATGATCTCCAGGTGCAGCAGGCCAAGAAAGCCGCAGCGGAAACCAAAGCCGAGCGCCGCCGAGGTCTCCGCCTCATAGTGAAAGGACGCATCGTTCAGACGCAGACGCGACAGGCTCTCGCGCAGCTTCTCGAAATCGTCGGCATCGATCGGATAAAGGCCGCACCAGACCACTGGAATCGACGGCTTGAAGCCGGCCAGCGGCACTGCAGCCGGCCTGCGATCGTCGGTGATGGTGTCGCCCACGTTGCAGTCGGCCACGGTCTTGATCGCACCGGTGATGTAGCCGATCTCGCCGGGTCCGAGATCATCCACGGGCCGCATGGCGGGGGTGAACACGCCGATCTGCTCAAGGCCATGCACGGCGCCGGTCGACATCATGCGTATCTTCGAATGCTTGCGCAGACGCCCCTGCTTGATCCGCACCAGGATGATCACGCCCAGATAGGAGTCGTACCAGCTATCGACCAGCAGCGCCTGCAGCGGCGCGTCCGCATCACCGGACGGCGCCGGCAGACGGGTCACCAAGGCTTCGAGCACGCCCTCGATGTTCAGGCCGGTCTTGGCCGAGATCTGCACCGCGTCATCGGCGGGAATGCCGACCACGTCCTCGATCTGCTGTCGGACGCGTTCGGGCTCGGCCGCCGGCAGGTCGATCTTGTTGAGCACCGGCACGATCTCGTGGTTGGCGTCGAGCGCCTGATAGACGTTGGCCAGCGTCTGCGCCTCAACCCCCTGGCTCGCATCGACCACCAGCAGCGAGCCTTCGCAAGCGGCAAGCGAGCGGCTCACCTCGTAGGCGAAGTCGACATGGCCGGGCGTGTCCATCAGGTTGAGCACGTAGGTCTGGCCGTCCCGCGCCTGGTAAGTCAGCCGCACCGTCTGCGCCTTGATGGTGATGCCGCGCTCGCGCTCGAGCTCCATGTTATCGAGCACCTGGTTGGTCATCTCGCGGTCGGAGAGGCCGCCGCAGGCCTGGATCAAACGGTCGGCCAGCGTGGATTTGCCGTGGTCGATATGGGCGATGATCGAGAAGTTGCGGATCAGCGAAAGCGGCGTGTCGGTCATGCGCGCAGCAATAGGCGGTAATCCGGCAAAAGTCAGCCGATTGCGCAGGCGGGCGCGATCACACGAGCAGCGGGGGCGCAACCAAAGCGGCCGGAATGGCGGCGGCGAGGTCGCGAACGCCGCAGACGCGCAGGAAATCGGCGATCGCGTCAAGGCTGGCCGGGTCGCGGGTGCGGTCGCGCGGATCGCCGCATGGCACCCAGATGATGGTCGTAAAGCGCGCCCGGGTCAGCAGCACCCGATAGGTGTTGAGCCGATAAGCGATCTTCAGAGGCTGACGCGCGATTCGCCAATCGGTGCCGCTGAACGACCGCACCTGCCAGGGGTGTTGGCCGGGCACGCGGATCAGGTCGCCGTCCCAGCACAGGCCGACGTGATCGAGCTCCAGTCCCTGCACAGAGAACTGCGTCGCTACCGTATCCAGCGCGTCCGAGGCGCGCACGTCGGCGGGGTAGCGGTCGAGGAACCAGCGCGCCACCGCGTCCGCCTCCATGTGCGGCAGCTCCGCGCCGAGCCCCTCGGCACGCAGCCGGCGGGCCGCGGCACTGCAGACCAGGCCGGCGCGATCGCTGTCGCGGCAGGCGGCGCGCAGCCCCGCGCGCAGGTCGGCGAGGCTACGGGTGAGCCGGAACGGCACCTCGCCATGCGTCGCGATGACAGCGCGCGCGGCGGCGGCATCCGCGCGCAGCACTGCGTCGACCCAGCCGGGCGTCGCGTCGTGGCGGATGGAGCGCACCGGCACGTCCAGGTGCAGATCCGGTTCCACGATCATGCCGGGCAGCGCGGGCAGACGGTTGCGCGGCTCGGGATCGCCGAGCGTGCGCGGGGCCGCGGCGATGCGCCACTCGGGGCGCGTGCGCAATGCCTCACCCCATTCGGCCAGACCGCCCTCGCCGTCATGGATCTCCTGCCCGTTGCCGATCAGGCAGATCACGCAGGCGAAACCCGCATGGCGCGCCATGATGTCGAGCAGATGCGCAGGCTCCGAGCGGTCAAGCCGCACCGGGCGATCGCGCGACTTGGCGACCGCCCAACCGGCGGTCCAGCAACGCTGTGCCTCGTCCACGACGATGACCCGCTCCGGCGGCGCCCTGCCGCTGCCCACCAGGTCGTCGCGAAATTTCGGCAGCGCCTGGATCACGCCCTTGATCCGGTGCCGGGCCGCGACGAGCGCCTCGCCCGGCCCCACGCTGTCCCGCGCCAGCGCCTCGCGGAGCACGTGGACCAGGCTGGGATTGCCGGTGAGGAAGGCAGCGCCGGTCCTGGCCTCGACACCGAAGGCGGCATTCAGCCCGCACAGCGTCTTGCCGGCGCCCGGAATGCCGGTGACGAACAGGATCATGCGGGATGCCTCGGCGCGGGCCTGGGCGATCAGGCCGGTGATCCGCTCCGCGGTCAGGGTCAGGTTGGTGGCGTCTGCGCGCGCCGACGCGATCTCGGCGACGTTGTGGCGGCGAAACAGCAGGCAGGCCGCCTCGACGATGTTGGGCACCGGTCGATAGGCGGCGTGCTCCCAAGCCAGCACGTCGATCGGACGCACGGGCGGCGGCAGCCTGGCGGCGAGCGCATCCAGCAAGCCGGCGAGTGAGTCCGCATCGGCAAACAGCACCTCCGGCGCAATGCCGTCGAACAAGAACGGCAGCGTCTGCGGCGGCGCGACAGCGTCGGTGGCAATCAGGATCGGAATGATCGGGCAGTGCCTGGAGGCGGCATGGAAATCCTGCAGATCGAGCGCGTAGCAGCACGCCTGCTGTCGTGCCGCTTCGGTGAAATGCTCGGCGCCCGCCTTGAACTCAAGGACGAAGATGGCGACCGGCGACAGCAGCACGGCGTCGATGCGTCCGCCGAGGTGAGGGATTTGGAACTCGATCAGCAGCCGCCACTCGGCACAGGGCCGGTGACGCAGGGTCATGCGCAGGATCTCGATCTCGCGTGACCAGGCGCGCAGTTGGGCCGCCTCGTTCACTCGATAGCTTCGCGTGGCCGCCTGAGACAAGGCGCCCAGCAAGGCAGCCTCGTCAGTCCGCAGGAACGCGGCGACGCTGCCGGACCACCAGGCCTGGCCGCCGGCACGCGACAGAATGCCGTCCATGCAATGACTATATTGCGGTATGAGAACGGATGGAACCGCCGTCAGGAACTTTGTTTGCGCAGAGCGGCGGTGGCGGCATGGAGCGACGTCTCCCTAGCGGCTGTTCCGTATCAGGTTTGGAAGTGCGTCCGAGCGGCAACGTGGACAGCGGTGGCTTCCCTACCGGCTTCCCTGTGGTAGGCTCAGCAGCATCGCCAGCCGCAGGATATCCGCGCCGTGGCTTCCCTACCGGCTTCCCTGTGGTAGGCTCGCCGTCCTTTCAATTTACCGGGTTTTCCTGCCGTGGCTTCCCTACCGGCTTCCCTGTGGTAGGCTATCAGCCGCGCCCTGCCCAGCCGACCCGAAGCCGTGGCTTCCCTACCGGCTTCCCTGTGGTAGGCTATCCTCGACAGCAAGACGCTTGAGGAAATGGCCGTGGCTTCCCTACCGGCTTCCCTGTGGTAGGCTATTATCATGCCAGCCCCGGCCTCAGTGTGAGCCGTGGCTTCCCTACCGGCTTCCCTGTGGTAGGCTATCCTGCTCGCCCTCTGGGTGGCCCATGGCGCCGTGGCTTCCCTACCGGCTTCCCTGTGGTAGGCTGCGGGTAGATAAAAGGCTTTGAGCGAGGAGGCCGTGGCTTCCCTACCGGCTTCCCTGTGGTAGGCTCGGCTGGCGGACCGAAGCGGGCTCAACCCCGCCGGGGGTTCACTACCGGCATCCCAGTGGTAGGCTCGGCGCATC
>CAXTRK010000050.1:0-20505 GCA_964246745.1 uncultured Acetobacteraceae bacterium
CCCCCCAAGCCCGCCCTCGGGCAGCGACAGGATGACGCCTTTGACCGGCAGGGTGACGAGTTCCGGCAGCAGCGCCCCATCGGCCAGGCGCAACAGCGTTGTGGCCGCGCCGTCGCGTCGTGCGACGTAGAGGCCGTCGCTGGCCAGCGCCAGGCCGGTAAGCACGCCGCTGCCCTGCGGCACCAGCACGCGCGCGCTGGCGAATTGCGGCCTGCTCGACCCGGTCTCGACAATCTTGAAGTTCGGCGCGTCCTTGCGCGTCAGCAGATCGATACGCGCGCCGCGCACGGCCAAGCCGACCACGCCGTCCGACGGCGCGGCGAGCAGCCGCCATGGCGTATCGGCGGCATCCAGCGACGACAGCGGCGCCGTATAGAGGGTCAGTTCCGGGCCGGCGCCGCCGCCGAGCAGCGCCACCGCCAGATCGGACCCGGGCGCGACGGTGATCGAAACGAACCGGCATGGGCCGGCGGGCGCGGACGGCAGATGGTTGGCGTCGAGCACCAGGCGGTCGCGCCCGTCGCCCAGGCCGAGCGTGTGGCGATAGACCCGCGCGCCCGTCGTGTAGAAAAAGCTGCGGCCGTCCGGCGCCCATGACACGGCATGGCGCTGTGGCGCCGGACCAACCGGGCCGATCACGTCCGCACGTGTTCTGTGCGTTGCCATGTCGATCACGCGCAGCACGCCTTCGCCCGAGAGACCGTAGGCGACGCGGCTGCCATCCGGCGCCGGCGCGAACTCATTGATCGCCGCATCGACCAGCACGGTCTGCGCGCCGGCCGCGCTTAGCATCATCAGACTCGCGGTCGGCGCCCCTGGCGCGCGCTTCAGGTAGAAGCGGCGGCCGCCGGCGCTGGCCAGGCCCGCACTGGCAAGGCCGGCGACCTCCGTGCCGAGCCCGGCCGGTATGGGCACGGCGCCGCGCGCCGGCGCGGCCAGCATGGCCAGGAGGCACCAGAACCAGGCTCGTGGCATCGCACGTCATTCCGCAGAAGCAGCCGGAACCATGCGGATCCCGAAACATCCTGGTCAAGCAAAACACACTGTTGGTTAACTTTTGCATCCTAGATCGTAATGATCTGGCGGGGCCACGACGATGACGGCGCACATCCTGTTCGGGGCGACCAACCAAGCGACCAGCACGCTCGCCCTCTGGGCGACGCAGCCGGGCGGCGGCGCGGTCAATCTTGGCGTGGCGATCACGCAAGGGTTCGACCCGGTCCGCATCGGCGGTGCCACCCTCTTTATCGGCGGCAGTCCCCAGGGTCTGCCGGAACTCTGGAGCACCGACGGCACCGTCGGCGGCACCGTCCCGTTCGCCCTCGATGACGCGTCGGGCGCGCCGCTCGCCATCAATGCGATGCGGGCCTGGAACGGCGGCGCCGTGATCGCCGCCACCAACCCGCAAACCCATGTGGATTCTGTCTGGTTCACCGACGGCACTGCCACGGGTGCCCGCTTGCTCGTCTCCGGGGTCGCGGCGAGCGGCTTTTCGGTGGTCGGCGGCACGCTCTATTTCGCGGCGTACCCCGATCGCCTCAGCGGCTCGGAGCAGGCGCTCTATAAAAGCGACGGCACCGCGGCCGGCACCGTGCCGATCTCGCCGCCGGGCGCGATCATCTCGCCGGATGCCTATGCGGCGCTCGCCTCGGGCGGCATCCTGTTCGAGAACGGCGGCAGCGGCCCCGCTTCCGGCACGCTCTGGGTGAGCAATGGGCAAGGCGGCGCCAGCCAGCTCACGCCCGACAATCTCGGCAGCGAGTCGGATGGCGACGCGGCCGTCCCCGCGGACATGGTCGGCCTGGGCGGGCGCGCGGTGTTCAGCGCCTCGGCCGGCGACGGCGGCGGTTCGGTGCTCTGGGTCTCGGACGGCACCAGCGCGGGCACGCGGCAGATCGCGGTGCCCGGCGGCATCACGCTCAGTGCGGCGACCGGCCTGATTATGCTGGGCGGCAGTGTGCTGTTCGCCGGTGTCACCGCCTCGGGACAATCGGGCCTGTGGGTCACCGACGGCAGCGACGCCGGCACGCGCGAACTCGGCGCCTTCGCCGCAATTGCGTCGCTCACTTTGTTCGGCAGCAAGGTGGCTTTCACCGCGCTCGACCCGCAAGGCCATCCCAGCCTGTACGTGACCGACGGCACCGCCGGCGGCACCACCCTGATCGCGCCCGCCGGGACTGCCAGCACCGGCCTCGATCCACAGGGGTTGTTCGCCTATTTCGACGAGATCGGCTTCACCGGAACGGATCAGAGCGGCCGCAGCGGCGTCTGGCTCAGCGACGGCACCAGCGCCGGCACCAGCGAGATCGCCACCCCCGATGCCAGGACGGTCGAGACCGGAACAGACCAGGCGGGCGGCACGCTGATCGCCGGTAGCGGCAATCTGGTGATCCTAGGGGCCGGCGCGCAGACCTATGCGGCAGGCGACGGCGACACCGTCCGCGCCGGCTCCGGCGGCGACACGGTGACGGCCGCGAGCGGCGTGGTCCAGCTCAGCGGCGGCGCCGGCACGCTGCTCTTCGTCGGCGGCAGCGGCGCGGATACGGTCACCGGCGGCGCCGGCGCCGAGACCATCCTCGCCGGGGCGGGCGGCGGCCTCTATAGCGGCGGCGCGAACGGCCATAACGTGCTGGTGGCGTCGGCCGGCAACACCACGCTGATTGGCGGCGGCGCTCAGGATGCGCTGTTCGGCGCCGCCAGCGGCCTCTCCAACCTGGTGGCGGCGGATGGCGGCGAGAGCCTGGTCGGCGGCGGCGGCGCCACGCTCTTCACGGGCGGCGCGCTCGGCGGCGCCGTAATGTTCACAGGCGATGGGCCGGCCACCGTCGATGGCGGCGCCTCGGGACACGATACCATCGTCGGCGGCGCCGGCACGCTCCAGGTCGAGTGCCAACAGAGCGAGGCGGTGTTCACCGGCAGCGGCGCCGCCACCGTCAATGCCAGCGCGTCCGGCGCCGATTCCATCATCGGCGGCGCCGGCACGCTGATCGCCAATGCCGCCGGCAGCAACATGATCGTGGTCGGCGGCGCCGGCCCGTCGGCGATCGCCACCGGCACCGGTTACGGGCTGATCTTCCAGGGCAGGGGCGGCATGCAGATCACCTCCGGCGGCGGCCCGCTGCAGGTCGTGGCAGGGCCCGGCGAGGCCGCCATCGCCGCGGGGGCCGGCGGCATCACGCTGGAGATCGTCAACGGCCACGCCGGCGGCCTCGACGTGATCGGCGGTTTCAAGCCGGCGCGCGACCATATCGACCTGTTCGGCTTCACCACAGCCGACATGCACACCCATGCGCAGAACGGCAGCCTCACCATCAGCATGTCGGACGGCAGCCGCGTGACCTTGCTCGGCGTGACCGACCCTGCTTCCTCCGTCGCCTTGATCTGACCGCAAGCGGCGTCCAGGCCTGCTCCTGTCTGTGCTCAGGGCCGCGCCGTTCGCTCCGATCTGAGCACCAGCAGGGCGCGGCGCAGGCGGGTGATGCCGCCCCGTATCTCGCCCTGCTGGCACATGCCGTCGCCCTGCGACTTCAGTTCCCTGACCTCGCGAGGCAGCGGGCGGCGTGCGGCGATCATCTCGGAGAGGGTGCGGCAATAGGCGCTGGTATCGCTGGTGACGACCAGGGTGCGGCTGTCGGAGGGTTCGGCGCGGGACGACGCCCCGGCGCCGAGAATGCCCACGACCAGAGCAACCGCCAAGGCAGGCGGCAGGGTTGTCCAGACGTTCGCGGTGCCCATCGCCGCTACTAGACCCGTTCGGTGGTGGCGGCAGGGTGAACCTTGGGTGAAGCTCCCGTCATCTCGCGTGGCGGCGTCGCGCGGTTCCGCAGTCCAAGCGTCAGGATCGCCCGCAAACCCGGCTCCGCATCCTGCAGCGCCAGGGTGCCATCGTGCAGATGCGCCACCGCCTGCACCAGCGACAGGCCGAGGCCCGAGCCAGGCGTATGGCGGGCCGCCTCGGCGCGGAAGAAGCGTTCCGAGGCGCGCATCCGGTCAGCGGGCAGCATGCCGATGCCGCTGTCGGCGACCTCCAGCACCACGTAACGGTCGGCCGCCGCCGCGCGCAGCGTGACCACGCCGCCGGGCGCGGAAAATTTGATGGCGTTGTCGAGCAGGTTGGCCACCGCCTGCTGGATCAGCGGCAGGTCGCCCCAGAGCGGCAGACGATCTGGCCGCACCAGATCGAGGCGCAGCCCGCGCTCCTCGGCCGACGCGGAGTATAGTTCGGCGAGATCGGCAAGCGGTGGGGAAAGGTCGATCTCGGCAAAGGCGGAGCGACGCGAACCCGCCTCGATCTCGGAGATGCGCAGCAGCGCCTCGAACACCGCGGTGATGCCGTCAAGGTCGCTCACCGCGCGCCAGGCGGCGGCGCGCAACTCCTCGGTGCCGCCGGCATGGAGTGCGGCATCCTCCAGACGGGTGCGCGCGCGGGTGATCGGCGTGCGCAGATCGTGCGCGATCGCGTTGCTGACCTGCTTCACCCCGTCCATCAGCCGTCCGATGCGGTCGAGCATGGCGTTGATGGTCTGCGAAACACGGTCGAACTCGTCACCGCTATGGGAGCGCGGCACCCGACGGCTCAGGTCGCCGGACGCGATCGCGGCAGTCGTGCGCGCGATGTCGCGCACCATGCGCCGGAACAGCCCGCGCAGCAGCAGCCCGCCGCTGGCGCCAAGGAACACCACCATCACCAGCGTCCATAGCATGGTGTCGGTCATCAACCGTTTGAGCACGATGCGCGCGCGCACGTCGCGCCCGACCAGCAGCTTGAAGCCGCCCGGCAGGGCGAAGGCATGCACCTCGGCGATGCCCTTGGTGCCGGCGCGCGCGATCGGAAGCTGATACCAGACGTCGGTGCGGGTCACGTCGCGCGGCCAGGAACGCAGGTTGCCGGCGACACGGTCTCCCGATGCGTCCACCATCAGATAGATCGCGTCATCGTCGACATTCTGTTCGAGGCGGCTCTGTATGGTCAAAGCCAGCGACGGCAAGCCGCCCTCCTGCCAGCGCTCGGACAGCGCCTGCGCATCGGCGTTGATCGCGGCCTCGACTTGGCGTTCAAGCAGGCCGACGGTCGCCCACCAGATGAACGACAGAAAGATCGCCGCACTGATCGCGAACAAGGCGGCATGCACCACGGCGAGGCGCAGGCTGGCGGAGCGCCCCCGCCGCCGCAGCGCGGTCAGCATGTTTGCCGTCGAGAGAAGCACCGCTGAGGTCCGATCAGTCCGGCCGCAGCATATAGCCTGAATTGCGTATCGTGTGGATCAGGGCGGTGGGATAGGGCTTGTCGATCTTGTGACGCAGCCTCGAGACATGCACGTCGATCACGTTGGTCTGCGGATCGAAATGGTAGTCCCACACCCCTTCGAGCAGCATAGTGCGTGTGACCACCTGGCCGGCATGGCGCATCAGGTATTCGAGCAGGCGGAACTCGCGTGGCTGCAGGTCGACCTTCTGACCGCCCCGTTTCACCCCGCGTGACAGCAGGTCCATCTCCAGGTCGGCGACGATCAGCTTGGTTTGCGGGCCGCCCTCGCCGCGGCCGCGACGGGAGAGCGCCTCGACCCGGGCCAGCAGTTCGGCGAAGGCGAACGGCTTGGTGAGGTAATCATCGCCGCCGGCCTTGAGTCCGGCGACGCGTTCATCGACCTGGGCGAGGGCGGAGAGCAGCAGCACCGGCGTCGCGTTGTTCTGCGAACGCAGTGTCTCGAGCAGCCGCAACCCGTCGATGCCGCCCGGCAGCATGCGGTCGAGGATGACGCAGTCGAAGCTCTCGCTTACCGCCATGAACAGGCCGTCCTTGCCGTTATCGGCCTGCTCGACGACATGGCCCGCTTCCTTGAGCCCCTTGGCGACGAAGCCGCGCACGGTTGGATCGTCCTCAACCAGCAGGATGCGCACGCTTTCCCCTCCCTCGTCCGGTTGCCGGTTCTTGCGCGATTTAGGTGCAGAAACCGGCTTCGGCAAATCAGCCGCACCGCTAACGCCGCTCGCGACCCGCGTTTTCGCAGGCCGTGGCGTGGAGGTGGAGTTTCGGATCGCTAGCCCGAAAGCGGGCGGCGCGTCTATTCCGCGGCGTGCGGCAAGACGAGTTCGGTCTTGGTCCAGCCGCTCTCGCGCTTGTCGAAATGCTCGTAGGCCTCGATGACGTCGGTCAGCGGCTCGACCTTGGTCAGCACCTGCAGCGGATCGATACGTCCCATCCGCACCATCTCGACCAGGGCCGGGATGTAGCCGCGGTGATTGCAGTTGCCCATCTTGATCGACAGGTTCTTGTTCATGGCCATGCCGATCGGGAACGATGTCGCACTCGGCGGATAGACGCCGATAATGCCGATGGTTCCGGCCTTTGCGACCGCTTGCACTGCCCATTCCAGTGCCTGGCTCGGCGCGTCGCCCGGAACCCAGTTGCCGTCTTGCTCATTGGTCTCGGGTGCGACCTGCCGCACCTCTTGCTTGAAGGTGGCCGCTTTTGCCTCGGCCTGCTCCGCTGCAGGTCCGTGATGGGCATGCATGGCGTCAACGCCCACGGCATCGATAACCTTGTCGACGCCAATGCCGCCAGTGAGCGACTTGATCACCGCAACCGGGTCTTCCTTCTCGAAATTGACGGCAAAAGCGCCCTGCTTGCGCGCCATCGCCAGGCGGTCGTCATACTTGTCCACGCTGATCACGCGGCTCGCGCCCTGCAAGATCGCGCTTGCGATCGCAAACTGTCCGACCGGCCCGGCGCCGAACACGGCGACGGTGTCGCCGTTTTCGACGTCGGCCAAGATTGCGCCGAACCAGCCGGTCGGAAAGATGTCGCTGATCAGGATCGCCTGATCGTCGCTGACCTGTTTGGGCAGCTTGACCAGGGTGGAGGCCGCAAACGGAATGCGGGCCCGCTCAGCCTGCAGTCCATTGATCGGGCCGGTTTCCGCCGGGCCGCCGAAGAAGCTGGTGCCCTTGTCTTTGCCGTTCGGGTTGGCGTTGTCGCACTGCGCCGTGTAGCCGGCCCGGCAATAGCTGCAATACCCGCACGAAATGGTTGAGCAGACCACCACCCGGTCGCCGATATCAAAGTTGCGCACGTCTGGACCGAGCGCCTCGATGACGCCGACACCCTCATGGCCGAGAATGGTGCCGGGCTTCATGCCAGCGAAGGTGCCGCGGACGAAATGCAGATCGGTGCCGCAGATCGCCGACGCGGTCAGGCGGATCACCGCATCCGTCGGTTGCTCGATTTCAGGATCTCGCACCGACTCGAGGCGGATATCGCCAATGCCGCGCCATACGACTGCCTTCATGATCTGCGTTTCCTTGGGTCCGGTGTTCAGGCGGCGAGCTTGTTGACGCGAGTCGCGGCGATTTCCGTGAGGATCTTGTCGGCCGCCTTTTCCTCCTCAAGCGTCTCCGCGAGCAGTTTGGCGATGTCATGGCTGCCGAGCTGCCTGGCGTAGGCAATCAGGCTGCCGTAGCGGGTCATCTCATAATGCTCCACCGCCTGGGCGGCGGAGAGCATCGCCGCGTCGCGCACCTCGGCGTCATCGCAATCGCCCATGATTTCCTTTGCCTCGGACAAGATCCCGTCCATCGCGGCGCAGGTCACCGCCTTGCTCGGCTGCTTGAGCATCTCGAACACCGTGTCGATGCGCTTGACCTGGTGCTCGGTCTCACGCAGATGCCGCTCGAAGGCCTGCTTCAATTCAGCGTTGGAAGCCTTCTCGATCATCTTCGGCAGGTTTTTGACGATCTGGTTTTCGGCATAGTAGATGTCTTGAAGCGTGTGCATGAACAGGTCGTCGAGGGTCTTGATCGGCTTTGAGAACAATGCCATCGAAGTTTCCTTTGTGATCTACTAAAGAAATTCGGGTCCCGCCGCCCAGGCGCGACCCTCGGGCAGAGCAACGCGGCGCGCGCAGCCAGGTCTTGCAGATCGCTTAATCTTGAACCGGTGCGGTCCCTGGGAGCACAGGATGGCGGAGGCAAGCAGCTTACGTGTCCCCGCGAAATCCTCCCAAGGCGATGTCGGACCCGCTGCGCACCACCACGGTCACGCCGCTGCCAGGGACGATCCGTGTCTCCGGCGACAGCGAATCCGCGACCGCCTCCCCTGGAAGCTGCACGGCGAGGATCATGAAGCCGTGTGCCGCACGCTGCTCGATCTCGCCGACAGTGCGGCCGGAGAAAGCGGCGCCCGGCTCTACGACGACGGTTTCGATCAACAGACCGAGCTGTTTGAGACCAGACGTTATCTCGCGGGTGGGCGCCCGCAGCGTTCTGCTCAGGCCCGGGAACAGGATGATCTGGGCGATCCGCTCGGCGCCGATATGGGTCGGCATCACCACGCGGTTGGCGCCGGCTTGCAACAGCTTGCTCTCGGTGGCGGCCGCCTCCCCGCGCGCGATGATGGTGAGGCTTGCATTCAGGCTGCGCGCGCTCAGCGTGATGAACACGTTGAGCGCGTCATCCGGCAGCACCGAGGCCAGCGCCGAGGCGCGCTCGATCCCCGCTTGTTTCAACAGTTCCTCCTCGGTGGCGTCGCCGAGCATGCAAAGATGATCGTGCGCCACCGCCTCCGCCTGTCGCGCCTGGCTGCGTTCCAGCACCACGAACCGCTTGCCGCCGGCCGCGAGTTCGCGCGCCAGCATGACGCCGATGCGGCCGTAGCCGCAGATGATGACATGGCCGTCGAGAGCTTCGATCTGGTTCTTCATGCGACGGTTGCCGAGCATCTCGTTGATCTGGTTGAAGGCAAAGAACTGCACCAGCGCGCCGGTGACAAAGATCGTTCCCGAGCAGCCGAGCACGATCAGCGCGATGGTGACGGAGCGGAGCAGCGGCGTGGCGATCGGGTGCACCTCGTCATAGCCGACGGTGAAGACGGTGAGCACGGTGAAATAGAGCGCATCGCCAAACGGCCAGCCGTTCGCCATGTAGGCCGCGATCGCCAGGGCCGACACGGCGCAGACGAAGCTCACGCCAAGAAGGAGATTGCGCGCCGCCGCGGTAATGCTTCTCATGGTCGGGGTTTGACAGAAACGGTGCGATTACGAAAGATCGCGACCAATCTGGTGGAGCTGCGATGCCGAGACCTGTACTTGCCTGGCTTGCCGAAGCGGTCGATTTCAATGTCCGCCTGAAGTCGGCGGCGGCGGCGCCGACCTGGTCCGAACTGGTGGCACTGGCCAATCTGCGGCTTGATTTCCTGCGCACTGACCGTCTCGACGCCGTGCTTCAGCGGAGTTTTCCGCAAACTCCGGCCGGCCTGCCGACACGCGCGGTAAAGCTCGCGATCCTCGGCTCGTCGACCACGGTCCATCTGGCGGCGCCGATCCGGGTGGCGGCGTTGCGACGCAACATCCATCTGACCGTCCACGAGGGCGAGTACGGCCAGTATCTGCCCGAACTCGCCGACACCAACTCCGAACTGCGTCGCTTCCAGCCGGACATCGTCTTGCTTGCCTTGGACGCGCGCCACGTCACTGCCGGGCTCGACGGCGCCGACGACGCGGCCCAAGCCCAGGCGGCGCTGGACGAAATGCGGGCGCGGATCGCTCAGTGCTGGCGGCTGGCTCGCGAGGAACTCGGCGCCACGGTGATCCAGCAGACCATTCTGCCGACGCTGCCGCCGCTGCTGGGCGGCAACGAACAGCGCCTGCATGGCTCGCCCGCCCGGATGATCGCGCGCCTGAATGCAGCACTCCGCGACGATGCGGATGCGGCCTCGGTGCACCTGCTGACGATCGACGAGGCGGCCGCCAGCGACGGCGTCCAGGAGTGGCATGATCCTGTGCTGTGGCATCGCGCCAAGCAGGAAGTGACGCCGGTGGCGGCGCCGGTCTATGGCGACCTGGTCGGCCGGCTGATCGCGGCGCTGCAGGGGCGGGCCGCCAAATGCCTGGTGCTCGACCTCGACAATACCTGCTGGGGCGGCGTCATTGGCGATGACGGGCTGGAAGGCATCGCCATCGGCCAGGGCTCGGCACTCGGCGAAGCTCATCTCGCGGTGCAGGCTTACGCCCGCGCGCTGGCCGGGCGCGGCGTGATCCTCGCGGTCTGCTCGAAGAACGATGAGGCAAACGCGCTCGCCCCGTTTGAGCGGCACCCGGAGATGCTGCTGCGGCAAGGCGACATCTCCTGCTTTGTCGCCAACTGGGACGACAAGCCGACCAACCTGCGGCGCATCGCCAGCACGCTCAATATCGGCCTCGACAGCCTGGTATTCCTCGACGACAACCCGTTCGAGCGCAACCTGGTGCGCGCCGCACTTCCCGAGGTCGCCGTGCCCGAGGTCCCGGACGACGAGCCGGCGCTGATGCCCGGGCTGCTCGCCGCGGCCGGCTATTTCGAGAGTGTCGCGATCACCGACGATGATCGCGCCCGCGCCGCGCAGTATGCCGCCAACCGCGAGCGCGCGGCGCTGGAATCGTCGGTCACCGACGTTGCCGCCTATCTGCGTTCGCTCGAGATGCGGCTGATCTGGCGGCGCTTCGACCGTATCGGGCTGGGCAGGATCGTGCAGCTCATCAACAAGACCAATCAGTTCAACCTGACCACGCGACGCGTGACCGAGGCCGAGGTGCTGGAGGTCATGGCCGATCCGCGCGCGTTCGGACTGCAGCTCCGTCTGCTCGACCGGTTCGGCGACAACGGCATCATCGCCATCGTGATCGGGCGGCTGGACGAGCCGGGCGGCGCCTGCCTGATCGACACGTGGCTGATGTCATGCCGCGTGCTCGGCCGCGGCGTCGAGGCGGCGACGCTGGCATTGGCGGCAAGCCAGGCGCGCGCCCTTGGCGCCGCCGCGCTGATCGGCGAATACCGGCCGACGGCGAAGAACGGCATGGTCGCGGGCCATTACGAACGGCTCGGCTTTACCCGGGTCGCGGAGCTGGAGGATGGCGGCCACCTGGCTCGGCTGGCGCTGGACAGCCTTGAGGCGCAAGACAGCGCGATGACCATCGAGGAGGGACAATGACGTGACAGAGGCCGAAATCTATTCCGGTCTGACCGAAGTGTTTCACGAGACGTTCGGCGATGACCGCATGGTGCTGACGCCCCAGACCAACGCGGAGCAGGTGAAGGGCTGGGATTCCGTCAAGATGGTGAGCATCATTCTCGGCGTGGAGCAGCATTTCAGCATCAAGCTGCGTTCACGCGAGGTGGACAGATTGAAGAATGTCGGCGACCTCGCCGCGCTCGTGAAAAGCAAGACAGACTGAGGGGCATAGTCATGGACGCGTCGGCGGCTCCATCGGAACCGATCGCGGAAATGGCCGCCCAGGCGCGTCTGGCGGCGCGGGCGCTGGCGCGATCGAGCCGCGGCGCACGGGACGGCGCCCTGCGCGCGGCGGCGGCGGCTTTGAGGGACGACGCGTCGAGGATCCTGACGGCCAACGCGCGCGATCTCGACGCCTGCGACGGCAATCCCGCTTTCCGGGACCGGCTCGCGCTCACGTCGTCGCGCATTGAAGCCATGGCCGCGGGGCTCGAGATCGTGGCCGACCTGGATGATCCGGTCGGACGCGTGCTTGCGGAATGGACCCGTCCGAATGGGCTGCGGCTGCGCCGGGTGGCGACCCCGATCGGCGTCATCGGCATGATCTATGAAAGCCGCCCGAACGTCGGTGCGGACGCGGCGGCGCTGTGCCTGAAATCGGGCAACGCCGTTATCCTGCGCGGCGGCTCGGAGAGCCTGCACAGCGCGCGGGCGATCCATGCATCGATCTGTGCCGGATTGCGGCGCGCCGGCCTGTCCGAGGCGTGCGTGCAAAACGCTCCGGACGCCGACCGCGCCCATGTCTCCGCCTTGCTGGCGGCCTCCGGAGCGATCGACCTGATCATACCGCGCGGTGGCAAGTCATTGATCGAGCGTGTGCAGCGTGAGGCCAGGGTGCCGGTGCTGGCCCATGCCGAGGGGCTTTGCCATACCTATGTCGACAAGGGCGCGATCCCTGAGATGGCACGCGCCATCGTCGCGAACGCCAAGATGCGCCGCCCGGGCATCTGCGGCGCCACCGAAACCCTGTTGATCGACCAGGCCTGCGCCGCCGATCTGCTGCCGCCGATCGTGAGCGATCTGCGCGCACTCGGCTGCGCCTTCCGCGCCGATGCGGCGTCGCGCGCGCTCATGCCGGACCTGCCGGCGGCATCGGCCGCCGATTTTCACACGGAGTGGTTGGACGCGGTGCTGTCCATCGCCGTGGTCGACGGCGTCGATGGCGCGCTTGACCATATCGCGCGCTGCGGCAGCGGTCACACCGAGGCGATCGTCACCGAAGACGCGGCGGCGGCGCGGCGCTTTCTCGACGGCGCCGATAGCGCCGTGGTGCTGTGGAACGCCTCGACGCAATTCTGCGATGGCGCCGAATTCGGATTTGGCGCGGAGATCGGCATCGCCACCGGCAGGGTGCATGCGCGTGGTCCGATCGGACTGGAGCAACTGACCTGCTTCCGTACCGAGGTGATCGGTCATGGGCAGACCAGGCCCTGAGCCGTAAGGTGCGGCTGCCCTCGGGGGGAGACCGCAGGCGTCTGCGGATCGGCCTGCTCGGCGGATCGTTCAATCCGGCCCATTGCGGCCATCGTCAGATTGCGCGGCGCGCGCTGATGCGGCTTGGCCTGGATCAGGTCTGGCTGCTGGTCTCGCCGGGCAATCCGCTGAAGCGGTCAGGCGACATGGCCTCGCTCGGTGAGCGGCTGTCCTGGGCTGGCCAGATCGCGGACGGCAGGCGGATCATCGCCACCGACATCGAGAGGGTGCTGGATACGCGTTATACCGTCGACACGATCGCGGCGCTGCTGCGTCGGTTTCCCAAGGCCTGCTTTGTCTGGCTGATGGGAGCGGACGGCCTCGCCCAATTGCAGTACTGGCGGCGCTGGCGGAGGATCGTCCATCTGGTGCCGTTTGCCGTGCTGCCTCGGCCTGGCTACAATCATCAAGCCCTCGCTGGACAGGTGGCCAACCATCTGAGGCATGCGCGCAGGCCATCGCGCGAGGCGCAATTGCTGGCGTGCAGTCGTCCTCCATGCTGGATGTTTCTGCCCGCGCCGCAAAACGATATATCCGCAACCGCATTGCGCCGTAAGGAGAGTTGAGCCATCGCCAGGAAACCCCCCGCCGACACGACCAAGCCCACGCGCCCGCGCGCCAGTCCGGCGCCAAACCTGAGCAGCCTGGCTCAGGCCGCGCGAGCGCCCGGCACACCGCGCAAGAAGGCGGCGGCGGCGGGTCCCAGGAAGCGCATTGCCGCCCGCGCTCCGGCCGAACCTGAACGGCTGCAGCAATGGGTCGGCGTGATCACCGGCAGCCTTGAGGATGACAAGGCCGAGGACATCGTCGTGCTCGATCTCACCGGCCGCGCCTCCTTCGCCGATCGCATGGTGATCGCGACCGGCCTCGCCGACCGGCAGATCAGCGCCATGGCGGCACACCTCGAGGAAAAGCTTGCCGAGGCTGGACTAAAGCGCGTGCTGATTGAAGGCGCTGGCGGGTCCGATTGGGTGCTGATCGATGCCGGCGATATCGTGGTGCATCTGTTCAAGCGCGAGGCGCGGGCACTCTACGCGCTCGAGCGTATGTGGGGCGCCGATCTCGACGAGCTGCCTCAAGAGGCGGAGCAGCAGCCCGGCGATGTGAGCTGGTAAGGGGGCCAGCGTCCGGGCGATGGCGTCTGCTGGCGATCGGCCGCGCCGCCGGTCCGGAACGGGAGTTGTTTGAACGTTACGCCAAGCGCTTGCGGCCGCCGCTGGAACTCAGCGAATTCGCCGAGGCGCGGGGCGGGGCTGTCGAGATCAAGCGTTGTGAGGCGCAGCTTCTGCTGGCGGCGCTGCCGACGCAGGCATTCCTCGTGGCGCTTGATGAAGCGGGAGAGAACTTTGCCAGTCTGGCATTGGCGCACGCTTTGGAGGATTGGCTTGGCCGATCCAAGCCGATCTGTTTTGCGATTGGCGGCGCCGAGGGTCTGGACCGGACGGTGCTTGCGCGCGCGGACAGGACGCTTTCGCTTGGAGCGTTGACGTGGCCGCACATGCTGGCCCGTGTGCTGCTTGCCGAGCAGCTCTACCGCGCGCGCTCAATCATTGCCGGCCATCCTTATCATCGGGCTGGACGGCCGTGATATGCGGTGACGTGTCGCGGGGGCTTAGCGCAAGCTGCGGTTTGGCGCGTCGTCGGTGGACAGTCCTGGGGCGGATAGTCCTGGAGTGAGGTCCAATCCGGCCCGGCCATCGCCGTCCGAGGCTTCCGCAACTTCAGAGATATGGGCGCGCAGATCGCTCGGCGCCGCGTTATCGGTCTGTGGAATGGCCGCGTCGCTGCGTGCCGTAATGATCCGGCCGCTCGTGTCCGCCCGCGGATAGATAAAGCCGAACGTTGGATAGATGCTGCCGAACGTGCCGTGATGGCCGATCGCCACGCGCACGGCACTCCAATCATTGTTCGATGAGACGTCGACCACCGTGACATTGCGGCTGATGCCGTTGGCATTCCAATGCGACTGGTCGATCTGGATCGTCCGGCTGTCAACGACCCGCGTCACGACGGCAACGTGGCCCAGCCGCATGCGCGGGTTGGCACGGAAATTCAGCACGCTGGCGACTTCCGGGACGGTGCCACGTGCATACACGCCTTTGGCGTTTTGCCACCAATTGACAGCGTTGCCCGGCAGCACCACGTCGGAGTCCGCACGCGCGAACGCCACGCACTGCAACACGTGCCGCGCTGCCCCATATGCAAGCTGACGGTGTCTGAAATGATGATGGGATGCGGCGTTGGCGTGCTGGCTGGCGGCGATTACGACAGTCATCATCACGCCCGTTCGCATCCATTGCCGCATTGTCACCGCCTCGATCCGCCCGGCACCGCTGGTAACAAGGCAGAGACAAGGCTGACAAGGCGGCCGTCCGATTCGTGGTTTGACGCGATTAAATTACACAATTTTGGGCAGGTAGTTTGCCCAGACTTAGGAACATAAACCTAAACGCGCGCAGTTTTTGCGATTGGCGTCATCGCCTGAGCCGCAGGCTCATTTCGTTGTAGTAAGCATGATTTCCACAAGCATGCGCGGATCGGCCAGCACCGCCTGCACGCAGGCCCGCGCGGGCGCTCCCGCCACCGGCAGCCAGGCGGACCACACCTGATTGAACGCCTCGCGGTCCTCGATCCGCTTGAGCCAGATCTGCGCCTGCAGCAGCCGGGTCTTGTCGGTGCCGTGCTCCTCAAGCAGCGTATCGAACTGGTCGAGGATATCCTGTGTCTGCGCTGCCACGTCGGCATCGAGGTCGCGCGCGACCATGCCCTGGGTGAAGACGAAGCCGTGATATTCGACGGCTTTGGACAGGATCGGGTTCGACTCGGTGCGGATGATCTTGCTCACGGTGACGGTGTCTCCTGGGATGTGGCATAGCGCGCGATTTGCTCGGGCGTGTCGAAATCCGCGAGCACGCCCGGATCGTCGACCGCCACCTCGAGCACTCTCCGCCCGTGTCCGTCAAGGAGCGCGCGGGCTCCTTTGTCTCCGTCGAGGGCAAGCAAGGCGTCGAATTGCGTGCGGCGCCACAGCACCGGGTTGCCGCGCTGTCTGTCCATCATCGGCACGCAGGCTTGCGCGCTTGCATCGCCGCACATCCGCGCCATCAGGTGGTCGAGCGTGGAGGAGCGCACCAATGGCATGTCGCCGAGGCAGACCATCACGCCCTCAGCGCCCTCCGCGGCGGCGCAGGACACTGCTTGACGCAAGCTGGCGGAAAGTCCGGCGGTGTAGTCGCGGGTTTCGGTCAGCCGCAGACGCGCCTCGCGGGTGAGGCCCGCCTGGTCGAGTGCCGCGGCGACTGCCAAGTGGTCATGGCCGAGTACGACGATCACGCGCGCAGCCTGGCTGCGGCAGGCGGCGGTGACGCTGCGCACGATCATGCATCGACCGTCCCGGTCGCGCGACAGCAGCTTGTTCACCGTGCCGGCGCGTCGCGAGACGCCGGCCGCGAGAACGAGGGCGGTCACCATCAACGCGCCGCACCGCGTCGCACGGCGACGATCTCGGCCATGATGGAGAGCGCGATCTCCTCCGGCCCCACCGCGCCGATGGCAAGCCCGACCGGACCATGCAGGCGCGCCAGCGTGGCCGCGTCATGGCCAAGTGCGGCAAGGCGTTCGCGGCGCGCCGCCTGGGTTCGCCGCGAGCCTAGGGCTCCGATGTAAAAGGCAGGCCCTTGGAGCGCCGCGTCGAGCGCCGGATCGTCCAGCCGCGCCTCATGGCTGAGCGTCACCACCGCGGTGTGCGCGTCCGCCCGCAGCCGTGCCATCGCCTCGTCCGGCCAGAGTTCAAGCAGTTCGACACCATCAGATCGCCCAGCGGTGGCAAACCGCTCGACCGTGGCAAAGCCGGAGCGCGGGTCGACAATGCTCACTGCCATGCCCAGAGCCGCCGCCAACGGCGCCAAGGCTTGCGCCACGTGCACGGCGCCGATCACGATCAGGCGAAGCTTGGGCGCGTGCACCTGCACGAACCATTCCTGCCCATCGATGTATGTCGTGCCGCTGCGGCCGCTCTCGGCGCTACGCCGGGCCGCGTCCAGCAAGGACGGCGCCACCGGTTCGGACCAGGCGCCCGGCTCGACCAGCAGATGTTGAGCGCCGTCGGCAAGCCGGGTCAACAGAACCGCGAGGCAGCGTGCCGCGCGCGCCTCGGTCAGTCCGCGCAGGATCTCCGGCGTCACTGCGCCCTCACGCCAGATGCAGCGCTTCGACGAACACGCGTATGGTTCCACCGCAGGGCAGGCCGACCGACCACGCATTGCCGTCGCTGACGCTGAACGACAACAGCCTCGGCGGAGCGCCCGCGGTGGTCTCCATCGCCGCCTGCATCACCGCGGCCTCGACGCACCCGCCGCTGACCGACCCCTCGATGCGTCCGGAGCCGCTGACCGCCATCTGGCTGCCGACCGGGCAGGGAGCGCTGCCCCAGGTCTCCACCACGGTGGCGAGTCCGACCGCCTCGCCAGCCTGGTGCCAGTCACGGGCTGCTTCCAGCACATCACGCATCAGCGTAGCCCGCTTGGTGCCGTCTGGGTGGATGATGCATCGACCTTGATCCTCCGGCGTTCTGCTGAAAGGCTTGCAACGCGGCATCGATGCACAGGATCAGTCCAGCCATGGCGTCAGACACTTCTCTTGGGTTCGAGACGGTCGTGGTCACGCCGTTCCAGCAGAACTGCTCCATCCTGTGGGACATGGCGAGCAGCACTGGCGTGGTGGTCGATCCCGGCGGCGATGTCGAGGCGATCGTCGCGCGCCTCACGTCACTTGATGTGCGTGTCGAGGCGATTCTGCTGACGCACGGCCATCTCGATCACGCCGGCGGTGCCGAGGCGCTTCGCGACGCGCTCGGCGTGCCGCTCCTCGGACCCGATCGCCGCGACGGCTTCCTGCTCTCCAATATCACCATGCAGGCGGAGATGTTCGGCATCACCGGGATGCGCGATGCCCATCCGGACCGCTTCGTCGACGAAGGCGAGGTGCTGGAGTTCGCCGGACGACGGTTCGAGGTGCTGCTGGTGCCGGGTCATACACCCGGTCACGTGGTGTTCTTCGACCGCGCGGCAAGCCTGCTGATCGGCGGCGACACATTGTTCGCGGGATCGGTCGGCCGCACCGACTTCCCGTATGGCGACGGTCCGTTGCTGATCCGCTCGATCGCCGAGAAGCTGCTGCCGCTTGGCGACGAGGTGAGGGTGCTGCCAGGGCATGGGCCGCCGACTCAGCTCGGCGAGGAGCGGCTGGGCAATCCCTTCCTTCGGAACAGGTGAGGCCGCTCTATATCGGCAGCGAGATCTATCGGCACTCCTCCTATGGCGGTGTGCATCCGCTGACCATTCCGCGCGTGAGCGTCTGCACCGATCTGTGCAGGGCGATGGGCTGGCTGGGGGAGGCGCACTATCGCACCGCGCCGATGGCCTCGCCTGGCGACGTGCTGCGGTTCCACGCTGCTGACTATATCGAAGCGTTGCGGCGCGCCGAGGACAAGCAGTCGGTCGATGCGGCCACGCGCGCGCGTCATGGGCTCGGCTCCGGCGACAATCCGGTCTATCCGGAGATGTATCGCCGGCCGATGACCGGAGCCGGCGGGATGATGCTGGCGGCGAGGCTGACCGCCTCGGGGGAGGCCAGGGTGGTGCATTGTCCGGGCGGCGGCACCCATCACGGCCGGCCGGATCGGGCAGCGGGCTTCTGCTATCTCAACGACGTGGCGCTGGCGCTGCTGGTCTGGCAGGAACGGGGACTGCGACGGATCGCCTATGTCGACATCGACGCGCATCACGGCGACGGCGTGCAGGACGCGTTTGCGGACGATCCGCGGGTGTTGACCCTCAGCATCCACGAGGCGATGCGCTGGCCGATACGCAGGAATGCGGCAGCCGGCGATCCGCGCGGCACCGGCCTGGCCGCGGATCGCGCCGGTGGCGCCGCGCGCAACTTTCCTGTGCCGGCGGCACTGAACGACAGCGAGATGCGGGTGTTGATGCAGCGTGCGGTGCTGCCGATGGTGCGCGCGCACCAGCCGCAGGCGATCTTCCTGCAATGCGGCGCCGATGCGCTCGACGACGACCCGCTCTCACGCCTGGCGCTGTCCAACAACGCACATATCGAGATCGCCGGCGAACTCGCGAAACTCTCCGGAGCGCGTGGCATTCCGCTGATCGTGAGCGGCGGCGGCGGTTACAATCCGTATAGTGTCGGGCGTTGTTGGGCGTGTGTGTGGGCGTCGCTCAACGACATCATCATCCCCGAACGGGCGACGCCGGAGGCGGAGTCGGTGCTGCGCGCACTGCACTACCCGCGCGCGGCCGGACGCGATCCACCCTTGCGCTGGCTGACCAGCTTGCGCGATGCACCGCGCGAGGGCGAAGTCCGCGGCGAGGTGCTGCGGCTCGCCGACGCGGCGCTCGAGGAGATCTGACAATGGTGATACGCTTGCTCGCGGCGGCTTTGCTGCTGTCGGTCCCGCTCGCGGCCGCGGCGCAGGATGTCTCCGAGCCCACCCATGCACAGCCGCAGTTGCCGACACAGGCGCTGACCATCGTCTCGTCGAACGGCCGCCAGCATCATTTCACCGTGGAACTGGCCAGCACTCCGCGGGAGCAGCAGATCGGGCTGATGTTCCGCACGGCAATCCCCGCGGACCGCGGCATGCTGTTCATCTGGCCCATCGCGCAGTCGAGCGATATGTGGATGGAGAACTGCCCAGTGCCCGAGGACATGCTGTTCGTAGGCGGGGACGGAGTGATCCGGCATATTGCCGAGGACACCGTGCCGGAAAGCCTCGCGCATATCTCGAGCGATGGGCCGGTTCGCGCGACGATCGAACTGCAGGGCGGCATCACCGCCAAGCTCGACATCAGCGTCGGCGACAGAATCGAGAACAAGGCGTTTGATCAGGCCACGCAGCCGGCTGGAGGATAAGAGCAGCTCGGAGGCGCCGGCATGACGATCCTGGTAACCGGCTGCGCCGGCTTCATTGGCGCGCACGTGGCACGCGCGCTGCTGGGCAGGGGCGAGCGGGTGGTCGGCCTCGACAATTTCGACCCGTATTACGATTCGCGCCTCAAGCGGGCCCGCCTGGACACGCTGCTCACGCCGGCCGGCCAGGCGTTCCGTTTCGCCGCGATCGACCTTGTCGACCGGGAAGCCGTGGCGGCCCTGCTTGCCGCGGAGCCGGATATCACCGGCATCGTTCATCTGGCCGCCCAGGCCGGCGTGCGTCACTCCCTGATCGATCCCTATGCCTATGTGTCGGCCAATGTGCTTGGCCATGTGACGTTGCTGGAGGCGGCGCGCCGGCTGGCCCGGCTGGATCATCTGGTGTTCGCCTCATCGTCGTCGGTCTATGGACTGAACCAGGAGCTGCCCTTCCGTGAGACCGACCGGGTTGATACGCCAGGCTCGCTCTACGCCGCCAGCAAGCGCTCAGGCGAACTGATCTCGCACGCCTATGGACATCTGTTCGGATTGAAGCAGACCGGGTTGCGCTTCTTTACCGTCTATGGACCCTGGGGGCGGCCGGACATGGCCTATTACGCCTTCGCGCGCGCGATCATCGCGGGTACGCCAATCACGTTCTACGAGGGCGCGGGACTGGCGCGCGACTTCACCTATATCGACGATGTCTGCGACGGCGTGCTGCGCGTGCTCGACCATCCTCCAGACGCTGCAAACCCCACGCGGCTGCTCAATATCGGCAATCGTCGCAGCGAGCCGGTGATGCTGCTCGTCGAGCTGCTGGAGCAGGTGCTCGGGCGGCGCGCGATCATCAGGCGGGTGCCGCGCCCGGCGACTGACATCGAGGCGACATGGGCTTCGGTGGAGGCGATCGGCGCGGTCACCGGCTGGACGCCGAGAACCTCCCTGGCGGAGGGGATTCCGCGGTTTGTGGACTGGTTGCGGAGCTACGATGGCGGCTTCTGACATCGTCCCTGCATTTTCCTGATTGACGTTATGGTGTGTGGGGCCTAGATCCCGGCTGC
>CAXTRK010000051.1:0-20412 GCA_964246745.1 uncultured Acetobacteraceae bacterium
GGTCTGCGAGGACCGTGTCGCCGAGCGCGCGGTCGAAGCGATCACCGACGCCGCGCGCACCGGCCGGATCGGCGACGGCAAGATTTTCGTCAGCACGCTCGACGAAGTCATTCGCATACGCACCGGCGAGCGTGGCGAGGACGCAATATAGCGTCGTGATTGCGCGGCGAACCGACTTGCGGAACCCGCAGAACATGGCAGGCTGAAGCACACGCATAAGCGTCCGCACAATGCGGCCGCGGCATCAGTCAACAGGCACACACGCATGGCGAAAAAAGCGTCGGCTCCCGCACCGACCCCTGCCCCGGCCGCACCGAAGCCCGACCAGTCCGCCTCCAACCTCATCGCCAAGGTCATGGAGATGCTCCAGGAGCACTCGGTCGAATATGTCGACCTGCGCTTCACCGACCCGCGCGGCAAGTGGCAGCACACGACGCAGCACGTCTCGACCATCGACGAGGACGTGTTCCGCGACGGCATCATGTTCGACGGCTCCTCGATCGCCGGCTGGAAGGCGATCAACGAGAGCGACATGATCCTGATGCCTGATCCTGACACCGCGGTGATGGACCCGTTCGCGGCCAAGCCGCAACTCATCCTGTTCTGCGACATCGTCGAGCCGTCGACCGGACAGCTCTACAACCGCGATCCGCGCGGCACCTGCAAGCTGGCGGAGGCGTACCTCAAGTCCACCGGCGTGGGCGACACCGCCTTCTTCGGCCCGGAGGCGGAGTTCTTCGTCTTCGACAGCGTCAAGTTCGGCGTCGGGCCGAACTATTCGCAGTACAAGGTGGAAAGCATCGAGGGTCCGGACGCCTCGCTCAAGGACTTTCCGGAAGGCAACATGGGCCATCGCCCGACGGTCAAGGGCGGCTATTTTCCGGTGCCTCCGGTCGACAGCGAGAACGATCTGCGCGCCGAGATGCTCTCGACCATGGGAGAGATGGGCCTGGTCATCGAGAAGCACCATCACGAGGTGGCGCAGAGCCAGCACGAGCTTGGCACCAAGTTCGGCCCGATGACCCGAATGGCCGACAACATGCAGATCTATAAATACTGCATCCACAACGTGGCGCATTCCTACGGCAAGACCGCCACCTTCATGCCCAAGCCGGTGTTCGGCGACAACGGCTCGGGCATGCACGTGCACCAGTCGATCTGGAAGGACGGCAAGCCGGTCTTCGGCGGCAACGGCTACGCCGACCTGTCCGACGCGGCGCTCTATTATATCGGCGGCATCATCAAGCACGCCAAGGCGCTGAATGCCTTCACCAACCCCTCGACCAACTCCTACAAGCGCCTGATCCCCGGCTTCGAGGCGCCGGTGCTGCTCGCCTACTCGGCGCGCAACCGCTCCGCCTCCTGCCGCATCCCCTATGCGACGAGCCCGAAAGCCAAGCGTGTCGAGGTGCGTTTCCCCGATCCCGCCGCGAACCCGTATCTCGCCTTCGCCGCGATGTTGATGGCCGGACTCGACGGCATCAGGAACAGAATCCATCCGGGCGAGGCGATGGACAAGGATCTCTACGACCTGCCGCCTGAGGAGCTGCGCGACATTCCCACCGTCTGCGGCTCGCTGCGGGAGGCGTTGATGTCGCTCGCGGCCGATCATGCCTTCCTGCTCGAAGGCGGCGTGTTCAGCACCGACCAGATCGAAAGCTATATCGAGCTGAAATGGAAGGAAGTCTTCCGCTTCGAGCACACGCCGCACCCGGTCGAGTTCGAGATGTATTATTCAGTCTGAGCTTTGCGGCAGGAGAGATCAATGCGCGTCAGAGATTAATGCGCGTCTTGGGCGTGCTGCTCCCGCTGCTTGGTCTCGCCAGCGCGGCCCAGGCCGGACAGCCGGTCAGCCGCGCCGATCGTGACGCGATCCGCGAGGTCATCAGCGCGCAGATCACGGCCTTCCGGCATGACGATGCCGCCGCCGCGTTCGGCTTGGCCGCACCGAACGTCAAAACCCGCTTCGGCGACGCCAGACACTTCATGGCGATGGTGCAAGCCGCCTATCCGGCGGTATTCAGCCCGCGTTCCGTCAGCTTCGGCACAGTCACCGCAAACGCGTCGTTCGTCCTCCAGCGGGTCAGTCTGATCGGCCCGGACGGCGATGCGGCGCTGGCGCTCTATACGATGCAGCACGAACCCGACAAGGCTTGGCGCATCGCCGGCTGCGCCCTGATCACCGGCGACGACAAGGAGATTTGAAGCCGTGTTCCACTGTGGCGATACACGTCTCCTGCCGGGCGCTTGACTTTCCGCACTTGGGGAGCAGCATGCGCGGCAATCCCATAAAAGACTGCCGAACAACAGGAGGACATGTCATGAGCGGCAATCGTGGAGTGGTCTATATCGGTCCTGGCAAGGTTGAAGTCCAGAACATCGACGATCCGAAACTCCAGGATCCGAACGGGCGCAAGATCGAGCACGCGGTCATCCTGAAGGTGGTTTCCACCAACATCTGCGGTTCGGATCAGCACATGGTGCGTGGACGGACCACGGCGGACGCTGGACTGGTGCTTGGCCACGAGATCACCGGCGAGGTGATCGAGAAAGGCATCGACGTCGAGTTTCTGGATATCGGTGACCTGGTCTCGGTTCCGTTCAACGTCGCCTGCGGCCGCTGCCGCACGTGCAAGGCCGGCGACACCGGCGTCTGCCTGACCGTCAACAGCGGTCGGGCCGGGGGCGCCTACGGCTATGTGGACATGGGCGGCTGGATTGGCGGCCAGGCACGCTATGTCACGGTTCCCTACGCCGATTTCAATCTGCTGAAGTTCCCTGACCGGGACCGGGCAATGGCGAAAATCCGCGATCTGACCATGCTGTCCGACATCCTGCCCACCGGCTTCCACGGCGCCGTGCGGGCGGGTGTGGGCGTCGGTTCCACAGTCTATGTGGCTGGCGCCGGACCGGTGGGCATGGCGGCGGCGGCTTCCGCGCGCATCCTGGGCGCCGCGATCGTCATGGTCGGCGACTTCAACAAGGAACGCCTCGCCCACGCCGCCAAGATGGGCTTCGCGCCGATCGATCTCGGCAGCGGCGGCGCCTTGGGCGAACTCGTCGAGCAGGTCGTGGGCATCCCGGAGGTGGACAGCGCGATCGATGCGGTCGGCTTCGAGGCGCGTGGGCATTCCGGCGGAGAGCAGCCGGCGGTGGTGCTGAACCAGATGATGGAGGTCACGCGCGCGGCCGGTTCCATCGGCATTCCCGGCCTCTACGTCACCGCCGATCCAGGCGCTGTCGATGAGGCGGCGAAGCAGGGCAGCCTTTCCTTGCGTTTCGGGCTCGGCTGGGCAAAGGCGCTGTCCTTCCATACCGGACAAACTCCGGTGCTTCGTTACAATCGTCAATTGATGCAGGCGATCCTGCACGACCGGCTGAACATCGCCGAGATCGTGAATGCCAAGGTGATACCGCT
Organism: uncultured Acetobacteraceae bacterium; assembly: GCA_964246745.1. GTDB lineage: Bacteria > Pseudomonadota > Alphaproteobacteria > Acetobacterales > Acetobacteraceae > Lichenicoccus. The sequence goes on from CAXTRK010000051.1 coordinate 3,419, forward strand.
CGACGAAGCGCCGGCCGGCTACCAGAACTTTGACAAGGGAGACGCGGTGAAGTTCGTGCTCGACCCCCATGGCTTGCTGAACGCCGCCTGAGATTACTCGCCCGACAGTTCGCGCCGGCTGCGATCCAGTTCCTCGCTGTAGCGCCGCAGCGCGTGCTGTTCGGTGAGCAGGCCGATGACCCGTCGGCTCTCGGCATCGTCCACGACCACCAGCGCGTCGCTTTCCGCCCGCTCGAACAGGGCGATCGCTTCCTTGACGTTCATCTGCGGCAGCAACGCCGCCTCGTCATGGTCGAGCAGCTCGCCAAGACGGGTCACTTCCTTGGGGGCCGCGTGCAGCTCCGGCACCTGGACGATGCCGACATAGTGCGCGGCCTCGTCCACCACGATAATGCGTTGCGCTGAGCCGAGCGGATAGTCGCGGCGCACCGAGGCAATCGAGGTATCCGCGCGCAGGGTGCGTATCTCGCGTCGCATCATGCGCCCGACGGTCAGATTGCGTATCCAGCCGATATCGATGGCGCTGCGTATCGACTCGCCGCGCAAATGGAAGCGCCAGGTGGCGAAGGAGTAGCCGAAGGTGCGTCTTACGGTGAGCGACGAGATCACCGAGGCGACCAGCACCGCCACGGTCAGCGGCAGGCTGCCGGTCGATTCCAGAGCCAGGAACACCATGGTCAGCGGGCTGCCGATCACCGCCGTCGCCAGCGCGCTCATGCCGATCAGCGCGCAGGTGACTGGAGGCAGACTGGACGTTGTGCCCAGGCTGAGCAGATCGCCGCTGACCGTGCCGGTCAGCACGCCGAGAAACAGCGAGGCGAAGAACAGGCCGCCGCGAAAGCCGGAGCCGATCGAGATTGACGAGGCCAGCGCCTTCAGCACCAGCAGCAGCAAAGCCTGCCGTAGGCCGTAGGCGCCGTTGAGGCCGAGCTGCAGCGCGGAGTGCCCGGAGGACAGCACCGCGGGCGTGACCAGAGCCAGGCAGCCCACGATCAGCCCGCCGATCGCGGGCCGGCTCCAGCCCGGCACGCGCGAGCGCCGGAACAGCACTTCCGTCAGCGTCACCATGCGCATGATGGCGATGCCGACCAGGGCGGACAGCACCCCGAGGGCTACGATCGGCATATAGTCGCGCCAGTTGATCGCGTCGGGCATCGCCAGACTGATCGCCGGCGCCGGACTGCCGAGCGCGTTGGTCACCACCACGGCGCAGATCGAGGCAAGCGTCACCGGGGCGAGATTGGCCAGCGAGTAGGTGCCGATCACCAGCTCGAAAGCGTAGAAGGCGCCGGCCACGGGAGCGTTGAAGGCGGCGCCGATGGCGCCCGCGGCGCCGCAGCCGACCAGCACGCGCAGATCCGCGCGGCGCACCCTGAAGGCGCGCCCCAGCCAGGAGGCGACGGCGGAGCCGATCTGCGTGTAGCCCGCCTCGAGCCCGATCGAGGCGCCGGCGCCGTTCGAGATCAGCGTCTGCATCACCACGATCAAGCTGTCGCGCACCGACATGCGGCCGCCATGCAGCGCGTTGGCTTCGACCGGATCGACCGGGCGGCCGGAGACGAACCGCGACAGCACCAGGCCGATCGTGCCGAGCAGCAGGCCGCCGATGGCCGGCACCATCACCGCGCGGGTCGGGTCGATCCGGGTCAGGCCGGAGAGCCGTCCGTCATTGTCCAGCGCGAACAGCACGCGATGCGCGACCAGGGTGCTGTCGTTGATCGCCACCGCCAGCACACCGGCGACGACGCCGACGAACGCCGCAAGGAACGCCAGCCAGATTTCGTCCGCCCGGACCAGCGCACGCAGCGTTTGCGGCGCATGCACGACCCAGCGTTGCACCGGCACGGCCCGCTCACGCAGCACGCCGCGCACCATGCCGGCCGACGGTCTGCGCCGCGCCGTCTCGCGCGGAGGCGGCGGCGGGGGGGATGATCGCCGCTCCGGGTCGCGGCGCAGCATGGTGGCGAACATGCCCGGCATGCCCTCAGGCGCCCTTCGGTTCAAGAACCCGAAGCGGGCTCCACGGAAAGCTTCCGGGGCTATTATAGCGGCCAAATGATGATGGTGGTGTGTTCAAACAGGAACGATCACCAAAATCCCTCGGGCTGTGGCGCGCATGCTTCATGCCGGGCACGTGTCTGCCGCACATGCAGAGGCGGCGGCTCGGGCGGCGGCGGCACGGGAATCGGCGGTGGCGGATCACCCAGCGGCTCCGGCGCATCGGGGTCATCGTCGTCATCATCGTCCCGCTTCGGTATCGGCGGCGGCGGCACGCCACTGCCGCGCGACAGCGATCTCCACTGGGGCGCATCCTCGCGTCGGACATCCTTCGGATAGAGCATGAGCCTGTCCTCTTGCCAGCAAATAGACAGAACCGATGCCCGCGCGGCCGGGTTGCACGACGGCTTGGCAAACCCCCCTTCCCGTGTCATCGCCAGTTCGAGACCGACGACGGAGCCGCCGCCATGACCGAGACGCAAACCATGCAGTTCATCAATCGCACGGGTGACGGCGCGCCGGAGGTCATGCGCATGGAGCAGGCGACGGCGCCCTCCCCGCGTGATGGCGAGGCCTTGATACGGGTGATGGCGGCGGGCGTGAACCGGCCGGACATCATGCAGCGCAAGGGGCTGTATCCGCCGCCCCCGGATGCAAGCCCGGTGCTCGGCCTCGAGGTGGCGGGCGAGATCGTATCGCTTGGCGCGCACGAGACCGGCTTCGCCGTGGGCGACCGTGTCTGCGCGCTGGTCAATGGCGGCGGCTACGCCGAGTATTGCACGGCCCCTCTCGCCCAGTGCCTGCCCTGGCCGGCCGGCTTCGATGCGATCCGGGCGGCGGCCTTGCCAGAGACCTACTTCACGGTCTGGGCCAACCTGTTCCGCATCGGCCGGCTGTCCGCCGGAGAGACGGTGTTGATCCATGGCGGCACCAGCGGCATCGGCAGCACCGCGATCCAGCTCGCGCGCGGGCTTGGCGCGATCCCGTACGCCACGGCGGGCAGCGAGGAGAAATGCGCCACCTGCGTCTCGCTCGGCGCCGCCTGCGCGATCAACTATCGCAACGAGGATTTTGCCGAGCGCATCCAGACCCTGACCAAGGGGCGCGGCGTCGATGCGATCCTGGACATGATCGGCCGCGACTATTTCAGCCGCAACCTGGACAGTCTCGCCGACGATGGCCGTCTGTTGCTGGTGGCGGTGCAGAGCGGCGACGTGGTCGATGGTCTGCGCCTGTCCATGCTGATGCGCCGGCGGCTGACCGTCACCGGCTCGACGATGCGTCCGCGCAGCGCCGCGTTCAAGGGCGAGATCGCCTCCGCGCTGCTCAGCCATGTCTGGCCACTGCTGGAGTCCGGCGCCTGTTCGCCGCTGATCCACGCGGTGTTCCCGGTGGCCGAGGCGGCGCAGGCGCATGCGCTGATGGAGAGCGGCGCGCATTCCGGCAAGATCGTGCTCAGCTTCGACTAGGTTTATACGTTTCCTGGGGCTCCGGATGATCCTCAACCTTGTCGAGCGTGGACCTGAACAGTCAGGCGCGTCGTCCAGTCCGCCGGTCGTCCTGCTGCACGGCCTGTTCGGACGCGCCCGCAATCTCGGCTTCTTCCAGCGGCGGCTTGCCGGCTCCAGGCGCACGCTCGCGGTCGATCTGCGCAATCATGGCGAAAGCCCGCACGGACCGATGGATTATTTCAGTATGGCAACCGACCTGGCCGAGACGCTGGAGCGGCACGACGCGTTGCCGGCCGTGCTGGTCGGACATTCGATGGGCGGCAAGGCGGCGATGACCCTGGCGCTGAGGCGGCCGGATGCAGTGCACAGGCTGCTGGTGGCGGACACGCCGCCGGCGCCGACTCCGCACGGCAATGCGCGGATGGCGCGGCAATTGCTACGAATGCGCTTTCCGGGGGCGCTCAATCGCAGCGGCGCCGACGCGCTGCTGGCGGGCATCATCCCGAACCTCGACGTCCGCAACCTGATGCTGCAGAACATCCGGCTTGGCGAGCAGCCCGGCTGGCAGATCGGCCTTGCGGAAATCACCGCCGCGATGGTCGATATCGAAGGCTGGCCGCAGTTTCCCGACAGCAGTTCCTATGACGGCCCGACCCTGTTCCTGGCGGGAGGCCGCTCTCCCTACATCCAGCCGCAGCATCACGCGGCGATGCGCAAGCTGTTTCCCCGGCACCGCCTCGAAGTGATCGAACAGGCCGGCCACTGGCTGCATGTCGAGAGCCCGGCGCGGTTCGCCGGCCTGCTGGAGGAGTTCGTCGCCGCCGGCTGAGGCAGGCGCGTCCGGATCAGGCGGCAATCGTCGGCTCATCCGCGGCGCGCCACAGATACCAGGCGGCGGCGGAGCGGTAGGGCCGCCAGGCTTCGGTGAGGGCCAGCAGGTCGCGCGGGCGCGGCTGCTGGTCCAAGCGCTTGATCCGACGGAAGCCCTCGCGGACGCCGAAATCATCCACCGGCATGATGTCGCGCCGGCCCAGGCTGAAGATCAGGAGCATCTCAACGGTCCAGCGTCCGATGCCACGCAGGCTGGTGAGCCGTTCGATCAGCGCCTCGTCGGAGAGCCGGCAGGCGCGGGCGCGGCTTGGCACCAGCCCGGTGCGAGCCGCCTCGGCCACCGCGCGCAGGGCGGCGATCTTGCCGAGAGAAAAGCCGCACCCACGCAGCGCCTCGAGGTCCGCCGCAAGCAGCGCGTCCGCTGAAGGAAACCCGGCCCCGCCTCCAGGCAGCGCGATCAGACGTCCCAGGATCGCTTCGGCGGCGCGGCCGTGCAGTTGCTGGTGGGCGATGGCGCGGACCAGCGACTCAAAGGGTTCACGGACGCGGTCGACACGCAGGCCGCATTGTCCCACGCGGCCGATCAGGGCGGCGAGGTCGGGATCGGCGGCGCGCAGGTGCCGACGGATCCGGTCGCGGCCGGCCAGCGGCGCGGCCGGGGCACGCATGATCGTCTCGACATCGTCAGGCGCGTTCGTCACGATTGGTATCGTCCCAGACGGATGGTAGCGAAGCAATGCCGCGGGTGGCATGCTCCGGGCCGATTTCCAGGCGGGGGCCTGTGCATCGAGAGAGACACCGCATCGCCGCGTGCGATCAAACGGAGACCTGCGGCACGTCCATGAGCGAGCTTGTCAGCATCCAGCCTACGAGCGAGCGCCGGCGCCCGATGCCGACGCTTGCCCGGATGCGTTTCGAGCCGCGAGGAACCGCGCCGGCGTTGCCTAGCGCCGGTCGGCCGGGCTTCGTGGCCGAGGCGGCGCCCGACGCCGTGCTGGAGCGCACCGGACAGCCGCTGGCGCGTCGTCGCCGGCCCCGGCGCGACCGCATGGATGGCCGACTTGCAGGGTCCGGCATCATCCATCTGATCCTGCTGGTGCTGCTGTCGGTCACGTTCACGCATCCTCCGGGCGGCGCGCCGCAGCAGGCGCAGCCGGTGGAGATGATGTACGAAAATCCCGGTAAATCGGGTTCGATCGGCCAGCCTCGCAGCGCCCCGCCGCCAAAGCGGATGATGCCCGCCGAAAAACCGCTTCCGGACGTGCCGCCGCCGATGCCGGTGCCCCCGGTTCCGGCGCCACCAGTCGCGGCGGCGCCGCCGTTGCCGCTGCCTGACGTGCAGAGTCCGGAAGCCCTGCCGAAGCCGTTGCCGCCGGCGCCGACGCACCGGCAGACAAGCCGCAGCGTGTCGCCGCTGTCGCAGCCGATGGATCTGTCGTTCGCGCAGAACCGGCCCGCGCCGCGTCGGTCCACCCGGTTCGGCTCCGGCGGCGCGATCAACCTGTCACTCGGCCCGATGGTGCAGAACGGCCATCTGCTCACCCCCTATGCCTCGACGACCAGCATACGTGGGATCAGCAGCGACTATGACGAGGAACTCAGCGACTGGATCCACGCGCACATGTACTACCCGCAGGACGCGGCGGAGCGCGGCGAGGATGGGCCGTCCAGCGTGCACGTGGTGCTCGACCGGCAAGGACACGTGACAAGCATCCGTCTGGTCAACTCGTCCGGCTCGTATGCGCTCGATGACGCGACCCAGGGGATGTTCCGCGGCGCGACACTGCCGCCGGTGCCGCCGGACATGAGCGGGGATACGTTCGATATCGATCTCACCATCGACTACATCCTGATCCGGCGTTGATTCGAGCCCAGGGAGCGGATTCATGTCCAGCAGTGTCCACGATCAGGTCGGCGCCGACTTCACCGCCTTCGACGACGCGCAAGCGGCGGTTGCGGCGCTGGGCGCGATCTACCGCGAAAGCTGCGATCGGCTGCGTGCGGCATTCAGGGCGCGCCCGACCTCGGGAGAGGCAGCCCCAGATGAGGCCGCGGACGCGGTGTATCCATACCTGGCGATCGAGGTGGATGGCGCCGGCCTGCTTGCCGACAGCCGGCTGCCTTACGGAGTCCTGCTCGAGCCCGGCTTCTACGGCACCACTCTGACCCGTCCGGAGCTGTTCGCGGACTACCTCGCCGAGCAGATCGACCTGCTGCTGCGCCACTACAACCGTCCGGTCCTGGTCGGACGCTCGCGTCGGCCGATTCCGCTGCCCTACGTGATCGAGGACAGCGTCACCGACATCGGCGAGGATGATCTGCGCGCGCTGGCGACCCGGTTCGCGCTGCCGGACCTCGCGTCGACTGACGACCTGATCGCCAACTGCCAGCGCCAGCCCAATCCCGGCCTGCCGCGGCCGCTGTCGCTGTTCACCGCCGAACGGGTGGACTATTCGCTGGCCCGCCTGCACCACTATACCGGCACCCTGCCCGCAGACTTCCAGCGCTTCGTGCTGCTGACCAACTACAACCGCTACGTCGAGGAGTTCATAACCCTCGGCCGCGCGCAGCTGCGGCAGGGAGGCGAATATTCGCGCTTCGTCGAGGCCGAAGGCGCCGCACAGATGCCGGCCTATCACATGGTCCGGCCGGACGGCGACGGCATCACCCTGATCAATATCGGCGTGGGACCCTCGAACGCGAAGACCATCACCGATCATGTCGCGGTGCTGCGGCCGCATTGCTGGCTGATGCTGGGACATTGCGCCGGGCTGAGGCGCACTCAGCGGCTTGGCGACTACGTGCTGGCGCATGGTTATCTGCGCCTGGATCACGTGCTCGACGAGGATCTGCCGGCCTGGGTGCCGATCCCGCCGATCGCCGAGGTGCAGGTGGCGCTGCAGGAGGCCACCACCACGGTCACCGGGCTCAGCGGCGCCGAGCTGAAGACACGGCTGCGCACCGGCACGGTGATGACCACCGACAACCGCAACTGGGAGCTGCGCTACGACGCGCTGTTCGGGCCGATCAACATGAGCCGCTCGATCGCGGTGGACATGGAATCCGCGACCATCGCCGCCAACGGGTTCCGCTTCCGTGTGCCCTACGGCACGCTGCTCTGCGTGTCGGACAAGCCGCTGCACGGCGAGTTGAAGCTGCGCGGCATGGCGCGGGCGTTCTACCGGGAGCGGATCAGCCAGCATCTGCATGTCGGCATCGAGACCATGCGAAGCCTGCGCGCGCAGGGCACCGGCCGGCTGCATTCGCGCAAGCTGCGCGGCTTTGACGAGCCGCCGTTTCGCTGACTAATCGAGAGGCAAATTCGTTACGATAAGCGAAATCGTCAAAAGTTCGTTCCACAACGCTTGCACACATTATTGTGATGTGTTGTAGTCACAGCATCGTGAGGATGTGCCCACGCCCAGGCTCGGAGCGACTTCGATGACCGAAGCTCTCAATCAGACCATCGTCGCCGCCGTCATCGCGGCAATGCGTCGAACCCTGTTCCTGCCCGATAGCCCGATCAGCCTGGAGACGCGTCTCGGCGAGGACCTGATGCTCGACAGCCTCGACGTCGTCGAACTCACCATGTCGCTCGAGGAAACCTTCAAGACCGAGTTCCCCGCCGAGGTGAACCGGCAGTTCTCCCGCGTCTCCGATATCGTCGCCTATCTGAGCCGGCGCTACTTCCAGGACGATCTGGAAGGCCTGAACGCCGCCTGAAGCATCATCACGGGGCGGCGCCGCTCTCGAGCGAGTCGTACTTTCCCGCTCGATAGACGATCACCGAGACGATCCAGGCGGCGGCGAACATCCCGACAATGATGAAGCCAAGGCCGTTGAAGTTGTCATTCAGCGCCGACACCGCGGACCAGGCCCAGCCCTTGAGGCCAAGCTGGTCCGCGATCATCCCCAATGTCTCGATGCCGCCGATCATCACGGCAACGATCACCGAGACCAGCGTGATGGTCATGTTGTAGTAGAGTTTGCGCACCGGCTTGGTGAACGCCCACTGATAGGCGCCAAGCATCAGGATGCCGTCCGCGGTGTCGGCCAGCGACATGCCGGCCGCGAACAAGGCCGGGAACAGCATGATCGACCAGACCGACAGGCCGTGCGCCGCTTGCTCCGCCGAGATCCCGAGCAGCGCCACTTCGGTCGCCGTGTCGAACCCGAGACCGAACAGCAAGCCAAGCGGGAACATCTGCCAGCTTCGCGAGATCAGGCCGAACAGCGGACAGAAGATCCGCGCGGCAAACCCGCGGCCGGCGAGCAGAACATCAAGATCCGCCTCCACATAGTCGCCGCCACGCGTCACGTGACGGAAGGTCCGCCATATCGAACGGAAGATCAGCAGGTTGAGGCTGGCGATCGCGAACAGGAATCCCGCCGAGACGATCGTGCCGACGATGCCGCCGATATGGTGCCACCGGACGAAATGCACCGACAGCGCCGCACTGGTGGCGGCGACCGCGGCGGCCGCCAGCGCCACCACGGTCGAGTGGCCGAGCGCGAAGTAAAGCCCGACGCTGACCGGCCGCCGGCCTTGCTGCATCAGCTTGCGCGTGACGTTGTCGATGGCGGCGATATGATCGGCATCGACCGCGTGGCGCAGGCCAAAACCGTAGGCCAGCAGCGCCGTGCCGAGCAGCACCGGGCGATGACGGAAAACCATCGCGGCGATGGTCCACACCGTCAGGTTGGCGGCCAGCAGGAGCACACCGATGCCGATGATCGGGCGCTTCAGCCCGCTTGCCTCGTCGTTGAGCAGGCCTCTCAGCAGTGTCAGCATCAACGGCCTCAGGGTGGGATTGGCAGCGCCAGCTTTACACAGCGCGGTTTTCAGCCAGAAGATCCGCGCGCTTGCCGGAAAAGCCCCGATTGCTTGAAGAAGGATGGCGATGAGCGAAGCGATCGAGAACCACGGCATCATCGGCGATCTGCGCACCGCCGCCCTCGTCGCGCTGGACGGCGGCATCGACTTTCTGTGCTGGCCGCGTTTCGACAGCCCGAGCGTGTTCGCGAGCCTGGTGGGCGGGCAAGCCGGCGGCTGCTTCCATCTCGCGCCAACGCTGGACGGCGCCCGCAGGCGGCAGCTCTATCTGCCGGACACCAACATGCTGCTGACCCGCTTTCTCTCGGCGGGAGGTGTCGCGGAGCTCTCCGACTTCATGGTGCTGGGCGAGAACGACCCGACGCAGCGGCTGGTCCGTCGCGCCAAGGCGGTGCGGGGACCCGTGCGTTTCATCATGCGCTGCGCGCCGCGCTTTGATTACGGCCGCGCCGCCCATGAGGCTTCGATGCAGGACGGCGCCATCCTGTTTCGCTCCAAGGGCGCCGACGCCACCACGCTGCGCCTGCGCTCAACCCACGTGATGCACCTGCAAGACGCCGACGCCTGCGCCGAATTCGAGCTGGGGTCAGGAGAGACCGCCTGCTTTGTGCTGGAGGACCCGACCAGCGAGCCGGAACGGACCATGGTCGCGCGAGACGAGGTCGTGCACGCCTTCAAGCAGACCTCGGATACGTGGCGGGACTGGACCGGGCGCTCCACCTATCGCGGCCGTTGGCGCGACGTGGTCAGCCGGTCCGCGCTGGCGCTGAAGCTGCTCACCTCCGCCGAGCACGGCTCGATCATTGCCGCCGCCACCTTCGGCCTGCCCGAACAGGTGGGCGGCGGCCGCAACTGGGACTACAGGTATAGCTGGCTGCGCGACGCCGCCTTCACCCTCTATGGCTTCCTGCGTATCGGCCATACCACCGAGGCGAGCGCCTTCATGCGCTGGCTGAGCGAGCGTGAAGGCGACGCCGCCGGCGACGGCAGGATGCAACTGATGTACGGCGTCGACGGACGCGAGGACCTCGAAGAGACCGAACTGCCGCATTTCGCCGGCTACCAGGACAGCCGCCCGGTACGGATCGGCAACGCGGCGCGCCAGCAGCTTCAGCTCGATATCTATGGCGATCTGATGGACGCGATCTATCTCTCCGACAAGTACGGCGAACAGATCTCCTGGCAGGGATGGATATCCGTCAGCCGCTCGATGGAGTGGCTGCGAGCCCATTGGCAGCAGCCGGATGCCGGCATCTGGGAGATACGCGGCGAGCCGCGCCACTTCCTGCATTCACGTCTGATGGTCTGGGTCGCCTTCGACCGTGCGGTCCGCCTGGCAAGGAAGCGCGCCCTGCCGGCGCCGCTCGGCGAATGGGTGGCGGCGCGCGACGCGGTGTTCCACGAAATTCACACGAAGTTCTGGGACCCTGACCAGCAATGCTTCGTGCAGTCGAAGGGCGGCAGCGCGATCGACGCCTCCTGCCTGCTGATGCCGCTGGTCCGCTTCATCGCGCCGACCGATCCACGCTGGCTGTCGACGCTCAAGAAGGTCAGCGAGACGCTGGTGGTCGACAGCCTGGTCTATCGTTACAGCAACGCCGACGGCAACGACGGCATCAGTGGCGACGAAGGCACCTTCACCATGTGCTCGTTCTGGTACGTCGAATGCCTGGCACGCGCCGGCGACCTGCTGCAGGCGCGGTTCCTGTTCGAAAAGATGCTCGGCTACGCCAACCATGTCGGGCTGTTCTCAGAAGAACTCGGCGCCTCCGGCGAGCATCTCGGCAACTTCCCGCAGGCCTTTACCCATCTCGCCTTGATCAGCGCCGCCTACTATCTCGACCGCGCGCTGTCACATAAGGGAATGGATTAGCCTCCTAGCAGACCTTGGCGGAGCGCCATCGTGGGGGGGTGCGCGCCGATCATGCTTTCCAGCGAACGGCGCGCAAAATCCGGGTTGTGGAACACGGCCACCGGATGCCCGTCGAACAGCACGCGCAGCGTGCCGTCCGGGTCAAACACATAGGTCGTGACATCGCCGGGACGCACCGGCCGCGCCGTGGCGAGAAGCCTGCGGAAATCGGCATCGTCCCGCGCCCCGCACCCGGCGCCGCAGATACGGGCATGGGTGTCGAGGAACTCCTGCCTTACTCGGCCAATCCCCGCCGCATGCACATAGACGATGCTCAGCAGCTTGGGACCGGCGGCGGCGATCAGTGTGGCGGCGTTACGAGACGGTTCCGTTACATAAAGCCCGGCGACGAAGCCGTGGACCTCCAGGAACGTGAAGCTGCGCACGCCCATGCCATTCAGGTGCAGCAAGATGCCATCAACCGAAACACTGTCGGGCATGCTGACACCGGCGCGCGTCGCGGCGATGCCCGGCGCGCAGGCGGCGAACAGCAACGCCGCGATCCCGGCACACCGCCCAGCGAGCTTGGAGAAACGATGCATTCGGGCTTCATCATACACGTCCTTGGTTACGAAACACCATCAGAAATCCCCCTCCGAACCGACAACAGGATCATTCCGGCTGCGCGGTCATCTTATGACACGCAAATGCCTTGGAAAAACCATGGGGTCGGGTATTGCTGGGCGTGGAGGGCATCGCCATGAAAAAGCTTATGAACCGGATCATGCTTCTGACGCTCGCCGCCAGTTTGTCCGGATGCATATGGTATGGTCACCCGCACCGCCACTGGCATGGGTCCTATGGCGGCCATCCCGGCTACTGGCGTTAACTAGCGCCAACGACGCCGGTCGCTTGCTCAAAAATGATGGACATGTCACGTATGATTACAATCCATCGGAGGGCAAGGCTGCATGGAAGCACCGGAGTCGCTAACGCCAGACGCGGTTGCGGCTCTTCAGGCGGCGGTCGAGGAGCTGCGCCGCCGCAACAGCGAACTCATCGAGGCGGTCGACGCGCGCAACGTTTTCATTGCCGTGGCCGCGCATGAGCTGCGCAACCCGATGACGCCGATGCTCGGCCAGGTGGAGTTCCTGCTCGATGGCGTGCGGCGCGGCCGTTATTCAACCGAGCAGGTCGAACAGCGTCTCGAACGCCTCGGCCAGGCGATGGGCCATTATCTCAGGCGAGCCACCTCGCTGCTCGACGTGTCGCGGATCACCAGCGGCAAGCTCGTGCTCAGGCCGACCGCTTGCGACCTGTCCGCGCTGATCCAGGAGACTGTCGACGCCTTCACTCCGGCGGCGCGCCACGCGGGCATTCCGATCGGCATCACGGCTCCCCCCAGCCTTCCCGGCACCTGGGATCGTCTCGCCATGGAGCAGATCATCGACAACCTGATCTCCAACGCCGTAAAGTATGGCGACGGCCGGCCGATCGCGGTCTACGCCGACGCGCTGGACGATCACGTCCGCCTGCGGGTTCGCGATCATGGCCCCGGCATCTCGATGGAAAACCGCACACGTATCTTCGGACGCTTCGAGCGCGCGGTCACAGCCGACGCGCGGCATACGGGTTTCGGCATCGGCTTATGGTTGGTCGGCCAGCTCGTCGAGGCGATGCGGGGAGAGATCAAGGTGAATGACGCCGAGGGTGGAGGGTCGGTGTTTGATCTGATCCTGCCGCGGCACGGGCAGTGACGCAAAGCATGAACACGGATCGCGGCGAGGCACTCGAGCGCGTGCCGAGCGGCATCGCGGGCCTCGACACCATCCTGAAAGGCGGCTTCTTCAAGGGCGGTCTCTATATCATCCAAGGCGCTCCGGGCGCCGGCAAGACCATCCTGGGCAACCAGATCTGCTTCAACCATGCCGCCGGCGGCGGACAGGCACTCTATGTCACGCTGCTCACCGAATACCACGCACGGATGATGCAGCATCTGAGCGTCATGAGTTTCTTTGAAGCCGCGCGCATCCCGGACCAGCTCGCCTATCTCAACGGTCTGAGCGTGCTGCGCGATGAGGGGCTCGGCGGCCTGCTGGTCCTGCTGCGGCGTGAGATCGTGGCGCGCGGCGCTTCCGTCGTCGTGCTCGACGGCGTCGTCTCTGTCCAGCCGATCACCGGAGACGGTGAGGCGTTCAATCAATTCGTCCACGATCTGCAAGCGATCGTGATCGCCGCCGACTGCACCCTGTTCATGCTGACCAGCGCCCACGGCGCCAGCATGACGCCGGAGCATACGATGGTGGATGGCATCATTGAGCTGACCGAGCAGCCAATGGGGTGGTCCACCGAGAGTGTTCTGCGGATCATCAAGTTTCGCGGCGGCGGCTTCCTGCGTGGGCGGCACGCCTTCAAGATCACCAATGACGGCATCATCGCCCATCCGCGCATCGAGGCGCTGCTGGCCCGGCCCTCGCAGCCCGACCAAGGCAGCGTGGGCCGGGTGCCAAGCGGCGTGGAACAGCTCGACTGTCTGCTGGGAGGCGGACTGCCGGCGGCGTCGACCACCATGGTCATGGGACCGTCCGGCGTCGGCAAGACCACGCTCGGGCTGCAGTTCCTGTCGGCCAGCACCGCGGATGAGCCGGGATTGCTGTTCGGCTTCTACGAGACGCCGGTGCGGATCGATGCCAAGATCGCGGAGGTCGCCCGGCCTCTGCGCGCCTTGGTCGATAGCGGCATCGTCGCGATGCATTGGCAGCCGCCGACCGACGACCTGCTTGATGCATACGGCGAGCGGCTGCTGGCCGCGGTGCGTGAGCAGCGGACGCAACGGCTGTTGATCGATGGCTTGGGGGCGCTGAATGACGCCGCCGGCGCCGATGCCGCCCGGATGGGCAACTTCCTGACCTCGCTGATCAACGAGCTGCGTGTCCTTGGCGTGACCACGCTGTGCACGCTGGAGATGCCCGGCATCGTGGGACCCAGCGTCCGGACTCCGCTCGGCGACCTCTCCACCCTGGCCGAGAACCTGATCCTGCTGCGCTATGTCGAGCTGCGCTCCCGTCTGCATCGCCTGATTTCCATCCTCAAGGTCAGGGACAGCCGCTTCGACTCGACGTTGCATGAATATGCCACCACCCGCGATGGCCTGTTGATCGAGCAGAGCCCGGAAAGCGCCGAGCGGATCCTCGCCGGCTGTGTCGACCAGAGAGGCGCGGGCGCGCGCGCCGCCAGTCAGGCGCGGGACGGGCAAAGCGACTAGCCATGGCAACGGTGCTCGTGGTTGACGACGAGGTCGGCGTCGCCGAACTGATCAAGGCAGTGCTCGGGGACGAAGGCCATCGCGTGCTGATCGCCGTCAATGGCCGGCAGGGACTCGATATGCTTGTCCGGGAGCGTCCGGATCTGCTGTTCCTTGACGAGATGATGCCGGTGATGGATGGCGCTGGCGTGCTGCGCGGCATTGCCGACACTCCGTCGCTGCTGGGCCTCCCGGTGGTGATGATGAGCGCATTGCCCGAAGCGACAGTGGCGCAGCGCTGCGCTGGCTATGCCACCTTCCTGCGCAAGCCATTCCGGATCGCCGAGCTTGTCGCAGTGACGGCGCGGCTGCTGCAACCGGCCGTCTGACCGACAACGCCCCAGACAAAGCGCCCCCGGACGAAGCGCCCATCTGAGGGACTCCGCCCGGCTTCGCTGTTTGGACTCAGCGGTTCGTGCGCCCGTCCCTACTTGTTGTTGTTGGCGCTGTTGGTGACGGCCTTGCCGGCCGCGCTGGTATCCTTGCCGGCGCCGGCCACCGTGTTGCAGGCGGAGAGCCCGACTGCGGCCGCGGCCAGCACGGCGATGGTCAGCAGAGGCGCGGTTTTGAGTGACATCAAGGGTGTGCTCCGATCCTGGCAATGAGTCGACACGGAATTGTAACGTCCGTGCCGCCTTGTAGTGACGATTGCGGCAATATGCCAGCGCCATAGTATCGCCTTGCACAGCACGCTGGAACCCGCCTCATGCCGGACGACGAACGCCATACCATCGGTGACGGTCTCACCGCGACGATCGCGCGCGCCGGCGCGGAGCTGCATTCCATCCGCGGCGGGGGCGCCGAACTGCTCTGGCAGGCCGGACCGCAATGGCCGCGCCATGCGCCGGTGCTGTTCCCGATCGTTGGCCGGCTTGCCGGCGACACCTTGCGTCACGGCGGCGCCGCCACACGGATGACCCAGCACGGCTTCGCGCGTGACCGGAACTTCCAGTTCATGGAACGCACGCGGACGCACTGCCGTCTGCTGCTGCGCGACGATGCGCAAAGCCGGACGATCTATCCCTTCGCTTTCGCGCTCGAGATCGACTACCGCATCGAGGGCGCGTCGCTCACCGTCGGCTATACCGTCACCAACCCGTCCGCGGCGGTGCTGCCCGCCTCGCTGGGCGCGCACCCGGCCTTCGTCTGGCCGCTGCCCGGAGGGTCGGCGCCCGAGGCGCACGCCATCATCTTCGAACGCGAGGAGACCGCGCCGATACGCCGCGTCAACGATGGCCTGCTGCGGCCCGGCCTCGTGCCGACACCGATTCGAGGCCACCGGCTCGATCTCGATGAAGCCTTGTTCGATGAGGACGCGGTGATCCTGGAATCGCCCGCCAGCACGTCGCTGCGCTACGGCGTGCCAGGCGGTCCCGGTCTGCGCATCGGCTGGACCGGCTTCCGCCAGCTCGGGCTGTGGTCGAAGCGTGGCGCTGGCTTCCTGTGTATCGAGCCCTGGTCGGGACTGGCCAGTCCGCAAGGCTTCGACGGCGCGTTCGAGGCCAAGCCGCATCTGATGCTGATTGCTCCAGGCGAGTCCCGCCATGCCTCCTGGACCTTGACACCCGAGGCCATCATATAGCGGTTTGCGCCACTTCCAGGAGCGCGCCGCGACGGATATGAGCTGGCACGCCACTTGCTGCGTTCCGAGTCATCCACACCAGGAGCCAGACATCATGGCGTATCGTCCGACCGGACCCTACCCCGTCGCCTTCGAGCCATACGAACGCGCCGACAGCGGCCACACCATCGCCAACGTCACCTATGCGCTCTACATCGCCGGCTTCTTCACCGGAGTGACGCCGTTCATCGGCGTCGTGCTCGCCTACCTGAACCGCAAGCGCGCCTCCACCCTGGTCCGCTCCCACCTCAACTGGCAAATCCGGATTTTCTGGCACTGCATCCTGGCCGGCATCGCCATTGTGGTGCTGCATGCCGTGGTGGTCGGGCTCGGCGCGATCACCTTCGGCGCCGGACTGATCTTCCTGGTGATCCCGTGGGGTGTCGCCGCCTGGTGGGTGGTCTGGACCATCTGGGCGATCGTCAAAGGGCTGCAGCGTCTCGGCCGCGGCGAGACGATACGCTGAGACAGAGGGCGCGGCTCGGCGAACTCTACGGCTCGTCGCGTCCGCGCAGACGCCGCCCGAGGGCGAGTTCCGTCACCACACCATGCAGCGTGCGCAACTCCTGCCGGGTGACCTCGCCGCGCTCAAAGAAATGCCGCAGGTTGCGCACCATTCCCGGCCGCTTGGCCTGGTTGCGCAGGAAGCCGCACGCGTCCAGCTCGCGCGTGAGATGGACGAGGAAGTTATCCAGCTCGCCTTTGTTCGCCACCTGCGTCTCGTTGGTCATGAATGCCCGAGGCGGCATCGCATCGCCGGCCAGGCACCATTCGTAGGCCATGATCATCACCGCTTGCGCGAGATTGAGCGAGCTGAACGCCGGGTTCAGCGGGTAGCGGATCAGCGCGTCGCAGCGCGCCATGTCGTCATTGTCGAGCCCGGCCCGCTCCGGCCCGAACAGGATGGCGGAGCCAAGGCCACGCGTCCCGATCGCGCGCAGTTCGGCCGCCCCCCCGCGCGCGGTCAGCACCGGCTTGATCACATGGCGCGGACGCGGACAGGTGGCGAACACACGGTGCAGATCCGCGACCGCGTCGGGGCCGCGGGTGTTCAGCGGCGGCGCCCCCCCCGTTAGGGCGGGGCGGGGCGCGGGGGGGGGGGG
>CAXTRK010000052.1:0-19445 GCA_964246745.1 uncultured Acetobacteraceae bacterium
TCGCGGACCACCTCCATCTCGTACTCCTTCCAGCCGAGCACGCTCTCCTCGATCAGCACCTCGTTGGTCGGCGAGGCATCGAGGCCCGAGGCCACGATCTTCTCGAACTCCTCGCGGTTGTAGGCGATGCCGCCGCCGGTGCCGCCGAGCGTGAACGAGGGCCGTATCACCGCCGGCAGCCTGGTGGTCGCGAGCGCCGCGCGGGCTTCCTCGATCGTATGCGCGATGACGCTGAGCGGGCTCTCGATGCCGATCGCGCTCATCGCGTCGCGGAACTTGAGACGGTCCTCGGCACGGTCGATCACGTCGGCCCTGGCGCCGATCAGCTCGACCCCGTGTTGCGCAAGGAAGCCGCTGTTGTTCAGCGCCATCGCCGTGTTCAGCGCGGTCTGGCCGCCCATGGTCGGCAGGATCGCGTCCGGCCGCTCGCGCAGGATGATGCGCTCGACGAATTCGGCCGTGATCGGCTCGACATAGGTGGCGTCGGCCAGGCCCGGATCGGTCATGATGGTGGCGGGATTGGAGTTCACCAGGATCACCCGGTAGCCCTCCGCGCGCAGCGCCTTGCACGCCTGCGCTCCTGAATAGTCGAACTCGCAGGCCTGGCCGATGATGATCGGCCCGGCGCCGATGATCAGGATCGAACGGATGTCAGTGCGCTTCGGCATGCCCGGCTTTCATTTCAAACGTCGTGCAGGATTTTCGATAGTGTGTCTCGATGCCGCGCGGAACGAAGCGAAGGCAAGGGGCTTTGCCCCTCGACCCCATCAAAGGCGAGCCTTTGAAATCCTTCGACCTGGAAAACCCGGTCAAGGGCAGAGCCCTTGTCTTGGCTTTTCCGCAGCCTGGTACGCGCTCGATGACGCGCTTCGCGGTCTTCGTTGCGAGAAAGGTCATGTTCGGGCCATGGCGGTCAGCTCCGCGGAGAGGATTGGATGCGGTGCAGGAACTGGTCGAACATGGGCACGGTAAAGGCAATGTCGCCATGCGCCGGGCTGTAGATCACGCCCTTGCGGATCAGGCCGTCGCGCAGCGGTCCCATTGCGCGCGTGCCCGTGCCCATCTGCCTTGCGACGTCGCCGGACCGATGGGTGCCGCCGCCGAGATCCGCGATCGCGCGGCAATAGGCCTTTTCGCGCGGCGTCAGGCGGTCGTAGCGCATCCTGAAGAAGCTGGAATCGAGCGACTTCACCGCGCGGGTGGTGGCGGAGATGACGTCGTTCTCGGTAATGAGACTTTCCGCCGCTGCATTCCAACTGTGGTAGCCCCACTCCTGCAGGAAGTAGGGATAGCCGCGGCTGGTATCGACAATCCTGTCCAGCGCCTGAGGTGTGAAGTTGGCGCCCTCCTGGATTGCGGGTTGTTCGAGAGCCTGGCGCGCGTCGTCTGCCGACAGCGCTCCGATCTCCGGGAAATCGAACAATCGTTCGGCGTATGATTTGGAACGCCCGCTCAATGCCACGACCTGTGGCAGTCCTGCCGCAACCAGAACGACTGGAAGCGCTTCCTGCATGACGCGATGGAAGCTCATGATGAGCGCGCTCATATGCGTCTCTTCGAGATACTGTATCTCGTCGATAAAGAGCGCGATTGCGCTGCCTCGCGATGCTGCCGCCCGTCCGACCGCCGCAAGCAGCTCCGGCAGATCAGCCTCCATGTCGCCGCTATCGGCCGATCCCTGCTCCGGTTCGACATCGAGTTGAATCTGGGCATCGCCATATCTGAGAGTCAGCCCGGAGGCGAAGCTTTTCAGCACGCGCAGCGCTCGCTTGACGTGCTGGCTGAGCGCGCCGAGACGATCGAGCTCGAGCAGCATGCGTCGCAGATGCGGCACTAGCAGCAAAGGCAAAGGCTTGTTCTCGTGCGCCTCGACCTGACAAATGCGGTAGCCATGCGCCTTGGCCATGTGTCCGGACTTGTTCAATACGACAGTCTTGCCGACGCCGCGTAGACCGACGGCAATGAAGCTCTTTGCCGCTCGGCCAAGCTTGGCGCGCTGGAACAGGATATCGGCCTGCTCAAGAAGATCCGCGCGGCCAACCAGCTCGGGTGGCAAGGCGCCGGCTCCGGGAACGAACGGGTTGCGGGCAGGGTCCATATAGGAAGTTTACACGAGGATAGGAAGAAATCCATATACTCTTCTAAACTTTCTATATACTTCGCATCGCCGCAGCCTCCATCAACTCCATGAACCGCTGGAACAGATGCACGCTGTCCGAGGGGCCGGGGCTCGCCTCCGGGTGATACTGCACGGAGAATGCCGGCAGACGCTCGCTGGCAATGCCCTCGTTGCTGCCGTCGAACAGGCTGACATGGGTGGCGCGCACGTCCTGCGGCAGCGACGTGTCGTCGACCGCGAAGCCATGGTTCTGGCTGGTGATCTCGACGCGGCCGGTGGCAAGGTCGCGCACCGGCTGGTTGGCGCCGCGATGACCCTGCTCCAGCTTGTAGGTTCGCGCACCCAGGGCGAGCGCCAGCAACTGGTGACCCAGGCAGATGCCGAACACCGGCTTGCCCGCCGCCAGCACACCCTGGATCGCCGGCACCGCGTATTCGGCGGTTGCTTGGGGGTCGCCCGGACCGTTGGAGAGGAACACGCCGTCCGGCTGGTGCGACAGGATCTCGTCGGCGGTGGCGGTGGCCGGCACCACAGTAACCGCGCAGCCGGCATCGACCAGGCAACGCAGGATGTTGCGCTTGGCGCCGTAATCGACCGCCACCACCCGCTTGCGCGGCGCCGGCGGCGTCCGCATCCAAACCCCCTGGGTCCAGCCATAGCTCTGCGTGCAGGAGACCTCGCGGGCGAGATCCATGCCCTCAAGACCAGGCCAGGCGCGGGCGCGTTCGCGCAAGCCCGCGAGATCGAAGGCGGCGTTTTCAGGATAGGCGAGGACGGCCGTCTGTGGACCGCGATCGCGTATCCGTATTGTCAAGGCGCGTGTATCGATGTCGCAGATGCCGGGAACGCCGCGCGCCCGCAGCCAGGCCGCAAGCGGCTGCACCGCGCGCCAGTTTGAGGGAGCGGTGAGGTCCTGCTTTACCACCAGCCCGCGCGCCGCGATGTTGACTGCTTCCTCGTCTTCGGGGTTGACGCCGACATTGCCGATATGCGGAAACGTGAAGGTGATGATCTGCCCGGCAAACGAGGGATCGGTCAGGGTCTCCTGGTATCCGGTGGCGCCAGTGGAGAAGCAGATTTCGCCTAAGCCCTCGTCGCCATCCGTCGTGTGGGCGCCGAATCCGCGTCCCCACAGCACGGCGCCATCGGCCAGCACGAGCACGGCGGTGGCGCAAGCGGGGGCCGGTTGCGCGGCCTGCATGATGTCGGCGTTGTCTTCCGCCGCACTCTGCAAGTCCGCCAGCGCCAGTCCAGTCGCGCGGATCACCGTGGTCCAGTGCTTGGACGGGATCAAGCCTGCCTGGCGCCATTTGCGCACCGCCTCGGTGCCGATGCCGGTCACGCGCGCGGCGTTCTGCAAGCCGCCCAGCCGCTCGATGATCGTCTCTACGCTCATGCCCATGCACCTGCCTCTAGTCGCCCGAAGCGGTCATGGGAAGAAAATTCCCAAGCGTCGGGCGCAGATGATAAAGAGGCGGCTCCAAGGAAATCCGCTCCCGTCCGACGAACGAAAGTGCCGCCATGTCGCTCCGCGTCCGCTTCAACGACGATCTCAAACAAGCGATGAAGTCAGGCGATACCGCCCGCGTCTCCACGGTCCGCATGATCATCGCCCGCATCAAGGATCTGGACATCGCCGGGCGGCCGAAAGGGTTCGCACAGATCGACGAGACCGAGATCGTCTCCGCGCTGCGCAACATGGCCAAGCAGCGTGGGGAAGCGGCCGCGCTCTATGTGCAGGGCGGCCGCGGCGAGCTTGCGGCCAAGGAGAATGCGGAAATCGCCCTCATCGAGAGCTACCTTCCAGCGCAAATGGACAGCGCGGCCATGCAGCACGCCGTTGAAGGCGCCATCGTGGCCACTCAGGCGAGCGGGGTGCGCGACATGGGCCGGGTGATGGCCGCGCTCAAGGCAAGCCACGGCGCGGCTCTCGACATGGCGCGCGCTGGCGCCCTGGTGAAGGCGCGGTTGAGCTAGACCCTCCGGTCATGGCGTTCGAGCCCGCCTTCCTTGACGAGTTGCGTGCGCGCACCCCGATCGCCTCGGTGATTGGGCGGCGGGTGAAGCTGTCCCGCTCCGGGCGGAACTGGAAGGCGTGCTGTCCCTTCCATGGTGAGAAGACGCCGTCCTTCTATGTCTATGAGGACGGATTCCACTGCTTTGGCTGCGGCGCGCATGGCGACGTGATCTCCTTTGTCATGCAAAGCGTCGGCCAGTCCTTCCTTGAGACGGTGACGTCGTTGGCCGCCGAAGCTGGGCTGGAGCTGCCCAGACAGGACCCGCGCGCGCAGGAGCGGGCGCAGCAGAAGGCGAGCCACAGCCGGACGCTGACAGAGATCCTGGAGGCGGCGCAGCGCGCGTATGTCGGCAGGCTGCAGGCCGACGAGGGCAGCGCCGGGCTCGCCTACCTGCGTGGCCGCGGCCTGTCGGATGCCACCATCGCCGCATTCGGCTTGGGCTGGTCGGGCGATGGAAGTCTTGCCCGGGAGTTGCGTCGGCAAGGCATCGAGGCGGCACTGATGGCCGAGGCCGGCCTGATGCGGGTGGGAGAGGACGGTCAACCAAAAGGCGAGCTGTTCTTCAACCGCGTCACCTTCCCGATCCGTGATCGACGCGGCGCCCTGATCAGCTTTGGCGCGCGCACGCTTGGCGACGCTCAACCGAAATACCTCAACGGGCCGGAGACCGCTCTGTTCAGCAAGCGTCGGACGCTGTTCGCATTGGACCTGGCGCAAACGGCGCTTCGCGCGCCGAGAGCGGGCGGGGGGCGGCCGGAGTTCCCGTCGGAGTTGATCGTCGTTGAAGGCTATATGGACGTGATGGCGCTGCATCAGGCCGGCTTCAACGGCGCGGTCGCGCCGCTCGGCACCGCGCTGACATCCGAACAGTTCGAAGCGCTTTGGCGGCTGTCGCCGTCGCCGGTGCTGTGTTTCGACGGCGACGCGGCCGGCAGGCGGGCGGCGATCCGCGCGGCGGAGACCGCGTTGCCATTGCTCGACCCGGAGCGCTCGCTGCGGTTCTGTCGGCTGCCGGAGGGAGAGGATCCGGACAGCCTGGTGCGTGTCCGGGGAGCCGGCGCCGCCCGCACGATGCTGGCCGGGGCGCAGCCGATCGGCGACGTGCTGTTCGATCTGCTGAGCGAGGGGATCAAGCATCCCGGCCCGGAGCAACGCGCGGCGCTGCACGCGCGGCTGGTTGAAGCGGCGGGCAGGATCGGCAACCGCACCCTCGCCGCGGAATACCGCCGCACTCTGCTCGACCGCTTCTTCGAGGCCTTTCGCGGCCGGCGCGGGCGGCCGCCCGGTCAAGCTCCGGCCGCGCGCCCGATTGCCGGACCATCGCCGCTGCCGCCGCCGCAATCGGTGCGCCGGGAGCGGCTGCGTATCCTGACCGCGATCGTGCTGCGGCATCCGGAGCTGCTGCATGATGTCGAGGAGGCGTATTGCGGCCTTGAGCTACCGGAAGATCTGCGATTGATACGGGAGTGCATCGTGGGCTGGGCTGCGAGCTATGCCGAGCGACCACAAACCGACAATCATGCGCGCGATTTTCTTGACACGCAAGGTCTGGTGGACCACCTGAGAGCATGCGGCCACTCAACGGCGGTTGACGCAGTCCTGGGGATCGAGCCCTTGCCTCTTGTCGAGCAGGTCGAGTTGACGGACATGCCGGCCGAAATCGAGAAGCGATGGTGGCACTTCTTCGGACTCCTCAGCTTTGATCGGCTTGAGCAGGAACGGCAGGCGTCGCTACTGGAGTGGGTCGAGCGCAACGATGAGGCGTCCGAGCGTCGTCTTCGCTCGTTATCCGAAGTATGTGCCGCGTTGCGTGCTGGCGAGCAGGCTGACGGGGATGGCTGGAATTGAGTGGAGTTGGATCGGTGATGGCGACAAAAACGGCCGTAAACGCGGAAGCGACCACCAGCGAGCAAGACGCTGAGACCAACCTGCTTGACACGCAGTCGGCTGCTGTAAAGCGGCTGATCGCGCGCGGCCGTGAGCGGGGCTACATCACGTTCGACGAGCTGAACGCGGTGCTGCCTCCGGATCAGATGTCCTCCGAGCAGATCGAGGATGTGATGGCGACGCTGAGCGAGATGGGCATCCAGGTTGTCGAGAACGAGGACAACGAGGAGGCCGAGGCGCCGCGCGAGGAAAAGAAGGAGGATGCCGAGGAGGAGCAGACCGGCAACGTCGACGAGGAGAGTCTCGGCCGCACCGACGATCCGGTGCGCATGTATCTACGCGAGATGGGCTCGGTCGAGCTGCTCTCGCGCGAGGGCGAGATCGCCATCGCCAAGCGCATCGAGGCCGGCCGCGACGAGATGATCGGCGGCCTGTGCGAAAGCCCGCTGACCTTCCGCGCCATCATCTCCTGGCATGACCGTCTCAAGGTCGGTCAGATGCTGCTGCGCGACATCATTGATCTGGAGGCGACGCAGTCCGGCAACGCCACCGACGGCGCCGCGGGTGAGCCGGGCCTGGTCGAGGCAAGCTTTGAGGCGCCCGCGGAGATCGACGATGAGGCGGAGGTGGAGGGCGCCAGCCTGTCGCTTTCGGCGCTAGAGGAGAAGCTCAAGCCGGAAGTGCTGCAGCAATTCGAGGAGATCGAGGCGCTTTACAAGCGGCTGCACAAGCTGCAGACGCGTCGGCTGGAAAGCATCACCTCCGGCGAGCAGATCAACGAACGCTCCGAAAAGAACTACGAGAAGCTGCGGGAAGAGCTTGTCGGCA
This sequence comes from uncultured Acetobacteraceae bacterium, assembly GCA_964246745.1. Classification (GTDB taxonomy): domain Bacteria; phylum Pseudomonadota; class Alphaproteobacteria; order Acetobacterales; family Acetobacteraceae; genus Lichenicoccus. The sequence continues at coordinate 6,853 of CAXTRK010000052.1, forward strand.
AGGTTGAGCAAGTGCGGCTGCACAACAACCGCATCGAGGAGCTGGTGCTTCAGCTCAAGCAGATCAGCCAGAGGCTGAATGGGCTGGAGGGCAGAATGCTGCGTCTCGCCGAGGGCGCAAAGGTCTCCCGTGATGACTTCCTGATCAAATACCGCAATCACGAACTCGATCCGAACTGGATGGAGACGGTGACGACCCTGCCGGGCAAGGGTTGGAAGAACCTGGTGGCGCGGCACGCCATCGACATGATCGAACTTCGCTCGAAGGTGGGGTCGGTCGCGCAGGATGCCGGCCTGCCGATCACCGAGTTTCGACGCGTCTATGCCACGGTATCTCGCGGCGAGCGGGACAGTGCGCGCGCCAAGAAGGAGATGATCGAGGCCAACCTGCGGCTGGTGATTTCGATCGCCAAGAAATACACCAATCGCGGGCTGCAGTTCCTGGACCTGATCCAGGAAGGCAATATTGGCCTGATGAAAGCGGTCGATAAGTTCGAGTATCGCCGCGGCTACAAGTTCAGCACCTACGCCACCTGGTGGATACGCCAGGCGATCACCCGTTCGATCGCCGACCAGGCGCGCACGATCCGCATCCCGGTGCACATGATCGAGACCATCAACAAGCTGGTGCGCACCTCGCGTCAGATGCTCCATGAAATCGGCCGCGAGCCGGCGCCGGAGGAGCTTGCCGAAAAGCTCGGCATGCCGCTCGAGAAGGTGCGCAAGGTGCTGAAGATCGCGAAAGAGCCGATTTCGCTGGAGACCCCGATCGGCGACGAGGAGGATAGCCATCTCGGCGACTTCATCGAGGACAAGACGGCGGTGATCCCGCTCGATGCCGCGATCCAGACCAACCTGCGTGAGGCCACCACGCGGGTATTGTCGTCGCTGACGCCGCGGGAGGAGCGGGTTCTGCGCATGCGGTTCGGCATCGGCATGAACACCGACCACACGCTGGAGGAGGTCGGCCAGCAGTTCAACGTGACCAGGGAACGCATTCGTCAGATCGAGGCGAAGGCGCTGCGGAAGCTCAAGCATCCCAGCCGCAGCCGCAAACTCCGCTCCTTCCTGGACGATTGAAGCCGTTAAGGTGAACAAGGGCAGTCCGGAGGGTTGGCATGGCGCAGCGGGTTCCGGGCATTGGGGATCAGCCCAGCAGGCCGCCATCCTGGGCCGACGACGAAGCAGGCGTGCCCGACCGCCATAGCCGCATCGCCGTCGATGTCACCTTCCTGCGCATGGGCCGCAGGCCGGAAGGCCATGCAACGAAGCTGCCGTCAGATTGCCCGGTGCTGCAGGTCCGCACGCCGACGGTTGGCTTTTATCGTTATCTCTATGGCACGGTGGGCCATGATTATTGCTGGTGGCTGCGTCGGGTGGCGAGCGACCAGGAAATCGCGGCCCTGCTGGCCGATGCACGGATCAGCCTCCATGTGCTCTATCATGAGGCCGAGCCCGGCGGCTTTTTCGAGCTCGACAGCCGTCATGGCGGCGAGGTCAATCTCAGCTATTTCGGATTGATGCCGCATCTTGTCGGCCGGCGGCTGGGCACCGCGTTCCTGCGCGCGGCGATCGACGAAGCCTGGTCACGCGTGCTGCCGCGTCCCGGACTTGGCATACGTGTGAATACCTGCACCGCTGACCATCCGCGTGCTCTCGGCTCCTACCTGCGCGCTGGCTTCAAGCCGATCCGCACCGTGCGCGAGCTATGGAACATCCCGGACCATCTCGGCATGCCGATCCCATCCCACCTGCGGGCCTGACGCTCTTTCAGGATGCCGGCGACTCGGCCGAGCACGCCTGCGGGCTCTCCCTCGGGCACGACCTCAGGCGCATCACGCACGCGCCTGTTCGTGCCGTCGCCCGCTTGGGGCGGAAGGCGCAGGCGAGAGCTCCTGCTTGGCGCCGCCGCGATCGCCGTGCTGTTCCATGCCGCCATGGTTGGCGCCATCGTCGAGGCGCCGCGCTACCTGCCGGCGTTCCTGCGCGCGCCCCCATCGAAGCCGCCGCCGCCGCCGCCGGACGCTGAGCTGGTCATGGTCAAGCAGGACACGCCCACCGTCGGCGGCGCGCCGCCGCCAAAGCAGCCGGCCAGGACTCCGGCGCCAAAGGCGGCGCCGACGCGGGCCAAGCAGGGCGGGGGCGCCGACGACACCTTCAAGGCGCCATCAGGGCCGCAAGTGCCGCCTCCGAAGGACAGCGACTCGCCGACCGCGGGCGATCAGGCCAAGGGCCAGGACACCAGCACCGCCAAGCCGCCGGCGCCGTCTTCGACCGTCGAGGTCAACCTCGACATCGATGGCCAGCCGGGCTGGGGCCTGGCCGATCCGCGCACGATCCCCGCATCGCCGAACGACAAGTATATCAACAAACCAGCCGGCTATCCGAAGTCCGCGGCGCTGCGCGGCGAGCAGGGCACGGTCTATCTCGCGGTGTTGATCGCGCCCGATGGACGCGCCGAGAGCGTGCAGCTCATGCAGAGCTCCGGCTACGCGGCGCTCGACCAGGCCGCGCGCGATGCCGTCGCTTCCTGGCATTTCCGCCCGGCGGTGCGCAACGGCGTCGCCGTTGAATCGCAATTGCGGGAAGCCTACCACTTTATCCTTGGACCATAGATGCCGCCGCACTTAAACCGTTTCAGCAACCGAGTGATTGGTTTGACACGAGTCGAAGCTCCGTTCATGTCTCGGCGATGCGCGATGGACCGGCTCCGTTGATCGACCGCCTTCCCGTGTTGATGACCGAGCCCGTCGTGCGACATGGCGGGATCATGCATCTGCGGCTTGGCGAGGACGCTATCGCGCCTTTGTTCAGCGCGCCCGGCGAGACGTTCACCTCGTTTGTTTCCGGCTGGACGCCTTGGCTGCTCTATTCCGGTCTTGCCCCCTTTCTGGTGCTGGAGTTCAAGCACCAGAATGGCGGCCGCGCGGCGTGGCTGCTGGACGCCGCTCTCTGCCGCCTGGGCGACAAGCTCGCCGACCTCACGGCGGCGCAGGCGGAGTCGCTGCGTCAGCACTCGGTGGCGCTGCTGCGCCGGATGATCGTCGACATTCTGCTGCGTCCGATGCCGGTGCTGTCGCGCGAGGCGCAGGCTTTTGCCCAGGTGAACGACGTGCTGCGCACGGCGATCTCGGAGTCCGGCGGCGATGCGGTGCTGGCCACGCCGCGCGCGGTGCTGGTGGGCGACATGGCGCGGAGTACCAGCTTCGTCAGTCCGTTCGGCAACATGCCGGTGGCGCTGGAACGCGCGCACTTCCAGGCCGGATTGGCCGAGGCGCTCGAAGACCGGGTGGTAGCCGCCACCAAGGACGGCATGCTGTCCTGGCCGAGCCCGGTGGACGGCCGGCCGCTGCGCTGCCAGGGATGCATCTACTTCGACGATTTCCGCTTTGCCTACCGCTTCGCGGACATCGCCGCCGGTCTCACCTTCTATGTCATTGCCTCCGACCATTACTGCAAGCCGCTCGCGGTCTATGTCCCGCACCTTGATCTGCTGGTGGTGCGCGACGCGCGGTGCAGGCATTTGCTGGACGTCTATTTCCCGCCCAATCTGGCACGCTGGTTCATCAACCAGGCGGCGTTGAACGGGCCGTTGCTGGTGCCGTACTGGGTGCGAGGCGCCCGCCGGATGGCCAGCGTGATGCGTGGGCAGCCAGGCACGCATCTCGGCCATCAGCTCTGGAACGAGTTGTCCGGAATGGAGTATCTGCTCACCTCGGCCGAGGGCGAGCAAATCCCGGAATGGATCATTCCCGGCGCCCGCCGCGGCATCGAACTCTGGGGCGAGATCGACGCGATCTTTCCGGAGCTGCGGCGTCGACTCACGCGCGACCTGGATCATGCCAGCGATGTGATGCCCTATCTCTACCGGGAAGGCATCTGCGCGGTACGCGTGACGCGCGAGCGGGTCTCGGCCGAGCTGCGGCGACGGCTGCAGCGGCTTACCCGCTCAAACCAGGTGTTTCGCGAGATCGGCGGCCAGGTCGAAGCGGCCCGGGCACGGGGTGCTCCAGTGATCGTGCTGGGATTGCGTGTCGAGAACCGCACCCTCGTCGACATACCTGCCTTCTTTGCCGATGTGATCAGGATGGTGGCGGAAGGCTGGCCCGGCGCCGTCCTGGTGATCGACGGCCATAACGCGCGCGAACCGGGCAAGAGCGGAGATGCCGCGCCAGACGACGGGAGCGCGGGCGTTATCCAGAGCCATGGCGAGTCGCTCGCCCACCGCTCGCCGGTTGAGCTGGAACGTGAGATCGCCGCGATCTTGCGAGAGGGTGCGGACGGCCTCGACGTTACCCTTATCGATACGCTTGGCGACGGCGTCGCCAGCAGCCTGGCCTGGGCAATCCAGTGCGACTGCTTCGTGTCGATCTGGGGCGCCAGTCTGGCCAAGTTCCGCTGGGTCTGCAACAAGCCCGGCCTTGTCGTCACCAGCCGTGCCAACCTGCTCAACCGCGACGACCTGCACATCTATGATTCGCCGCACTATATGGAGACGCCAACGACGTTGGTGTTCGCTGATCCGGACTCGGTGGTGGACGATCCCGGGGCGCCACGCCTGGTGCCGGTCTCGCCCGGCAACCCGTTCTTTGCCAACTTCCGCGTCGACCACGGCCGCGTGCTGGCCCAGTTCCAGACCCTGCTCGCCGAGGTCCTGGCCCAGCGCGCATGAAGAACTGGCCCGCATGAAGCACGTGCCTTCCGCCGCCCGGTTGCGCTAGCTTCAGCCGCGAAACACAAGGCGGACCTGCATGGTGTCCAAAGTCGCAATCCTCGGCGCCGGCTGGTATGGCTGTCATATCGGTTCGTCGCTGAAGATGCTGGGCTTCGACGTGACGGTCTTCGAGCAGCATGCGCGGCCCCTGCACGAAGCGTCCGGCAACAACCAGTTCCGACTGCATCTGGGCTTCCACTATCCGCGCCATCACGGCACGCGGGTGCAGTCGCGCGACGGCTTCATGCGCTTCATGGAGCGCTATCCCTATCTCAGCCGCGGCGTCGACGAGAACATCTATGCCGTGCCGCGCGCGGAAAGCCTGATCGACTTTTCGACCTATCGTCTGATCATGACCTCGACGGGAATCGAGTTCCGGGAGACCGGCGACACCTCCGTGCCGATCCGCGAAGTTGCCGGGATGATGCTGACGCATGAGCGTGTGCTTCTGATCGAGCAGTCGCGACGCTATTTTGCCGAACAGCTCGGAGCCAGCCTGGTGCTGAACCATCGCGTCACCGATATCGACAATGCGGTCGATTGCGTGCGCGTCGAGGGCGAGCCATACGATCTGCTGATCGATGCAAGCTGGGGCCAGCATTTCGGCATGCCGATGCCGTTCTTCTACGAACCCACCATCCTGCTCTATTACGAGACGGATCAGCCGTTTCCCGCCGTCACCTTCGTCGACGGCCCGCTCTGCTCGGTCTATCCCACCGAGGATCCATCGATCTATACGCTGTCCTCGGTGCCGCACACGCCGCTCGGGCGCTTTACCAACGCGGCCGAGGCGAGGCGCTGCCGCGACAGCGTCTCCGCGGACACCGTGCAGGACAGGATCGCGGCAATGGAGGCGCAGGTCTCGCGCTATCTTCCGACCTTTCGCGAGAGCTTCCGTTTTGTCGGGCCGCAGATCGCGATCAAGACCAAGCCGGTCGGCAATTTCGACGACCGCTCCTGCTCGGTGTTCCGGCGCGGGCGCATCTTTCATGTCATGTCCGGCAAGATCGACACGATTTTCTTTGCGATGGAGCGAGTTCTCTCTTTCGTCGGATCCGCGGAGTCGCGAGGCTTCGCAAATCTAGCCAGTCCGCTGCGACAGGATATCGCGAGCCGCAAACTGATTACGCAAGATAAATGATAAGCTTTGTCTCCTGCGCCGCCCGCCTGTATGCGAGCACGATTTTTCCGGAATCCGCGGATCTGCTCGCAGAGCTGCGGGCACTCGACGGTGGGCACTGGTCTCCGGAGATCGTCGAGGAGGTCTATCCAGGCTATTACTATCAGCGGCCCGAGGCAAAGCTCTATGGGGGGGCTGAGGCCTTCCGCGCATTGCTGCATCATGAAGTCTTCGCCGCGACCAACGAGGCACGTCATTCCGGTCCCGCATCTCTGCTGGTGGCTTTCAACGGCGCCAGCATCTGCGGCTCGGTTATCTATTCCGGCACGGCGCCCGAACTGAAAGCGGTCTGGGAGACGCAGCGGCCGCCCGACCGCCATACTCTGCGCGCGCTGCCCACTGATGAGCTGCTCTCCCGCCCACGGGAGGTGATCGACGTGAGCGACGGCCCGCATCTCTATCTGGGCTCCGCCGGTTCGCACAATTACGGCCATTGGCTGGTCGAGGATCTGCCGCGCCTGGCCGCGGTCGAGACGTTACGCCGGCTGTATCCCGGGCGCCCGATCACCATCCTGCTGCCGGACATCGAGGCGCACCGGGGCATTGCCGACGTGAAGCTGCAATCAATCCGCAGCTTTCTCGGGCGCGAGCTCATGGCGGCGGATGGCGGCGTGCGTGTCCATGACGTGGCCTACGATCGCGTGCAGCAGCTCGACAGGCTCTATTATGTGACACCGGTGAGCTACCATCCGTTCATTCGCTCGCCCGCGGCCATGCAGCGCCTCGCCGGTATCGCCTCGGCCGCCGCGGCGCCGATGCGGACGCGCGTCAAGCAGGTCGACAAGCTGTTCGTGCTGCGCAGCGCGGGCATGAGCCGGGGATTGCGCAACGCCGAGGCGGTGAATGCGCTGTTGTCGGCGCACGGCTACGAAGTCGTCGACCTGTCGCGGCAGCCGTTCGACGTCCAGGTGGCGATGTTCGCCAATGCGAGGCGCATCATCGGCTGCATGGGGGCTGCGATGACCAACAGCCTGTTCATGGCGCCCGGTTCGACCATCGGCTATCTGGCGCCGGAAGGCTGGATCGAGCCGTTCTACTGGGACCTTGCCGGCGCTCGCGGCCAGGATGTCGCGATCTGCTACGGCCCGACGTTGGAGCCGGACCGCCCGGCACACGCGAGCGCCTATACGATCGACCCTGCCGTCCTCACTGAGATGATAGATGAGATCGATGCATGACCCTTGACGACGCGCTGATCGGCCATACCGGTTTTGTCGGCTCCAATCTGCTGCGGCAGCGAAGCTTCGGCGCCGTCTTCAACTCGACATCGATCGGAGCAATCGACGGAAGCTGTTTTGAAGATGTCGTTTGCGCCGGAGTTTCGGCGGTGAAATGGTGGGCGAACCAGAACCCGGACGAGGACCGGGAGCGCATCGAAGGTCTGATGCGCCATCTGGATCGGATTGAGGCGAAAAACTTTACCTTGATCTCCACCATCGATGTCTATGACCCGCCGGCGGGCGTAACCGAACGTGATCCGCCGCTGCTGGAGGGTCTGCACGCTTACGGGCGCAATCGCGCCGTGCTGGAAGCCTTCGTGGCCGAGCGTTTCGCCTCTCACCAGATCGTCCGCCTGCCGGCGCTGATTGGCAGTGGTCTGAAGAAGAACGCGATCTATGACCTGATGCACGACAATCGTCTCGCCGTGATCAACCCTGCCTCGTCGTTTCAATGGTATCCACTTGATCGCCTCGGCAGAGACCTGGCCACTGCGCGCGGGCACTCGCTCGCGGTTGTCAATCTCGCCACCGCGCCACTGGCAATGGAGGAAATCCGCGCGGCGTTTTTTCCGCAAAGCCAGATCGGCGCTGAGCCGGCGGCGGAAGCGCACTATGACATGCGCACTGAGCACGCGGCCGAATTCGGCGGCAGCGACGGCTACGTGATCGATCGCACTGCAGTGCTGGACGCGATCGGTCACTTTGTGAGGGAGGCGCAATGAGCGGGCGGCGCATCGGTGTGTCCAATCTTGCCTGGCCCGCGACCAGCGAGCTTGCCATGCTCGACCTGCTGGCCGCCCATGGCGCGCAGGGGGTTGAGGTGGCGCCAACCCGGATCGCGCCCTGGGAGGACTTGACCGACACGCACCTCGCTGACTTCAGGCGGCGCTGCGCCGAGGCCGGAATGTCGGTCAGCTCGCTGCAGGCGATCTTTTACGCAAGGCCGGAGGCATCCCTGCTTGGCGACGCGCGGCAATTCGGCGCAATGCAGGAGCATGTTCGCCGCGTCGCCGGCATCGCGCACGCGCTCGGTACAGGCGTGGCGGTATTCGGAGCGCCGAAGAGCCGCCTACGCGGTATGCTCGCTCCCGCCGACGCCATGCAACGCGGCGCCGAGCGGCTACGCGCACTCGGCGACGCCGCCGCCGCCGGTGGACTCACGCTCTGCATGGAGCCGGTGCCAACCATCTACGGCGCCGACTTCCTCAATCACGCAGCCGAAATCGTCGAGATCGTCGCACTCACGGATCATGCCCATGTGCGCGTGCATCTCGACACCGCCTGCGTGACGCTCGCCGGCGATAATGTGGCGGAGGCGATCACCGCCGCCTCGCCGCTTCTCGCTCACTACCACATGGCAGAACCGCAACTCGGGCCGTTCGCGGCACCCGTCTGCGACCATGCGAGCGCTGGCGCCGCACTTGATGCGGTCGGATATTCCGGCTGGGTCGTGATTGAAATGCGCGAAATCGCAGGTGACCGTGAGGGCGCCGCAATCACTGCCGCGATCGACTTCGCGCGCCGACACTACGGATAGCTTGAGTTGGTCCCGCCAAAGGCTCGCCTGCTCGTGACGCCCCGCTCGTGCTTCCTTTGGGGGTCATTTTCAACACGGGCTGGAATGACTCGCGGTAATGCGGCGAGCCAGTCCGCAAGCTCCACTTTCGAACACGGCCGACCGATGCGGTAGCCTTGGATCTCACTGCAGCCTATGCCACGCAGGGTCTCGATCTGCTCGTCCGTCTCCACGCCCTCGACAGTGACGGAAGCGCCAAGATCGGCGCACATCCCGGCAATGGACCGCACGATCACGGTGGCCTGCGGCTTCTTTCCGAGTTCCTGCACAAAGGAACGATCAATCTTGACGCGGTCGAATGGCAGGGTGCGCAGGAAGCTCAACGATGAATAACCGGTGCTAAAATCATCGAGTGCCACGCTGACGCCCATGTCCCTGAGCTGCTGAAGCGTGCAAATCGCGGCTTCCATTTCCTCGATCATCGCGGTTTCAGTCACCTTAAGCTCGAGGCGATCGGGATCAAGCCCGATTGCCAAACCCATTAATGAGACGTTTATCAGTCAGAGAGATTACAGGGCTGTGAGATCAAGGTGCCTGCCAAAGAGTGCCGGTGAGGGCTTGCACACTCCGGGCGCTCGTGCTTAACGCACGCCTTCCCTGCCGGGCGGTGGCATCCGCGCCGGCTATACCCATGCTGACCGGGAGCTAGTCCCGCAATCGGCGGCCGCATGGAATGGTCCGTGTCTGGTCCGGGTTGAACCAATCCGAAGGGAGCAGGCATGCCGTTTTATGAGTGTGTGCTTATTGCACGCAACGACGCGACACAGCAGCAGGTCGAGGGTGTGGCGGACTTGGTTGCGGCTCAGCTTGAGAGCGAAGGCGACCAGATCCAGAAGCGCGAGTATTGGGGCCTGCGCAGCCTTGCCTACCGGATCAAGAAGAACCGCAAGGGGCACTACATGCTTCTTGGGATCGAAGCCAAGCCGGCCTCGATCAAGGAGATGGAGCGGCAGCTTGGCCTGAACGAGGACGTGCTGCGCTTCCTCACCTTGCGGATTGAGGCGATCGACGAAGCTCCATCGGCGATACTGAGCCGAAAGGGCGACGATCGCGAACGCGGCTTTCGTGGTCCCAAGCCGGCGGGACGTTTCGATAGCGGCCGTAAGCGCGGCTATGACGATCGCGAGGAATTCCGGGCGCGCGACGACGGCGGTCTGCCGTCACGTGGTCCGCGCGATTTCGCGGAAACGGAGTAAGGCAGCATGTCCGACAATACAGACGTGGGTCCTGCCCAGCGGCGCACCGCCGTGGGCGCGCGCCGGCCGTTTTACCGCAGGCGCAAGTCCTGCCCGTTCTCCGGTCCGAACGCTCCGAAGATCGACTACAAGGACGTGCGGCTGCTGTCGCGCTTTCTTTCGGAGCGCGGCAAGATTGTGCCAAGCCGTATCACCGCTGTTTCGGCGAAGAAGCAGCGCGAGCTTGCTCAGGCGATCAAGCGCGCCCGCTTCCTTGCCTTGCTGCCCTACATCCTGAGCTGAGGGAGTGCCGCGATGCCCGCTACGGAAGTGATCCTGCTTCAGCGTATCGAAAAGCTGGGACAGATGGGCGAGGTGGTGCGCGTGAAGCCAGGCTTCGCGCGCAACTACCTGCTGCCAGAGGGAAAGGCGATACGTGCCAACGCCCACAACCGGGAGCGCTTTGAGCGTGAGCGCATCCAACTCGAGGCGCAAAATCTCAAGCGCCGCGAGGAAGCCGAACGGCTGGCCGAACGGGTCAGCGGAATGTCGGTGGTGATCATACGACAGGCCGGGGACTCCGGCAGCTTGTATGGATCAGTCACCCCACGGGATATCGCCGTCGCCGTGACCGCGGCTGGCCTTACCATCAATCGCCAGCAGGTTGAGCTCGATCATCCCATCAAGTCGCTCGGCCTGACCGGGGTGCGTGTCGTGTTGCATCCGGAAGTTCTGATCCGGATGACCGTGAATGTCGCGCGCACTCCTGAAGATGCCGAACGGCAGGCGCGCGGGGAGAAGGTCGGCCGCGGCGATGATGAGGATGACGTCGGCGGCACCGACATGGCCGGAGAGGAGTTCGCCCCGGCTTCGTGAAGCCGAGCCGCCAGGGGGCACTCACCCCTTGGCGGCAATTCCGCCCCTCAGCCGCCGGGCTGGGATGCGCCGCGCTGCTGCTCGTCATACATGCGCGCTTTCTGACGTTGCTCCTTGCGGTACTTGTGCCGCCTGTACATGCCCACTGCGCATCCTCCAGCAGCGCCCAGGACGGCATGATGGTGTGCGACATGCCCGCCGACCGCGCCGACCGCGCCGTATTTAAGGCAGCCGCCGGGTTCGGCCTGGCTCACCGCAGGCAGGCTCGTGCCCGCAATCGCCAGGGCAAGAGTGAAACCGGTTATTCGGGCTCGCTTTGAAATTTGTGTCATCACAGTTCTGCTCCATGGAGTTCGAAGAACGCCTTCGTCGGGCGATGTGCCTGTCAAATCTGGCGAAATCAAGGTGGCCTCTGGCGTAGCGGCACCGGCACGTTGCATAACGCGACGCCGCCCGCCGGCCGCAGATAGAAGACGTCGCGGCGGTTCGCCCGTGCTGATGCGTAGGCGCTGAAGCTGGTCGAGTCGGTACGCATGACTTGCCAGACCTGCCTCTCGGATGGCGGCAACTCGGCCATCGACCGCACGCGAAGGATCGTCGTCCGTTGCGTCGGCGACGTGTAGAAGCCGAGCGCGCCATGGCCACGCGCAAGAGTGTCGAGCAAGCCAATCCCACCGACGATCCGGCCAATCAGGGCAATGTTGCGATCGAGCTGGCGCGGCGCCTGGCCGATCACCGCATACAGCTCGGAGCCATCGCCGGTATCCGGCGGCAGATCCCGGCCGACCCCGACCATGCCGTAACAATGGGTCAGCCACACCTGGCCTGAAGCCGGATCGCGCCCAATCGGCCAGCCTTCCACAAAACCGACCGAGGGCGCGTAGGGATCGCGCGAGGCAAGCGGGGTGATGCGCAGGCCACGGGCGCTGCGCTCGTACTCGGCGGCCGGCCGGGCGACGATGCCAGCCGGGCGCGGCTTGTTCTCGCTGGCATCGCCCCATTGCGCCACGTAGTCGTCCTGCACACGGTTGATGCTGGTGGCATCGAACCAGTGCGCCGCGATCAGCGTGCGGACGTTGCCGATATGCGCCGGCGCGAAATCAGGAGCGAGCTGGATGGTGACGCGGCCGCCGGCGAGATCCATCACCACGAGGTCGGCGGGATCGATCGTGCGCCAGGCGCTGTCCGGAGCGTGTGCGACGATGGCGTCCGGCGTCGGCTTGCCAGAATTCAGCATCGCCAGCGGGTCCTGCTTCGCATCGGCGGGCGAGGCGGCCGACAGCAGCAGGATCAGCATCGCCGCGGCGCGCATCCTCACGTCTCCGTTGCCAAGGGCCGGTCGAGCAGACGCGTGCGCGCCTGGGAGAGATCGATCATGCCGCTGAGCAGCAGGGATACGGTCTCGATCACCGGCACCGCGACGCCAAGCTCGTGCGCGCGTGCGGCGAGTGCCGGGGCCGCCGCCACGCCTTCGGCCACGGTGCTGCGCGACGCCAGGATCGCCTCCAGCCGTTCGCCGCGTCCAAGCGCCAGTCCAAGGCTGGTGTTGCGTGAGACGAAGCTTGTGCAGGTCAGCACCAGGTCGCCGAGCCCGGACAGTCCGGACGCGGTCGCCGAGCGGCCGCCCATCGCCACGATCAGCCGGCTCAACTCGGCAAGCCCGCGCGTGATCAGGGCGGCGCGCGCATTCTCGCCGAGCCCGGCGCGGGGGGGGGGGGGGCGCCCCCCCGGGGGCGCCCGCCGCGCAGGCGGTTTAGAGGTTTTCTGGTGTTTTGCCTGTAGGCTAGCAATGTTCGTACGCGGTCGTGAGCTTGCGCTCCCGAGAACCCAGGTCTCAAACGCGAGACCTGGGG
>CAXTRK010000053.1:0-19324 GCA_964246745.1 uncultured Acetobacteraceae bacterium
GCCGACATACGCACGGTGATGGCCGAGATGGGCAAGGCGATGATGGGCACCGGCGAGAGCGACGGGGAAAACCGCGCCATACGTGCGGCCGAGGCGGCGATCTCCAACCCGCTGCTCGAGGACACCTCGATGGCCGGCGCGCGCGGCTTGCTGATCAACATCACCGGCGGCGACGACATGACCCTGTTCGAGGTCGATCAGGCCGCCAACCGCATCCGCGAGGAAGTGGCCGAGGACGCCAACATCATTTTCGGCTCCGCGATCGACGAGGGCCTGACCGGGCGTATCCGCGTCTCGGTGGTGGCGACCGGCATCGACACGCCGCTGCCAGTGCAGGTGGAGCGTCCGGCCGCGGCTCCGGCAGCGCCTCCGCAGGCGCCCTACCCGCAGCCGAACTACGCCGGCGGGTTCGGGTTCGGCGGCCGCTCCGGCGCGCGCAAGGGGGTCCCGGCGACCGGACCGATCGGCGCGCCGGTGCTCACCCCGCAACAAAATACGTATCAGCAGAACGCGAGCCACACGCAGCAAGCCGGCACGCAACAGGTTGGGCAGGAGAGCTGGGCGAATTTCCAGGGCTCGACCATGCAGCCGGGACGGCCGGCCCAGGATGCAGCGGCACGCCAGCCCTCCATGGCAACGCCGCTCGAGCAGCACGCGCCGGTGCAGGCGCCGCCCGCGAACGCCTTGCCGCATCAGATCCCAGCGGTCGGCAGGGCCGCCTCGCCACGTGCCGGGTTGTTCTCCGAGACGCCGCGCGGCCAGAGCGAGCCGGCCGGGCCGGCAAACCGCAGCCTGTTCGGCATTGTCACCGGCGCGCTCAGGCGCGGGCCTGGAACTCCGCCCTCGAACGCCGCCGCGGGCGAGCCGCGACGCACGGAACCGTCCTTGCAGGAAGCGGTCTCGGAGCCCTCGGCGTCGGTTCGTCCCGCCGGCGGCGACGAAACCGGCCTGGACATCCCGGCGTTTTTGCGTCGTCAATCCTGACCGGGTTCAAGCGCGAGAGGCCGAGTTGAGCGGGCGGACCGATACCAAGTCGCTGCCATCCGGCTTAGCGCTGACGCCCCTCAACCCGGTGTTCCGCGACCGTCCGCACGAGCTCCTGGATGCTCTGCGGGCGGCGGCACCCGTGCACGCCGACCCCGACTTCGAGCGCATCTATCTCACGCGCTACGCCGATGTTCGTGCCGTCCTCAATGACCGCGCCCTCGCCGTCGATCCGCGCAAGACGCGTGAAGGCAGCCTCGAACGCCGCCAGTTCGGGGAGGACGTCGAACTCTCGATGCTCCGCCTTGACGACCCCGATCACAAGCGATTGCGTGGCCTTGTGGCACAAGCCTTCAACCAGCGTGCGATCGAGGCCATGCGGCCACGCATACGTAGCGTGGCGGCAAGCCTTCTCGCGGCACTCAAGGGTGAGGCTTGCTTTGATCTGCTGGAACGCTATGCGGGGCCGCTGCCGACCATCGTCATTGCCGAAATGATGGGCGTGGATGCCGCCGACCAGGCTTTGTTCAAGCGCTGGTCCGACGCCCTGATCCATGTGTTCAATCCGAGCCCGACCGAGGCGCAGCGCGAACGTCTGCACGACGCAAGCCAGGCTCTGGATGATTACCTCACCAGCGTGGTCGAGCAGCGCCGCGCCGCGCCGCGGGACGATCTGATCAGCCGCCTCGTGGCAGCGGAGGAGCTGGGCGAACGCCTCACCGCACGGGAGATCGTCGTGACCTGCAACCTGCTCCTGGTTGCAGGAAACATGACCACAGCCGACCTTATCGGCAACGGAGTGCTGGCGCTGCTCGCGCATCCGGCGGAAGCGGCCAGGCTCCGTGCCGATCCCGGGCTGATCCAGAACGCGGTCGAGGAGATGCTGCGCTTCGACCCGCCGGTCGCACAGGTCATGCGGGTCACAACCGGGGCTGGCGTGATCGCCGGTTGTCCGGTTGAAGCGGGAGAAAAGATCGACGCCTCCGTGCTCGCCGCCGGACGCGATCCGGCAGCGCATGCCGATCCGCATCGCTTCGATATCGGGCGGCCGGACACCAGCCACGCCGCGTTCGGCGGCGGGCTGCACTTCTGTCTTGGAGCGCCGCTTGCCCGCGCAGAGGCGCAGATCGCAATCGAGTTGCTGCTGGAGCACTTCCCATTGCTCGCCCTCGATCCAACCCGGCCGCCCCACCGCAAGGCGGCGCCCACCTTCAACGGGCTGGAGTCGCTCTGGCTGCGCACGGAAGGGGAGTGACCAAGCTGTGTTCTTGTTCCGGAGGCGCCCGAAAAATGCAGTCTTAATAAACAGTTATAGGGAAATACTTGGCAACAATGGTTGACTGGCGCGGAGCCCTATAGCGATCTACGGCTAAGTCGCCGGTCTGGCGATCGCCTGGCGGCGGGGTGCACTGTGAGGGGTTGCTGCATGGATGGCGTGGTCGCTTTTGACGGCGTTCGGATCGATGACCGTGGAAGCGAGAGCCATGAAAGCGTGTTCGGCCTGCCCAGCCAGCCGCCGCGCACGCGGCAGTCGACCCTGCACAATCCGATTTCGTGTCAGGGCGTGGGGTTGCATTCAGGCTGCAAGGCAAGTCTGCGGCTGCTGCCGGCGCCCGCGGGGCACGGCATCGTCTTTCGGCGTACCGACCTCGGCGTCACCATTCCAGCCCGCTTTGATCATGTGGTCGATGCGCGTCTCAGCACCGTCGTTGCCGATCCAGGGCGCCCGGAAGCGCGGGTCGGGACCATCGAGCATCTCATGGCGGCATTGTCGGGCTGCGGGATAGACAATGCCCTGGTCGAGCTGGACGGTCCCGAGCTGCCGGCGCTCGACGGCTCGGCGGCTCAGTTCGTGTTTCTGATCGATTGTGCCGGACGTATCGTGCTTGATGCGCCGTCAGATGTCATCGAAGTGCTCAGCCGGGTTCGCGTCGAGGAAGGCAGCGCCTTCGCTGAGCTGCGACCGACCGCGTCCGCCGGCCTCAGTCTCTCCTTGTCGATTGCCTTTGCGGCCGGCGCGATCGGACGCCAGGCATACACCCTGGCTCTCACCGAACCCGGCTTTCGAAAGGAGCTGTCGGAGTGCCGCACCTTCGCCTTGCTCGGCGAGATCGAGACACTGCGCGAGGCAGGCCTGGCGCGTGGCGGTTCCCTCGACAATGCCATCGTCGTCGATGATGAGCGGGTGCTTAATCCAGCCGGATTGCGGCGTCCCGACGAGTTCGTGCGTCACAAGATGCTTGACGCGGTGGGCGACCTCGCTTTGGCCGGCCATGCGATCAAAGGCACGTTTGTCGGGCATCGCTCCGGTCACGCCCTGAACAACCGCCTGCTTCGCACGCTGCTCGCCGACCCGACAGCATGGCGGCTGCGCGCACCCCCTCTCGGCGCTCCATTAGGGCAAGACGAAAGCAACCGTCTTGCGGCCTGATCAGCCCGCCTCTTCACCGTTGGCGAGGGCGTGATATAAGGCGGCCCCAAGTCTGATAAAGAGCCGGCATGCCGCCCAGCAGAATTCGAGCCTCTCCAGCGCTGCTCACGATGACGGTGCTCCTGCTGCAAGGCTGTTCGACGCTGAACGCGATCAATCCTTTCGGCGGCGGCGGCAGCGAGAAGCCGGTGCGTCCGATCGCCGCCAACGAGACCCCGGAGACGCTTTACGGCCACGGTGTCGATGCCCTGCATGACGGCCGCTACGCCCTCGCGGTGCGTGAATTCGACACCATCCAGCAGAACTATCCCTATTCGCAGTGGGTCTCGAACGCGCAGCTCATGGAGGGCTACGCCTATTACCTGCAGAACTCCTATGCCGACTCCGTCTCTCAGCTCGAGCGCTTCCTCCAGCTCCATCCGGCCAGCAAGGACGCCGCCTACGCCTACTATCTGCGCGCCCTCTGCTACTATGAGCAGATCGCCGATATCTCGCGCGACCAGCAGGGCACCATCGAGGCGATGTCCGCATTGCAGGATGTCATCACCCGCTTTCCAGACAGTGCCTATGCACGTGACGCCCGTCTCAAGATCGATCTCTGCCGCGACCATCTCGCCGGCAAGGAGATGATGATCGGCCGCTACTACGAGAAGCAGCATTATTACGAAGCGGCGATCAACCGTTACCAGCGTGTCGTGCAGGATTTCCAGACCACCAATCACACGGCCGAAGCGCTGTCCCGTCTGGTCGAGATCTACCTCAAGCTTGGCCTGACCGGTGAGGCGAGGCGCACCGGCTCGGTGCTCGCCTACAATTATCCAGGCAGCCAATGGTATCAGGACAGCTACGACGATTTGCGTTCGGCTGGTCTGCTCGCCGCCAACATGCCGGCGCCGGGACACGAGCGCCAGCCTGCCCCGCAGGGTCAGCAGGACAAGTCGTTGTCCAGGCCGCGGCCAGGCTTCTTCAGCCGTGCCCTCAATACGGTGTTCTGAACCCGCCAGCTCATGCTGACCCTGCTCTCGATCCGCGACGTCGTGCTGATCGAGAAGCTCGATCTTGTGCTGCATCCGGGTCTTACCGTCCTGACCGGAGAGACCGGCGCCGGGAAGTCGATCCTGCTTGACAGCCTGGGCCTGGCGCTCGGCGAGCGCGCGAGCGCCAGCCTGGTGCGCGGCGGCGCCGCTCAGGCTTCCGTCGCCGCCTGTTTCGAGATCGAGGCCGCTCATCCGCTGCATGCGCTGCTCGCCGAGCAGGGCATCGCGCGGCCGCTGGAAGACGCCGGCGAGCCCATCGTGCTGCGACGCATCGTGACCCAGGACGGGCGTTCGCGCGCCACCCTGAACGACCAGCCGATCGGCGTCGCCTTGTTGCGTCGGGCCGCTTCGCTGCTGGTCGAAATACAGGGCCAGCACGAACAGCACGGTCTCGCCGATGCGGCGACCCATCTTGATCTGCTCGATGCGTTCGCCTCCGCAAGCCGCAACACCGTGGCTGGCGCCTACCGCACCTGGATCGAGGCCACCGCTGCATTGGCCAAGGCGCGCGCCCGCCTTGAGGACTCCGCGCGAGAAGAGGAGTGGCTGCGCCAGTCGGTCGAGGATTTGTCGAAGCTGGCGCCGCAGCCGGACGAGGAGGCGGACCTCGCCGGCACCCGACAGGCATTGCAGCAGAACGAGCGGCGCGCCGAGGCGATCACCGCGGCACTGGCCGAACTGGCGCCGTCCGATCGGCGTCATCCGGGTCCGTCGGCAAGCCTGCGCAACGCCAGCCGGGCGCTGCAGCGTCTGCTGCCCAGCGGCCCCGCGCCGACCGGCGTCGATCCGCGCACCCAGGCGGCGCTCACAGCACTCGACCACGCCGAGGAAGTGCTGGCAGAGGCGGAGGGCCTGCTCGAACGGCTCGCCGGGGAGAGCGAGTTCGAGCCGCGCCTGCTGGAACAAACCGAGGAACGCCTGTTCGCGCTGCGTGCCAGCGCCCGCAAGCATGGCGTCGCCGTGATCGAACTGCCGACGCTGCTCGCGGAGTTGCGCTCGCGCCTCACCGGGCTGGAGGACGGCGCCACGCAGCTTGGCGTGCTGGAGCACGCGGCCCGGTCCGCGCGCGAGGCGTTTGAGGCGGCCTGCGCCACGCTTTCCGGCATACGAGCGGCGGCGGCAAAGCGGCTGGAGGCGGCGGTGACGGCGGAGCTCAAGCCGCTGCGCCTGGAGCGCGCGCGCTTCGAGGTCAGCCTGCCTCGCTTGGCGCCCGAGGCCTGGAACGGACGCGGCGCGGAACAGGCGAGCTTCCTGATCGCGGCCAACCCCGGACAGGAGCCGGGTCCCCTCGCCCGCGTCGCCTCTGGCGGCGAGCTGTCGCGTCTGATGCTGGCGCTGAAGGTGGTGCTGGCCGGACGCTCGGCGGTGCCGACCCTGGTGTTTGATGAGGTCGATTCCGGCATCGGCGGCGCCACCGCGGCGGCGGTCGGCGAGCGGCTGGCCAAACTCGCCGGCAGTGTGCAGGTGCTGGTGGTGACCCACAGCCCGCAGGTCGCGGCGCGCGGGGACTCGCATCTGCGTATCAGCAAGCGTGTCGCCGCGGCCCGCACGGACACCAGCGCCGAGCCGCTCGACGGGCGCACCAGGCGCGAGGAGATCGCCCGCATGCTGGCCGGAGAGACCGTGACCGAAGCCGCGCGCGCCGCCGCGGACAGCCTGCTCGGTATTGCCCACGCATGAGCGGCGAACCCGTCCTTGATGAGACGGAAGCGGCGGCCGAACTGCAACGGCTGGCCCGCGAGATCGCGGGGCACGACCGCGCCTACCATCAGAGCGACGCGCCGACCATCAGCGATGCCGCCTACGACGCGCTGAAGCGGCGCAACCGCG
Organism: uncultured Acetobacteraceae bacterium; assembly: GCA_964246745.1. Classification (GTDB taxonomy): domain Bacteria; phylum Pseudomonadota; class Alphaproteobacteria; order Acetobacterales; family Acetobacteraceae; genus Lichenicoccus. The sequence continues at coordinate 6,283 of CAXTRK010000053.1, forward strand.
ACATCGAGGCAGCCTTCCCAGGCCTGATTCGCGCGGACAGTCCCTCCGCGCGGGTGGGCGGCGCCCCGGACGCAAGCTTCGCCAAGCACCGTCATCTCGCCCCGATGCTCTCGCTCGACAATGTCTTTGCCCGATCCGATTTCGAGGCTTTCGTTGCCCGCGCCCGACGCTTTCTCGGGCTTGCGGACGCGGCGCTGCCGATGGTCGCCGAGCCGAAGATCGACGGGCTGTCGATCAGCCTGACCTACGAGGCTGGCCGCCTGATGCGGGGCGCCACGCGCGGCGACGGCGCCGCTGGAGAGGATGTAACCGCCAATCTGCGCACCATGCGGGCGGTTCCGGACCGGCTCAGAGGCGATGCCCCCGAGCTGATCGAGATCAGGGGCGAAGTGTTCCTGGCCAAAGCCGACTTCCTGGCGCTGAACGCGTCGCAGGCGGCGGCCGGACAGCGGCTGTTCGCCAATCCGCGCAATGCCGCGGCGGGCTCGCTGCGCCAACTTGATCCCGCGATTACCGCCTCGCGCCCGCTCTCCTTGTTTGCCTATGCGCAAGGCCGGTCGAGCGCTCCGGTCGCGGCAAGCCATTGGGACTATCTGCGGCGCCTTCAATCGTGGGGTTTTTCGGTCAATCCGCTGTCGGCGCGTATCGGGGATGCGTCGGAAGCCGAAGCCTTCCAGGAGCGGCTCGCCCGCGACCGCTCCAGCCTTGCCTACGATATCGACGGGGTCGTGTACAAGATTGACGACCTGTCGCTGCAGGACCGGCTTGGCTTCGTCGGCCGTGCGCCACGATGGGCGACCGCGTGGAAATTCCCGGCCGAGCAGGCGACGACGCGCCTCATCGACATACGCATCCAGGTCGGACGCACCGGCGCCCTCACACCGGTGGCGCAACTCGAGCCGGTCAATGTCGGCGGCGTGCTGGTGACGCGCGCGACCCTGCACAATGAGGACGAGATCGCACGCCGGGATATCCGCCCCGGCGACCGCGTGCAGATCCAGCGCGCCGGCGACGTCATCCCGCAGATCCTCGCAGTCATCCCGCGCACGCATGACGATCCGCCACGCTTGCCTCCCTATCGTTTCCCGACGCATTGCCCGGCTTGCGGCAGCCGCGCCGAGCGGCCGGCGGGAGAGGTGGTCAAGCGCTGCACCGGCGGCCTGATCTGCCCGGCGCAGACGGTCGAGCGCCTGGTTCACCTGGTCTCACGCAACGCGTTTGACATCGACGGGCTCGGCGAAAAGACCATCATGGAGTTCCATGCGGAGGGTCTGATCCGTGCGCCGATCGACATTTTTCACCTCGCCGAGCATGAAGCGGCGATTGCCGCGCGCGAGGGCTGGGGCGCGGTCTCGGCGGCAAACCTGATCCGCGCCATCGAGACAAGACGCAAGGCCGTGCCGCTCGCGCGCTTCATCTTCGGCCTTGGCATACGTCGGATCGGCGAAACCAACGCCCGCCTGCTCGCGCGACATTACGGCAGCTTCAAACGATGGCGGCAGCAGATGCAGGCGGCGACGGTCATCGGCTCCGATGAACGGCTGGCGCTTGGCTCCATCGCTGGCATTGGCGGCAGCATCGCGGACGAACTCGCCGCCTTCTTCTCGGAGCCGCGCAACCGGGAAGCCGTCGACGCGCTTGCCGCCGAGGTCACCATCGAGGACGAGGCGCAGCGCGCATCGGGCGGCGCGCTCTCGGGCAAGACCATCGTCTTTACCGGCACGCTCTCGAGCATGACCCGGCCGGAGGCAAAGGCGGTCGCCGAACGGCTGGGCGCCAGGGTCGCCGGCAGCGTCTCGAAAAACACGGATCTGGTGGTGCTTGGAGCCGATGCCGGTTCGAAGGCGAAGAAAGCCGCCGATCTCGGCGTCGCCACGCTCGACGAAGCCGGCTGGCGCGATCTGGCCGGATTGCCGACCCAATGACAGCGACCTGCGCAGCCGTCAGCCAATCCCCGCCGAGCTTCGGCCCGGCTTTCCAGGCGGAGCTGCTCGAGCTGTTCCGCTGGCGACGGGACGTCCGGCATTTTCGCAGCCTCCCATTGCCGGAGGGCATGCTGGAGACGCTGCTACGATGCGCCTGCCTTGCCCCCTCCGTCGGGCTGAGCGAGCCATGGCGGTTTGTCATCGTCGAAGACCGAGGCCGCCGCGCGGCGATCCGAGAGAACTTCACGACCTGCAACGCGTCGGCACTCGCCAGCCGGCACGGCGAAAGCGCGCTGCTTTACGCGCGCCTCAAGCTCGCCGGCCTCGACGAAGCGCCCTGTCACGTAGCGGTGTTCAGCGACTGCGATCCCGCGCAAGGTGGCGGCCTCGGACGCGGCACGATGCCGGAGACCACCGCCTACTCCACGGTGATGGCCGTACATACGTTCTGGCTTGCCGCCCGCGCCGCGGGGCTGGGGCTGGGCTGGGTGTCGATCCTTGATCCGGCGGCTATGACGGCGACGCTCGACGTGCCGCCGGCATGGCGCTTCATCGGCTATCTCTGCCTCGGCTTTCCGGAGCGAGAGGACGACACGCCGGAATTGCAGCGCCAGGGCTGGGAATGCCGCGGCCGCCTCGACCCGCTGCGACGCTGAGCATAAGCTGACGCGCGCGGCGTCTCTGGAGCGAGATCATGCTTGAACCCCTGGTCGAAGGCGCAGGCTGCCTCGTCGCTTTGGCGCTGCTCGCCTACTACCAGGTATGGCGACCATCGCGCGAAGCCGCGCGCGAGCGCGCCAAGGTGCAGGCGGATGCTGATGCGCGCTCATCACAGAGCGGCGGCGGCCCCGCAGCGACTGAGTGAGAGATCGCCGCGTTCAGGATCTCCTGATGTTTTGAACGCTGACATAGCTTTCCCTGGCGTAGATCCCAAGAATGACAAGTTTCAGTAGGGATCTCGGCATTGCACGGCTGGGCGACTGGCGGTCGCGATCGATCAGCGCGGAGAACCCGAGCGGCTCCGCCGGCCAGGGAGGGCGGGCCACGGCTGGAACCGGCGCATTCGCGTCGGCGGATCTCGGGGTAGGATGGAAGGTCTCGCCGAGCATCGAGATCGACGTGGGCGAAGAGAAGACACTTGCCGACATCGAAGGCTCAGGCGCGCTGGAGCATTTCTGGATAACCGTCAGACCAGAATGGTGGCGATCGATGATCCTGCGGTTCTGGTGGGACGACGCCGCGATGCCGGCGGTCGAGGTTCCGCTCGGCGACTTCTTCTGTCTCGCCTGGGAAACCTACGCGGCTGTCTCCTCTCGCTATGTCGTGGTGGCGCCGTTCTGCGGCCTGAATGCCTACTGGCCGATGCCGTTCCGCCAGCGTGCGCGGGTCAGTTTGCAGAACATCAGCGATCGCAAGGCGATCGTCTATTTCACCATCGACTACGGACTGGGCGAGGTCAGCGACGACGCCGGCTATTTCCACGCGTTCTGGAACCGAAGCGATCCGGTCGACAAGACGCATATCCACACCGTGCTTCCCACGCTGCGGGACCGAGGCGCCTATGTCGGCACGTTCCTGGCACTCGGCTGCAACGGGATCGGGTGGTGGGGAGAGGGTGAATTCAAGTTCTTCATCGATGACGACGGCGATTTCCCGACGATCTGCGGCACCGGCACGGAAGACTATTTCGGCGGCGCGTGGGACTTTGATGTCCCGGGACAGGGCTACACCAGCTATTCGAGCCCGTTCCTGGGCCTGCATCAGGTCATCGCGCCTGACGCGCTTTACCAGAGCCAGAGCCGTTTCGGTATGTATCGCTGGCATCAACAAGATCCGGTGCGCTTCCGGACCTCGCTCTCGGTGACGGTCCAGGACCTGGGCTGGCGGCCGGGCGGCAGGCAGTATCGCCCGCGCCAAGATGACATGGCGACGATGGCCGTCTGGTACGGCAGTTCGCCGGAAGGCAGTCACACCACCGATCTGCGTCCGAAGCATCTGGAAACGAGGAGCCAGCCGGACCGATAATCCTGCCTGACGCCGCCGCTTCGGAACCCTTGCCATGAAGGTCGTCGCGCAACGAACGATATTCTACCTGATCACGCTCTGGGCAGCGGTGACGATCAACTTCGTCATCCCGACGGCAGGCGCCGGCAGAGCGGGAGATCGAACCGCAGCATTTCGTCCGGTGCTGGCTTTATGAGGCCGAGAGCCCATCCACTGCATCGAGGCGGACCGGCTTCACGGCTGGTGTCTTCAGGGTCGCGGTCCTGCTTGCTGGTCTTTCTCTGACCAGCCAAGCGGCAAACGCCCAGGCAGCAAGCAAACCGGCAGCCAAATCCGTGCTGACGATCGCCGGCGACAATGGCGGCCCGTTCGTCAACAGCAAGAACCCGTTTTCGCCGACCAACGGCCTTGGCGCCGCGCTCACGCCGATGATCTACGAGGGCCTGTTGAACTTCGACCTGCTGAAACCGGAAGAAGTCGTCCCGTGGCTCGCCGAGACCTACTCCTGGACCAACCAGGGACAAACGCTGACGTTGGTCCTGCGGCCGAATGTCAGATGGACGGACGGAAAGCCATTCACGAGCGCCGACGTCGTCTTCTCCTTTCAACTGCTCAACCGGTTTCCGGCGCTCAATCTGACCGGCATCCAGTTCACCAGCGTCAAGGCAGAAGACGACCACACCGTGGTGATGACCTTTGCCACACCCTCCTACACACAACTGTTCTATATCGGCACCTTGCCCCTCGTGCCTCAGCATCTCTGGGCCTCCGTCAAAGACCCTATCCATGCGGAGAACGCGTCGCCGGTCGGAACCGGTCCGTTCGTCATCGCTTCGTATAGTCCGCAGAATATCGTGCTGAAGAAGAATGCGCAGTACTGGCAGAAGGGCAAACCCGCGATCGACGAGATCATCTATCCGGACTACACGACCAACACGACGGCCGACCTTGCGCTGGAGCAGGGCGACGCGCAGTGGGGCGGTGTGCTCATCGTCGGCATTCAACGTTATACGCGCAAGCCCGGAAACAAATACTTCTTCCCGCCGGTGACGGACGAGGTCATCTATCCCAATCTCGGCAAGTATCCCGAGAGCGACCTTGCTTTGCGCAAGGCGATCTCGCTGTCCCTGGACCGCGGCACGATCGCGCAGGCGAGTGACCTCGGCGAGGAGGCGCCGATCACGAACCAGACGGCCCTCGTGCTGCCTTACCAAGCCGCTTTTCTCGCTCCCCAGTACGCACATCTGATCTACAAGACCGATAGTGCAGAGGCGAAACGCCTGCTGAAGGCTGCTGGCTTCACATGGAATTCGGACGGCGCCTTGCTCACTCCGCACGGCAAGGCGATCGATCTCGGCTTGACCGTTTGTGCTCCCTATTCCGATTACGTCGCCGGCGCGGTGACCATCGCCCAGGAACTGAAGAGCGCGATCGGACTGCGTATCCATATCGTCACCGAGTCCGTCACGCAGTGGCAGGGTGATCTGAGCACCGGCCACTACGATCTCGGTCTGCGGTTCTCGGAAATCGGGCCGGGCCCGTTCTACATGTTCAACGCCTGGCTCAACAGCGCCATGACCGCCGACGAGGGCAAGCCGGCGAGCGGCAACTACGAAAGATTCAAGAGCAGGCAGGCAGATCAGCTTCTCGCTGAATTCGGAAGCAGTTCGTCCTTGTCAGTTCGAAAGCAGGCGATGGCCGGCTTGGAGACGATCCTGATCAACCAGCTTCCGGTCATTCCGATCATGTATCAGACCTATTGGGGCGAGTACAACACCAGCAAGTTTGTCGGCTGGCCATCCCCGTCTGATCCTTACGCGATAGCCTCGACATACGACCGCCCGATGAATGAACTTGTCGTCCTCCATATTCGACCGCGGCAAGGCCCTGATTGAAGGCTTCAGCCTTTGAAAACCAAATAGTTGAAGCAAAAGTCACCTTCAAGTCCTTCTGGTACTATCTCGCCTCAGGATTAAGCGGCCTGCCTCGTAAAGAGCATTCGCTGCCCACCAGAGAAGCAGAGCGTCAGACGGCATCTCTAGTGTCAGGACTCTCTGAACCCATAGTCTGCATTCGTTTGCATGAATGTGCCGGGAGTTCCAACGAAGTGTCCGCATTCAAGCGTCCTCTCGGTGTGGCACGGTCCTTGCCAGTTGCTAAGTCTTGCAACCCCGGAAGGCCTCCGTCATGCCGAAAGTCGAAGCAAAGAGCCATGCTGCCGGTGATTATCTCGTCGATTACGAAGAGAAGGTCTTCGAGGACGTCAAGGCGCGTCCGGGAGAGAAGGCGCTCGTTACTTTCCATACGGTGGCCTTCGAGGGCTCGATCGGTCTGGTCAACCTGCTGCAGGCGACCCGGCTGAACCGCAAGGGCTACGAGACCTCAATCCTGCTCTACGGACCCGGCGTCACGCTCGCGGTCATGCGCGGCTTTCCACGACTCGGCGACGAAGCCTTTCCCGGCCATCAGAACTTCAACAACCAGCTCAAGAAGTTCATGGAAGAGGGCGGCAAGGTCTATGCCTGCCGGTTCTCGCTACAGGCGCTCTATGGTCACGGCGAGCCGTCGCTGATGGAGGGCATACGCCCGATCAATCCGCTCGACGTCCTCGATATCCAGCTCCTCCATAAACGCGACAACGCCGTCATCATCGATACCTGGACGCTCTGAGCGGCCGCCTGTGGAGCCAATCAAGGCCGCCGCGGTGCAGATGACGCCGGTGCTCTCCAGCGGCACCGGCACGCAGGAAAAGGTGCTGGCGGCGATCGCGGACGCCGCCCGCGCCGGCGTGCGGATCGCCGTGTTCCCCGAAACCTTCGTGCCGTACTATCCCTACTTCTCGTTCGTCAGAGCGCCAGCCGAAATCGGTGCCGAGCATATGCGTCTCTATGAGAACGCGCCCAGCGTTCCGGGGCCGTTTACGGATGCGGTGTCCGCGGCCGCCCGCGCGGGCGGCATCGTCGTCGTGCTGGGCACGAACGAGCGCGATCACGGCTCGCTCTACAACACCCAGCTCATCTTTGACGCCGACGGCGCGCTGCTGCTCAAGCGGCGCAAGATTACTCCCACCTTCCACGAGCGCATGATCTGGGGCCAGGGCGACGGCGCCGGGTTGCGCGTCGTAGGCAGCGCGGTTGGCCGCCTCGGCGCACTTGCCTGCTGGGAGCACTACAATCCGCTCGCCCGCTACGCGCTGATGACCCAGCACGAGGAAATCCACTGCGCGCAATTCCCCGGCTCGATCGTGGGGCAGATATTCGCGGATCAGATGGAAGTCACGATCCGCCACCATGCGCTCGAAGCCGGCTGCTTTGTCATCAACGCCACCGGCTGGCTCGACGCGGAGCAACTGCACGCGATCACGCCGGACGCCGCGATGCACAAGGCGTTGCGCGGCGGCACCTGTTCGGCAATCGTCTCGCCGGAAGGCAACCATCTGGCGCCGCCGCTGCGTGAAGGCGAGGGCATGGTCATTGCCGATCTCGACATGTCGCTGATCACCAAACGCAAACGCATGATGGACAGCGTCGGCCACTATGCACGGCCGGAGCTGCTCTCCCTGCTGCATGACCGCAGCGAAGCGCGCACCACACACCACCCGAGGAGCGAACAGGATGCTTCAGTCGCCAACCTCCGAAATCCTGCCGAGCCGGTATCTGCTGACCGAACTGCAATCGCTCGGGATGCGGCTGATTGACGAGACCACTACCGACGAGACTGCCGGCGCCGCATCGCGTCGCGGCGGAGCCGGACCGTCGGATCACAAGGCTGTGCGCATTGGCGGTCAGACGGTGATGGTGCCGATCCATACGTCTTCCGCCAGGAACTCGCCCTTCACCGTGACCGCCAACGACGCCGACGGCGCGGCCATGCTGCTGCGCGACGGCATTGCGATTGGCCGCATCGACTTTCCGAAGCTGCCGAACTTCTATGGCCTGCGCACCGGAGATGGCACGCCATACTGGAAGATCGCGATGCTGCACGGCTCGGACGTGCTGGCCACGACGGTGCTGCAGACCTGCATACGCTATGCCGACCGCAAGACCGCTTGCCAGTTCTGCGCCATCGGCCAGTCCTTGGCAGCGGGACGCACCATCGCCCGCAAGACACCGGAGCAACTCGCGGAGGTGGCGGGCGCGGCAGTGCGGCTCGACGGCGTGCGTCACATGGTGCTCACCACCGGCACGCCGAACATCGTCGATCGCGGCGCCGCGTCACTCTGCGACAGCGCGCGCGCGATCAAGGCGGCTGTCGAGCTGCCGATCCAGGCGCAATGCGAGCCGCCGCGCGATCCGGACTGGTTCGAGCGCCTGCGCGAGGCGGGCGTCGACAGCCTGGGGATGCATCTGGAAGCGGCCACGCAAGCGGTGCGCGCGCGGATCATGCCAGGCAAGGCAACCGTCAGCGTGGATCGCTATCTCGACGCCTTCCGCCGTGCGGTGCCGGTGTTCGGCCGCGGCCAGGTCAGCACCTACCTGCTGGCCGGACTTGGCGACACGACGGATGAAATCCTCGCCTTATGCAAAACGCTGATCGGCATCGGCGTGCACCCGTTCGTGGTGCCGTTCGTGCCGATCACCGGCACGCCGTTGCAAAATCATCCGCCGCCGACTCCCGCGTTCATGCGCGCCGTGCTCGTGCCACTCGGCCGCATGCTGCGCGACGGCGGGCTGCGCTCGGACGCGGTCAAGGCCGGCTGCAGCCGTTGCGGCGCGTGTTCCTCGCTCGCGGCTTATGAGGCAGCCTGAATGGCGCTCTACGAGGGCACGATCCTGCCGTTCATTCCGGGACAATTCCGCGTCAAGCTGGCACGCGAGGCGTGGGAACTGCGCGGCCATTATCAGCTCCGACGCGAGATCTTCTGCGGCGAGCAGGCGATCTTCCCGGGCGACGATCGCGACGCCCATGACGATGCGGCGACTCCGCTGGTCGCGGTAAGCTGCGTCGCGGGCGCTGCCGATCGCGTGGTCGGCGTCGTCCGTATCCATGCGCCGATGACCGGTCTCTGGTGGGGCTCGCGCCTGGGCGTGCACCCGGATTTCCGCCGCATTGGCAGCATCGGCGCGCAACTGGTGCGACTGGCGGTCTGCACGGCGGCGGCACGCGGCTGCGAGCGTTTCCTCGCCCATGTGCAATCGCAGAACGTCGGCTTCTTTGAGCGGCTGAGCTGGCATTCCGAGCAGGAGGTGCTGCTGCACGGCTTGGCGCATCACCGTATGCGCGCGGATCTCAGCCGTTACACGGCCCATGGGCTGGAGACGCTCGACTTCGTCCGCCCGACGCCGCGCCTTGCCGCATGAACGGGCTCACGCGGCTCGCGGCCGAACTCGGCAACGCGGCCGGCGTGCTGCACAAACAGGATATCGCACCGGTGATGGCGCGGCTCGGCATCGCGCCTTCGGCCATCCGCCTCGGCGACGATTGCGCCGCGATCAAGGATGGCGACGGTTGGCTGCTGCTCGCCATCGAAGGCCTGCTTCCCGGCTTCGTGGCCGGCGCGCCGTTCTTCGCTGGCTACTGCGGGGTCATGGTCAATCTCAGCGACATCGCCGCGATGGGTGGACGGCCGCTCGCCGTGGTCGATGCGATCTGGAGCCGCGATGAGGCACGGGCGGCGCCTATCCTGGAGGGTCTGCGCGCCGCGAGCGCCGCCTACGGCGTTCCCATCGTCGGCGGCCACACCAACATGCGCGACGCAGGCGAGAACCTTTCGGTCGCGGTGCTGGGCCGCGCACAGGCGCTGCTGACTTCGTTTGATGCCAAACCCGGCGAGACGCTGCTGGCGGCGATCGACCTGCGCGGCCGCTACCACGAACCGTTCGCCTGGTGGGACGCAAGCTCCGGCTGCACGGACGCGGGCCGCCTGCGCGGCGACCTGGAGCTGCTGCCGCTGATCGCCGAGCGCCGCCTGTCTGCCGCCGCCCGCGACATCAGCATGGCCGGCCTGGTCGGCACGGCGATCATGCTGGCGGAGTGCTCCGGCGTCGGGTTCGCCGTCACTCCATCCCTGGTGCCACGCCCCGAGGGTGCGGATCTCGCGCGCTGGCTGGGCGCGTTCCCTTCGTTCGGCTTTCTGCTGACCTGCGCCCCTGATGACACGGAGACGATCATCGCCTTGTTCCGAGCGCGCGGCATCGCCTGCGCCGCGATCGGCCAATGCGAGGCCGGCGGCAGCGTCGATCTCGTCGAGTGCAAGGAGCGCTGCACCGTGCGCAACGTCGTCGCGGCGCCGCTGATCGGGACGCCCGGCGCATGAGACCGACGCGGGTCGCGATCTTCGCGCACTCCACCAACCCGCGCGGAGGCGTCGTGCATGCGATGCAGCTCGCCGAAGCGCTGCACGCGCAGGGCTTTGAGTCGACACTGCTGGCGCCGGCGCCGGGCGGCGGCTTCTTTCGTAATCCTGCCTGCCGCGTCATCCTGATCCCGGCATCGACGCCCTCGCCCGACACTGAAATCCTGGTGACAACCCGCCGCCGTGAAATCGCGGCTTTCCTGACCGCAGCCGGCGCGCCGCGGTTCGACATCCTGCATGCGCAGGACTCGATCAGCGCACTGGCGCTCGCCGATCTCTCCCGCGCGGGGCGGATCGCGGGGTTCCTGCGCACGGTGCATCACCTCGATGACTTTGCGAGTCCCCGTCTGTCGTTCTGGCAGGACGAGGCGGTGCGCCAGGCGTCCGCGCTGTTCTGCGTCAGTCGGATGTGGCGCGCGGAACTGCGCCTGCGCTTCGGACGCGGCGCAACCCTGGTCGGCAACGGCGTGGACACATCGCGCTTCACGCCGAGCCCGCAGCCGCGGGACGCTCTCTTGCGCAAGCACTGGCTGCCAAATGGCGGCCGCATGATCCTCGCTCTTGGCGGCATCGAGTCGCGCAAGAACACGCTGGGCATCCTGCGGGCCTTTCTCGGTCTGCTCGATCTGCTAGATCAGGACGGGCAGGACGGGCATGACGACCTGCACCTGCTGATCGGCGGCGGAGCGAGCCTGCTCGATCATGCCGAAGCCCGCAGCGCCTTCAGGGCCGCGCTGAATAGCTCGAAGCACGCCCATCGGGTGCTGCTCGCGGGAGTTGTCGAGGATGCCGACATGCCCTCGCTCTACCGGGCTTGCGCCATGCTCTGCTTCGCCTCGCTGCGCGAAGGCTTCGGCCTGTGCGTGCTGGAGGCGATGGCGAGCGGCATCCCGGTGATCGCGCCGACCGGCGCGCCGTTCGACGAGTATCTGAAAGCGGGCGACGCCATACGCGTCGATGCCGCCTCATCCTCAGCTATCACGCAGGCCATGCGTGGCGCGCTGCAGCCGTCCGCGGTGCGCCACGCCGCCCATCATGGCCCGGAGCGCGCCCGCCTGTTTGACTGGCGGCGCGTGGCACGCGCGCATTTTGCCGACTACGCGCGCTTCACCACGGAGCTTAGCCTGCATGCCTGAGATGCATTTTCAACTGCGTTGGCCGGATGGCTCCGAAAGCCTGTGCTACTCGCCGTCTCTGGTGATCAAGGAGCATGTCTCTGTCGGCGCCGAGTATGAACTGCGCGATTTCCTCGCGCGGATCGGCACGGCGCTCGATATCGCGAGCGAGCGGGTGCGTCGGAAATATGGGGTGCCGTGTGCACGCGCGATGCATCAGTTGGATCACATCCAGCGCCGTGCGGCGGAGTTCGAGAGTGACGCGCCGATCACCGTGATCGGATTTTGCGCGTGAGCCGATCCGATTACGATGTCGTCATTGTCGGCGCCGGTCAGGCGGGATTGTCGGCAAGCTGGCAGCTTACCCAGCGCGGCGTGGACCACGTGGTCTTAGAACAGCATGATGTAGCGCACGCGTGGCGTCATGAACGTTGGGATTCGTTCTGCCTGGTCACACCGAACTGGCAATGCACCCTTCCCGGCCATCCCTATCGCGGGCGCGATCCGCACGGCTTCATGCCGCGCGACGAAATCGTCCGCTATGTCGAGGATTACGCAAGCTCGTTCGCAGCGCCTGTACGACGCGGGGTTCGGGTCGAGTCGCTGCGCACGACCGAGGCGGACGGCTTTCGTCTCCACACGTCGGACGGCAAGGTCGCCGCGGATCAGGTGGTGGTCGCCACCGGCGGCTATCACGACCCGATCATTCCTGCCTGCGCCTCGGCACTCGATGCCGGGATCGTGCAGATCCATTCCTCGCAGTATCGCAACCCGGACAGTCTGCCGGAAGGTGCGGCGCTCGTGGTCGGCACCGGGCAGTCCGGCTGTCAGATCGCCGAGGACCTGCATCTGGCGGGACGCGCGGTGCATCTTTCCGTGGGCGGGGCGCCGCGCGTGGCCCGCCGCTATCGCGGCCGCGACGTCGTCGAATGGCTCGACAAGATGGGCTACTACGATATTCCCGTCGAGGAGCATCCGTTGCGCGAAGGCGTGCGCGACAAGACCAATCATTACGTCACCGGACGAGACGGCGGCCGCGACATAGATCTGCGGCAGCGGGCGCTTGAAGGAATGCGCCTCTACGGACGCCTGTTCGACATGCAAGGCGGGCGGATCAGTTTTGCGGACGACCTCGCGCGCAATCTCGACGCCGCCGACGCGACCAACGAGAGCATCAAGCGCAGCATCGACGGCTGGATCAGCAAGAACGCGGTCGACGCACCCCGGGAGCCTTCTTACCAACCGCCTTGGACCCCGGAAGAGGCGGCAACGACGCTGGAGTGCGCGACTGCCGGGATACGGAGCGTCGTCTGGTGCCTCGGCTTCCGGATGAATTTCGACTGGGTGAAAATCCCGGTCTTCGACGAGCGCGGCGCGCCTCGCCACCATCGCGGAGTCAGTGCCCGGCGCGGCCTGTATTTCTTAGGCCTGCCCTGGCTGCGGAGCTGGGGGTCCGGTCGTTTCTCCGGGATCGCTCGCGATTCCGAGTATGTGGCGGAGGAGATCGTATGCGCGCTGCACGAAGGACAGCGCAAACGACGCCTTGACGCTTGAGCCGCCGCTCCGCGCGCGCGGCTATCGGCTGGCGACCCGACCTAAGCGGCATCTCGGATCCGATCTACCCCGCCATCGCCGAGGCCGTGCGCAGCCAGGGGAATCGCTTGAAGCGCGCTCACGCTGATTGCCGAAGCAGGGCTTCGAGA
>CAXTRK010000054.1:0-16096 GCA_964246745.1 uncultured Acetobacteraceae bacterium
CACGACCCCCAGTCCCCCAGACTGATGCGCTACCAGGCTGCGCTACTGCCCGTCCGCCTCTCGGCCGCGCTGATGTAGCAGCCGCCTCGCTGAACCGCAACAGCGGGGCTCAGGGCGGCATCTGGCCGCGCATCGCCTCGAGTTCGGTCAGGATCTCGCCCAGCAGCCGACGCAGCGCGGCAAGCTCGCGTGCCATCTCGTGAGCGGGCGCCGCAAGCGGAGGCGGCGGGGCATAGGGCCGAGATGACAGAGCCATGGTGCTTTCCAGCGGCGCCTCGTCGTCGCGATCGGCGACATCGGGCGGCGACAACTCGCCTTGCAGCGTGCCGCCGCTCTCGATCAGCAAGCGCTGCACGCCCTTGATCGTGTAGCCCTGCACGTAGAGCAGATCGGAAATCCGGCGCAGCAGCACGACATCATCAGGCCGGTAGTAGCGACGGCCGCCGCCGCGCTTGAGCGGCTTGACCTGTGGGAAACGCGTCTCCCAGAAACGCAGCACATGCTGTGGCACATGCAGGTCGTCGGCAACCTCGCTGATGGTGCGGAACGCGGTCGCGGCCTTCTTCAGGCGGCCGGCACGGTCATAGGCGAGATCTCCTTCCGCTCCGGCCTGAAGCGTTTCAGCGGACGAGGTCTCGTCGATGCTCATCCGCCATCATCCTCTGGCTTGAGATCGGTCGGCTCCTGGCCGTTGATACGCGCCTTCAGCACCTGGCTCGGACGGAACACCAGCACGGAACGCGGCAGGATCGGCACCTCGATTCCGGTCTTTGGATTGCGCCCCACGCGCCTGCCTTTCTGTCGAACGGAAAACGTGCCGAACCCGCTTATCTTGACCGAATCCCCGGCTTGCAGCGCCGAGGCGAGATGTTCGAGCACGCTCTCCAACAGATCCGCGGATTCGTTTCGCGAAAGGCCCACCTGCGTATAGATCGTCTCGGCGAGATTGGCGCGTGTGACGGTACTCATCGGCAAAACGTAGGCAAGCGTATCAAGTCCGTCAAATGAACGACCGTTGCGCGGGCCTACATCCGGACCAGCGCAGACCCCCAGGTCAAGCCGCCGCCGAGTGCCTCCATCAACACGAGGTCGCCGGGGCGGATACGTCCGTCGCCGATCGCTTCGGCAAGTGCCAGCGGGATCGAGGCGGCCGATGTGTTGGCATGCCGGTCCACCGTGACCACCACCCGTTCCGCCGGCAGGCTCAGCTTCCTGCCAATGGCGTCGATGATCCGCTTGTTGGCCTGATGCGGGACCAGCCAATCGACGTCGGCGTGACCCAGGCCATTGACCGCGAGCGCCTCGTCGACAGAGCTGGATAGCTTGTTCACCGCATGGCGGAACACTTCGCGGCCGTTCATGCGCAGGTAGCCGGACTTGTCCGGGCGGCCGATGGCGCCATCGACATAGAGCAGATCGCCCGCGCTGCCGTCGCCATGCAAATGCGAGGACAGAATGCCGCGGCTCTGCGACAGCTCGCCGGCGCGCAGCACGACGGCTCCGGCGCCGTCGCCGAACAGCACGCAGGTGGCGCGATCATTCCAGTCCAGGATGCGCGAATAGACTTCGCTGCCGATCACGAGCGCGGTCCGCGCGCGTCCGACACGGATGAACGCCTCGGCGGTGGCGAGTGCCACGATGAAGCCCGTGCAGGCAGCCGCGATATCAAAGCCGAAGCCGTGCTTGATGCCCAGGTCCGCTTGCACGCGGAGCGCCGTCGCCGGAAAAGCCTGATCCGGCGTCGAGGTGGCCAGCACCACGGCATCGATCTCGTCGCTGCGGACCCCAGCCGCATCGAGCGCGCGACGGGCGGCCTGGCCGGCCATGAAGGCAGCGGTCTCATGCGGGCTTGCCAGATGACGCTGGACAATGCCGGTCCGCTCACGGATCCAGGCGTCGGACGTATCAAGCCGGGCCGCCAGTTCGTCGTTGCTGACAACGCGTTCCGGAAGGTAGCCGCCTGCGCCGAGCAGGTGGACGCCCACGCTGGAAGAGGAGGGCGCGTTCATCCTAGCTGATCGCGGCAACCTGCGGCGCGTCTTCCGAGGTCGGCTTGCCGACCGGGCCAATCCATTGCAAGCCCTCGCGTATGCGGTCGTTGA
Source organism: uncultured Acetobacteraceae bacterium (assembly GCA_964246745.1). Lineage (GTDB taxonomy): Bacteria > Pseudomonadota > Alphaproteobacteria > Acetobacterales > Acetobacteraceae > Lichenicoccus. The sequence goes on from CAXTRK010000054.1 coordinate 2,103, forward strand.
AGCGATGCGTCACCATGTCCATCGCCACGTCAACGGCGTGCGCGAACCCCTCGGCGTCGGTGCCACCATGCGATTTCACCACGACGCCGCCCAGCCCGAGGAGCACTGCGCCGTTATAGCGGCGCGGGTCCAGCCACTCGCGCATCCTCTCAAGTCCCGGACGCGCCAGAACATAGCCGAGACGCGACACCGTGCTGGCGGAGAAGACCTGCTTGAGCAGGTCGCCGACCAGGCGCATCGCTCCCTCTCCGGTCTTCAGCGCGACATTGCCGGTAAAGCCGTCGGTGACCACGACATCAGTGGTGCCGGCGGTGATGTCATGACCCTCTACGAAGCCATGGAACTGACCGGCGAGCGGTGAGCGGCGCAGGACCTCGGCCGCCTGACGCAGCCGGTCGCCGCCCTTCATCTCCTCGGCGCCGACATTGAGCAGGCCGATGGACGGCGCCGGCAGGCCCAGCACGGTGCGGGCGAACATCTCGCCCATCACCGCGAACTCCACCAGGTTGCGCCAGTCGCAGATGATGTTGGCGCCGAGATCAAGCATCACCACGTCGCCGCGTGAGGAAGGACTGAGTGCCGCGAGGGCGGGTCGATCGATCCCGGGCAGCGTTTTGACGACGATCTTGGCAAGTGCGAGCATGGCGCCGCTGTTGCCGGCGGAGACGACGCCTTGCGCTTCTCCGGCCGCAACGGCGTCCATCGCCAGCCGCATGGAGCAGGTGCGCATGCGCAGCGCCGCGGTCGGCTTGGTGTCGTTGGTGATCGCACTGGCCGCGTGACGCACGGTGCAGATGCCCGACGCAAATCGTGCCTGGCGAAGCAGCGCCCGCAGACGGGTCTCGTCGCCAACGAGCAGGACCCGCGCGCCCGGGTGGCGGGTGGCGGTAAGCTCCAGTCCCTTGACGACGATCTCCGGCGCGCCGTCGCCGCCCATCGCGTCCACCGCGAGGTTGAAGGCTTCCGATGGCGGGTCGGCACGCGGCTGCATCAGAGTGGGAACAGTGCTCAGAAGCGGCACTTCAGGCGACAATGAACCACTCCGCTCAAATACGAACGGTTCCCTTTAGGGTCTTGCCCGCCTGCACGACTTCGCGGCCGTCATAATGACCGCAATGGCCACAGACATGGTGCGGACGCTTGAGCTCTCCGCAACTGCCGCACTCCGCATAGGCTTGAACGGGAAGTGCCTCATGGCTCCGACGCATGCCGCGGCGCGAGGGCGAGGTCTTTCTCTTGGGAACAGCCATGGGAGGATACCAGTCCGATCTGCGTTGAGTTTTAGCGCCGCGCAATTGCGCACCCGCGCAAGGCTCCGCCGAGGAAATATCAGCCGCGGGCCTTAGCAGAGTCCCCCCGGCTCCGCAAGCAACCGACCTTGCGGCGTACCAGCTTCCGGCCTACCCCGAATGCGCACCACGCAGCCGGGCCAGGACCGCGAATGGACTGGCGCCCTCTGGCGCTTCATCTTCAGGTTCGCCGGGCAAGGCCACGCCAGGCTTCCTGGGATACGGGTCGAGCGCCAGTGCGAGCTGCTCGGCCGCCGCCTCGCCAAGATCGATCTGCTCGCCGGCAAAGCTGATTTCGTCGGGAGCCTCGGGATCAATCTCGACAGATTCCTCACCTCCGTCAGCCATCTCCGGCACGAAGCACAGCGTGAAACGCTCCAGCACAGTGGTCTCGAATGGCTCGAGTGAGACCACGCAGACCAGGGTAAGCTCCGAGCGCAGCTCCGCCGCTGCCGCGATGCGGCCTTGCCGGCTCGGCTCAAGGCGGAAGCGGCAGGTGAGCGACGCCACCCTGGGCACATCGAGACGACGCGCCAGCGCGCGGCATTCGTCGGCATCAGCGTCGACGGTCTGATCGAGACCGCTGTCGCCGATGCGGCTCAGCTTGACCCATCGCGAGAATTCTGACGGCGCGTGCCTCATGGCTCATCTCTCATCAATGCTATGGACCGTGACGCACGTTGACACCAGCGGGACGATCGGGCACCGGAAACCTGCCTCGAGCCTTCATACAGGATAATGACACCGCCATGCGGTCCTCCGCGACATTACGGCGTCCCGCCGCTTCGCTCCTGATGGCCCTGTGCCTCGCGCCCGCTGTATCCGGCTGCGCCGTGTTCTCGCCGCTGCCGAGCGATCGCGGCACGATCATCGAGTCCTCCGACTATGACAAGCTGGTTCCGGGAACGACGACGCAGGCCGAGGCGGCCGCGCTGCTCGGCTCGCCGACCTCGCACGCCACCTTCGACGACAATGTCTGGATTTATATCGGCGAGGTCACGGCGCCGGTGCCGCTGTCCTATCCCAAGATCGAGAACCAGAAGGTCGTGGTGCTCAGTTTCGATGCAGCCGGGGTGCTGCGCAGCCGACGCATTCTGGACAAAGCGGACGCGGTGCGTGTCGCCATGGCGCCAGGAAGCACTCCGTCGCCGGGCAGCGAGACGTCTTTCCTGCAGATGCTGATCGGCAATGTCGGCCGCTACTCTCCGCTCGGCGGCCTCGGCGGCGGCGGCCTCGGTGGCGGCGGTCTTGGCAACAGCGAGAGCGGCCCTGGCCATGGCGGCGCCGGAAACACCCTGAACGGGACCTAAGAAGGCTCCGTCTGGAATCGTATGGTCAACCAGCCAGCGGAGGCGATGGTGCAGCTTCAACGCGCTGCCGTCCGTCTATCAGACCACTTCTAACTGACCTTACTAGCCATGGTTAGCGTGGCGGCGTAGATCTAAACTTATAGACGTTTTTGCTAGGGGCAAACCAAGGCAAGGACCGCGATGACCACGCACATTTGGAAAAGCAACGCTACGGGCAGCATCTACGCTACGAGCGCCTACACCGATGGTCAGGCTTTCATCGCCGGGGACAGCCTGGTGGTGAATAGCGGCGAGCCAACGATCCAGGGAGTCGATGGCCAGTTCTTCACGTTGACGACGGGAAACTACCTCTTCGAAACAGGCGCAACCGGTGGCGCATTCGCCACTGCTAACGTGGGACTGGACGCGGCAACGACCCTTGCGCAGACGGGAAGCGCATTGTTCGCGTTGGTGAGCCATGGCCAACTCGCTACGAATGGCCTTTTCGACGTCGGCAGCACGGCCGCTTCGGGAAATACGCAAGTGGATATGAACGTAGGGGGCAACACCAATCCGAGCTTTATCAATAACGGACAGGTGCTGGTCCAGAATTCCAGTCAGCTCGTTCTCTTCGCCAATGCTAATAATAGCAGCGTTACCAATTCGGCCGGCGCGGCCATTACTGTCACAGACGGAAGTGCTATCGCTTTTCGGGACTACTACGGCTATGTGAGTGGTGTACAAGGCTACCAACTCATCAACAATGGACTTATCAGCATCGTCGGCACAACCGGCGCTGGCTCGCACATCGATGTAGAGTCGCCTTACAGCGGCAGCGGCACCTTGTCGGTCACCGGTGTGGCGGGCGCAAACCCGACTTCTACCTACGCGGTCATCGACGGACCGGCCGAGGGAAGTTTTGATCTGAGCAGTGGCTACCTGCACTTTAACAGTGGAGCGCCGGTCCAGGGCGCCATCAGCTTTCTCGATGGCGACGGTCTGCTGGACTTCGATGACAACCCGGTGACCCAGAGCGATGCCGTGTTCAAGCCGTTGCAGGCGACGATCAACCATTTTCAAGCCGGCGACGAAATTCTGCTCAACGGCTACGTCGACGCCACATCGTATTCCTATGGCCCCGATTCTCACATACTGAGTCTCTCCTCCAGCGGCAACGTGGTGGCACAGCTTACCTTTGCAGGCGCCTATACGACAGACGATTTCCAGGTCAGTGATTTTAGCTCGGTGGACGGTGTCGGGGCGAATAGCTTGGCTCCGGATGTCATCACCACCACCAGCATCGCCAACGGCACCGTCTCGGTGGCGCCGGGAGGCACCTTCAACGGCGGCGGCGGCAGCCAGGTCATCGATACCCAGGGCAATGCCCAGGTGTTCACCGGCGGCGGCGCGAATACCGTCAACCTCTCTGGCGGCAACAACCTTGTGGTCTCGCGCGGTCCCGACATCGTGGTGTCGAGCACCGGCGCCGATACCGTGTTCGCCAGCGGCGGGGCGGCAGCCTATGGCGGCGGCGTAGGCAGCAGGCTCGAGTTTATCGGCCAATCCGGTGCCGACACGGTAAACGGCGGGGCGGGCACCACGACCGTCTTCGGGGCTGCCGGCGGCGGCGCCTACACCGCCGGGACGGAAGGCGGCAGCGACCTGATCGCGACCGCCGGCAACACCACGCTGACCGGAGGGGCCAACCATGACGGAATGTTCGGCGGTGCGGCCAATGGCAACGTGCTGCAAGGCGGCAACCAGAGCGGCAACGGCTTCGACTATCTCGTGGCGGGCACTGGAACGACCATCATGCAGAACGGCAACGGCAACACGGTCATGTATGCAGGCGCCGGCGCGGACCTCTACGAATTGGCCGCCGCCAATACCGGCATCGACTGGGTCATCGGCTTCAAGCAGGGCGCCGACAAAATCTCCTTGAACGGCGTCTCCTCTGCCGACGCTCTGAACGGCGCCGTGTTCAGCGGCTCGGGAACCGTGCTCACCGTGGGCAGCAGCCAGGTGACCGTCTGGAATACCCACCTCACGGCAGCAGATTTCAATTAACACTGAAATAGGCTTTGTTCTCGTTCGCGCCTGTGACGGAACAGGATCTGACCCTATCCATCCATCGGCAGGCGGATACGCGCTCTCAGGCCGCCGAGCGGCGAATTCTCCAAAGTCAGCTCGCCGCCATGTCCGCGCACGATGTCGCGGGCAATGGTCAAGCCAAGCCCCGTGCCGCCGCGCGCACTGCTTTCGAAGGCGCGGAACACGCTCTCCCGGCGCTCGGGGGGAATGCCCGGTCCGTCATCATCGACCACGATTTGCAGCGCCTGGCTGTCCAGCATCGCCACCAGAGATATACGTCCGCCATGCCGCCGCGCGTTGTCGAGCAGGTTGGCCAGCACCCGGCGGATGGCGCCGGGACGCAGCATGAGCTCCGGCATCTCCGACCAGGTGATGCGGATGAACTCGCCACCCGCGCGCCGCGCCGACGATGCGACCTCTTCCAGCAGGGCCGGCAGATCGACCGACTGCGCCTGCTCGGCGCCCTCGCCGCGGGCGAAGGCGAGATAGCCCTCGACCATGCGCTCCATCTCCTCGACGTCGCCGATCATCTCGCTGATTTCAGGCGCCAGCTCCTCGCCGTGCAGCGTGCCGTGCTGCGGCACCATGGCCAGCGATAGCCGAAGGCGGGTCAGCGGCGTGCGCAGATCATGCGAGACGCCTGCCAGCATGGCGGTGCGCTGGGCCACGAAGCGCACGATACGCTCCTGCATCCGGTTGAAGGCGGCGGCGGCGCGGCGCACTTCCTGGGCGCCCTCCGGCCGGATCGGCCCCTGGTCACGGCCCATGCCGAAGGCTTCGGCGGCGCGTGCCAACCGCCGTATGGCGCGCGCCTGGATACGCATGAAAAGGGCGGCGACCAGGAACAGCAGCAGCGCGCTGCCGGCGACCCAGGTGACGAACAGGTAGATCGGCCCGACATCCAGGCGCTTGCGAGGGGCTGCGACATCAAGCACCCCGCCGGTAAGCTGGATCCGGATCCGGACGGTATGCGGGTCGGACCGCCAGTCGACGCTGAACGGACGGCGGATTTGCGCGAGCGCCGCGGCGAGGTCGTCATCCATCGGTCCCGGCACCTGGGTCGAGCCGGTGCGGCTGAGCCTGGCCGCGGGTCGGAAATGCATGTCGAGCTGAAACTGGTCCGCGGCCGTGGCGAGAATCCAGGCGCGGTCGTTCGAGTCAGGAAAGCGATCGAGCAGCAGCAGGGTCTGGTTGATTTCGCCGGCGACCGCCGCCGAGAGCCGGCGCGACACGATGTCGAGATGGCTGCCATAGAACAGCCCGAGCGAGATTGCCTGGGTCACGACTAGCGGGATCAGCAGGATGAGCAGGGAGCGGCCGAGCAGCGATCGCGGCAGGATGCGGCGCAACGGCCGGTCCAGACGCAGCCTCCAGCGTTCGTCGGACCGCACCCTGTTGCTCGGCGCGGACGATGCGAGCGTCGCCGTCGGCGGCACGCCCCCAACTTTCAAGCTCACGTTCAGACTCCCGGCTTGAGCACATAGCCGCGACCGCGCACGGTGTGCAGGAAGCGCGGCTCACGGGGTTCCGGCTCGATGCGGCGGCGCAGCCGCGTCACCTGCACGTCGATGGCGCGCTCGCCGGCCTCGTCCATCTCGAGCGTCCGGGCGATCGCCTCGCGCGACAGCACAATGCCCGGTCGACGCGCCAGCACCGCCAGCAGCGCGGACTCGCCACCGGTCAGGTAGAGCGGGCCGTCCGCGCCACTGAGCAGGCCGCGCACCGGATCGAATTCCAGCTCGCCGAGCCGCACCGGGCGCTGGTTGTCGGAGGCGGAAGGAGGCCCCACGCGCCGCAGCAGGGCACGCAGCCGGAGCAGCAGCTCGCGCGGTTCGAACGGCTTGCCGAGGTAATCGTCGGCGCCGATCTCGAGCCCGGCGATGCGATCTTCCAGGCCGCCCCGTGCGGTCAGCAGCAGGATCGGCAGGGTATGGCCGACGAGACGCAGGGTGCGGGTGAAATCCAGCCCGGACTCTCCCGGCATGGTGACGTCAAGCACCATGACGTCAGGATGCATGAAGCCGAGGATGCGGCGCGCCTCGGCGGCGCCGTCGGCGGCGCTGACCCTGAAACCCTGTTCGGACAGATAGCGCTGCAGCAGACGTCGCAAACGGGCATCGTCATCGACGACCAGGACATGCGCATCCTGGCCGCCGCCGCTCATCGGCCGCTCTCGCGCGCGTCGAGCAAGGCGCCGCTCTGCTCATCCATGAGCGCCCGCATGACCCGGCGGAAGCCTTCCACGGCGGGACCGCCGGCTTCGCGATACGCCGCCACGATCCGTTCGCGCTGGCGTTCGAACAGCAGACGCTCCAGCGCGCGGCCGGTCTCGGTGAGACTGAGCAGCCGCTGGCGTCGATCACGCCGTCCGGTCTCCTGCAGCACATAGCCGCGCGCCACAAGCTCGCTCAGCACGCGGGCAAGGCTCTGCTTGGTGATGCGAAGCAGCCCCAACAGCTCGCTGACCGTCATCTCCGGGCTTCTCGCGATGAAATGCAGCGCCCGATGATGCGCCCGCCCGAGACCGACCTGTTCCAGGACATGGTCGGCCGTGGCGGTGAAATCGCGATAGACCAGGAACAGCAGATCTTGCGTCTTGCGTATCTGCTCCTCGCGCAGAAACAACAGGCTGGCGCCCCCGCCCCCTTGACCGGAGGAGAGAACGGGCTCCCGGGAGAGCAGCTTCGTGTCCATGGGCGTGCGCACCTTGCTTCGGGCCGTCAGGCGCGGAAGTTAAGACAGCTTTATTGACTTAAAGAAAGGCCCAACCTAGTGGTCGATCTGATTGGTTTTAACTGGGCTATATCGGGTGAGACAGATGGCGCTGGTGCCGTTCGACGACAGGGATGGCCAAATCTGGTGGGACGGCGCGCTGATCCCCTGGCGTGACGCAAAGCTGCACGTGCTCTCGCATGGGCTGCATTATGCCTCCGCCGTGTTCGAGGGCGAGCGCTCCTACAACGGCCATGTCTTCAAGCTGCGCGAGCATACCGAACGGCTTATCGAATCCGCCCGTATCCTTGGCTTTGCCATCCCGTTCTCGGCCGATGCGATCGACGCCGCCTGCATCGCCACCCTGGCCGCCAACGGGCTCACCGAGGGCTATGTTCGGCCGCTCGCCTGGCGTGGCGCCGAACAGCTTTCGGTCTCGGCACAGCTCACCACGATCCATCTCATGGTAGCCTGCTGGCCGTGGCCCAACCTGTTCGGGGCCGATCAGCTCAAAGGTGTGCGCCTGGCCATGGCCACGTGGAGGCGGCCGCATCCCGAGACCGCGCCAACCCGCTCGAAGGCTTCGGGACTTTACATGATCGGTACCATGGCCAAAAACGACGCCGAGGCGGCCGGCTTCAATGACGCGCTGATGCTGGACTGGCGGGGTCAGGTCACCGAAGCGACCGGCGCCAACATCTTCTTTGCAATGGACGGAGTGCTGCACACCCCGACTCCGGATTGCTTTCTCGACGGCATTACCCGGCGGACCGTCATCGCGCTCGCGAGAAGACGGCACATTCCGGTGGTCGAGCGGGCGATCATGCCCGACGAGATGGAGCGCGCCGAGGAAGTGTTCCTGGCAGGCACCGCGGCCGAGGTGACGGCGGTGCGGCAGATCGGCGCCTTGGAGTTCACCCCGGGCCGCCTGACGGAGACCCTGCTCGGTGATTACGAGGCGCTGGTGCGCATGTCTCCGGACCGGGTGGCGGCGCGGTTGAGCACATAAGAGACGCGCTCCTTGATCTTGCCGGTGCCTCGCCCGAAACGCGCGACGCCGGCAAGCCTGCGATCAAGAAAGGCCTCCGTCGCGGCGCCAACGCCCAGGCCTTCGCCGCTGCTGTCGTTCAACCAGAACAGCAGGGTCGACGCATAGACGCCGCTCAGGATCGCGCGCTTGCTGTACCAGCTCGCATCCACCGCGGTATCGCCGGCGGCGTGCCAGATCGCATCGACTGTGCGCGCCACGCTGCGCAGCGCCGCCAGGCGGTTCCCAGGCAACGCCAGCACCGACAGGCCGCGACGGATCGCCTCGCGCTCATCGCTTGCCTGTGTGAGCCGAAGCAGGATCAACGCGCGTACACGCGCGCTGAGGCGGGTCTCCAGGATATCGTCGGCGGCTTGCTCCATGCGTCGGTCGCCGAGATCGGCATGCGCCTCGACCATTTCGGCAGCGCCCCCCGCGAACAGCAGATCCGCGTCCGGGCCCGCGGCCAGGCGGAGCGCGCGCGCACTCCAGCCATGCTCGCTCACCAGCGGCAGCATCGCCAGGAGGGCCGCGTCGCGCTCCGGGCTGCGTTCGATCGGCGACGGGAACTCCGTCACCGCGGCGCGCTGGGTCCCGTCGATCGCGATCGGCAACAAACGCGTCAGCAGCGCCAGACCATTCATCGCTTCGTCCTCACTCTGGCGACCCGAACTCTGGCAACCCGAACCGGTTGAACTCATCCTCGAACGCCATCTGTCGCGGATTGGTCATGCGCATCGGATAGAGAATGCCGTCGAGATGGTCATTTTCGTGCTGCAGCACAGTCGCCAGGAAGCCGGCCGCCTCGCCCGACACATCCTCACCATTCTGGTTGATGCCGGCGTAACGCACCCGCACCGAGCGCGGCACCGCGCCCCGCAGGCCGGGGATTGACAGGCAGCCCTCGACGCGCAGCGCCTGTTCTTCGCCCAGCGGAGTGATCACCGGGTTGATCAGCGCTTGCGGCGGCAGCGGCGGATCGTCCGCGCCGGCGCTGCGCTCCTCCGGCACGCGATAGACGAACAGCCGCAGCCCGATATGCACCTGCGGCGCCGCGAGCCCGGCGCCGCGCGCGTCGTGCATGGTCTCGATCATGTCCTCGATCAACTGGCGCACGGAGGCCGCGCGGGGATCGGGGACAGGTTCGGCGCGTGCAAGCAGCACCGGATGTCCCATGCGGGCGATCTTGAGCAGGGTCATGCTGGTTCCAGTTCGGCAAGACGGTCGGAAGGATTGGGTGGCAGGCATGTGTGCGGCCGTTGGTGTTTGTGCAACGGCCGGCGCGCATGCTATAGACTAAGGCGTTTCGGGCGCCGTCGCGGGAACAGCCGTGGGTGGCCCGCGTTCAGCTCCAGACTTCCACGCGGTGAAACAGGAGATTACGGCCCAGTGCAGGTTCTTGTTCGTGACAACAATGTCGATCAGGCGCTCAAGGCGCTCAAGAAGAAGATGCAGCGTGAAGGCATTTTCCGGGAGATGAAGCTTCGCCGCCACTACGAGAAGCCGTCCGAGCGCAGGGCGCGGGAGGCCGCGGAGGCAGTGCGTCGGGCGCGCAAGATGGAGCGCAAGCGTCTGGAGCGCGAGGGTTTTTAAGTACGGTCTGGAACGATCAGGATGCCTTCCAGAGGTGTCTGCGAAGCTGCTCCAGCCATTGAGAAGCGACCCCTAGGCAATAGGTGACAACGGAAGCCGCGCGCGTCTGCAGTGCGGGCGACTCGCGACGCACGTAACGTACCCGTATTCGGGCATCGATCAGCGGCAAACGAAGCGTGGTTTCAATCGTATGGTAGTCCAGCGGCAGTTCAGCCCACCCCACCCAACTGCTCCGATCGGCAGCCGCTTAAAGTCTGGATCGCGCAGGAGCGGCCTGCTGGCGTGCTTGAGTCTGCCTGGTAACACAGCGGCGGTCGCAGGCCGCGTCAGGCCAGGAGCGGTCTGCGCGACGTGCAGTCCCTGCGCCGACACCTGCTTGCCCCACGTCGCTGCGATCTTCCGGTAGAGCATCATGTCCTGCCGAACGACGGCCTCGATCTGCTTTCTTTGCTGATCCCTCAGTTCGCTCCAACGGAAAAACGGTTGCGAGACGTTGCGCCAGGGCGGCGCGGCAACGCACCATTTTTGTTCCCGCCATGTATCCATCCGGGTGCTGTCGATGATCTCGGCATCGGCCGCCGCCAGCAGGTCAAGCGCGCTGTCGGCGGTTCCGTCTCCAAGGAAGTGGCAGATCATGTCTCGCGGCACCAGACGCCCGTCTGTGACCATGTGTGTCAGCAGGCGTTGCCGCTGCCCGGCGGACATTCGCGACACTGGCTGCTCAAGGCCGAGCATCTTGGTCCAATGCTGCGTATCCGGCCGGATCAGATCAGGATCCGTGTCGAGCACGGTGAGGATATAGTTGATATAGGAAAGCATCAGCGCCTGCGGCGGCCGCACGCTCGTCCAGACCCTGTCGCCAAAGCGCACAAGGCGCGCCTCGGCGATGGATCGCAACGTGTAGTGGCCGCTGACATGAATCGCTTCGTGCGACGGGATCGCACGGCAGATGCCGGCGGCGTGGTCGAGAAACTCACGGCCGCCGCACCAGTCGGCACCGAGCGCATTATGCGGCACCGTGCAGGCCTGCGTGGCCAGCGTCTCGCCGAGGGAGGTGCCGCCGCATCGCGGCACATGAATGAAGAAGCGGCGAGGCTTTTCCGGAAAGGCGCCAAGCAGGTTGGAGACAATGCCGGACTGGAATTCCGTGCTGAGCAGCAGCGAGGCGAAATGTGACGCCGGATCAAACGCCGCGTTGGCCAGGCCAGCATAATGGATGTCTTCAGGAAGCCGGCCGAGCGCCGCATACGCCACCTGACGCGGCGTGACGTCTTGCCAATCCACCCTTTCCAGAAGCCGGTGCAGCGGATCGGCAGGATCAAGTCGAGCTAGCAGCTCGAACGTGTCGCGAGGTGTCCGTGGTGGCGCCAGCACGTGAATTGCGTCTCCTTCAAGCAACCCGGTCGCGGCGAACCGGTGCTGAGGTTTGCCCGACGACAGGCGTCCGCCTAAAGTCGGTTGATGGTTGATCCGCTCTCGTCATACGACACGCTGAGCAAGCACAGGGATCCCGCCTCCGTCCAGAGCGAGAGGCTGGATGCGCTCCGCGAGATGTTTTCGGCGCGATCGCGCATCACCGCGCGCAGGTCGGCGCTCTATGCCGTGCTTGGCGCGATGGTGGTCGTGGGTTTCGGCATCTGGGGCTTCGCGGTAGAGACGAACACGCGCGATATGCCAATGCGGCCGCCTGTGCCACAGCGGCCGGCGGGTCCGATCATGGTGGTGATTACCCCATCCCGCTGAGCGCTTTCTTTACCTTTTGTTACCAACGTTTTTCCTGCTGACATTATCTGCGGCCGTTCTCATGATGGTTCTGGTTCATGACCCGCACGCGGGCTGAACAAGCTTGGGAAAAAAGCAATGCGGGAACGTTTGTTCGATGTCTTGAATGAACGTAGTACGGTGCTCCACGTGGTTCCCGTGCCCGTTGAAGGTGAGGCGACGAGCGACTCACGATGCGCGGAGCAGGCGCTGAAGGCTGCAAGCGACTTGCATCTCGTGCCCGAGCCGGAAGTCGAAAAGCTGCAGGCGCGCATCCATGTCGGCCGCGGCGGTCCACTCATGCCGGTGGGCGACGTCGTTCAAGTAAGACATGAGCAGGAGCGGAGGCTTGAAGAGCGTGTCCGCACCCGCGCCTGTTTCTTCTGGCAGCAATCCGGGTGCCCGGAAGGACAGGCAGATGCGCATTGGCATCAAGCCTGCGCCACGGAATCCAATTCCGGCGCTTGATGTGACTTGCGTTACGTCTGCGCCATAGCCCTTTGATCAAGCGCATCGGTCCAGGCGCGATGAGCCTGGTGCATGCAATCTGGCGCCATGCTACCAAGGTTCCAAATCGGAGCAGACATGGAACCCTATGCCGATCAACCTTTCGATCAAGAACGCCCCGGACGACGTGGTCCACCGCCTGCGCCAGCGCGCTGAGCGGCACCATCGGTCGCTGCAGGGGGAATTGCTGGCAATCATCGAGCAGGCAGTCCGCTCGGAGCAGGAGCTGAGCCCTGCCGAATTGCTGGCTGAGATCTATCGTCTCGGCCTGCGCACGGAGGGTGACTCCGCCGCCATTATCCGCGCCGATCCTGTTCGGGGAGCCGGAGGCAAAAGGCTGTTGCCGAGCGCCTGGCCGGTGCGCGATTGGCGGCGCCTTCCTTGCTCGATTGCGAGCTGGCCAACGTTTCCCTGACCAAGATGAGGCGACAGCCTGCCCAGCGTGAGGCATTACGCGCGGCCTTCCGTCTCGCACATCGGCTGAAAATACAGACCGTGGCCGTAGATCACGCTGCCATGCTCGACTTGGCCGAGACCACCGGCCTGACCGCCTATGATGCGAGTTATCTATGGCTCGCCCGCTCTCTGGGCGGCGAGCTGGTGACGCTCGACCGCAAACTCGCGGCGGCTTCGGCATGAAGGCCGCAACTGCCCGCGCGTCGCGCCGCAAGCGGAAGCGAATGCCGGTCAGTCGCGGCTATCACTGGGATCACCTTCGCGCCACGCGTGGAGGTTGCCAATGACGAGGTCCGACACATGAAGTCACGAAGCGATTTCTTGTAGGACTGTTACGGCTGTCTCAGGCGGAAAATCTGCCCAGCTCCGCGTTCGTAGTTCTGTTCCGAAGTGGCGTGTCGGGGGGCGAGGATGATGAGCACTATGTCTGCGCCACAGCCCTGGACAACGCAAGAAACTCATTCCGGCGCGATCAGTGGCAGCTTGGGGAAATAGGTCCGGTAGCGCGCCACATCCCGTGTCATGAGGCGATATCCGGCAACGGCTGCGTGGGCGCCGATGAAGAAATCCGGAAGCGGCGATTGCTTTGTGCCGCCTCGCCGCAGGTAGGCCAGGAACGACTTGCCCGCCAGGAAGGCGCCCTCGTACGGGATCGCTTCACGGTCGAACATGGTTTTCGGCAGGGCTCTGTCGAGTTCCTCGATTTGCGAATACCGGATCGAGACCTCGGCATAAATAACGGGATTGATCACGAGGCGGTAGCGGTCGGCAGCTCGCTCGATGGCTTCCGCGGACCACCCTGACCACCGTGCATCTTCGGTCATGACGTCGAGCAGGACATTACTGTCGATCAAAACAGCCGTCATTCAGTCATCGCGTGTCAGCGCCATGATGGCGTCGGTGCTCATCGCAACATCGCCGCGGCCGCGCAGATGGGCGACAAGGCGGCCGCCGCGACCATCCCGCTGGCGTGCCTGAGCGCGAAGGATGCGTACGACCTCGCCATCCAATTCGAATTCCACTTCCGTCTGCGGCAATAGGCCCGCTTGCTCGCGGATCTCGGCCGGAATGGTCACCTGACCCTTGGACGTAATGCGCATGGCGCAATCCCTCTTACTCTTACTTGTAAGAGTAAGAATTTTGGCAACAGAGTGCAAGACGCTGGCGTTCTTCGGAGCCGAGACGGCAAGCGGATCGAGCGCTGTAACGGAGAGTGGCGTCCCGTAGGGGATTCGAACCCCTGTTACCGCCGTGAGAGGGCGGTGTCCT
>CAXTRK010000055.1:0-14887 GCA_964246745.1 uncultured Acetobacteraceae bacterium
GTCGAGCGCGAGCCAGTCGGCGGTGCGCGGCGCGGGCCGCGCCGCGCGGGGCGGCTGCAGCTCCACGCCCACTACGCGCGCGGGCGCCGGCGGCTGGCGGGCGCCGGCGTGCCACTCGGCAAGGCCGCGACCGGTGCCCTCCAGCACTTCCCAGGCGCGCGCCAGGCGCTGGCTGTCGGACGGACGCAGCGTGCGTGCGGTTGCAGGGTCCCGCCGGATCAGCCGCGCGTGCAGCGCCGCCGGCCCGATTTCGGCAAGCAACGCGCGCGCGGCGCCGCGGGCTTCGTCGCCGGGACTGGGAATGTCGGTCAGCCCATCGGTCAGAGCCGCGAAATACAGGCCGGTGCCGCCGCACAGGATCGGCAGAGTGCCGCCCGCCCAGGCGGCGCGCAACGCGCCCAACGCCTCGCCCCGCCACCAGGCGACCGAACCGGCATCGGCTGCGGCGCGCACGCCGTAGAGCGCGTGCGGGCAGGCCGCCTCCTGTTCCGGCGAGGGCCGCGCGGTCAGCACGCGCAATTCGCGATAGACCTGCATGGAATCGGTGTTGATCACGACACCGCCGAGCGCCTGGGCCAGCATCGTCGCCAGAGCCGACTTGCCGCTGCAGGTCGGGCCCGCCACGATCACCGCGTCGCCTTCAATGGGTGCTGCTTGCGTCACGCCCGCATCCCTGTCACACGCGGCACAATGGCGTTTCCGCGCATCCTCACGCTGATTGCCGATCGGACCGCAGGCAGTCTGACCGCCGCGCAGATCGAGGCCGCGCGCGAGATGGTCCAAGGCGCTGCACCCACGGTGTTGTCAGAGGGCGAGGCGGCCGACATCCCCTGCCCCGCCCACTCCTTCAGCCAGCCTTCCATCGCAACAATCCGTGCCGCCTTTACCGGTTCGCGCATCGACGTTGTGTTCACCCGCGCCCGCGGCCGGCGCAAGGGGCTGCTGGTCGCCGACATGGACAGCACCATCGTCACGTCCGAAACGCTGGACGATCTGGCCCGCCATGCCGGCATCGGCGACAAGGTCAGCGCCATCACCGCGCGCGCGATGAACGGCGAGATCGCGTTCGAGGAGGCGTTGCGCGAACGCGTGGCGCTGTTGAAGGGACTGAGCACCGACGCGCTGCAACAGACGCTCGCGGAGACGCGCCTCACGCCGGGCGCCCGCACGCTGGTGGCCACCATGCGCGCGCACAACGCACGCTGCGCGCTGGTCTCGGGCGGCTTCACCTGGTTCACCGAGCGGATCGCCGAACAATGCGGCTTCGACGAACACCACGCCAACGCGCTGGGCCATGTGGACGGCCGACTGACCGGCGACGTCGGCACACCGATCGCCGGACGCGCCGCCAAGCTGGCGCTGCTGACCGGGCTCGCCCGAGAGCGCGGCCTGCGCCCCTCGGCGACGCTTGCCGTCGGCGACGGGGCTAACGACCTGGACATGCTCCAGGCGGCGGGTCTCGGCTTCGCCTTTCATGCCAAGCCGGTGCTCAGGCAGGCGATCGAAACACGCATCGATCACGCCGACCTGCGCGCCGCGCTGTTCGCGCAGGGCTATCCGGCACATTCTTTCGTGGAGGCGTGATGCGCAACTCTTGGACGGCACTGCTCTGCACGACGCTGCTCGTCGCCCAGGCGCAGGCACCTGCGACGAACGACAGCCGCGACGACATTCCCTCGAGCTTCACGCCGGTGCATTCGACCTACGACTACGACAAGCGCGACGTGATGATCCCGATGCGCGACGGGGTGAAGCTGCACGCGGTCATCATCGTTCCGCACAGCGCCAAGCACGCTCCGATCATGCTGGACCGCACACCGTATAGCGCCAAGAAGATGACCAGCCGGGTGGAAACGCCGCACGTCGCCGAACTGATGCGCGGCACCTACCGCGATCTGGTGCAGGACGGCTACATCGTGGCCTTCGAGGACGTGCGCGGCAAATACGGCTCGGAGGGCCGTTACGTGATGAACCGGCCGGTGATCGGTCCGCTCAATCACAGCACGACCGACAACACCACGGATGCCTACGACACCATCGGCTGGCTGGTCAAACACGTGCCGGAATCGAACGGACGGGTCGGCGCCATCGGCACCAGCTATGACGGCTTTACCGTGCTGATGAGCCTGATCCATCCGAACCCGGCCTTGAAGGCGGCGGTTCCGATCAATCCGATGGTCGACACCTGGATCGGCGACGACTGGTTCCATCACGGCGCCTTCCGCGAGGAGATGATGGACTATGTGTATTCCCAGACCGCCACCAGGAGCTCCGATCAGGATTGGTGGTCGCCCGGCTACGACGATTTCACCATCTATAAAAATAATGTTTCCGCCGGCGCGTTCGGGCGGGCGATGGGCATGGAGCAGTTGCCCTTCTGGCGCCTGTTGACCAGCCATCCCGCCTATGACGCGTTCTGGCAGGGACAGGCGGTGGACAAGCTGCTGGCGGCGCAGCCGGTCACGGTGCCGACGCTGTATGTGCAGGGCCAGTGGGACCAGGAGGACATCTACGGCGCCGTCGCCGCCTACGAGGCGACCGAGCCGCGCGATGCTGCTCAGGGCAAGGACCATCTCGTCATCGGCCCGTGGTTCCATGGGCAGGCGAACATCGACGGCGCCTCGCTCGGCCCGCTGAACTATGGCGAGAACACCGCCGCCTGGTTCCGCAGGCATCTCATGCTGCCGTTCCTGGACGAGCACCTGAAGGATCACGCGCCGCACGCCGATATCGCGCCGGTGAGCGCGTTCCAGACCGGCACCAATACCTGGCGCGCCTACGATCACTGGCCGCAGGCCTGCGCCCAATGCGCCGACAAGGGACGCGCGCTGTTCCTGCTCGCCAATGGCAAGCTCGGCTTCACCGCGCCGGACCAGGCAGGCGGCCACTATGACGCGTATGTCTCCGATCCCGCCAAGCCGGTGCCGTATCGGCTGCGCCCGATCCGGCCGACCTACGCCAAGGACTCCACCTGGCACACCTGGCTGGTCGACGACCAGCGCTTCGCCGATGGCCGGCCCGACGTGCTGACCTACAGCACCGGCCCGCTCACGGCGCCGCTGACCATCACCGGCGCGCCGGTTGCCCACCTGTTCGCCTCCACCAGCGGCACCGACGCCGACTGGGTGGTCAAGCTGATCGACGTCTATCCCGACGAGGTGCCGTCGCAGCCGGAGCTCGGCGGCTATGAGCTCGCCGTGGCGATGGACATCCTGCGCGGACGCTACCGCGACGATCCGGCGCATCCGAGCCCGATCCCGGCGAACACGGTGGTGGGCTATACCCTGGCGCTGCCCAACGTGAACCATACCTTCCTGCCAGGCCACAGGATCATGGTGCAGATACAGTCGAGCTGGTTCCCGCTCTACGACCGCAATCCGCAAAGCTACGTGCCCACCATCTTCTTCGCCAAGCCGGCCGACACCATCAAGGCGACCCAGCGCATCTTCCACACCACGGCCGCGCCGAGCTCGATACAGTTGCCGGTGGTGCCAGGCGACGACGGGACGAAGCTCGCAGGCCCATAGAAGTCATCGGCGTGGCGGCCGCGTTTCAATAGGGCACCCGGTCGGTTTTCGCCTGGTATTGCTTCCACACCTCGATGGCCTCGTCCCGCATCATCTGCCGCACTGGAATCGATCGCTCAAACACCGGCTTGCCGATCTCCCGGTAGATCATGCTGTCGTCGAAATTGCCGTACTGCGCCGCGTCGGCGTTGGTGGAGGCAAAAAAAATCGCCTTGATGCCCGCCCAATAGGCAGCCGCCATGCACATCGGGCAGGGTTCGGCGCTCGTATACAGAACAGCGCGGCGCAGCTTGAAATTTCCCTTGCTTCGGCAGGCCTTGCGGATCGCGTCGATTTCGGCGTGCCAGGTCGGATCACGCTCGGCGACGACACGGTTGGCGCCTTCGGCGATAATCGCGCCGTCCTGGACGATCACGCAGCCGAACGCGCCGCCGGCGCTGTCGACCAGGGCGGTCTGAGCGGACAGCGCAATCGCGCGCGCCATGAACCGCCGGTCATGCTCTGTCATCCTATGCCTTTCCGACAGCCGCGCTAACCATGGCGGCGCGCAATTCCCATGTGCTGATCACCCTCGCCCGCGAAAGTCATTCGATGCAAGCAGCAAGCCCCGCCTTCGACAACAGTTATGCCCGTTTGCCGGAGCGCCTGTTTGCCCGGCTGGAGCCCACCTCCGTCGCCGCGCCGCGGCTGGTCCGGGTGAATGACGATCTCGCCCGCATGCTCGGCATCGACCCGGATTGGCTGCGCGGAGCGGACGGGGTGGCGGCGCTGGCTGGCAACCATGTGCCCAGCGGCGCCGAACCGCTCGCCATGGCCTATGCCGGACACCAGTTCGGCAACTGGGTGCCGCAGCTCGGCGACGGCCGCGCCGTGCTGCTGGGAGAGGTCGTCGACCGCCACGGCATCCGACGCGACATCCAGTTGAAGGGCGCCGGACCAACCCCGTTCTCACGCGGCGGCGACGGCCGCGCCGCACTGGGTCCGGCGTTGCGCGAATACATCATCAGCGAGGCGATGGCGGCGCTCGGCATTCCCACCACACGGGCGCTCGCGGTCGCCTTGACCGGCGAGACGGTGCTGCGCGAGGCGCCGCTGCATGGCGCCGTGTTGACACGTGTCGCGCAAAGCCATGTCCGGGTCGGCACCTTCCAGTTCTTCCGCGCCCAGGGTGATACCGACGCATTACGGGCGCTCGCCGACTACGTCATCGCGCGGCACTATCCGCAGGCCGCGGAGGCGGCGCTGCCCTACCGCGCTCTGCTCGACGCGGTGATCGCGCGCACCGCGCGGCTGATTGCGGCCTGGCAACTGGTCGGCTTCATCCACGGCGTCATGAACACCGACAACATGCAGATCGCCGGGGAGACCATCGACTACGGTCCCTGCGCCTTCATGGACACCTATGATCCGGCCACCGTTTACAGCTCGATCGATCGACGCGGCCGCTACGCCTACGGCAATCAGCCGGCGATCGCGCATTGGAACCTCACACGGCTTGCCGAGGCGCTGCTCCCGTTGCTCGGCCACGATCAGGACGCGGCGCTCACCGAGGCGCAGGCGGCGCTGGACAGCTTCGCGCCGGCATTCGGCGCGGCCTGGCTGGGCGGCATGCGGCGCAAGCTCGGATTGACCACGGCTCAGCCGGGTGATGCCGACCTCATACAATCCCTGCTCACCGGCATGGCGGAGAACCGGGCCGACTTCACCCTGACCTTTCGCGGGCTGAGCGACGCCGAAGACCGCATGTCAGCACGGGAGCAGTTCATCGATCCGACGCGATTTGACGCCTGGGCGGTGCGTTGGCGCGAGCGCCTGGGCCAGGAGGGCGGACTGAGCGAGGAGCGCCGCTCGGCGATGCGTGCGGTCAATCCTGCCTTTATCGCGCGCAATCACCGCGTCGAGATGGTGCTCGACGCGGCACAAAACGGGGCGGCACAAAACGGGGCGGCACAAGACGGGTTTGATCTGGCGCCGCTTGATGAACTGCTGAGCGTGCTGGCCAGACCCTTCGACGATCAGCCCGACCGCGCCGCCTATGCGGCCCCGCCACGTCCGGAAGAAGTGGTGCAGGCAACCTTCTGCGGCACGTAGCGTGGCGACTCAGCGCAACCGGCAGGCATCGAGGATCAGGAAGCTTGCTTGCTGACGCAGCAGCGCGCCATCAACCTGCCGCGCGAGCGTGCCTGGATACAGCACGGTCAGGAAGATGTGCGGGAACTCGTGCCTGGCGCAAACTGCCGCGAGTGCCACTTGGCTGGTCCGCCGGTGCGCGGGATCGCTCAGGTTCCAAGGCTGCTTCAGCCCGGCATAGCGTGCCCGCAAGCCGATCGGTTGCTGCGCCGGGTTGGCGAAGATCGCCGGCATGAACAGGTTGCGGAACACCGTTTGCGTCGCGATCGAGGTGATTGGCGGCGACCAGATTTGCTGCCAGCTCAGCGTCCTGAGCGGCGTGCCGTAGGCCATCATCATCAGGCTGCCCGTCGGCAGCTCGGCGGCGTCGAGCCGATACCGCGCAAATTGCTGGGCCGACGCATGCCACGACCATGCCAGCACAGCGCTCCGCGCGCACACGGCAAGGCTTGCAAACCAGACCGCGGTCTGCGGCAGGCGCACCCGGACGCCAGCCGTGAGCAGCAGCAGCGGCGGCAGCGCCAGGCGGGTGTCGAGTTGCGAGCCGGTGCCGATCCGCTCCGGAGCCAGCAGCGCCGCCGCCGCGAGGGCCGCCACCGCGAGCGCCGGCGCCGCGGACAGCCTCGGGCGTGCCGCCGCGATCACGATGCCGCAGGCGAGAAGTGCGGCAACGCTCGACGCATCCTGCCCGAGGCTGCCGCCGAGCAGCAACTTGCCGAACAGCCAGAGCTTGCGGCCGACGATGCCCAGCCGGCCGCCGCCCGGATAGCCGAAGCTCGTATCCTCGGGACCATGCGCGGGCAGCAGACGCAGCAGCGCCGCGATTGCAACCAGCGCCGCCAGCCAGGAGGCGCTGCCTGCGAGCCGGCTCACTCCGCGCGGTTTGGCAAGCAGGCGATGCAGATCAAAGCAGCCGAGTATGATCACCCACAGGGCGGCGGTGACCAGATGGGTAAACAGCAGCAGCGCCGCGCCGCCGGCCGCGACCACCGACCGCCTTGCCGCTCCTTTGGCGCCGACCCATAACGCCAGCAGGCCAAGCATCAGGCCAAGCCCAAGCACATAGCTGACCAGGCCCCAGAACAGCGCGTTGCTGTAGAACAGCAGCACCGCCAGCGCCGGCTTGCCTGGCGACCAGGCGCCGAGCGCCCGGCTCACCATGCAGAAGCCGGCAACGAAGACCGCGTAGCTGATGGCCAGGAAGCCTTGCGCCGCAATTCCGACCGGCACACCGAGTCGGGACATTTCGTAAAGACAGAGATCCATCACCGCGTCCGGCACCAGGAAGCCGGTGAAGCGATAAAACCGCATCCAGAACAGGTCGTGATGCAGCAGTCCGCGCAGGATATGGATCCGCGCGAGATGGTTCGGCCAATCCTGTAATGGCGCCGGCCGCGCCAACAGAATCGGCGCGGCGCCGAGCAAGACCACGATCGCAAGGAGACGCCATTGCGCGGACCGCGTTTGGCGCGGGCTAATTCTCCGCAAGCTTCTGTCGGCTCGCCTGCACCCGCTGCACGCGCCTGCCGTCCATTGCCGTGACCTCAAACATCCAGCCCGAAAACGCCACCTTGTCGCCTACCGCCGGAACCCGCCGCAACAGCGCCAGGATCAGCCCGGCGACAGTGTGATAGCTTCCCGCCGCGGGCAGTTGGCCGAGCTCAAGACGGTCCCTGATCTCATCCGCGGGCAGGGTGCCGTCCAGCACGAGCACGCCGTCCGCCGCCGGGATCAGCACGGGAGCGGCCCCGGTCTGCGCCCGTTCGCCGAAGATCGCCTCGAAGATGTCCGACGTGGTGACGATGCCCTCGAAGCTGCCATACTCGTCGAGCACCAGTAGCAGACCCGGACGCAGGCCGCGCAGCCGCTCCAGCGCGTCGAAGGCGCTGATCGTCTCCGGGATGACCTGCGGCGGCTGGATCACCGCGTCGATGGACAGCGCATGGCCGTCAAGCAGCAGGTCGAGGACGTCCTTGGCCAGGATCACCCCGACCGGATCATCGACATCGCCATTGCACACCACAAGCCTGGTATGGGTGCCGGTCTTCAGCGCCTCGGCCAGCGCCTCGCGCCCGGCATGGCGCTCGATCCAGGCGAGCTCATGGCGCGGCGTCATGATCGCGCGCACCGGCCGATCGGCAAGACGGAGCAGGCGCTCGATCATGTTCTGCTCCTGCACCTCCAGCAGTCCGGCCTGGGTGCCTTCCGAGAGCACCGCGCGCAACTCCTCCTCCGTGACCATCTGGCGGCCCGCGCGCGAGACGCCGCCCAGGCGCAGCACCAGCGACGACGCCCAGGCGAGCAGCCAGACTGCCGGGCTCGCGACGCGCGATATGATCAGCAGCGGCAATGCCAGGCGGGCGGCGATGGTCTCGGGATGACGCAGGGCAAGCTGCTTTGGCACCAGCTCGCCCAGAACCATCATGAATGCGGTGATCACGACCACCACGACAGCGAGCGCCATCTCGTGCGCCACCGGCCGGAACAGAGGCACGCGCTGAAGACTGGGGGTGAGCAATCCGGCGAGCCGTGCGCCGCCAAAGGTTCCCTCGATGATGGTCACGAGCGTCATGCCGACCTGCACCGTCGGCAGGAAACGATGCGGGTCTTCCGCAAGCAGTCGTGCGCGTTCGGCCCCGGAGACGCCTCGGCGTTCCAGCACCATGAGGCGAGCCCGACGCGACGAGATCAGCGCCAGTTCGCCCATGGCAAACACGCCATTGAGCAGAACCAGCAGCAACACCAGCGCAATCGAGACGATCATTGCCGCATGCTAGGTGAACATCGCGGACATTCACCAGCGTCCGGCAGCGCTGGCAGCGCGCTCAGTCCCCCGCGTCGGCGGGCTCCGCCGGCAGCCGCTTGATCACCGGCCCGCGCGCCGGCTTCTTGGCGGCGGCGATCTGCGCCATGCGCTCGTCCACGACTTCGTTATAGTTGTATTCGGCGGGACGCTGGTGCTCGAGCGGGATTTCCGGTGCCATCGGACCCTCGGTCTGGGGACCCTTCAGCGCGACTTTCAGGATGTGCAACGGGCGCTTGACCGCGTCCATGACAGCCGTCGACTCGTAGCCGGAATGCACCATGCAGTCGGCGCATTTCTCGTAATTGCCGGTGCCATACTGATCCCAGGCGGTGTCTTCCATCAGCTCCTTGAAGCTGGGCGCGTAGCCTTCTCCTAGCAGATAGCACGGGCGCTGCCAGCCGAACACATTGCGCAGCGGCTTGCCCCACGGCGTGCAGCGATAGGTCTCGTTGCCGGCCAGGAAGTTCAGGAACAGCGGCGACTGCGTGAACTTCCACTTCTTGCCCCCGGTCCTGCTTTGACCCAGACGGAAGATGTCGCGGAAGAGCTGCTTGGTCTTCTGTCGGTTGAGGAAATGCGCCTGGTCGGGCGCACGCTCGTAGGCATAGCCGGGCGCCGTCATGATGCCGTCAACGCCGAGCGCCATGACCTCGTCGAAGAATTTCGCCACCCGCGCCGGCTCGGCCCCGTCGAACAGGGTGCAGTTGATCGAGACCCTGAAGCCGCGCTGCTTGGCCTTCTTGATTGCCGCCACAGCGCGATCGAACACACCCTCCTGGCAAACCGAGGCATCATGCATCGACTCGTCGCCGTCGAGGTGCACGTCCCAGGAGAAGAACGGGTTCGGCTTGTAGTCGTCGAGCTTCTTCTCAAGCAGCAGCGCGTTGGTGCAGAGATAGACATACTTCTTGCGCGCCAGCAGGCCGCTGATGATCTGCGGCATCTCCTTGTGCAGCAACGGCTCGCCGCCGGCGACCGCAATCACCGGCGCGCCGCACTCGGCATCGGCGTCAAGACACTCCTGCACCGACAGGCGCTGATTGAGGATCGGCGCCGGATAGTCGATCTTGCCACACCCGGCGCAAGCCAAGTTGCAACGGAACAACGGCTCAAGCATCAGCACCAGCGGATAGCGCTTCCGGCCGCTGAGGTGCTGCTTTACGACATAGGCGCCAACCCTCACTGCCTGCATCAACGGTACGGCCATGGGAACTCCGCTCTAACTCCGGACGCGAACGGCCGGATCGCTGCGACGGCGCGTGCTGCATGTCTCGCATCAGGCGATGATGCCCGGAGCGATGATGCGTCAGTACGCGCGGGTGCCAGAACGGCACCAGGGGGAACTATTCGCATAACCTATGGTTTGGTTGCCCCGCAAACAGCCACGGCGGCAGCACATGTGCGCGACCTGCACGACTCTGTGGCAGCTTTACAACAAGGCTGGTCCCGTGTCTGGCACGATAGACGGATTTGGCGCTAGAAGCGTTGGTCGAAGGAGCCACCCGGCAGAACCTCCCGCGCCCCGTGTGGGTCGTATCGGGTCGGATCCGGGCGTCGGGACTTGGTGGCAAGGAAAACAACCCACGCTTTGGTGGGCCGAGCTTTGGTGGGCCGAGTTTGAGTGAGGCCGAACTTGAGTGGGGCCGACCTTGAATGGGGATCGAGAGGGATTTGAAAATGGACCAAGCGGACAAGGCGAACACGCAGGCCGCTCCCGCCGCGGGCAAGAAGGCCCGTGACGCCAAGCTCCGGGCGGTGGAAACCGGCATCGGCCATAATTCAGCGGGCGCCCTGCGCACGCCGATGCTTGACTGCATCCGCTCGCCGCGCGACCTCCGCTCGCTGAACGCGGAACAACTTACCCAGGTCGCCGATGAGCTGCGCGCGGAGACACTTGACGCCGTCTCCACAACCGGGGGTCATCTCGGCGCGTCGCTCGGCGTCGTCGAGTTGACGGTCGCCCTGCACGCGGTGTTTGACACGCCGTCGGACCGGCTGATCTGGGATGTCGGCCACCAGACCTACCCGCACAAAATCCTCACCGAGCGGCGCGACCGCATCCGTACGCTGCGCCAGCCGGGCGGACTGTCAGGCTTCACCCGCCGCTCGGAGAGCGAGTACGACCCGTTCGGCGCCGCCCACTCCTCCACCTCGATCTCGGCCGGCCTCGGCATGGCCATCGCCAACGACCTGCTGGCCGAGACCAGGCCGGGAGCGGCTGAGCGCCATGTCATCGCGGTGATCGGCGACGGCGCCATCTCCGCCGGCATGGCCTACGAGGCGATGAATAACGCGGGTTCCTCGCGCTCCCGCCTGATCGTCGTGTTGAACGACAACGAGATGTCGATCGCCCCGCCGGTGGGCGCGATGAGCGCCTACCTCTCGCGGCTGATGTCATCGCGCTCGTTCCTCAACCTGCGCGATCTCGCCGGACGGGTGGCCAGGCGCCTGCCCCAGCCGATCGAGCGCACCGCCAAGCGCGCCGAGGAATATGCCCGCGGCATCCTCACCGGCGGCACTCTGTTCGAGGAGCTCGGCTTCTACTATATCGGCCCGATCGACGGTCACAACATGGACCATCTGCTGCCGGTGCTGCGCAACCTGCGCGAGGCCGATGAGCGCGGCCCGGTGCTGCTGCATGTCATCACCCAGAAGGGCCGCGGCTACGCCCCGGCTGAGGAGTCGGGCGACAAATATCACGCGGTCAGCAAGTTCAACATTGTCACCGGCGAACAGACCAAGGCGCCGCCAGGTCCGCCGAGCTACACCAACGTGTTCAGCCACGGCCTGCTCGCCGCCGCGGAGGCGGATCCGCGCATCGTCGCGATCACCGCGGCGATGCCGTCCGGCACCGGCCTCGACAAGTTCGCCAAGCGCTTCCCCGACCGCTTCTTCGATGTCGGCATCGCCGAGCAGCACGCGGTGACGTTCGCCGCCGGCATGGCGACGGAAGGGCTGCGCCCGTTCTGCGCGATCTATTCCACCTTCTTGCAGCGCGCCTATGACCAGGTCGTCCACGACGTGGCGCTGCAGAACCTGCCGGTGCGCTTCGCCCTCGACCGCGCCGGGCTGGTCGGTGCTGACGGCGCCACCCATGCCGGCGCCTTCGACCTCAACTATCTCGGCTGCCTGCCCAACATGACCATCATGGCGCCTTCGGACGAGCTCGAGCTGCTGCACATGACCGCCACCGCCGCCGCCTATGACGCGGGCCCGATCGCGCTTCGCTATCCGCGCGGCAACGGCACCGGGCTGGCCTTGCCGGCGTGTGGCGAGATCCTGCAGATCGGACGCGGACGCGTGCTGCGCGAGGCCGGCCGGCAGAACAGCACTCTGGGCAGCACCCTGGGCGGCGGGTCGGCCCGCCGGCCGCAGGGCGGCATTGCCCTGCTCAGCCTCGGCACCCGCCTCGCCGACGTGCTGCGCGCGGCTGATGAACTGGCAGCCTACGGACTGCCGCCGACGGTCGTCGACGCCCGCTTCGCCAAACCGCTTGATACCGCCCTGATCGATCAGCTTGCCCGACACCATGCCGTGCTGATCACCGTCGAAGAGGGCGCCGCGGGCGGCTTCGGCGCCGCGGTCATGCACCATCTGGCGCATGCCGGACTGCTCGACCGTATCCGCATCCGGCCGCTGACCCTGCCGGACCGCTTCGTCGACCATAACACTCCGGCGGCGCAGATCACCGAAGCCGGGCTATCCACGCGCTCCATCGTCACCGCCGCCCTGTCGGCTCTTGGCGTCGAAGGCCATGCCGAGGACTTGCCTGTCGGACGCGCCGGCCCGACATCATGACCCGTATGAGATACATTGTGATACTTGGCGCTTTGGCGGCGCCGTTGCCGATCGCACCGCTCGTTGCGGCACCACACGCGCTCGCGCGCGGCGCCGACGCACGGCAGCAGGCTGGCCCGGTAGCGCCGATCTCGGCACTCTATGCCGCGCTGACCACCCTCGGCCACAAGCAGTCGCTGCCGTTCGCGCAACGTGCCCAACTCGTGGCGCCGGCGGTCGAACGCGCCTTCAACATGTCGACGATCCTGCAGATTGCAGTGGGTCCGGGCTATCAGTCGCTCTCGGATGCTCAGAAGCAGCAGCTTCAGACCGTCTTCCAGCAATTCACCGTTGCCCGCTACGTCTCGAATTTCTCCGACAGCAGCGACACGCTCACGGTCAATCCCACACCTCGGCCATCGCCCTACCAGTCCGACCAGATCGTGCGGACGCAACTCGTCTCACCCTCGGGAGACTCGACCAAGCTCGATTATGTGATGCGTCGGTTTCCCCAGGGCTGGCAGGCGACCGACGTGCTGCTTGATGGTCATATCAGCCAGGTTGCCGTGCAGCGTTCCGACTTCGCCTCGACCCTGGCTTCGGGAGGCATCAATGATCTGATCGAAAAATTGAAAGAGAAGATACGCAGCTTTTCGGAGAGCTGATCTTACATACCACTCGCTGATTTCAGGGTCTCACCTGCTCATGACCATGATGCCGTTTTCGACGGCTGCTCTTGCCACCGGCCTCGATGGAATCGCGCTGCTCGGCTGCGTGCAGGCCATCGCTGGCGCTGTGGCGATGGAGCGGTTTAACGCGCGCGTGCGTCGGACCCGCATGATTGCCGATGCGGGCGGCGAACTGCCATCCATCACGGTGCTGAAGCCTCTGCATGGCGACGAACCGATGCTCGAGTTGGCGTTGCTTGGCTTCGTCACCCAGGACTACCCCGCCATGCAGATCATCTTCGGCGTGCAGAGCGCGTCGGATCCGGCCATTGGCTGGGTGAGAAGCCTGCAGCGCCGCTATCCGGACCGCGACCTGCGGCTGGTGATCGACGCCACGCCGCACGGTCCGAATCGCAAGGTCGGCAACCTGATCAACATGCTGCCTCATGCATCGCACGACCTGCTCGTCATTTCGGACTCGGATATTCATGTCGCGCCCGACTACTTGCGTCGGATCGCCGCCTGTTTCATCGCCAATCCGCAGGCAGGCCTAGTCACGACGTTGTACCACGGCATTCCAGCCTCGCCCAGCTTCTCGCGCCGCCTGGCGGCCGGACACATCAATCACAGCTTCATGCCTGGCGTGCTGCTCTCGCGGCTGCTCGGCCGTCAGGACTGCCTCGGCTCGACCATGGCGCTGCATCGCTCCACCCTCGAGGCAATCGGCGGCTTGGCGATGCTCTCGCCTCACGTCGCCGACGACTCCGTGCTTGGCACCCTGATACGCGCCCAAGGGCGCAGCATCGAGATCGCGCCAAGCCTGACCGCGACCACGATCGCGGAGACCAGCGCGTCCGATCTGTTCTCGCACGAGTTGCGCTGGGGCCGTACTGTGCGCGCGGTGGAGCCGCTCGGCTATGCGTTGTCCGCGGTGCAGTTTCCTCTGTTCTGGGCCAGCCTGGCGCTCGCCGCGGCGCCGCTGGCGTTGTGGAGCTGGTGCGGCTTTTCCCTGGTCTGGGTGCTGCGCGCCATGGCCGCGGCTCAGATCGACCGGCTGATCCGGCTGACCGACGGCAGCTCCGCCTCGAACGGACTGCGCCGCACCATGCCGTTCCTCCTGCTGCCTTTGCGTGACTGGGTGTCGGCCATCATCATGGCGGCCAGCTTCTCCGGCCGCCGTGTCAACTGGCGTGGACAGATGCTCGATGTCGGCCGCAGGCCCTCGCGTCCGCCGGCGCCCATCCTCACTCACGCGCATCGAACCCTCGCTCAAGGTGACTGACCCATCATGATGAAGACCCTGTTTCTGCAGCCACCTTCCTTCGACGGTTTTGACGGCGGCGCCGGTTCGCGCTACCAGGCCAAGCGCGAGATCAAGTCGTTCTGGTATCCAACCTGGCTCGCCCAGCCGGCCGCCCTGGTTGAGGACAGCCGCCTGATCGACGCGCCGCCGGCCCGCCTCGGCCTCGCACCGGTCATCGCCGATGCGCAAGCGCGCGATCTGGTGGTCATGCATACCTCGACTCCTTCGTTTGCGTCCGACGTCAAGGTGGCGCAGGCGCTGAAGGACGCAAAACCCTCGCTCAAGATCGGCATGGTCGGCGCCAAGGTCGCGGTCCAGCCGGAAGAGAGCCTGCTCAAGGGTGCGCCGATCGATTTCGTTGCCCGCAACGAATTCGACTTCACCATACGCGACGTGGCCGAAGGCCGCGACTTCAAGGATATCGACGGCATCTCCTACCGAAACGCCGACGGCGTCATCGTGCACAACCGCGAGCGCACGATGATCCACGACATGGACAGCCTGCCGTTCGTGACCGACGTCTACAAGCGTGATCTGCGCATCGAGGATTACTTCATCGGCTACCTGCTGCACCCGTATATCTCGATCTACACCGGACGCGGCTGCAAATCCCATTGCACCTTCTGCCTCTGGCCGCAGACCGTCGGCGGTCACCGCTACCGCACCCGCTCGCCCG
>CAXTRK010000056.1:0-14756 GCA_964246745.1 uncultured Acetobacteraceae bacterium
ATCAGACTTCAGACCGCGCCGGAATCCCCGAACCGTTCAAGCGATTGCCCTGCGTGCGCAGCCTTGTCTATTGACGGGCGGTCTTTTGGCCGCTTGGTATAAGGCTGGCTGGGGCTGCCCAGCAACGACTCCGATCGCCAGCTTTGACGAATACGGTTAAAGCTAGGCGGCCTGTTGCGGCGCTTTGCGCAAATGCGGCCGGGCGTGGTCCCACATGCGCATTCCGCTCAGCGCCAGGGCTGCCATGCCGGGCAGCAGTCGCGGCTGCATCAACGCCGGATCGAACGCTCCCATGCGTCGGGAGTTTTCGCGCACGCAATCCTCGACAAAGCGCTGGAATGAGAACCCATCGAGGAACATGTTGGCTTGGGTGACGGCGAAATCGCGGCCGTCGTTGGGCTCCTGACCGCGCTTGACCATGCCAGCCAGCCGCTTGCCGGCACGCGAGTAGAACCGCAAGGATTTCAGCGCCCGTCTCGGTGCACTCAGCCCCCGCTTGCGCTCGCGCCACGCCATATAGTTGATGAAGAAGACGATATGGCGGGTTTCCTCCGCCATCAGCGTATCGAAGATCTCGAACATCGCCTCAGGCAGGAACTCGGACTCGCGTGCCGTCTTGAACGCGCCGAAACCGAGGAACGCATCAAGGCACTCGCCGAAGCCAAAATCGATGAAGGCGGTCTCAAGGTCGGCTGGGAACCGCTCCATCGGCTGCTCGTACGCGTCGATGCCATAGCGGTCGATCATGACCCGTATCAGGTTGGCATGGCGCGCTTCCTCGACGCCCTGCAGCGCCACCGCCTCCCGCACAACCGGATCCTGCACCTGCGGCGTGAAGGCATCGACGATCGCGCCGGCGCGTCGTTCGGTATGATACACCTCCTGCCAGAATGGCACTCCGCGCAGCCGCGAGAGCTCCGCCTCGTTCAGCTCCGGCCAAGGCAGCGTCTCAGGATCGAAGGTCAGGTGCGTGTCGATGAAATGTCGGCAGAACAGGTTCTTGTGCGCCTCGGAGCCGGCTTCAACGTCCATCCGCGTGTCTCCAACTGATCAATCACATTGGACAATGGGCCTGATGCGGCAAGAGACCAAGAGGCGGCGTCCTGCTGAAGGTTTAGGCGGCGGCCATACGCAGCCGTCCGGCAACACGCTCGCGGCCGATCAGCGGCATTAGTTCGCTCAGTTCCGGCCCCTTTTCCTCGCCGGTCAGCGCCAGGCGGAGCGGCATGAACAGAGCGCGTCCTTTCCGGCCAGCACGGTCGCGCAGCGCTCGGGTCCAGGTGTGCCACGTCTCGGCGTCCCAAGGCTCCTCCGGCAGCACCGTCAGCGCCTGGGTCAGGAACTCGCTCTCGCCTTCGAGCGGCGGAGGCACGATGCTGCCTGCCACCACGTCCCACCAATGCCGCGCCTCGCTGAGCAGATCGAGATTGCCGCGCACGGCCGACCAGAACTCTGGCGTCGCGCCGGACGGCAAGCGCGGCGAGACCAAGTCGAACGGCATGGCATGCATGACCTTTCGGTTGAGCGCCAGCAACTGGCGCATGTCAAAGCGTGCCGCCGAGCGTGAGGTATGGGTGATGTCGTAACGCGCCGCGAGGTCGGACACATCCAGCGGTTGCGGATCATCCGACGTGCCCAGTCGTGCAAGGTAGGAGACAATCGCCGATGCCTCGATGCCGTCCTGCCGCAGCGCCCGCAGCGACAAGCCGTCAAAGCGCTTGGAGAGCTTGCCGCCCGCCTCGTCGAGCAGCAGCGGCAGATGCCCGAAACGAAAATGCAGCGGCGTCGCCCCAAGTGCGAGCGCGATATCGATCTGCACGCCAGTGTTGGTCACATGGTCTTCGCCACGCACGATATCGGTAATTCCGGTACGCAGATCGTCGACTACCGAGGCGAAGGCGTAGAGGATCGTGCCATCGGCCCGGATCAGAACGGGATCGGAAATGGCGGCGAGCTTCACCTGCGTGCGTCCGAGCACCAGATCGTCCCAGGCGACGATCCCATCCGAAAGGCGAAAGCGCCAATAGGGCACCTTGCCGTTTGCCTCAGCCTGGGCGCGCTGCTCCGGGGTAAGACGCAGCATCGCACGGTCATAGATCGGCGGCCGCTTCTGACGCAGACGCATCTCACGCTTGGCGCGAAGCTCCTCCTCGCTCTCGAAGCATGGATAGAGCCGCCCTGACGCGCGCAGCCGGTCCGCCGCCGCCGCATAGTCCGCCAAATGGTCGGCCTGCGAAAAGCTTTCGTCCCAATCGAGACCAAGCCAGCGCATATCGGTGCGTATTGCCTCCGCATACTCCTCGCGCGAACGCTGCGCGTCAGTATCGTCGATGCGAAGCTGAAAGATGCCGCCATGCCTACGCGCGTGCAGCGCATTCGCCACCGCCTGGCGCGCATTGCCAACATGCAGCAGCCCGGTCGGGCTCGGCGCGAAGCGCAGCTTCACCCGTTCACGTCCCCCTCCTCAACGTCATCGTCCTCATCGTCTTCCGCCAGGCGTGGGTCCAAAGCGCGCCAGTCACGCTCGATTTCCGAGGCGGGATGGGCGGCGAAATCCTCAAGCTCGGTCGCCGAACGCCAGCCCTGCTCGTCCGCGCCCGCTATTTGCGCATCCTCTCCGAACGCGAACCAGCTTGACAGCACGTCGCGACTGGAAGCGCCCGCGACCCGGCAGCGCTCGACACTGTCGCGCACATAGGCGCGGGCAAACGCGTTGGCATGCATCAAGGTTGCAAAGCCTTTGATTTCCTCGACGATGTTGTCCTCGGAAGCGCCGGACAGATCGACGATACGAACCCGAAAGCCGCCCTCTGGCGCGAAGACATCATTCACCCTTTGTCTCCTCCTGGCCCTGGATCTTACGCAGCAGAAACTCGCGTCCGATCTTGACCCGAGGTTTGCCGTCATAGGCGACGATATCAGCGGTGGCATACGTCTCCGACCAATGCTCCGGGATGAACGAGCCGGTGCCGACCATATCGATCGGCGCCTGCGCGTCAGCCATCACCCGGCATTTATCCACGCCGAAACCGGAGGAGGCCACAATATGGACGTGCGGGAAACCAGCCTCGTCCAGCACCTCGCGCGTTCGCCAGATCGCGGCGGCCGAAACGCCGGTGCCAACCAGAAAGCGCAGTTCGCTGTCCGAGCGATAGCGACGGATCGCGCCTGGCGCGTTCCGTTCCATGACCGCATAGCTTGCTTGCGGATCAAGCCCTTCGCAGAAGCGGCCACCATGGGTGTCAAGTCGAACTCCGATGCGGCCTTGCGCCGCCATCTCCGGAAATCGGCGGCAGACCTCGATGGTGTCGGAGATCTCACGGCCGAAATAATCGCTCAGCACCACGAGGTCCATCGTGGGAAACGTCTCGTGGAACATCTCCGCGGCGCGCAGCGTGCTTCCGGCATAGCCGATCAGGGCGTGCGGCATCGTGCCGAAACCCTTGGACGCGCCGAAGAAGCCGGCGGTGGCATCGTTGGCGCCCCCGACAAAGCCGCGCGCGCCCTCTCGTTGCGCCGCCCGGCTGCCCACCGAGGCCGCGTACTCCATCATCTCCTGCATCTCGAAGCCGGCGCAATGACGCGCTTCCATCGCCAAAAAGCGCGCGTCGGGCAGCGCCAGGCACATCTGGTAGGCGTTGTGTGCCGCCACACAGGCCGGTCCCAGCTTCTGCAGCAGCATTGTCTCAAGCTCCGCCAGGGCCGCGAAGCTGCCGGTGACGTAGAGCAGCGGCTCGCCGGCGCCGACCCAATCGCCTTCTTCAAAACGTGCCTCGCAGGCGATGTCGGTCTGCCGGGCCGCCGCCGCTTGCGCGAGCCAATCGGTCATCAGCCGGTGTGCCGCAATGACCGGCCGGCGTAGGAACAGCGCATAGGTGACGCGGCAGTCGCCGAAGCGTTCGACAATCGCCCGGGTGCGGCTGAAATAGGCGTCGGTACGCGCCGCGATGGCGTCGATGTCTGGCGCCTGCGGGCTCACGGCGTTGCCTGCCGTGCACGCGACAGACGGCGTGAGGTCAGCTCGCTGGCGATCAGGAAGGCGAGTTCCAGTGACTGCTCGGCATTCAGCCGAGGGTCGCAGAAGGTCTCATAGCGCTCGCTAAGATCGGCTTCGGTCAGGCGATGCGCGCCGCCCACGCACTCAGTTACGTCCTGACCTGTCATCTCGATATGCACGCCGCCAGGCCGTGTCCCCTCGGCGGCGAAGACGTCGAAGAAGCCGCGCACTTCCGACAGGATGGCGTCAAACGAGCGGGTCTTTCGGCTTGACGCCGTCGAGACGGTGTTGCCGTGCATCGGATCGACAAGCCAGGTGACGCTTCGCGCTTCGGCCTGCACCGCGCGCAGCAACGGCGGCAGCACAGTGCGCACCTTCTCAGCACCCATACGGCTGATCAGAGTGATCCGGCCCGGCTCCTCCGCCGGATTGAGAATGTCAAGCAGCCGCAGCAGATCCGAGATTGTGGTGGTCGGACCTACCTTGATGCCGATGGGATTGCGCACGCCGCGCAGGAACTCGACATGCGCGCCATCACTCTGCCGCGTGCGGTCGCCAATCCAGAGAAAATGCGCCGAGCAGCCATACCAATCGCCAGTGGTCGAATCGATACGCGTGAGCGCCTGCTCGTAGGGCAGCAGCAAGGCCTCGTGGCTGGTGTGGAACTCCGTCTCGTTGATCTGCGGCGCGTTCGCGGCCAAGCCGCACGCCCCCATGAAGCCAAGCGTCTCGTCGATCCGCTGCGCCAAGTCCTGGTACGCCGCAGCCAAGGGCGAGCGGGCCACAAAGCCGAGATTCCAGCGATGTACCTGATGCAGGTTGGCATAGCCGCCGGAGGCGAACGCACGCAGCAGGTTCAGCGTGCCGGCGGACTGGAAGTAGCCGGTCTCCATTCGCAGAGGATCAGCGGCGCGCGCGGCGGCGGTGAAGTCGGCGCCATTGATGATGTCGCCGCGATAGCATGGCAGGCTAAGGCCATCCTTCGTCTCGCTCCCGGAGGAGCGCGGCTTGGCGAACTGCCCGGCCATGCGGCCGATCTTCACCACCGGCACCTTGGCGCCGAAGGTGAGCACCACCGACATCTGCAGCAGCACGCGGAAGGTGTCTCGGATGATGTCGGCGGTAAATTCGCCGAAGCTCTCCGCGCAGGCGCCGCCTTGCAGAACGAAGGCCTGCCCGCTTGCCGCGAGTGCTAATTGCTGCTTCAGCCGACGCGCCTCGCCGGCAAAGACCAGCGGCGGGTAACGGCGCAGACGCGCCTCCACGCTCTCCGCCGCCTGCGCGTCCGGATAGGTCGGCATCTGGCGGACCGGAAAGCCGCGCCAACTCGCAGGCGACCAGCGCTCGGCGTCTGCCGTGCGGATGAGCGTATGGGCAGTCGATGCGTTCATCGGCCAAGTTCCGGGTCTGCTGAGCGCAGCGCCGGTGCGGCCGCGCGGAGGGCTTTATCCTCCTAATCCTGTTCGAGGGACAAGACCCGCGGCTCAGGCGCTGATGTCGAGCAACCCGGAGGATGCCGGACTGCCGGCGCCCTTTCGATCTGTGTCCTTGGCTGAGCCTTGCGATCCGCCGGCGGCTTGCGTCGTCGCGCTCGAAACAACCGCGCCCGTGCCGCTCGTGACCGTCACCGTCGTCGAGCCGTCGGCGTTGGTGACCGAAGTCGTCGTGTCCGCCGCCGGAGACGAGGCGGATGTTGCTCCGCCCATGGCGCCCGTGCCCGCGCTCGACGTCCCGCTTAACCCGATCGACGCAATCCCGCTCATCGCCACTGTCCCCCAGAACCGGCTGCCAGCATGCAAACCTACATCCAGGAGATGAATAATGTCCTAAGCGCCGACCGCGATCAGTTCGGCAGCCCGACCGTTCGTGTCAGCGTGCGCAAGGTCACGAACTCCTCCGCCGAACTTGGATGAATGCCGACGGTGCGGTCGAAATCGGATTTTTTCAACTCAGCGGCCACGGCAATCGCCAGCCCCTGCATGATTTCCGGGGCGTCTTCGCCAAACATATGCGCGCCCAACACGACCTGGCTGTGATGATCCACGACCAGCTTGACGGTGGTAAGCCGTTCACGGCCGCTCATCGCATGCCGCATCGACTTGAAACGCGCGGCATAGATGTCGACGGGACCTCGCCCGGCCGCCGCGTCCTCGGCAAGTCCGACGCTGGCCAGCGGCGGCGAGAAGAACACCGCCTTCGGCACGGTATCAAGCCGCCATTCCCGGTTGGTTCCGCAGAACAGCCGGTCGGCAAGCATGTGGCCCTCGGCGATCGCAACGGGCGTGAGGTTGAGCTGGTTGGTGACATCGCCGATCGCATAGACGCCCGGCTCGTCAGTGGCGCCCTCTCGGGTGACGATGCGGCCCTGATCGGTGCACAGGACGCGTGTGTTTTCCAGACCAAGCCCGGCCACGTTCGGGTGTCTGCCGACCGCGAAGAACACCAGGTCGGTCCTGAGCGTGCGCCCGTCGGTCAGCGTCAGCAGCAGGGAGCCACGCTCTCGCTCGATCTGGTGCAACAAGGTGCTGGCATGGCGGGTGATGCCACGTTCCTGCATGGCGTCGTCGAGTGCCACCCGCAGATCCTCGTCAAAACCGCGTAGCGGCAGCTTCTGTCTGAAGACGAGTGCGGTTTCGGAGCCGAGACCCGCGAAGATGCCGCTGAATTCCACACCGATATAGCCGGCGCCGATGATCGTGACACGGTCCGGGCGCGCCTCGAGATGAAACGCCTGGTCCGAGGTGATGCCAAGCTCCTGGCCCGCGATATGTGGCTGCACGGCCGGGACGCCGCCGGTGGCGATCACGATCCGCTCGGCGGTAATCCGGCGTGGCGCCGCATCGGGCGCCAGCGGACCCGGCTCGATGGCGAGAGTACGCGCATTCAAGAACCGCGCCCGCCCCTCGAACACGCGGACGCCCGCATTCTCCAGCAGCCGCGTGTAGATCGTGTTCAATCGGCCGATCTCGCAATCCTTGGCCGAGATCAGCCGCCTCCAGTCATGTGTGCCGCGCTCACTCTTCCAACCGAAGCCGGCCGCATCTTCCGCGGCAGCGCCGTACTCGGAGGCCTGGACCATGATCTTCTTGGGCACACAGCCAAGATTGACGCAGGTGCCGCCCCAGTGCCGCGCCTCGACGATGCCGACCCTGGCGCCGTGGCTGGCCGCGATTCGGGCGCAGCGGACGCCGCCGGAGCCGCCGCCGATGACGAACAGATCAAAATCATAGTCCATGATAGAGACGCCTCTCGCCGGTTCTCAGCGCTCGGCGAACGCCTTCTCCACCACATAGCTGCCAGGGCTGGCGTTGTTGCCCTCATCAAAGCCGCGCCCGATCAGCAATCGCTCCGTATCGGCAAGCATCGCGGTGCTGCCGCAGATCATCACCCGGTCGAGCGCCGGGTCGAGTGCCGGAAGGTCGAGGTCGGCGAACAGCCTGCCGCTTTCGATCAGGCTGGTGATGCGCCCTGTCGTCGCGAACTCCTCGCGGGTGACACTAGGGTAATAACTCAGCTTTGCCGCGATATCCTCGCCGAGAAATTCGTGCTGGGGGAGTTCGTGCCGGATATGGTTCACGTAGGCAAGTTCGCCGACGAGGCGCACGGTATGGGTCAGAATGACGCGATCAAACCGCTCATAGGCGAGCGGATCCTTGATCAGGCTCATGAACGGCGCAAGTCCGGTGCCGGTCGCCAGAAGGTAGAGCGTGCGGCCCGGACGCAGATTGTCCAGAAGCAGGGTTCCAGTCGGCTTGCGCCCGATCAGGACGCTGTCGCCGACGTGCAGATGGCCAAGCCGCGACGTCAAAGGACCATCCGGCACCTTGATGCTCAGGAATTCGAGATGATCCTCGTAGTTGGCGCTCGCCACGCTGTAGGCGCGCAGCAGCGGCTTGCCGTCGACTTCAAGGCCAAGCATCACGAACTGGCCGTTCTCAAACCGCAGGCTGGTCTCGCGCGTGCAGGTGAAGGAGAACAGGCGGTCTGTCCAATGGTGCACGCCGAGCACGCGCTGCGCGCTCAAATGCCCGTACACCTTGCTTGGCGGCGCGATGGTCATGCCGTCGCGTTGTCCCCGCTCCATGCCGTCCGGCACGCTCAGGCACTGTGGAAAATGCATCGTCGAGTCGAGCAGGGACAATTCTACGACCTTTACTCTGTTGGCGGATGGCGGGCGTACACCAGCCTGATTTATGCCGGCGCACCCGGTCATTCCAGGGAGAACCGCTCGTGGCAGACGTGGAATCTCCGGGTAAGTTGCAGAAATGACCGAGATGCGACACGCCGAAGCGATTGATCTGCTGCTTGGCGGCGCCTGTCCGGTCATGCATCCTGGTCATGTCTGGCTCGCTGGCGCCGGGCCCGGCGACCGTGGTCATCTCACCTTGCACGCGTTATGCGGCCTGATCCAGGCCGACATCATCGTCTATGACGCGCTGGTCGACCCCGGGGTTCTTGAACTGGCGCCTGCGCACGCGGTGCGGGAGTTTGCCGGCAAGCGCGGTGGCCGCCCCTCGATCCACCAGACCGACATCACCGCCCGACTGATCTCGCTCGCACGTTCCGGCCAGCGCGTGCTTCGCCTCAAAGGCGGCGATCCCTACGTATTCGGCCGGGGCGCTGAAGAGGTGCTGAGCCTGGCGCGGGCAGAGATCCCGTTCCGTGTCATTCCGGGCCTCACCTCCGGCCTCGCCGGCCTTGCCGCGGCGCATATTCCAGCGACCGTGCGCGGCGTGAACCAGGCTATCGTGCTCGCCACCGGCCATAGCGCCGAAGGGGAAGCCGAGCCGATTGCCTCGCTGGACTGGGCCGCCCTGGCCCGGCTCGGCCAGCCGATCGTGCTCTACATGGCAGTGCGCACGCTCGGAGAAATCGCCGATCGACTGATCGCGGGCGGCATGGACGCGCAAACCCCCGCCTGCGCGATCTCGCACGCGGCGAGCAGCACCCAGCAGGTCCGGACCGCAACCCTCGCCACCTTGCCCGCGCTCTTGCAAGATGAACCGCTGCCGACGCCCGCGATCATCGTCATCGGCCAGATCGTGGCCATGCGGCAGGCGCTGGAGGGCCTGCTTCAGTCAGTCGACGGGATTTGAGCGCCGCGCTTCCAGAGCATGTCGGCACGGCCATCGTCGTTGAGGTGTCGGCTCAACACGAACAGGTAGTCCGACAGACGATTCAACAGGCGGACCACCGACGGAGTGACAGGCTCGCTCGCCGCCAGCGTCACGACCCGCCGCTCGGCGCGACGCATGATCGTGCGCGCCATGTGGGCGCTTGATGCCGCAAGGCTGCCGGCGGGCAGGATGAAGCTGTCCAACTCGGTCTGACGTTCGAGCAGCACGCCGATGGCCGCCTCGACAGCAAGCACGGGCGCTTCGTCAAGCCGCAGCGAAGCCCCGGCCGCTCCCGGCACGCAGAGATCCGCGCCAACATTGAAAAGCACATTCTGCACCCAGCGCAGAAAGCGTTCCGGCTCGCTGCCCGGCCGCAGCGTCGCCCGCAGCACGCCCAGGCTGGCGTTGGCCTCATCAACCGTCCCGTAGGCCTCGACACGGACGCTATCCTTGCTGACCCGTGTGCCGTCTCCCAGGCTGGTCAGGCCGAGATCGCCGCCGCGCGTGACGACCCGGTCAATCCGTATCGTCATGACCCGTGGTCCGCGGGCCAGACCGTCTGCAGCACCGAAAAGCCTTCGAACTGCGGCGGCCCCAGATAGAGCGAACGCGCGGTGTTCTGACCAGCATCGCGGTGCGCCTGTCGGAATGCATCGGATCGTGTCCACTCCTCGAAATCGTCCTTGGAGCGCCAGACCGTGTGCGAGGCATACAGCACGTGATCCTCGTATTCCGGCCCGCGCAGCAGGTGGAACTGCTCGAAGCCCGGCACAGTGCGCAGATGCACGTCGCGCGAGAGCCATACCTGCTCGAAATCCGTCTCGGACCCCAGAGACACGCGGAACCGGTTCATGGCGATAAACATGGTTTTCAGCCTCCGTCTTCTGGCGCCGCGGGATGCACGCCGATCCTGTCACCGATCATCGCGGAAAGCTTCGACCGCGCCAACCAGCGCGCGTCTGATCCCCGGCTCAAGCGCGGAATGGCCGGCGTCAGGAATGATGCTCAGACGCGCGGCAGGCCAATGCTGACAAAGCTGGTAGGCGCTCCGTGTCGGACAGATCATGTCGTAGCGACCCTGGATGATCTCGGCGCGGACATGCGCGATACGCCCCATGCCGGCGAGCAATCCCGCCTTTGGCAGGAACAGCTTGTTGAAGAAATAATGCGCCTCGATCCGCGCCAGTCCCAACGTCGCGCGATCGCGCGAGAACCCCGCCACGCTGGCCGGTGTCGGCAGCAGGGTTGAGCAGGTTCCTTCATAAGTCGACCAGGCGCGCGATGCCGCCAGATGAATCTTGGGATCGGGATCCGTCAAACGCGACAAATAGGACCCCAGCAGATCGGCGCGTTCCGGTTCGGGCAGATGTCGTGTGAAGGCCTCATGCGCGTCAGGGAACACCTGCGCAAGGCCGTGCAGGAACCAGTCGAGCTCCTCTTCGCGTCCCAGGAAGATGCCGCGCAGCACCATCGCCGACACCCGTTCCGGATGCGCCTGCGCATAGCAAAGGCCGAGCGTCGAGCCCCAGGAGCCGCCGAACAACAGCCAGCGCTCGATGCCGAATTGGCGTCGCAGGGCTTCGATGTCTTGCAGCAGCATCGGCGTGGAGTTACCGGTGATGCTGCCATGCGGGCGTGAGCGTCCCGCGCCGCGTTGGTCGAACACCACCAGACGCCAGTAGGCAGGGTCAAAAAAACGGCGGTGCACGGCGCCGGCGCCTGCACCAGGGCCGCCATGCAGGAACAAGGCTGGGCGTCCTTGCGGATTGCCAATCTGTTCCCAATAGATCGAATGACCGCCCTCGACCGGCAGATAACCGGTCTCAAAGGGCTCGATCTCCGCAAACAGATCGCTGCGCGCCATGATCCGACTATACCCGTATCTGACGACACAGCCAGGAGCCGCCGGTCATGGTTGCCGCCTCTCGACTTGCCCGCGCCTGGTTTGCATGCGGCGCCCTGATGGGCCTGGCCACGGTCGCCTCAGCCGCAGTGGCAGCGCACCTGTCCGAGCGGGTCCTGCATGCGGGCGGGCGCGAAGCGCTGCGCGCCGCGGTGCAGATGCTCGGCTGGCACGCCCTCGCCTTGCTCGCCGCGGCGCTCTGGCTGCCTCAAAGCGGCCTGGCGGCGCTCCTGCACCTCGCTGCCGCGTGTTTCATCGCCGGCACCCTTTGCTTTTGCATCGGCGTCGTGGTTCCGGTTGTTGGCGGACCTCACCTCGGCGTTCTCGCGCCGAGCGGCGGCAGCCTGTTGATGCTGGGATGGGTGTTCCTGGCAGCGTCGACCGTCAAAGGGCGGCGGCAATGAGCGGGCGTTCGGCGCCTTCAGCCATACGCTCGCGATCAATCAGTTGTTCGACCGCCTGGCGAATCTGTCCGGCCGCGTGACCGCCGTTCTGCACGATCATCCCTGTCTCGACCTCAAACACCAGCAGCCGGCCATCAGGCGCCACGCTGCAATCCAAGCCAAAGTAATCCAGCCCCACGCGACGGGCGATATGCCCCAGGGCGGTCAAGCAACGCGGTGGCATCGCGGATGCAATGTCGTCCAGAAAGCGCCGCTCCTCCGCCTGCTTGCGCGAACAGGCCTGCATCTGCGCGTTGTAGTACCAGACAGCCCAGTCATCGTGGATCGCCAGATGCAGCGGGTAGGCGACGCCGTCCACAAAGACAACCCGGTACTTGCGCCAGAGTCCGTCGCCGCTCCGATAGTCGATGAATGGTGCGACGGTGAACAGCTCCACCGCCTTGTTGCGGTGATAATAGTCTTGAAGCTCGTCGTGGCCGCCAATCCGGTGGAGCCTTTCCCCGGCATGGGAGCCGAGCGGACGGATGATGACCGGATAGCCGATTGGCGGCGCCTCGCCGTTCGGCACCAGATGATGCGATGGCACCACCGTATCCGGCAGCTCGCCAAGCAAATGTGCCGTCCCGGCGCGAGAGAGTGCCGCAATCCGCTCGCCGTGATTGACTATCGGCCGGCCGATCGCGCGACCCAGCGCATCCGCCGCGCGCAATACCGCATTGTGCCGCGCATCTTCCGCAATCGCGATGAAAACGCAATCCACCTGCTTCAGATCAGCGGGAATTGCCGCGGCCGGGTTACGCAACACGGCATCTGCATCGTCAATCCAGAGCGTGTGCAGAAGCGTGGTCTCGTCGAAAAGGTGGTCAAGGGGCAGATTGGACTGGTAGTCGCCTGGCGCCGCCAGGGCCAGCACGGAGCGGAGCGGCGGACGCTGTGCCAGATGCGGCCGGGTGAACAGCGTGTGCTCTGCGATCGCCTGATGCAAATGCCACACGGCAGTCTCGCGGTCACGCAAGAACTGGCAGACATCCCACAATAGTCGATGCGCCTGGTGACGCAGCGCCGGGTCCGCCGTCGCCTGCTCCAAACGGAGGCGGCACTCACGCCAGGCGCGGATGTCCTCCTCAGCCATTTCACCCGGCATCACGATCCCTCGTCCGCTATTTCGGACTAAGCATCACTCAAAAAGATGGATGGAATATGAAGACGGTGGCGCGAATGGCGGGCGCGGATCAGGTCTCCAGCTCGCGCGCCTCGTCCGGAAGCATGATTGGAATGCCATCGCGGATCGGGTAGGCAAGCCCCGCCTTTCGGCTGATCAACTCGCCAGCGTCACGGTCATAGACGAGCTCGCTC
Organism: uncultured Acetobacteraceae bacterium; assembly: GCA_964246745.1. Lineage (GTDB taxonomy): Bacteria > Pseudomonadota > Alphaproteobacteria > Acetobacterales > Acetobacteraceae > Lichenicoccus. The sequence goes on from CAXTRK010000056.1 coordinate 12,778, forward strand.
TTGGTGACCGGGCAGACCAGGATTTCAAGCAAACGCGGGTCGACAGGGGCCGGACGGGCGGACGGGCGGTCGGCATCGATCGTTGGCTTGTCACTGGACATGCAAAGCGTCCCCGGGATCAGACCGCATGCGGCTTGCGGCCGTCATCGGTTTCGTGACCCGCCATCTGGAGCAAAGCCAGCAGCGTGTGTGCCCGTTGCTGCAGGGTATGAGCCTCCAGCAGGGCTTGCTTTTCGGCGACAGCGAATGGGCAGATCATGCTGAGGGTGATGACGAGCGTCTCGTCATCCATCTGTTCAATCGCCTCCCAACGTGCCTCAAACCCGCGCAAAGCGAAGAAGCGGCGTAGTGCCTCGATCAGCCCGTCGCGGTTGAGAGCGGCGGGTCGTGGATCCGCGAGGTCGTCGACATACGACGAAAAGTCTGGTGCGATCCGGCGATATCCACGCAGCGGCTCGATCTCGCGTCGGACGCGAAAGCGGGCAATCCCGGCCAGTGTAACGCCGTAGGTGCCATCATCGCGTTCAACAAAGGATGTCAGCCGCCCAGCGCAGCCGACCTGGTACAGCGCAGACGGCGGTTCGTGCGCCAGGATCGCAGCCTGCTCCGTAACCTCATCCTCCTCATCCTCATCGGCCTCGTCATCGACTTCAACGCCCTGCGGCTGAACCATGCCGATCAAGCGGCGCGACCGCAGCGCATCATCGACCATCGCAACGTAGCGTGGCTCAAAAATATTCAACGGCAACCGGCCGCGTGGCAGCAGCAATGCGCCAGGAAGTGGAAAGATTGCGAGATCGCCTTCAAGATCGTTGATCGATAGTTCCCGCAGTGGCGGGACCGTCCGTGCCTCCGCGACCATTAGCTGAACAACAGGGCTGACATGCGTCTGCGGAAGGTGAGCGTCACCGGATCATCGAAACCCCATGCTTCAAAGAACTTGATGAGCTGCAGGCGCGCCGCCCCATCGTTCCACTCACGATCGCGCTTGAGGATTTCCAGCAATGCTTCCGCGGCTTCCTGCCGGTTTCCGGTCGCGTTGAGCCCCGTGGCAAGCTCATAACGGGCGGCATGGTCGTCGGCATCATGCTGTAATTTGGCGCGGACCCCGTCCAATCCGTCCGCGGCGCGTCGACCCTCGGCCGCCAGCGCCAGCGCGGCACGTGCGCCGGCAATCTCCGCATGATCGGCAAGCTTCACCGGCGCCTGATCGAGAACAGCTTGCGCCTGCTCCTCATCATCCAAGGCCAGCAGCGCGCGCGCCAGTCCGCCCCATGCCTCGGCACTCTCTGGCTCAGTCTCCAGGATTTCGCTGAACAGAGAGGCTGCGTCTTCGGCTTGGTTGGCGTCAAGCGCCGCGCGGGCCTCTGCGAGCGTATCGGCCGAGGGCATGGTGCCGCCCGCGGCCTTGAGCAACGCCTCGACGAAGCGCTTGATTTCAGTTTCGGGGAGAGCACCCTGAAACAAATCAAGAATTTGCCCCTGCCAGAACGCGGCAACAGTAGGGACGGATTGCAACGGCAGACCAAGCTGACTGAGCTGACGGATCAGGCCCTGATTGGCGTCGACATCGATCTTGACCAGCTTGATCCGACCGCCGGCGGCACGGGTCACCTTTTCGAGGGCAGGCGTCAATTGCTTGCAGGGACCGCACCAGGTTGCCCAGAAATCCACCAGGACGGGCAATATCTTGGAGGCGTCGATGACCTCGGCCATGAACGTGCGCTCGGTGGCGTCGATAATCACCGGATTGCCGGCACCAGCCGCCACGTGTGCATTGGATTGGGACGCCGCCTGCGCTTTGCCGGGGACGGTCTTATTTTGGCCGATGATGTAATCCATGGAAGGCGTGACCCTAGAGCTTCTGGACAGGCTATAAGATTGTCGCCCAGCCTCACTCCCGCAAGCGTCTTCAGGAAGATCGTATCTGGTTGCGGGGACAGGATTTGAACCTGTGACCTTCAGGTTATGAGCCTGAC
>CAXTRK010000057.1:0-14092 GCA_964246745.1 uncultured Acetobacteraceae bacterium
AATCAGACTTCAGACCGCGCCGGAATCCCCGAACCGTTCAAGCGATTGCCCTGGGATTCGTCGTTATTGCCTTGACTAAAAGTAACGCCGCTTATTATAGTGAAGCTGTGAATAAGCCCAAATACGAGGTCTTGGCGCTGCTGAACGACGTGGCCCGCATGGTGCGCACCGAGGCGGACCGTCGGGCGCGGGGTCTTGGAATGACGCGGGCGCAATGGATGATTCTCAGACGGGTCTCCTACCAGCCCGGCCTCTCCCAGCGTGAACTCGCCGAACTGCTTGAGGTGGAGCCGATCACCGTGGCGCGATTGGTTGATCGGCTGGAGCGGGCGTTCCTGGTGGAGCGCCGTGCTGATCACGCCGACCGTCGTATCTGGCGTCTGCATCTCCGCGAGGAGGCGGCGCCGGTGCTTGAGCTGCTGGACGAACAGGCCGAGCAGCTCGAGGCGGTGTTGACCGCGGGCCTTGATCCGCGCGAGGTCGATGCCGCAGCCGCCATCTTAGGGCACATGAAGGACAACATGGCGCTTTGCCGACGCGGCGCGCCAGCCATTCCAGCCTCCGTCACTCTAGAGGTGAATGCCTGATGTCGCAGGCTATCGAACTTGCCCGCGACGCGTCGTCCGGCCTGATGCCGGCGGCGCGCCAGCGGTCGCGTGTGCTTCGGCCGCTGATCATGGTCGGCGGCGCCTTGCTGTTGATGGCGGCGGCCCTCGCTTGGTGGGTCAGCAGCGGGCGTTGGGTTTCCGTCGATGACGCCAACATCCAGGCCGACCGGCTCGCCGTCGCCGATGACATCTCCGGCATCGTCGCCAACGTCGCCGTGCATGAAGGCGAGGTGGTCAAGCGCGGCCAGGTGCTGTTCACGTTGCAGCGCCGGCCGTTCCAGATCGCGCTGGATGGCGCGCGCGCCGGGCGGGCGCAGAGCGTGCTCGAGATCAACGCGATGAAACGCGACGAGCAGCGCCTGGTCAGCGAGACCGCGGCGAGAGAGGCCCAGGTGTCGGCCGACCGGGCGACCTATGGCCGGATGGCGCCGCTGATCCATAATGGCGCCGTCACCCGCGAGGAGGCTGACGACGCGCGCTTCAAGCTTGCGGCAGACGAACAGGAAGTCGCGGCATTGCAGGCACAGACACAGATGCAACTCGCCAAGCTGGGCGGCACGGTGGACATCAACCCGACTGAGACTCCCGCCTACCAGACCGCCGAGGCGCGTGTCGACGAGGCGCAGCGCGAACTCGACCACACCGTGGTACGGGCGCCGTTCGCCGGGATCGCGACCGAGGTCGACCAGCTCCAGCCTGGTCAATACATGACCGCCGCGACGGCCGCCTTTGCTCTGGTCTCTACCCACCACGTCTGGGCGGAGGGCAATCCCAAGGAGACCGAGCTGACCTGGGTGAAGCCTGGCGATCCGGCGCAGGTGACGGTCGATACCTATCCCGGCCGCGTTTTCAAGGGCGTGGTGGAGAGCATCGCGCCCGCCACCGGCGCGGAGTTCTCGCTGCTGCCGGCGCAGAACACGACCGGCAACTGGGTCAAGGTGACGCAGCGCATCCCGGTGCGCGTGCGGCTTGATCGCCTGCCGGGTGACCCGCCGCTGCGCGCCGGGATGAGCGTCATCATCGATATCGATACCGGTCACACGCGTCATCTGCGCGACCTGTTCTGATCGCCGGAGCCATCATGGGAGCAGACATAGTGGAAGACGCGCCCGTCGCGAGGCGCGGCATCCTCGTCGCCTGTGCGGTGACGGCGACGCTGATGCAATCGCTGGACACCACGATCGCCAACGTGGCGCTGCCGTATATGCAAGGGACGCTGTCCGCCAGCCAGGACGAGATCAACTGGGTGCTGACCAGTTACATCGTCGCGGCCGCGATCATGACCACGCCGACCGGCTGGCTCAGCGACCGCTTCGGACGGCGCCGGTTCTTCGCGCTCGCCGTGGGCAGCTTCACCGCGGCGTCGGTGTTGTGCGGAGCGGCGCAGACGCTGCCGCAGATGGTGGTGTTCCGACTGCTGCAAGGCGTGTTTGGCGCGGCCCTGGTGCCGATGTCGCAGTCGCTGATGTTCGACCTGTTTCCGGCCGAGAAGCGCGGCCAGGCGATGGCGCTCTGGGGCATCGGGGTGATGATCGGCCCGGTGCTTGGCCCGACCCTGGGCGGCTGGCTGACCGAGGAGTATACTTGGCGTTGGGTGTTCTACATCAACCTGCCGGTCGGCATTCTCACCACCATCGGCATGCTGGTGTTCCTGCCGGACAAGAAGCGGCCGACCGGGCGGTTCGACTGGACCGGCTTCGGGCTGCTCGGCATCGCCGTGGGCAGCCTGCAACTGTTCCTTGACCGGGGACAGGAGCTGGATTGGTTCGGCTCCAGCGAGATCATCACCGAAGCCTGCGTGTGCGGGCTCGCCTGCTTCTGCTTTCTGGTCCACCTCGCCCTGTTCGAGACGCCGCTAGTCTCGCCAAGGCTGTTCCGCGATATCAATTTCTTTGTCGGCTGCACCTTCATCTTTGTCGTCGGCGTGGTGCTGTATGCAACGCTCGCGCTGCTCACTCCCTATCTGCAGACGCTGATCGGCTATCCGGTGCTGAGCGCCGGCCTGCTGCTGGGCCCGCGCGGGATCGGCACCATGGCGGGGATGTTCGTGACCGGCCGGCTGCTCGGCCGCGTCAATGTCCGGCTGCTGATGCTGTTCGGCTTTGCCACCCTGATCGGCTCGCTCGACATGATGATGCGCTTCTCGCCCGACGTGTCCGTCGCCGCGATCATCGAGAGCGGCTTGTTGCAGGGAGTGAGCACCGGCTTTCTGTTCACCGCCTCCTCGCTCGTGACCTTCACCACCTTGCCTGTACACCTGCGCACGCAGGGCACATCGCTGTACAGCTTGATACGCAATATCGGCAGCTCCATCGGCATCTCCGTGACGGGGGCTCTGCTGGTGCGCAACACCCAGATCAATCATGCCTCGATCGCGGCCTTGGTCACGCCGTTCAACCGGATGCTGAATATCGGCGCCGTCGCGCGTTTCTGGAACCCATCGCAGGCGTCCGGAGCGGCATCTCTGAATGCCGAGATCACCCGTCAGGCGACGACGATCGCCTTTTCCGACGATTTCAAGCTCATGCTGATCCTGGGCGTGATCGCGGCTCCGATGGTGTTCCTGCTGAAGACCAAGGCGTCCGGCGCCCCCGCCTCGCCGGCGGCCGATCTGCATTGACAGGTTCGTCTAAGGCGATGGAGCCCGGCGGGTGAGGCGCTTTGTCGCACTGTTGTTCAGGACTTAGCGAGGTCGCGTTGATCTTTTAGGTCGACGGCGCATCTATGGGGGTGAGGCGCCGTAGGGACACCCATGCGCCTCGTAAAGCCGCTTCTGGCGACGACGTGTTGACGGCGCTGGTTCCTCTGGAAGACACAGGCGGGGCCGGACGGGGGGAGTGGCGGGGATCTGCCATCATTTCGGACCTATGAATTCAACAAAACCAACCCAGGAGAGTGATCTTGGAAGACAGCATTAAAAATCAGCCGCGAATGACGACTTCTTTTGGTCGCAGTGTCGAAAACAACCAGAATTCGCTCACCGCCGGCCAGCGCGGGCCGGTGCTGATGCAGGACTATCACCTCATCGAGAAGATGGCCCACTTTAACCGCGAGCGCGTGCCGGAGCGGGTCGTTCATGCCAAGGGCTATGGCGGCTATGGCACGTTCACGGCGACCAAGGATATCTCGAACCTGACCTGCGCCGCGCTGTTCTCCGAGGTTGGCAAAAAGACGGAGATGTTCGCGCGCTTCTCGACAGTGGGCGGTGAATCCGGCTCGGCCGATACGGCGCGCGATCCGCGCGGCTTTGCCCTCAAGTTCTACACCGAGGAGGGGAACTGGGACATGGTCGGCAATAACACGCCGATCTTTTTCATCCGCGATCCGCTCAAGTTCTCGGACTTCATCCGCACCCAGAAACGCGATCCGGGAACGCATCTGAAGCCGCATTTCCGTCGGTGGGACTATTGGAGCCTGTCGCCTGAGGCGCTGCACCAGGTCATGTTCCTCTACAGCGATCGCGGCACCCCGGTGTCCGCCCGCTTCATGAATGGGTATGGATCGCACACCTACTCGTTCTGGAACGCGCAAGGCGAGCGTCACTGGGTGAAGTTCCACTTCAAGACCCAGCAGGGCATCAAGAACCTGTCCGCGGACGAGGCGGACAAGCTGGCCGGAGAAGAGCCCGACTTCTCGACCCAGGACATGATCCAGGCGATCAGGCAGGGCGACTTCCCGAAATGGACGTTGTTTGTGCAGGTCATGCCGGAAGCGGATGCCGATACCTACCGTATCCATCCCTTCGACCTGACCAAGGTGTGGCCGCACGAGGACTATCCGTTGCAGGAAGTCGGCGTGATGGAACTGAACCGCAACGTCGAGAACTATTTTGCGGAGGTTGAGCAAGCGACGTTCGAGCCGTCGAACATCGTCCCGGGGATCGGCTTCTCGCCAGACAAGGTGCTGCAGAACCGGGTGCTGTCCTATGCCGACGCGCACCGCTACCGCCTTGGCGGCCCGAACTATCATCAGGTGCCGGTCAATCAGGCAAAGGCGGCGAAGGTGGCGACATACCATCGCGACGGCACGCTCCGGGTCGACGGCAATTATGGAAGCACGGTCGATTACGAACCGAACTCGTTTAATGGTCCGGTCCAGAACAACGGCCTGCAGGAGCCGCCGCTCAGAATCTCCGGAGACACCGGGCGTTACGAATACAAGTGCGATGACGAGGACTATTACGGGCAGCCCAGGATTTTCTGGGAGAAAGCGCTGGACGACACCGGTCGCGCGCATCTCGTCGAGAACATCGTGACCTCGATGACCAACCCGAAGATGATGATTGATGATCCGCGGCCGATCCAGGAGCGAATGCTGTCGCACTGGTACAAGATCCATCCGGACTTCGGCGCCATGGTGGCGAAGGGGATCGGCATGGAATACCACAAGGCGGCAGCCGAGTAGCCTTGAGGCTCGAAGCTCATTCGTCGCGGACCGCGGCTGCGAACGCGGCGAATGAGACCGCCAGGATGGCGTAGATGGTCTTCTTGAAGCCGACTTCCTGATCCGGCAAGTCGGCGAGCGGTAGCCATTTCCAGGCGTTGAACTCAGGATGCGGATCACGATCGAGCCGGATGTCGGCATCATCGCCGGTGAAACGCAGCGCAAACCAGCGCTGACGCTGACCGCGGTAGCGGCCGCCGAGCGCCCGTCCCAACAAGGCTGGCGGCAAATCGTAGGACAGCCAGTCCGGATGCTCGCCGATGATGTCGGCGCGATCGGTGCCGATTTCCTCACGCAGTTCGCGCAGCACGGCGGCGCGCGGATCCTCGCCGGCGTCAATGCCGCCCTGAGGCAACTGCCAGACGCCAGGCGCTCCCTCGCTGTTGGGGAAGTCCGCGCGTCTCGCCACGAGAACCCGCCCGTCGCGACTGAACAAAGCCGCGCCGACATTCGGCCGATACGGCAAATGCGAGAAATCATCCTGGGACATGCGGTCTCCCACCCGGATGAGGTTCATGCACCAGGCTGCCGACTGGCACCAGGACGAAGCCATCAGCGGGAAGCGCCCGGGCCCAGTTGGCCAGGCGTTCGACGGTCACCGGAGTGATCGGTCCGGCAATGCCGATCGCGCTGCCCCGCTCGCGCGCGATCTGTTCGAGCCGGTTCAGGTGATGGTCGATGGCGCCCGCGTCCGGAGGATCATCAATGGTAAGATCGGCATCGGCGGACGCCACATACGGTGGCGGAGGCTGATCGGGAGTGGCGTCCAGATAGAACAACCCGCGTTGTGACAGCAGGCGCATGATGAGGTCGAATTGCGCCGAAGCCGCGAAGCGCTCGCCGCGCATCGAGACAAAGGCGTTGGTGACGCCGCTATAGGAGCCGATCCGGGAGAGCGACCATTGCAGCCGCTCACGGTTCTCTTCGGGGCTGACCTGGCCGGTCAGCGCATGCCTTCCCTCGTCGTCGAGCGGTGCGCCGGCCGGTTCCATGGGCAGCGACAGCAGCACTTCATGTCCGGCCTTGCGCGCGGCGTGCACCAGAGCCTCCGGAGCGATGGAGTAGGGTGAGACCGCCAGGCTGATCGCGGCGGGCAATTGGGTAATGGCGTCGAGGCTGTCCGCTTCCGACAGCCCGATGCCGTCCAGCAGGATGGCGATACGCCTGGCGCCCGCTGCAATCGGCGGCGCCCGGGCCAGTCGGACGTGTGTTGCCGGGCTCGGCGCCGCCGCCTGCACGGAGGAGTGCGGCGATGGAGCAGGCGCGGGCAACGACCGCTTGACCGACTGCCTGGCCGGCGGACCGAGCCACTGCAGAATGGCTGCGCCGGAAAGGGATGCCAGCAGGATCACGGCCCAGAAGCCGAGCAGCGCACGGCCGGCGCGCGAGACGGGAAGCTCCAGAAGGCGCAAGGGAAGGCGCAAGGGACGGCGCACGGCGCGATCAGAAGGCGCGGAGCCTGATCAGGGGCCGGCGTGCTGACTCTCCACGATCATCGCCTGAATGACCTTCAATCCTTGCTGAAGCTGAAAATCAGTCGACGGCTTCTCTGGATCGAATTGCGGCCAGTTCGCCGGCGGCTTGTCGGGAATGTTCCTGGCGATCGAGGAGAGGTCGGCGGGCGGCGGCGGCGTGGCTCCGGTGCCGCCCTCGTTCCTGATGGTGTGTTCCAGGTTGGATTCGCGCGGCAGGAAACGGGACAGATCATCGCGGCTCTCATGCACGATGATGTTGGGCTTGATGCCGAGTCCCTGGATCGACCGGCCGGACGGGGTGTAGTAACGCGCCGTGGTGAGACGGACGGCGCCGTGGCCGGGGATCGGAATGATGGTCTGCACCGAGCCCTTGCCGAACGAGCGTGTGCCGAGCGTGACCGACCGCTGATGGTCCTGCAACGCGCCGGCGACGATCTCGCTGGCTGATGCGGAGCCCTGATTGATCAGCACCAGCAGCGGCGCGCCGCGCAGAATGTCGGTGCCGTGCGCATCCCAGCGCTGGCTGTCCGACGGGTGCCTGGCACGGGTGGAGACGACCTCGCCGGACGAGATGAAATCGTCGCAGACGTCGATGGCCTGGTCCAGCAGCCCGCCCGGATCATTGCGCAGGTCGATGACCAGGCCGGACAGCTTGCCGCCGGCCTTGGCGTCGAGTTTCTTGTAGGCGGCGCGCAGGCCGGACTGCGTCTCCTCGTCGAACTGGGCGATGCGTATGTAGCCGATCTTGCCGTACAGCGCCGATTTGATCACCTGCAAATGGATGATCTCGCGCCTCATGGTCACGTCGAACGGCTTGGCGACGCCGGGGCGCTTGACGCCGATGGTGATGCTGGAGCCTGGCTTGCCGCGCATCTGGTCAACCGCGTCGTTGAGCGAGGTGCCGTCAAGGCTCTTCTCATTGATCGACAGAATCAGGTCGCCTGGCTTCATGCCGGCCTTGGCCGCGGGTGTGCCGTCCATTGGCGTGATCACCTTGACCAGGCCGTCCTCGCTGGTGACCTGCAGCCCGAGGCCGCCGAACTCTCCCGAGGTCTGCACCTTCATGTCCGCATACTGTTTTTCGGTCATGTAGGAGCTGTGCGGATCGAGGCCCGACACCATGCCGTCAAGGGAGTTGTCGATCAGCGTCGTGTCGCTGACCGGCTCGACGTAATTGGCACGGACCAGTTCGAACACATCGCCGAACAAGGTCAGCAGCCGGTAGGTCTCGGCGTGGCTGTCCGCGGCACCTCCGCCCGTGGTGTCGTCCGCCCAAGCCGAGCGCATGAATACCGAGCGCGTGAGCGCGGGCATGACATAGGGACGCTGGCCCGTGATCAGCCTGCCGATATCTGGTCCGGCTACGGCTCCTGTGACGAAGGCGGCGCCGATCAGCAGGCCGGTGCGCAATTTCATGCCGTACTCTCTCCTCAAGGCCGCCCGACGCAGCCTGCCCATGATGTATGGGGTGGGCATCACGGCAAGACCATCATGATCCAGTCGTACTGTTCTTACCAATTTTCTGACGGGAAGTCCCAGCTTGCGTGAAGGTCGATCGACCGCTCTCACGACCGTCCGCGCAGGAAGCCGGTGGGATCGATCGCCTCGCTGCCGCGCCGCAACTGCACGTAGAGCGAGGGGCGCCCCGCCGCCTCTGTGGCATGCCAGTCCGGCATCCGCCCGACTGGAGTGCCTTTGCGGAGAGTCTGGCCGACCGCCACGTCGAGCCGCTGCATTCCGGCAAGCACGAACCGGATATCGTGTCCGCAGTCCAGGATCAGCATATGGCCATAGGACCGGAACGGGCCGGCGAAATCGACCTGGCCGTCACAGGGAGCGGCGACCAGAGCCAAAGCCGGCGGCGCGTAGGTGAGGCCGATGGCGGGACCCGCATCGGTGCGTGCGCCCCAGCCCTGCACCAGCGGTCCGGCGACCGGAGCCTCCTCGACCCCGCGGCTCCGAGAGTTACGCAAGGAGGGCGCCTCAACCGCGACCGGCGCGGCTGCAAGGCGGCCGATGGCGCCGCGCAGCGAAGACGCCGCCGCGGCATGCATCGCGGCAGTGCGCACGGCGGGAGCGTCGGCGGGCGGACGCTGCAACGCGGCGGCGCGGCGCACCTCGTCCTCAATCCGTCGATCCTGTTCCGCCTGAGTTTGCTCGAGCGAGGCGAGGCTGCGGTTTTCCCTGCCCAGCGCGTCGGCAATGCGGTCGAGCGTACGGCGCTCCGCCCGCACGTGCTCGGCGCCGGCCTCGAGCTGCGTGCCCAGGCCGCGTAGCACCATCAGCGCGCTCAGGGTGTCGGCAGGCGCTCCCGGCGCGGCGAGCAGGGTTTCGGCCGGATAGAGCGAGAGGCGCAGCATCAGCGGCAGCATGGTCGCCAGGATGGCCGAATCGTGGGCGAGTTCGGCGTCGAGCCGATGCCTCCTGGCGGTCAGCGCGTCGATTCGAGACAGCGTGTCGGCGCTGCGCGTCTCGGTGCCGCGCAGCGCGGCGGCCGCCTCGCGTGCCTCCCGCGACAAGGTTTCGGCAAGTGTGCCCGCGTGCCGCGCTGGCGCCGGCCCAGACTTTGGCGCCGCGGCGCCCCCGAACGCCAGGGCCGCGGCCAGCAGCCATCGCCGCGGATCAGGCAATCGTCGCGAGCAGCGACCGTCCGGTCATCAAGGCCGGCGCCGGCAGGCCCATCAGCGCCAGCAGGGTGGGCGCCAGATCGGCCAGTCGGCCATCGTGCAGCGACAAATCCTGGCCGCCCGCAAGCACCACAGGCACGACGTTGAGGGTGTGGGCAGTATGCGGGGCACCGGTCTCGGGGTCGCGCATCATCTCGCAATTGCCGTGATCGGCGGTCGCCAGCAGCACGCCGCCGGCTCGGGCCAGCGCCGCCTCGATCCGTCCAAGACCGGCATCGACGGTCTCCACCGCGCGGATCGCGGCGGCGAGGTCGCCGGTATGGCCGACCATGTCCGGATTGGCGTAATTCAGCACGATCAGGTCATACGCGCCGGAGCCGATCGCCGCCACCGCGCGGTCGGTGAGCTCGGGCGCGGACATCTCGGGCCGCAGGTCATAGGTCGCGACCTTGGGCGAAGGCACCATGATGCGGTCCTCGCCGGCCAGCGCCGCCTCGCGGCCGCCATTCATGAAGTAGGTGACGTGCGGATATTTCTCGGTCTCCGCCATGCGCAGTTGCCGGCGTCCGGACGCCGCCACGACGTCGCCCAGCAGGTCGTCGAGACTTTGCGGAGCGAACAGCACCAGGATCCAGGCGGCGAGATGATCGCTGTAGCGGGTCATGCCGGCGGCGCAGGCGAAGGTCGGCACGCGCGCGCGAGGGAAGTCGTTGAAGCCGGGGTCGAGCAGGGCGTCGTAGAGCTGGCGGATGCGGTCGGCGCGGAAATTGAACGACAGCACGCCGTCGCCGTCCCGCATGCCCTGATAGGCGCCGATCACGGTCGGCGGCACGAACTCGTCGGTCACGCCGGCGGCGTAGGCAGCCGTCAGCACGCCGTCCGGATCATCGGCGTGTGGGCCGTCCGCCATGACGATCGCATCAAAAGCTTGGCGGACGCGCTCCCAGCGCTGGTCGCGATCCATCGCGAAATAGCGTCCGGAGACGGTCGCGATCGGCACGGCCGCCGGCAGCGCGCCTCGGAGGCGGGCCAGGTATTCGCGTCCGGACTGCGGCGGCGTGTCGCGTCCATCGGTGAACACATGCATCGCGACGGGAATGCCGGCGCTATCGAGCAATCGAGCGATGGCCGACGCGTGGTCCTGATGCGCGTGCACGCCGCCCGGCGAGATCAGGCCCATCAGGTGGCACGTGCCTTGAGAGGCGCGCAGCCTGCTGATCAGCGTGCGCATCGCCTCGGTGTCGGCGATCTCGCCGGTTTCGATGGCGTTGGTGATGCGTGGGAGTTCCTGCATCACCACGCGGCCAGCGCCGATATTGAGGTGGCCAACCTCGGAATTGCCCATCTGACCGTCCGGCAGGCCGACATCGCGGCCGCAGGTGCGCAGGAAGGCCCGCGGGCCGCTGGCCCAAAGCCGGTCGAACACCGGCGTCCGTGCAAGCCGTACCGCGTTGTCTGCGTCCTCCTCGCGCCAGCCGAACCCGTCGAGGACGACGAGCATGACCGGCCTTGGCATGACCGGCCTTGGCGCTGCAAAGCCTCCGGGTCCCGCTGGCATCGGCGAACGTGCTCCCTGTCGATCTTGTCAGTTGGGCCTGCCAGATGGGCATGCCACTGATCGGCCTTGTTGTCAGGGCGAGACCGGCGCCGGCGTTCCCACGGGATCATTGGGGCCGGTGCTGCCCCCGGTGGCTGGCGGATCGCTGGCCGGAAAGGTCTGATCAACGCCCTCGTCGATTTTTTCCTCGTCGGGCTGGTCGTCGCTGGGCGATTTGGTGGTGTCGGACATCCATGCTCTCCGATAATTTGCGCTCCGAGTTAAGCCCGATCGGCTCGTCTAGGTTTCAGCCAGGCATGCCCCATCTCTATCGTCTCGAAGCCAGACGGAGACCGTCCATGAGCAGCCAGGCAGTCAGGAACGACAAAGCGAGCGACCAGGATTGGCGCGACACGCTGTCGCCGGAGCAGTACCGGGTGCTGCGCGAGCACGGCACCGAGCGTGCCGGCACCAGCCCGCTGAACTATGAGAAGCGCGATGGCCTGTTCCACTGTGCCGCCTGCGGCAATCCGCTGTTCCGCTCGGACACCAAGTATGAGAGCGGCAGCGGCTGGCCGTCGTTCTTTGCTCCGATCGAGGGCGCGGTGGAGACCGAGGAAGACAGCAGCCTGTTCATGCGGCGCGTCGAGGTGCATTGCGCGCGGTGCAAGGGGCATCTCGGCCATGTTTTCCCGGATGGGCCGAAGCCGACGGGGGAGCGCTACTGCATGAATGGCGTGTCGTTGAATTTCGTGCCGGCCGGTTCGTAGCGTTCAGGGATGCAGACATCGGCGAATGTTGTCGTGCTCGATCATCCGCTGGTGCAGCACAAGCTGACACGCATGCGGCAGGCGAGCACGTCGACCGCCGGCTTTCGGCGTCTCGCGCGCGAGATCAGTCTGTTGATGGCCTATGAGGCGACACGCGCGCTGCCGCTTGAAGAAGTCGAGATCGAGACGCCGCTGGAGCGCGCCACCGGCCGATTGCTGTCCGGCAAGAAACTCTGCTTTGTCTCTATCCTGCGCGCGGGGGGCGGCCTGCTGGACGGAATGCTTGATCTGGTGCCGGCGGCGCGCGTCGGCCATGTCGGACTCTACCGTGACCACACCACGCTGGAGCCGGTCGAATACTACTTCAAGTTGCCCGACGACATGGCGGAACGGTTATGCATCGTTGTCGACCCGATGCTTGCCACCGGCAACAGCGCTGCCGCCGCGGTGTCGCGTCTGAAGGCAGCCGGAGCGAGGCAGATCAGTTTCGTCTGCTTGCTGGCGGCGCCAGAGGGCATAGCGCGCTTCCTGGCGGTCCACCCCGACGTCAAGCTGATCACGGCGGCGATCGACCGCGGGCTTGATGCGCGCGGCTACATACTCCCTGGTCTTGGCGACGCCGGCGACCGGCTGTTCGGCACCAAATAGGCGGCAACCCGGCTCACGCCACGCCGTTGCCGCCTTGCCACGACAAATGAGGAATATCATGACTGATCATGTCTATCGTGTCGTCGAACTGGTCGGCTCGTCAGAGACCAGCATCGAGGACGCCATCAAGGCCGCCGTCAGCAAGGCCTCCAACACGGTGCGTCACATGCGCTGGTTCCAGGTGGTAGAGACGCGTGGCCACATCGAGGATAACCAGGTCAGCCATTATCAGGTCACGATGAAGGTCGGTTTCACCGTCGAAGACGAAAACGTCCATCTCGAGCCTTGATCAGTCGGCGTCGGCACCGTTCCAGCCGATGCGGCGGATTCCGGCGCGCGCCAGCGCTTGGCGCAGCGAGGGTGCGCACAGGGTGGCCAATTCCGCCTCGTGCGCGTAGTCCGGCATCAGCCGGGCAAGCAGCGGACCGCGCGACGCGGCGGGATGGAAATAGATCTCGCTCAGGCCTGGCGGCAGGTGGGCTGCGAGCTCGGTGACGCGCTCCGTGGTCATCGCGCCGCTCCACGATAAGCCGAAACAGCAATCATTGGTGCGCATGCCGGCGCACTGCGCCTGGCCACGAAGCAGCCGGGTCCAGGCGCGCAGTGCTGCGGCGGCTGGTGTGTCTCGCGTGCCATCCGCGGCGGCGAGCGGGGCGGGAGGTTCGAACGGGATGCGAATCGCGCGAAGGCCATGACGGCGGCCGATGTCGATCAACAGACGTCCGACGGTGGGATGCAGATGCATGTGCTTGTGCGCGTTGGCGTGATCCAGCGCGAGGCCGGTGGCGGCGAATGCTTCGAACTGGGCGGCAATTTCGCAAGCGAGTTGGCGGCGCACGTCGGAACGAAAGAAGTAGCGCATGCCGAGCCTGAGTTGATCGGAAGCAAACCGCTCCTCGTGGTCAAGCAGGAGCGGAATTTGCTTCGCGGGTGACACCGCGCGACCTTCAATCACCACCAGATGCAGGCCGACCTGCAAGCCTGGCAGTCGCTTGGCGCGCGCCACCGCGTCTGCCGCGGCGGCTCCCGCCACCATCAAGCTAGCGGTGGTCAGCAAGCCGTGCGTATGCGCGATCTCAATGGCGTCATTGACCTCAAGGCTAAGACCAAAATCGTCCGCGGAAATAATCACTCTTCGAATCCGATTGCAAAGGCGGGGCCTTTGCCGGGATTTCAGAGGCAGAGCCCCTGGCCTTCAAGCCGCGTGCCGCTCTTTCAAAAACTGGAAGAACTCGACGCCTTCACGGAGGCGCCGCTTCATCATTTGCGGGCTGCGCACCATCTCGCCCACGATCGAGGCGATCTTTGGAGCGCGGAAGTAGAACTTGCGATAGAAGGTCTCGACACTGTTGAAGATTTCGGTGTGCGAGAGATGCGGGTAGCTGAGCGGCGCGATCTGGATGCCGTGTTCGTCGATCAGTTCCGCGTTCTTCTCGTCGAGCCAGCCATTCTCGGTCGCCTGCTTGTGGAGGAAAGTGCCTGGATAGGGTGCGGCGAGACTGACCTGGAGCGTATGCGGATTGATGTCGCGCGCGAAACGGATCGTTTCCTCGATGGTTTCTTTAGTCTCGCCGGGAAGGCCGAGGATGAAGGTGCCGTGGATTTTGATGCCCAGTTCGTGGCAGTTCTTGGTGAACTCGCGAGCCACCTCGATGCGCATGCCCTTCTTTATGTTGTAGAGGATTTGCTGGTTGCCGGTCTCGTAGCCGACCAGGAGCAGCCGCAGACCATTTGCCTTGAGCACTTCGAGGGTTTTGCGCGGCACGTTGGCCTTGGCGTTGCAGGACCAGGTGACGCCCATCTTGCCGAGGGCTCGGGCGATGGCTTCGGCGCGCGGCAGATCGTCGGTGAAGGTGTCGTCGTCGAAGAAGAATTCGCGCACCTGCGGGAAGGCGGCGCGAGCCGCGGCGATTTCGGCGGCGACATGTTCGGGCGAGCGGGTGCGGTAGCGGTGACCGCCGACGGTCTGCGGCCAGAGGCAGAA
>CAXTRK010000058.1:0-13944 GCA_964246745.1 uncultured Acetobacteraceae bacterium
CCGCCGCCGCTTGTCGTCGCCCGCTGCTCTCCGCCGTCGGCCACGAGCCGGACACCACCCTGATCGACTGCGTCTCGGACCGGCGCGCGCCGACGCCGACCGCCGCCGCGGAACTCGCGGTCCCGGTGCGCGCCGAGCTTCTCGCCGACCTCGCGCATCGCGCGGCGCGGCTCGCGAGCGGGCTCGCGCACATGACGCAGAGCCGCAGACTGCGCTTGGGACGCGCCGCCGCTTCGTTGCCGGATCTGCCCGCTCTGCTCGGGGGCATCCGTCAGCGGCTGGACGACCGTGGTTATCGCCTCGCGATCGCGTTGCCGAACCTGGTGTCGGCGCGACGCACGGCGCTGATCGCGGCCGAGCGTCACCTGCCGTCCCCGCACGCGCTGATCGCGTCGCGGCAGAGTCTCGTGGCCATTGCCGCGGGAGGGCTTCGCTCCGCTCTGCCACGGCTGGTTTCGCTACGTCGCACCGCGCTGATCATTGCCGAACGCCACCTCGCCGCGCCGCGCGCGCTGATCGAGGCACAGCGGGGGCGCGCCATGCTGGCGGCAAGCCAGTTGCACGCGGCGTTGAACCGGACGCTTGCCGCTGAAGCCGCGGCGGTTCGCGAACGCCGAACGCATCTGGATGGACTATCGGCACGTCTGGAGTCGGCCAGTCCGCTCGGCCTGCTGTCGCGCGGCTACGCGCTGGTGCGTACCATGGATGGCGCGGCTGTGGCACGCGCCGCCGGGCTCAGCGCAGGGTCAAGGCTCGTCGTGCGCTTCGTGGACGGTGAACGCATCGTCCGTGTGGAGCAAGCAGCGGCTTCGACGGAGCAGACCCGCCTCGACGTGTAGGGTCAGGCGGCTTGAACGGCGGCCCGGGAACGGGTCTGGTCACCTCGTCCAGCAAGCAGGCCCTCGATGGAGATATCCTCGTCCAAGGCCTCCCAATGCAGTCCCCGGCTGCTGATCGTCACCTGTTCGCGCTGGTCGATCGAGCCGTGCAGCAAGCGCGGAAACCATGCGAGCGGGACGCCCAGCGTGCGCCCGTCTGAAAGCTCGATCCACATGCTGTCCTGGTCGAAGCGGACGGCCTTAGCCCTCACCGAAGAACTCTCATCCCATGCCCTCGCGATCTCGTCCCGGTTCGGTTCAATGGTCTCGGCCAGCCCCCGGAGCACCCTGGCGTTGAAGCCGTCGTTGTAAGCCGGGGTGACCTCCGGCCAGAGCCAGAATTTAGCATCGATCCCGTCCCGTAGCACGTGGGTATGCTGCGGTTCACGCGCAGTCCCTGCGTTGGCGTACAACGGGAAACGGAAGCCGTTTTCACGGAAGACGACCGACAACCAGCCCTATTGTCGTTATGGGCGATCTTACGTCGTTCCTTGCTCTTCACTACTAAATTAGGTTGCCAAATACCCGACGGCGTCGCGGGCAGAAGCGAGGGCCTTGGCCTTGTTGGCGTCGCCTGCCGCCAAACCCTCGGCCAGGATGAACTCTGGGTCGCTGATGCCCATGAAGCCCATTGTGATGCGGATCAGGCTTTCTGCGTGCTCGGCCGAGACCGTCGCCGTGTCCGCCCCGTAGAAGCCGCCTCGGGCGATCGCCACGATAACCCGCTTGCCGTTAGCCAAGCCTTCGGGGCCATTGGCGCCATACCGGAACGTCTTGCCCGGTATGACAATGCGGTCGAACCAAGCCTTGAGCTGGGTCGGGATGGTGAAGTTGTACATCGGAACGCCAAGCACCACCGTGCCAGAAGCCAAGAATTCCTCCAGCATGCGGTCGCTATCGTCTCGTATCGCCTGAGCCGCCGCGTCGAGCGGCCCGGCCGCAGCCGAAGCCGGATGCGCGCTTGGCAAGCTGGCCACGGTCAGGTGCGGCAGGTTCTGAGCGACCAAATCGCGGTAGATCACTTCGGCGTCGCTGCCCTCGGTCAGGCGCTTGACGATCAGGGCGGTCATCTCGCGCGACACGGAGCCGCCGCCGAGAATGCTGGTGTCGATGTGGAGGATCTTCATGATTAGCTTGCAATCCCTTGACTTATTATCTGCCGCCGCGGTGCATTCGTCGGCTGTAGCGCCGCGCTACGTTACAGCGACTCGAGTAGCGAGAACGTACCCAGGCGCTGTTATGCCGACGCGCTGGAGATCTGCCCGCGTCGCGCCAGCAACGCGGTAATCTGCTCCCGGCGCAGGTATGCGAGAACCGCGTTCAGGATGACCAGCACCACGGCCGGGGCGGGGTTGGTGTGCAAAACGGTGAGATGGGTGATGGTCGCGCAGACCATCGTAAAGCCAAGCCAGAGCGCTGCAGGCCCGGCAAAACCTGGCACCAGCAGACCGATGGCGCCGACAACCTCGACAAGGCCGGTCACAATCCGGAACCACTGGCCGATGCCAATTGCATCAAAAAGGTGCACCATCATTGGAACGCCCGCGAGCTTGGAACCGCCAGCAGCCAGGAAGGCCAGAGCTAGGACGATCTGCAACGCCCAGGCGGCGTAGGTGCGGGCACGGTTTGGGCTGGTGAGAGTAGCGGCTTGCGGCATGACATCACCCTTGTTCGTCGATGCACCAAACATAAGAATGGCTCAACCAACACGGAAGCCTATATAAGGTGATATGAACTATCCGATGGTCTGATGGATGCTCGATGGTTTGTCGCTGGACCAGCTGCGCACATTCATTGCAGCAGCTGATGAGGGCAGCTTCTCCGCTGCTGGACGCAAGCTGCGCCGCGCGCAATCAATGGTTAGCCAAGCCCTAGCCAACCTGGAGGCGCATACGGGTGTGGCGTTGTTCGACCGGTCACGCCGCTACCCAATGCTCACCGAGGCCGGACGCGCGCTCTTGACCGATGCTCGGGCCGCCGTAGGCAGCGTCGATCGATTCAAGGCGCGGGCCAAAGGTTTTGCGGGCGGCCTTGAACCGGAGCTGAGCGTCGTCGTCGACGTGTTGTTCCCGATCGACGTCGTAACGGTCGCTGTGACGGCCTTTCACGCCGCGTTTCCAAGCGTCCCGTTGCGCCTCTACGTGGAGGCGCTGGGAGCCGTGATCGCCCCGGTGCTCGACGGGCGCTGCGCGTTCGGCGTCGCCGGTTCGCTGCCGATACTGCCGCCGAGCTTGACCCGGGAGAGGCTGCGCCACGTGCGCATGGGCTTTGTGGCCTCGCCCCATCATCCGCTTGTCAGCTATGGCGGCCCAATCCCGAAGGACGTGCTGGCCGAGCACGTTCAACTGGTGCTCACCGACCGCTCGACGTTGTCCAAGGATCGCGAGTTCGGCGTCTTGTCGTCCAGGACCTGGCGCCTGGCGGACCTGGGCGCCAAGCACGCATTCCTTCGCTCCGGTTTGGGGTGGGGCGGCATGCCGCTCGACGTGGTCGCGGCCGACCTCGCGTCGGGAACGCTGGTGCCGCTTTCAATCGCCGATGAGCCGAGCAGTACCCGCGCCCTGCTCATGTCGGCGGTATATTTAGCCGGTTCACCGCCGGGACCAGCTGGCCGATGGCTTATCGATCAGTTGGAGGACAAGGCCGCGCTCTGACAGTGCCGCGCTCATGTCGACGGCGCACAAACATAGCCGCACCCGTCGGCGCCGGCGTAAGCTGCTTATCACTGAATGCGGGTGAGATGACTGCCCGGTGCTGACCGACCGGCCTGCCTGGGCACGCGCCGATAAGCACCCTTATCGGTCTGCGAGTGTGGCCCACTTGCCTTCTTACGATTAGGCATCATCCGCCCGGATGTGACAGCAACGGCGGCGTCTGCTGATGCTGGATCACGCGCCACTCCTCGTGGGACAGGCGACGGTACGTCGAGGTGCAATGCGCCTCATAAGGCGTGATCCCCTCTCGTTCAGCTTTCGCCTTGTAGGCGATCACGATCACGCCTTCCTGCGGGCGCGCGACTTGGCGTTCGGATAGCTCGACTGTCGACCATCGCGGCGTGTGGGCTACGGCTTCGATCGCCTGGCGGCCGCTCATGACGAAAGGCGGCGCCGGCAGCACCATCAGGCACTCGTCATCGATCGACGCCCGGTAATGCTCGGCGTCGGCGGTCCACAGGCTCTCCTCGAAGCTCCAGATCCGTCTATCGTCCATTGTGATGGTTTCCTTGTTGAACCGAGCTATAGCGCCGCACGCGGCCAATCGTTCACCTGGCTCCGGGTCTTGGTCTAAACCGGGACCGGACGCCTCGGCCGCGCCGCGTTGGCCAGTATCATCCCGGCCACGCCGCACAGGATGATGCTGGCCATCGGCACCATGCTGTTCACCGACAGCAATCCCATGACGGTGCCGCTGATCGAACCGAGCCCGAACTGCAGCGTGCCGAGCAGGGCGGAGGCGCTCCCGGCATGCCGCGCATGGCTGGCGAGCGCGAACATCGTGGCGTTCGGTCCGATGAAGCCCATCGCACTCATCATCAGGATGATCGGCAGGCACACGAAGACCGCCGGGCGGCCATGGCCGGCAATGCCGGTCAGCACCAGGACCAGGAAGATCAACGACGCGCAGGCCAGCAGGGTAATGCCGAACCGCAGCAGCCGGTCGACGCCGATCCGGTGCACCAGATGCGCGTTGATCTGCGTGCTCAGAATGTAGAAGAAGGCATTCACTCCGAACAGAATGCCGAACTGCGTCGGCGAAAACCGCAGGATACGCTCGAAGGCGATCGGCGCGCCCGAGAGATAGGCAAAGATCACGAAGGTGGCGCAGCCGACGACGCAGGTGTTGGCCAGGAACGAGCGGTCGCCGAGAATGGTCACATAGCGGTATAACACCTCTACGGGCGGCAGGCGGACGCGCTTGTCGCGCGGCAGCGTGTCGGGCAACGTCCAGGCCACCGCCGCGAGGCTGAGCACGCCGTAGATCACGGCCACCCAGAAGATCCAGCGCCATGAGGCGACGCTCAGCACGAGGCCGCCCAGCGTCGGCGCCAGGATCGGCACCACGCCCAGCACCAGCATGAGCTGCGACATGATGCGGGCACCCTGCGGACCGGTGGCGATGTCGCGCACCACGGCGCGCGGGATCACCATGCCGGCGGCGCCGCCAAGGGCCGCGAGGAACCGGCAGCCGGTGAAGCCCCAGATGCCAGGGCTGAGCGCGCAGCCGAGCGAGCCGATCGTGTAGATGCTCATCCCCACCAGCAACGGGGCGCGACGTCCCATACGGTCGGAGAACGGCCCCTGGGTGAACTGTCCGACCGCCAGGCCCGCGAACCAGGCGGCCAGGGTGATCTGCGACGAGCCCGGGCCGCCGCCGAGCGTCTGATCGATGATCGGAAAGGCCGGCAGGTACATGTCGGTCGAGAGCGGGCCGACCGCACTCAGCGAACCAAGCAGGAATATCATCCAGACCGGCATACGGCCGGACGGCAGCGAGTTGCCGGCCCGCAGGGCGCTGAAGCTGGATGCGACGCTGCCCGACATCAGCCTGTCAGCCAGTGGTTCCTCCCACCGTCAGCCCGGTCATCTTCAGAGTGGGCTGCCCCACGCCGACCGGCACCCCCTGCCCGTTCTTGCCGCAGGTGCCGACGCCGGGATCGAGCGCCAGATCGCGGCCGATCATGCTGACCCTGGTCATCGCTTCCGGACCGTTGCCGATCAGCGTGGCGCCACGCACCGGCGCGGTAATCCGGCCGTTCTCGATCCGGTAGGCCTCGCTCGCCGCGAAGACGAACTTGCCGGAGGTGATGTCGACCTGGCCGCCGCCGAAGTTGACCGCATACAGGCCATCCTTGACCGAGCTGATGATTTCCTCGGGGCTGTGGCCGCCGGCCAGCATCACCGTATTGGTCATTCGCGGCATCGGCGCATGCGCGTAAGACTGGCGCCGTCCGTTGCCGGTGGGCGCCACACCCATCAACCGCGCGTTCATGCGGTCCTGGATGAAGCCGGTGAGGATGCCGTCCTCGATCATCACCGTCCGGCTGGTCGGAGTGCCCTCATCATCGATGGTGAGACTGCCGCGCCTGCCTTCGAGGGTGCCGTCATCGATGACGGTGACGCCGGGCGAGGCGACGCGTTTGCCGACCAGGCCCGCGAAGACCGAGCTGCCCTTGCGGTTGAAATCACCTTCCAGCCCGTGGCCGACCGCCTCGTGCAGCATGATCCCTGGCCAACCATTGCCGAGCACGACTTCCATCTCGCCGGCCGGCGCCGGACGGGCATCGAGATTGACCAGCGCCTGGCGCAGCGCCTCGTCGACGGCGTGCTTCCAGACGGCTTCATCCAGCACGCGCGAATAGGCGAAGCGGCCGCCGCTGCCGTAGCTGCCGCTTTCGCGGCGTCCGTCAAGCTCGACCACCACGGCGACATTCATCCGCACCAGCGGCCGCAAATCGGCGACCCGACACCCGTTTGGGCGCAGGATCTGCACTGCCTGCCACTCCGCGGCGAGCGATGCCATCACCTGCACGACACGGCTGTCGCGGCCGCGTGCATAGGCGTCGATCTCGGACAGCACCGTGGCACGCTGCGCGAACTCCGCCTCATGCAGCGGATTGGCATCCGAATAGAGACGCGCATTGGTGGCGCGCGGCCGGTCGGCGAGCACGCCGCTGCGTCCCGCACGCACCATGCCCACCGTCGCCGCCGCCCTTCTCAGCGCGCTCTCGCTGATTTCGTCGGAATGGGCATAGGCCGCCTCGTCGCCGAGCACGGCACGCAAACCGAAGCCGCTCGATGTGTCGAAGCTGGCTGAGCGGATCACGCGGTCGTCGAGCGAAATCATCTCGCTCTCGCGATATTCGAGAAACAGCTCGCCATCATCGGTGCCGGCCAGCGCGCCTTCCAGCAGCCGTTCGGCGGCGCCGCGCTCGAGCCCAGCGGACGCGCGCTCGAAGAAAAGCTGGTCGGTGGCGTCCAGTGGCGAGAGCGTGGTCATGCGGGAAACTCCGGTCGAAGCGAGAGCGGGATAGGGCGCAAGTCGGCGCGGCGCAGTTGGAACCGCGTCACCAATGCCACCCCGAGCAGGATCGCGGCAAAGGTCTGATGCAGCGTGCCGGCCCAGACCGGCACGACCAGCAGCAGCGTGGTGACACCGAGGCAGTATTGCACGAGCACCGCCCATCCGAGCAGCATCAGCGCGTCATGCGCCGATTTGTCCAGGCGCGAACGCAGCCCCACCAGCAGGGTGAGCCCGATGGTGAGCGCGGTCAGTGTCGCCATGACGCGGTGATCGAACTGCACGGCTGCCAGGTTCTGGAACATGTTGCGCCAGAACGGCGACAGGCGGTCGTAGTGCTGCGGCACCAGGTGGCCATCCATGTCCGGGAAGGTATTGTAGACGAAACCGGCGTGGGTGCCGGCGACAAAACCGCCGGCGACGATGGTGACGCCGATCATGATCGGGACCAGACCGGCGAGCCTGCGCGTCCAGAGCGCGCCGCGGCTGGGCGGGATGGCGGCAGGCGCCGGTTGGCGCACCTGCAGCGCGGTCCACAGGATCCCCGAATACAGCGCCAGGGCGAAGCACAGATGCAGCACCAGGCGCGTCGGCGCCACCGCGGTGCTGTTCGGGTCAAATCCCGAGGAGACCATGAACCAGCCGATCGCTCCCTGCAGTCCGCCAAGCACGAAGAACACCGCGAGCCGCACGATCAGACGCGTGCTGAGCGCGCGGCGCCAGGCGAACACCAGCAGCGGCGCGAACAGCACCAGCCCCGTCATACGGCCGGTGAAGCGATGGATCCATTCCAGCCAGAAGATGTGCTGGAAGCCGGAGAGGCCCATGCCCTCGTGCAGGAGGCGGTATTGCGGGATGTGCTGATAGAGGGCGAAGTCGTGCTCCCAGGCGGCGTGGCTGAGCGGCGGCAGGATGCCCGCGACCGGCTGCCACGCCATGATCGACAGCCCGGACCCGGTCAGCCGGGTGGCGCCGCCGAGGGCCACCATCATCAGGATCATGAAGCTGATCGCGAACAGCCACGACGAGACCAGTCCCGGGTATTTCAAGGCGAGCGGAGTGCCCGGCCGGAGGCGCGCGGCCGTGACCCGGCGTGCGGGAGAGAGCGAGGCAGCCACTGTGTCTGAGCGCATGACCGCTCTGTAGCAGTCGAGGCGGTCAGGGTGCCAGTCTTGCTCGCCAGACCTGACCGATGCTAACGCGCAGCAATGCGATCTGTCGGCGCGGGGAGTGACAAGGGCTCGACGATCGAAGACGGGGCTGCCGCGCAAGCTGTCGATGGCGTGCGGCGCCGCTGGGTTACCGGCCTGATGAAACCGGCTTTTCTGCTGTCGGGGCTGATTGCGGCCGGTCTGCTGGCGCATGCGTTGCCCTCGGTGCGGCATGTGCTGGTCAGCCGCGAGTTGCTGGCGCTGGGATGGCGCGGCTGGATCATTTTCCTGTGTCTCGGCACGGCGATCGGCGCAGTCGGGCTGCCCCGGCAGGCCGTCGGCTTTGCCGGAGGTTTCATCTATGGCTGGCTGGGCGGCGTTGTCCTTGCCATAGCCGCCAATATGCTGGCCGCTCTCGCTGATCTGCTGTGGGCGCGCCTGGTCGGACAGAGCTGGGCGCGACGCCGGCTGCGGGCAAGCCGCGCCGCCCGGCTGAGCGGCTTCGTCTCCGCCAGGCCGTTCACGGCGATCCTGACGCTTCGCCTGCTTCCGGTCGGCAGCAGCCTGCTGGTTTCGCTGCTTGCCGGCGTGCTTGGCGTGCGCATCGTGCCTTTCCTTACGGCGACACTGCTCGGCAGCCTGCCGCAGACGGTGATCTTTGTGCTCGTCGGTTCCGGATCGCGTATCGGCCACCTGACCCAGATCGGCTTGGCCGTCGCCCTGTTCGTGGCGTCCGGCGCGAGCGGCGTGCTGCTGTTCCGCAGGGTCGAATTCAATTCTGATGCCAAAACGGGAAAGTCAAGCAGAAAATATTTTTGGTAGAGTCAAGACAAGACTGCGCAATCTCTCGGATTTGTTATAAAGTCTGTCATCACCCGCTGACCAGGCGGGCCAACAGGCCGTACCAGATGGAGGCAGATGCGTGCGCCGTTCCATGGTCCGCGACATCAGTCTGCTGTTTCCCACCACTATTCTGCTGATCCTCGGCTTCCTGGTCGGGTTCGAGTGGCATAGCGGCGGCGCCATCCAGCGTATGCGCGACGCGAGCGCCGCTTCCGCGGCGGAGACCAAGCTGCTCGGATCGCTCGCCGAGGAGCTGCAGGTCGTCCGCACCCGGATCGCTGCCCTGCGCGAGAACGACATTTTTGATGCCGCGCAGTCACAATCGGTCGCGAGCGCCGATGCCCACGTGCTTGATCGCGTCACCCGCGCGGCGAAGGCGATCGAGGCCAGCCATCGCCGCGACCTGCACGTGGTCAAAGGCGGCATCCGCATGCTGCGCTGGATCGCGGTCCTGGTCGCTGGCCTGGGCGCGCTCGGCGTGCTCGGCGTGGTGCGCCAGTTGCGTCGCGCCTGGCGCCGGCTGGCTCGAGCGGAATTGCAGCAACGCCTGCTGGCGCAGCGTCTGCGCGGCAGCCTGGACAGCCTGAGCCAAGGCGTCGCGGTGTTCTCCGTGGACGGATTGCTGCTCAACTGGAACACTCGGCTGCAGCAGATGCTGGAGCTGCCGGCGCTGCTGCTGCAAAGCGGCTTGCCGTACGACGCACTCGAACACCATCTCGCCAGCGCCGCCGACGGCTTCCTCGAGCCGCTTGCAACCATTCAAGCCGACTGCGCTGACGTCGCAAGCGGTGCTCCGGTGGTCTATGAGCGCGCGTCATCGCGCGGCGGCGCCGACACCCAGATCGAGATACGACGCACCCTGATGCCGCAGGGCGGCTTCGTGCTCACGCTCACCGACATGACCGAGCGCGTGCACGCCGAGCAGATGCTCCGCGAGGCGCAGAAGATGCAGGCCATGGGCCAGCTCACCGGCGGCATCGCCCACGACTTCAACAACATGCTGACCGTGATCCTGGCCAGCCTGGATGTCTCCGAGGCGGAACGCGTCGCCGCCGGCGATCAGCAGAACACCCTGCTCACGACGCGCATGAACGCGGCGCTGCGAGCCGCGGAGACCGGCGCCGCGCTTACCCGCCGGCTGCTCGACTTCGCCCACAAGCAGCCGGTGGCGCCGGTCCCGGTCGACATGTCCAGCGTGCTCGCAAACCTCATGCCGCTGCTGCGCCATACCATCGGCGACGCGATCGCATTGTCGTTCCGCAGCGAGGCCGGTCTCTGGGCATCCGTCATCGACACCGCGCAACTGGAGAGCGCCGTGCTCAACCTGGCGTTGAACGCGCGCGACGCCATGCCGCAAGGCGGCACGCTCGCCATCGAAGCGATCAATCTCGCCAGCGAGAGCCGCGGCACCTGGCCCCGCGAGCTTGCGCCAGGCGATTATGTGCGTCTGTCGATCGCCGACTCCGGCGCCGGCATGAGCCGCGAGGTGCTCGCCCGCGCCTTCGAACCGTTCTTCACCACCAAGCCCGAGGGCAGCGGCACCGGTCTCGGTCTGGCGATGGTGTTCGCGTTTGCCCGTCAAAGCGGCGGCCACGCGATGATCCAGTCCGAGGTGGAACGCGGCTGCACCATCCTGATCTACCTGCCGCGGGCCGCGCCAGGCGCCGGTTCGAGCGCAATGAGCGCGCCGCCGGCTTTGCCGCAACCATCGTCGGACGCCGCTCGCGATACCACTCCGCAGCCGCGCATCATGGTTGTGGAGGATGACGCCTCGATCAGACAGATTGCGGCCGGTGTGCTGCGCGAGCTCGGCTACCGGGTCAGCGAGGCGCACGATGCCGAGGAGGCGATGCGGCAGCTCGACGGCCACGCCGAAGCCCTCGATCTGCTGCTGACCGACCTCACCTTGCCCGGCATCGACGGCCATGCGCTCGCCGCCCATGTCCAGGCAGAACTCGCCCGCGACCCGGGTGCTCTATATGACCGGCCATCCACAGGCGCACACCGCACACGATGCTTCAGCCGAGTCGGCGACCGAGTCGGCGACACGTTGGCTTGGCAAACCGTTCCGACGCCATCAGCTCGCGGCCGCCGTCGATGCCCTGGTCGCCCAACCGCCGGCGATTCAGGCCGCCTGAGGCCGAGCGCCGCCGGCTCGGCTGCTTGCCCCGCTCGGCTGCTTGCAGGGTATGCATGGAGCTTGTAGAGGCGCGTGATGGACCTGAAGCAGCACATCCGCGCCATCCCGGACTTCCCGAAGCCGGGTGTCCTGTTCCGTGACATCTCGACCTTGTTGCGCAATGCCGACGCCTGGCAGGTCACCCTCGGACGGCTGTCCAAGGCGGTGGCGTCAAGCCGGCCCGACCTGCTCGCCGGAATTGAAAGCCGCGGCTTCCTGCTTGCGGCCCCTCTCGCCGGCAGGCTCGGCTGCGGCTTCCTGATGCTGCGCAAGCGGGGCAAGCTGCCCGGCGAGACCGTGTCGCTCGATTACGCGCTGGAGTACGGCAGCGACACCTTGCAGATCCAGGCCGACGCGATCGAGCCAGGTCAGCGGGTGGTCGTGGTCGACGACCTGCTCGCCACCGGCGGCACCATGGCCGCTTCGGTCGCCCTGCTGCGCAAGGTGGGCGCCGATGTCGCCGCCGCCGCGGTCATCATCGAGCTTGGCTTCCTGCACGGCCGCGGCCGCATCGACGTGCCGGTCAGCGCCCTGGTGCGATACGACGAGTGACCCTGTCGCTCGTTTCAAATTAGCGAAGGCGCTCCGCGGCCTCCGCCCGCAAACTAATCTGGACACTTTAACCCCGCGCTAATCGGCCGATGGCTGAATGCATCCGTTCACGGATCGTTCGCTTGGCCACGCCACGAACGATCTCCGCGCCGGGAGCTTGTTCGTATGTCAACCACCGACACCACGATCTTCGTGGGTGCAGCCAGCCAGATGGAGCAGATGCTGGCGCCCTCGATCTCGGAGCCGATGATCGACACCGGCACCATCGGTCTCTACGGCCATCTCAGCGGTGTCTTCGACATGGTCATCAACAACGACATGCAGGCGCTCACCGCGTTATGGGCGGGAACCGCTCCCGGTGTCGAGGAGAACGGAACCGACACGATCGCGGCCAAGCAGTCCGTATCGATCACCAACACCACGGACGCCGCACTCGACGTCCCGGTCGGCGCCCTTGTTTCCACCAGAGACGGCACCCTGTTCACCGTACTGATGGACCGGCGCAATCAGGGCAACTGGGTCACCGGCGGCACACTCGGTGACGGCTCCTGGGGCCAATACGTGATCCAGCCCGGGCAGACGATCCAGGTGACGGCCGAGGCAAACCAGGATGGCCCGACCGGCAACGTGGCCGCGGGCGCCATCACCACCATTGCGGGCGTCGCCGGCGCCAAGATCACCGGCTCGACCGCCTCCGCCGTCGCCTATCAGCTCGGCGCCGGAACCGTGACGCTGCGCAACACCACCGCGGGCGCGGTGACCATCACCGCCGCCGACATCGTCCAGGGCACGGCCGGCCAATACGCGGTCGGCCGCGACCCCGCCGTTCCCGGCTATGGTGCGCTGAACGCGGACGCCAGCGCCTATCAGTACACCCTCCAGCCGGGAGCGCAGATCACCGTTCCCCTCTATTCCACCGCCAATCCCTACAGCGCCGCCTCTGACAACGGCATCATCCAGGCCATGCTCGCCGAGGACGCGCCCGCGGGCTCGATCACCGGCGGAGTGAACCTGCCGGCCGGAATCGTCGTGACCGCGTCGAGCGCGATCACACCGTCCGGTCCGACTTCGCCAAGCGAGGACGGCAGCTTCGGTCCAGGCGGCCCCGGCACCGGCCGCCTCACCGATTACGACGCGCAACCGCTGACCAGCGCGCAGAATTTCCTGCCCTCGGAAGCCAACGTCAACGTCGATTACAGCCAGCTCTGGACTCCGCTCGATCTCGCCAACTGGGAGCACGTCGTCGACGTTCTGCGGTCGCAAGGAGTGATGAACGTCGCCCCGATCTGGTCCGAGAACGAACTGAGCGACGTCGCCACCTCCGACGCCTTCGCCACCATCCGCGCGGCCGCGCTCTACGGCGGCGGCCTCGCCGTCGACGCGCCGCCGCAATTCATCATCGACCTGAGCATCGGCGACAAGGCGTATCTTCCAGCGCTGGAGGCCCTGTTCAAATGGTGCACCGCCAACGGCCTGCGCTCGTCGATGATCCTGTCTCCCGATGGCGGCGCCGGGGTCGATCCGAACCTTCTTGCCAACACGCGCAACCTGGTCGCCGAGCTGCAAGCCGCCGGCGCCATGCCGAGCCAGTTCATCATGGAGAATTACAGCCAGCTCTCCGCCGCCACCGGCGACTATTTCTCCACCAGCTCGGCGAACTCGCTGAACGCGGCGGCGGAATGGCTGGCCACCGTGCCGATGACCTCCACCGCCTCGGAATCGGGCCTCGAGATCGCCGGACAGCACGCCGCCGACGATATCATGACCGGCTTGCCGCCGAACGAGACCGCAGCCGGCGGCACCTCCCTGCGGCCCTACGCCGAAACCCAGATCTTCTCGCAATCGGCAAGCACCGTGCTTTCCGCCACGATCACCTGCGAAAACCTCGATCTCGGCCGCCTCGAAGCGCTCGACGGCGGCAGCCTTTCCGCCGACGGATCAACCGTCACCCTCTCCGGCGTCGCCGGCGCCATACAGTCGGCGCTGCGCGGCATCCAGTTCGATCCGGCTCCAGGCGCCGACGGCAACGCCACCCTGATGCTGAGCATTGCCGACGCGACCGGAACCATCCAGGGCTCCACCGCACTTTCGGTCGACGTTCCCGCCCCGGCGGCGCCCCTCCCCGCCAGTCCCAGTGAGGTGATCCAGCTCGGCGCCAGCCCGACCGTCCTCGCCGCACAAGCCGCCGACACCATCTACGCCGGCGGCGGCAACGGCGGCAACCTCCTGGTCGCAGGCGGCGGCAACACCACCCTCACCGGCGGCGGCGCCGGCGCCGCCCGGGTAGGCGCCGCCCCCCGTGGGAACCGGCTGATCGCCGGTG
>CAXTRK010000059.1:0-12929 GCA_964246745.1 uncultured Acetobacteraceae bacterium
GCTGCGCGCCGGCGGCGGCCGCTGCGGTCGGCCCAAGCTGCGCGCCGAACAGACCGACACCGCCAAGTTCACCAACGTCGCCTGCCGCCTGCTGGATTGCGAAACCTGCGCGTGCTCGGACTATCCGCGGCGACAGCGAAAGGTGCCGGACTGCGTGCACCTCACTGCCGCCACCCTGCCTGACATCGACTGGCTGCCGCCAAGCTGCGCCTACCGACGGCTGCAAGAGGGGCGCGGGCTTGCCTGGTGGCATCCGCTGGTCTCCGGGCGCGCTCAGAGCGTGCACGAGGCCGGCATCTCAGTGCAGGGTCGCGTCGTGGCCGAACGCGACGCCGGTCCGCTCGAGCATCATATCGTCGACTGGCCCGGACGGACGCCGCGTCCTCCTTCGCCGGCGCGTGCAAAGCCTCGACGGTGAGCGTGCGCCGCGCCGCGCCGCAGGGCAGGGCGCCGGCAGAGATGCTGCTGCTGCCGAGTGGCGGCACCTGGGTGCAATGGCGTCGCTCGTCGCGCGCACGCCGCATTTCGCTCAGGATCGACACCAAGGCAGGCGCCGTGGTGGTGACGCTGCCGCCTGGTGCCGCGCGAGAGGTCGGGCTTGAGCACCTCCGCGCCAACGCCGACTGGGTCGCAACCAAGCTTGCGGCATTGCCCGGAAAAATCGTCTTCCAGTCCGGCGAGACGATCTTGCTGGACGGCGCCGCGCACCTCCTGCGCGCTATGCCCGAGGCGCGTCGCGGCGTCTGGATCGAGGCGGGTGAAATCCGGGTGAGCGGCGAGGCGGCCTTCCTGGCCCGTCGCGTGCTCGATTTTCTGCGTGATCAGGCGCGTGTCCGTCTTGCCGCCTGCGCACGGACGATCGCGGATGCATCCGGGCTACGGCCTAGGCGCGTGGTGATCAAGGACACCAGCAGCCGATGGGGAAGCTGTTCGGCCGATGGCGTGGTCATGTTCAGTTGGCGGCTGGTGATGGCGCCCCCGGAGGTCCAGCACTACGTGGCGGCACACGAGCTGGCGCATTTGCGGCATCTCAACCATGGCCCGCGATTTTGGCGGCAGGTGGCGACGCTCACGCCGCATCGTGTCCGCGCCGAAGCATGGCTGCGCCTGCATGGGCCGTCGCTGCTACGCACCGGCTAACGCAGCGACCCGGATATTATTGTTACGAGCACAGCAATCTTGTTGTCCGGATGAAATCACCATGGCATTTTGTGCCGGTTCGGGATTGCCGCAGGTTGTATTGGTTTGTTTTTTCGACAGTTTTGCTTTTATCGAAACGAGTCTCCATTGTGGAGGCGGGTTCTTGTTGATCCGCATCTAGAGGGTCAACAATGGACGCCTTGATTGATGTTGCCGTTTCAAACCTGATCAACGATGGGCTGATTTCAGTCAATACCCAGCCGGCAAGCCCGGAAGTCCGCACGATCATCGCAACCGGCGTGGCGCGTTCCGGAACCAGCATGATCGCGCAGTTGCTGCGTATGGCCGGTCTGTTCATGGGTCATGATCTGGACGAAATCGTGTTCGAGGATCATGCGATTACCGACGCGTTCACCAGCACGGCTGCGGACACGCTGGCGCAACTCGTCTCGTTGCGCGATGAGCATGCCAAGCTCTGGGGCTTCAAACGGCCGCATCTGTTTGAGCATGATGCTGTCCGGCTTCAGGAGACGTTTCGCAACCCACACTTTATCATAACGTTTCGTGATCCTGTCGCCGTCGCCCGACGCAATGGAATCTCCGAGCATGTCGAGATTGGCAAGGCGCTCAGAGAGGCCGCCGCGGATGCCCAGCGTTGCCTCGCGTTCGCACTCGAGCTCACCTGCCCGGTGTTGATGGTCAGCTATGAAAAGGCGCTGCTGCGGCCGGTCGCCCTGGTGGAAGAATTAGCGTCGTTCTGCGGCCTCAACCCGTCAGAGGAGTGCCGCGGCCGAATGGTCGCCGCAATCAAGGCCAACCGCGACGAATACGTGCATTTCGCCAGACGCATTTTCCAAGGCTATGTCGACGGCATCAGCGACGGCATGCTGACTGGATGGTGCTGGCAGGTCGGTGTGCCGACGCCGTTGACGCTGGAAGTCAGGATTGGCGAGCGGCCATTTGTTCCGGTTGTCGCCGACGGCTTTCGCCCGGATCTGGCCGCAGCCGAAGTCGGCGCCGGCTGCCACGCCTTCCGGCTGGACGTATCGGAACTGACGCTGGGCAGCGACGAGCGGGTCACCGTGCGCGTCCAGGAGCGGCGTTTTCAGCTCTCAGGCAGCGGCCAAACCGTCGGCGCGCTCTCTGGGGGCGCGCTCTCTCGGTAGAACTTCAGGCGGCTTTGGCCATCCCGCGCAGCACATAATGCAGGATGCCGCCGTGCCGATAATATTCGACCTCGTCGAGCGTATCGACCCGGCAGATCAGCGGCACCGTCTGCGTGCCGCCGTCGGCGCGGGTGATCCGCATGTTCAGGGTCATGCGCGGCGTGATCGAATCCAGCCCCTCGATGTCGATCAATTCGGGCCCGCGCAGCCCAAGCGTCTCGCGCGTGGTGCCCTCCTGGAACAACAGCGGCAGCACGCCCATGCCGACCAGGTTGGAGCGGTGGATGCGTTCGAAGCTCTCCGCGATCACCGCGCGTATGCCGAGCAGCACGGTGCCCTTGGCTGCCCAATCGCGCGACGAGCCCATGCCGTATTCCTTGCCGCCGAACACCACCAGCGGCACTCCTTCCGACTGGTAGCGCATGGCCACCTCGTAGATCGAGCCGGGGTCGCCATCCGGATAATGCACCGAAACGCCACCCTCGACCCCCGGCGCCATCTCGTTCTTGATACGGATATTGGCGAATGTGCCGCGCATCATGACTTCGTGGTTGCCGCGGCGCGAGCCGTAGGAGTTGAAGTCCTTCTGCTGCACCTGATGCTCACCGAGATAGGACCCGGCGGGAGAAGCCTTCTTGATCGAGCCGGCCGGGGAGATGTGGTCGGTGGTGATGTTGTCGCCAAGCAGCGCAAGGATGCGTGCCGCCTTGATGTCGCCCTTCGGCGTCGGCTCCATGGTGATGCCCTCAAAATAGGGCGGGTTCTGCACGTAGGTCGAGCCGCCGTTCCAGGCATAGGTCTCGGAGCCGGTGGCGACCTGCAGGTCCTGCCACTCCTTGGTGCCCTTGGTGACTTGGCCGTAGCGCTCGATAAACTGGTCGCGCGAGATCGAGCTTGCCATCAGCTCGGCGATTTCGAGGTTGGTCGGCCAGATATCGCGAAGGTATACCGGCTTGCCGTCCGGATCGGCGCCGAGCGATGCCGTGGTGATGTCCTCGCGCATGGTGCCCAGCAGCGCGTAGGCGACGACCAGCGGCGGGCTCGCCAGGTAGTTGGCGCGTACGTTCGGACTGATCCGTCCCTCGAAGTTGCGGTTGCCGGAGAGCACGGAGACCGCCACCAGCTTGTTGTTCTCGACCGCATCGACGATCGGATCAGCCAGCGGGCCGGAATTGCCGATGCAGGTGGTGCAGCCATAGCCGACAGTGTTGAAGCCGAGCGCGTCCAGCTCCGCCGACAGGCCGGCGCGGTCGAGATAGGCGGTCACCACCTGCGAGCCGGGCGCCAGCGATGTCTTCACCCATGGCTTCGGCGCGAGCCCGCGCGCCCGCGCCTTGCGCGCCACCAGTCCGGCGGCAATCAGCACCGCCGGGTTGGAGGTGTTGGTGCATGAGGTGATCGCGGCGATCACCACATCGCCATGGCCGATCGTATAGCTGCTGCCCTCGACCGCCACCTTCCGGTCCATGTCGTCGGCGGCGACTCCAAGGCTCTTGGTCAGCTCGGTCGCAAACGCGCTGGAAGCGCTCTTCAAGGCGACCCGGTCCTGCGGCCGCTTCGGTCCGGCCAGCGACGGCTCGACGGTGGACAGATCCAGCTCCAGCGTGTCGGTGAACACCGGCTCGGGGGACGAGGCATCGCGGAACATGCCCTGCGCCTTGAGGTAGGCCTGGGTGAGCTTGATCCGGTGCGGGTCGCGTCCGGTCTGGTCGAGATAGTCGAGCGTCAACTGATCGACCGGGAAAAAGCCGCAGGTGGCGCCGTACTCGGGCGCCATGTTGCCGATGGTGGCGCGGTCGGCGACGGGAAGATGATCGAGCGCCGGTCCGTAGAACTCGACGAACTTGCCGACGACGCCCTTGGCGCGAAGCATTTGGGTCACGGTGAGCACGAGGTCGGTCGCGGTCGCCCCCTCCGGCAGCCGGCCGGTCATGCGGAAGCCGATCACGTCGGGGATCAGCATGGCGATCGGCTGGCCGAGCATGGCCGCCTCCGCCTCGATGCCGCCGACGCCCCAGCCGAGCACGCCCATGCCGTTGACCATGGTGGTGTGGCTGTCGGTGCCATACAGCGTGTCCGGGTAGGCAAAGGTCTCGCCCTCCACGGTGCCGGTCCAGACGGCTTGGGCGATATATTCCAGGTTGACCTGGTGGCAGATGCCAGCGCCGGGCGGCACCACCGAGAAGTTCTCGAAGGCTTCCTGGCCCCAGCGCAGAAAGGCATAGCGCTCGCCGTTGCGCTCGAACTCGATGGCGACGTTGCGCTGGAGCGCGTCGCGCGTGCCGGAGACATCGACCATCACCGAGTGGTCGATCACCAGATCCACCGGCACCAGCGGATTGACCTTCTGCGGATCGCCGTTGAGGCGGGTGATGCCGTCGCGCATGGCGGCGAGATCGACCACTGCCGGAACGCCGGTGAAGTCCTGCATCAGGATACGCGCCGGCTTGAACGGCACTTCCCTGTTGCTGCGCGCGTGCTCGAGCCAGCCGGCCAAGGCCTCGGCGTCGGCGACACGGTAGGCACGGCCATCCTCGAAGCGGAGCACGTTCTCCAGCAATACCTTGAGGCTGACCGGCAGCCTGCTCACATCGCCGATGCTGCGCTCGGCCTCAATAATGGAGAAATAGTAGTAGGTCTTGCCTTCCACCTCGATCGTCTTGCGGGTGCGAAGGCTGTCGTGACCGACCGATTTCATGATTTTCCCCTCCGAGGGAGGCTGTGCTGCTTGCGCGATTTCCCTAGAACATACCGCTCGCAGCACCTGAAACAAGCGCCGCCCCGGAGACCCTGCCATCGCCGTCCTGCTCGAAGCCAGTGCCCTGGTGGTGTTCCGCGGCGAACGGCTGGTGCTGGACGGCATCGATCTCGCGTGCGACGCCGGCGGCGCGTTGCTGCTGCGCGGGCCGAACGGCGCCGGCAAATCCACGCTGCTGCGGGTGCTGGCCGGATTGCGCGGCGCCGATGCCGGCAGCCTGCTCTGGAACCAGGTGGCGATCGCTCGCGACCCTCTCGCCCATGCCGCGCGCGTCGCCTATCTCGGCCATCAGGATGCGCTCAAGCCGGGCCTCACCCTGGCGGAGAATCTTCGTCTCGCCTGTGTGGTCGGCGGCGGCGCGGTGGAGACGGCGCTCGATGCGGTGGCACTGTCCACGTTGCGCGACCTGCCGGCGCGCATGCTCTCCGCCGGACAGAAGCGGCGTGCCGCCCTTGCCCGTGTGCTGCTGCTGCGAGCGCCGCTTTGGCTGCTCGATGAGCCCAGTCTGGGGTTGGACACGCGCGCGATCGATCTCCTGGGAGCGCTGCTTGCGACCCATCGCGAGCACGGCGGCCTGGTGATCGCCGCCACTCACGTGCCATTGCCGCTGCCCGGAGCCGAAACGCTGACACTCTGCTCATGACCGGGGCATGACCGGACCGCTGACGCGCTTTGCCGCCCTGGTGGCGCGCGACCTGCGCCTGGCACTGCGTCATGGCGCCGACACGCTTGGCACGGTGCTGTTCTTCGTGCTGGCGGGCAGCCTGTTTCCGCTTGCCTTGGGCCCCTCGCCAGAGCTGTTGCGACGCATGGCGCCGGGCATTGTCTGGGTGTGCGCGCTGCTCGCCGCCTTGCTGCCGCTCGATCGCCTGTTTGGCGCCGAACTCGAGGATGGCGCGCTCGACCAGCTCATGCTGTGCGGCCTGCCGGCGCCGGCGATCGCGCTCGCCAAGATGGCGGCGCACTGGCTGACCACCGGTCTGCCGCTGCTGCTGGCGGCAGCGCCGCTTGCAACCATGCTGGGCATGCGGCCGTTCGCGCTGCCGGTTCTGCTGGCCGGGCTGGCGCTGGGCACGCCGGTGCTCTCACTCATCGGCGGCATGGCCGCGGCAATCGTGCTTGGCGCCCGGCGCGGCGGCGTGCTGCTGCCCTTGCTGGTGCTGCCGCTTGCAACCCCGGCGCTGATCTTCGGCGCGGCCGCGATCGACGCGGCACAGACCGGGCTGCCTTACGCGCCTGATCTGCTGCTGCTGGCGGCATTCCTCGCTGGCGGTCTGCCGCTTTGTCCAATTGCCGCGGGCGCTGGCCTCCGCGCCGCGGTCGAGTAGGATGACACCGAATTCATCCCGGAGCGACGGACAAGCCGCGCGAGGGCTCCCAGATGACGCACACCCAGATTTTCTTGCGAACAGGAGCGCGCGATGCTGATTGAAAAGATCCTTGACCAGAAGGGTCGCGACTGCGCAACGGTGCGGCCCGGCACAACGATTTCAAACGTGATCGCGCTCCTGGCCGAGCGGCATGTCGGCGCGGTGGTGATCGAGGATTTGAAAGGCGGCGTTCTCGGCATCTTCTCGGAGCGGGACCTGGTCAAGTTGCTGGCGCAGCGCGGCGCCGACGGGTTGATCGTCAAGGTACGCGACGTGATGACCAGCCCGGTCATCACCTGCAAGCCGACCGACCGCATCGATGCGGTGATGGCGACGATGTCACAACGACGCATCCGTCATATGCCGGTGATCGAGAACAATGCGCTCACCGGGATGATCAGCATCCGCGATCTGATCCGTCATCGTCTTGACGAAAAGGAGCAGGAGGCCGCGGTGCTGCTCGACCTGTCTCGCGCTCACGTATAGCGCCTGCGTCGGCTCACGGGGTATGGCGCACCTCATAGAGGCGCGCGAAGCCTTCGTTCGCTACGAGACGCAGCGCCGGCAGATGCGGATCAGGTCCGTTCTTGTCGGGAAGGTCGGCGTTTTCGAGCAGGATGTAGTCGAAACGTCGCCAGTGGCGTGCATACCCGATGTCTTCTTTCGAGAGCCAGGCGGGATCGACAATCCGGTTGAACGAGGCAACCAGGGAGTAAACCGCGGACATGGCGGCCAGGCGCTGACGCGGCTCCACCGGCTGCAATCCGCGCTCGGCGAACAAAGTTGCCACAAAAGCGTGGCGCTGCGGCAACGCCAAGGTCACGTCGTGCAGGAAGGCGGGGGTGTAGCCGCAAAAATAGCGGCCGAGCGGCGCTCCGTGAGCGTCCCTGACCCTGTGCAAAACCGGCATCACCGTGGCGCCGGCCGGCACATATTCCAGGGCTCGATCCACCGACCTGATATCCGCCTGACGGTGGTGCCAAATCTCCGTGATCCAGGCCGTACGGCCGACGCACAGAGTGAGCAGGGCGGTCGCCAACGCCGCGGCGCCGCGCTTGGAGACGACGAAGTCTGGCCGCACTGCGCCAGTCATCACCAGCAATCCCATGATCGACAGGCGGGGTGTGATCCAGAAGGCGCCCGCCACGGTATCCGGCACGACCACTGAAAGCGCCGCAAGCACCGCGCCGGCCATCAGCAGGCCGGCATGCACGCGGAGCTTGCGTGCGCAAACCGCCCAGAGCAGAGGAAGCGCCCAGAGCGCCGAGATGAGCAGATCGACCTTGAGATCGTAGGTCCTGAACGCCGCGATCAGGCTCCAGCGGTTCCTCACGACGTTGAACAGGCCGGTCCAGTCGGTCTGTCCGATACCGCCGTGGCTCACCCCCGGCGGATGCGGCGCCAATGCCATGATGAAGATCACCGGCACCGCCACCGCCACCGCCGCCAGCGCCAGCCCGGCGACGCGCCGTCCCACTGCGTCCGGCACCCAGCGGGAGCCATAGGCGAAACCGGCGATCATCGCGGCATAGACCAGCAGCGGTATCGGATGCGCGATCAGAATCAGGGCGGCAAGCCCGGCACGGGTTGTGAAGGCCATGGCCAGGCCGCGACGCGAAAGCGCCGGTTCCAGCGCGCCGGCCAGCAGCGCGATGCCGAGGCTGATCTGGAAATTCATGAAGCCGGCCAGGAAGGTAGTGGTCATCGCGAGCACCGCGAACCCGACCTGCCACCAGTGCCAGCCGCCAAAGATGGCGCGGTTCTGCGCGGCGGCGCCCAGCGGCGGCAGCACGGCGGAGATGAACAGCAGCAACGGCGCCAGCGATGAGACGCCAATCAGCCGCCCGACGCTGGCTCCCATTAGGTCGATGCCGATGTTGCTCCAGGAGTTGCTCCAGGCAACCTCATACATGCCGGACACCGGTCGATGGTCGATGCCGCCCGAAAGCAGCCAGAGTCGAGCCCAATGATTCGGGTAGTCCAGCAGCGGCGGCATGGCGACTGAAAAGACCGGCACCGCAAGCACGATGAGCGACAGCAACAAGCAAAGCCGTACAACCGGTGGCGCCGCTCCCACCCTCAAGAAACGTGATCTATCAGTCATTGATTATGGCACCATCGGCAGAAACCAGTCGGTCGGCTCGTGAGGCATCTC
The DNA here is from genome assembly GCA_964246745.1 of uncultured Acetobacteraceae bacterium. Classification (GTDB taxonomy): domain Bacteria; phylum Pseudomonadota; class Alphaproteobacteria; order Acetobacterales; family Acetobacteraceae; genus Lichenicoccus. The sequence goes on from CAXTRK010000059.1 coordinate 8,590, forward strand.
TCACGAGGGGGGACATGCGTCAATTTGTGGAGTTTCTGGGCGCAAGGCGTGATGATCGCGCATCGGACGAGGAGATCAGGCTATGAACGGCTTTCCGGTCCGACAAATCAAAATTTTGACTAACTATTCTACACTTGATCAAGGCGCCTGCTTGCTCGCCCGATCTAGCCGTTCTCGCCATCACCGCGGAGTCGGAGCAGCAGCAGGCGTGACGCCTCTCCCAGCGCCGTGACGACGAGGATGCCGGCCGCAAGCCGCCCTGCTCCGGCCCAGCTCGCGGTCTCAACGCCCGTCGCCACGACAATGGCCGTGGCCATACCTGGAGCGCTGGTGGCTTTCAACAGCAACTGCCCCACCGCGGTCACGAATGCGGCAATGACAATCGCGATGACACGGGACCAGAGCAGCGGCTGGTGAGAGAGGAAGTGCGGAGCCGTCGCGGCGGCGGCCGCAAACACGGCAAGGAACCCTGCCGCCTCGCCGACCAACTGTCCGACGCCGCTGTTCCAGGCGCGGGCACCGGGCGCTGTCGGTGTCATCGTCTGGGTGAAAATCGCCGCGGCGACACTCGGCATGATGATTGGCTCCTGCCACCACATGCTGATCGCGCCCATGATGCCCAGAACCGCTGTCGCAAGCACGGTCGCAAGCCCGTGACCCGCCATGGATGTGCGGTTCATGTTCATAGTCGCTCCGATCATCCGCCCGAGACGCAACCCGCATCGGCTCGTGCAACGCGCGCATTGCCGTCTTGGATCACACGGGCCGGCCGGCATCAATCAAGTAGCCGTCGGCACGCGGCGCCAGGATTGAACTTGGCCTGTGGTTCGACGCTAGAGCTGCGACGATGGACGCCACAACCACACGCTCGCATCGACCGCCGCCGCAGCCGTCCGAGCGCAGCAGGCGGGGACTCGACTGGCTGAACTTCTTCGTCGCCGACGTGGAAACCGCCTTCGGCCCTTTTGTCGCACTCTATTTGACCACGGAAGGCTGGAAACCCGGCGCGATCGGCACCGTCATCACGATCAACAGCGTGATCGCGCTCACCAGTCAGGTCCCGGCCGGAGAGCTGGTGGACAGCATGCGACGCAAGCGCCTGATCCTGGCCGGATGCCTCGTAGCCATGACTGCGGGCGCCTTGCTGATCGCGCTGCGCCCGCGTTATCTCTTTGTGGTGGCAGGAGAGGCGCTGCACGGCATCACCGGCGGCGTCGTGCGCGTCGCGATGGCGGCCGTGGCTCTCGGTCTTGTCGGCCATCGGCGGTTCCATACCCGCATCGGCCGCAATCATCGCTACGATTCGTTCGGCAATGCCGCGACGGCGGCGGGCATGGGCGCGCTCGGTCACCTTATCTCGCCGCAGGCGCCCTTCTTCGCCGCCGCCGCCCTCTGCGTTCCCGCCGCAATCGCGCTTCGCGCCATACGCGGACGCGAGATCGACTATGCCCGTGCGCGGCAGGCGCCGCAGGAGGATGAGGGCGGTACGTCGCGTTGGCGCGACCTCCTGCGGAACCGGACGCTGCTGATCTTCGCCGCCTGCCTGTTCCTGTTCCAGTTCACCAACGCCTCAATCCTGCCGCTGGCAAGCGAACGGCTGGCGATACACGATCGCGGGCGCTCCGAGCTGATCACCGCGGCCCTGGTGGTGACGCCGCAACTGGTGACCGCGCTGGTCGCGTCCTGGATGGCGCGCAAGGCCGACGAATGGGGACGGAGACTCCTGCTGCTGCTGGCGTTCGCGGCGCTGATGGCGCGCACCGCCTTGTTCGCGGTCGCTCTCGGACCGTGGTTCCTGATCGGCGTGCAGGTTCTCGGCGGACTCGACGCCTCGGTGATCGGCATCCTGACACCGCTGGTGATCGCGGACTGCACGCGCGGCACCGGGCGCTACAATGTCGCACTCGGCGCTGTCGGCATGACCGGCGGCGTCGGCGCCACGCTCAGCACGACGGCGACGGGGTTCGTCGCGGTGGATTTCGGTTTCACGATTGTCTTCGTCGCCTTGGCGGTCGTGGCCGCGCTCGGCGTGCTCGTGCTCTGGCTGTTGTTGCCGGAGACCGTCTCCTCAGCCAGGGATGCTGACTCATAGGACACTATCCGTGCCGATCGACGCGCTCCGTGCGCGGTCACGCGGCATCAAACAGCAAGCCCTTGCGCAGCATGCCGTGGATGCCCTTCTCACCGTTGACCATCTGCGTGACACGGAAATCCGCCGCCAGCGAGCACATCACGTAGGCCTGTTCGGCGGAGAAGGCGGCACGCGACGTGATCAGGGCGATCATCTCGCGCAGCGCCTGCTTCATCGCGAGGTCGAGATCCTCGTTCAACCCCATGCTGATATAGTGCGTCGGCGTTTCCGCGCGCGGTGTGCGAAGCAGTGGATCAGCGTGGCCGCCCCCCTTGTGCAGGATCAGGGTAAACTGACCGTCGAGGCACATCTCGACCGCGTTCACGCACACCTCGCCGTCGCCCTGCAGACCATGGCCGTCGCCGGCCGAGAAGTTCGCACCCTCGACATGCACCGGCAGGAACAGCGTGCTGCCGGCGACCAGCTCCTTGTTGTCGAGATTGCCGCCATGCCGGCGCGGCTCGCGGGACGAAATCCGCCCCCAGGACGCGGGCGGCGCTACACCCATGATGCCGAAGAAAGGCGCCAACTTCAGCTCCACCGTCCAAGGCAGCGTGCAGACGCGGCGCGCGCGGTCGACGGCGATGTAACTGATGAAGCGGTAGGGGAAATCCTCCGGCAGTGTGCCGCTCAGCGGTCCGAAGCCGCAAAAGCCCCAATCGGCGCCTGGTTCGACCGAGTCGATCCGTACCTCCAGCATGTCGCCCGGCATCGCTCCCTGCACCGCCACCGGTCCGGTCAACATGTGCGTCCGCGACCGTTCGACCGCCTGCTTGTCGGCCGCCGAGAGCGACGATGGCGGGACCAACACCCCGTCTCGCCGCGACATCACCTCCAGACCTCCGGAAAGGCACTGCATCGCGACACTGTCGCCGGACTGGATCGTGAGGACGGGCGGCAACGCCGCGTCAAACATGCCCAATCGGATCGTCTCAGGAGTCGCTGCAAGCCGATGCAAGGTCATGCTATCTCCAGGCGCTGATGAACGGCGCGGCGTGCCAGACGGCAACAGGATGGCATACTCGTCCGCGATGACAGGGAATTACCATGGAAGCACAGACAATCATCCCGGCCGAGAGAGAGGGCGCGCAGAAGTTGGCGCGAGGCCTGCTCGGGCTGGCTTTGGTGCTGCTCGGCCTGTTCACTTTGCACGACTTCCTGCCGGCGCTGGCCTGGGCCGCGGTGTTCGCGATCGCCGTGTGGCGGCTGTTCCAGCGCGCCCAGCGTCAATGGCCGCCGGGGCGGCACAACCTGCTGCTGCCGCTCGTCTTTACCTGCGCGATCGCGCTCATCTTCATCGCGCCGCTCGCCTTGATCGGGGTGGAGGCCGGCCGAGAGGCGCAGGGCGTGCTGACCTGGATGGAGCATGCCCGCCAGCTCGGCGTGCCGGTGCCGAGCTGGATCAACAAGCTGCCGTTCGGCGGCGACACCGCGCGGAACTGGTGGCAGCAGCATCTCGCCAATCCGGGCGACGTCACCGCGCTGTTCCACAACGTGCGTCCCGGCCGCGGCTTCGCCATGACACGACAGCTCGGCGGCCAGGTCGCGCACCGCATGACGCTGTTCGCCTTTACCATCATCACCCTGTTCTTCCTGTTTCGCGAGGGCGAGGCGGTGACGCGTCAGATGCTGGTCGCCAGCAGGCGCGCCTTCGGCGTGCGCGGCGAGCGCATTGGCCGGCAGATGGTGGCCTCGGTGCACGGTACCGTGGACGGCCTGGTGCTGGTCGGCATCGGCGAGGGCGTGATCATGGGTGGCGCCTACGCGATCTGCGGCGCGCCGCACCCGACATTGTTCGGCGTGCTGACCGCGGTCGCGGCGATGATCCCGTTCTGCGCCCTGATCGCGATCGGACTGGCCGCCTTGCTGGTTATCGCCAAAGGCTCGTTCGCCCTCGGCATTGGCGTGTTCGTCTTTGGTATGGTCGTGGTGTTCGTCTCCGACCATTTCATTCGGCCGACGGTCATCGGCGGCTCCACCAAGCTGCCGTTCCTGTGGGTGCTGCTCGGCATCCTGGGCGGTGTCGAGACGTGGGGGCTGCTCGGACTGTTCCTGGGTCCGGCGATCATGGCGGCCTTGATCCTGCTCTGGCGCGAATGGACCGGCCCCGCCGTCACTTCAGAATGATGTGGTCGGGCAGGCGGGATTCGAACCCACGACCCCCAGTCCCCCAGACTGATGCGCTACCAGGCTGCGCTACTGCCCGTCC
>CAXTRK010000060.1:0-12738 GCA_964246745.1 uncultured Acetobacteraceae bacterium
TCTCGAAGCCCTGCTTCGGCAATCAGCGTGAGCGCGCTTCAAGCGATTCCCCTGAGCCGCAAGCCTCCGCGCGTGTCATGCCGTGGATTGCGGCACGGATCGCATCCGCGTCCTGCGTCCACCCCGCGGTCCGCTGGATGGCGGTCTCGAGCAACGCCAGATAGCGCGCGCGCGGAATTTCGACGGCGCCGAACTGCGCCAGATGCGTGGTGATGAACTGCGTGTCGAGCAGCACAAAGCCGCCCAGGCGCAGGCGCGCCACCAGGTGCGTGAGCGCCACCTTCGAGGCATCGCGCCTGCGGCTGAACATGCTCTCACCGAAAAAGGCGCCGCCGATCGCCAGCCCATACAGCCCGCCGCACAGCACGCCATCATGCAGGCACTCGACGCTGTGCGCATGTCCCTGCCGGTGCAGCGCCACGAACAGCGCGCGTATCTCACGGTTGATCCAGCTCTCTTCGCGTCCCGGCGAAGGAGCGGCACATCCGTCGATCACCGCCTCGAAATGTGTGTCGACCACCACCTCGAACTCGCCGGACAAGGCGGTGCGGCGCAGCCTTCGCGACAGATGGAAGCTCTCGAGCGGCAGCACTCCGCGTTTCTCCGGATCAAGCCAGAACAGGTCGCGCGACTCCCGCGTCTCCGCCATCGGGAACAACCCGGCGCGGTATCGCTCGAGCATGATCGCGGTGCTGACCTCGACACGGCGCCTGAACATGAGACGCAGGTTGCGTGCGCCGCGTTGACGACGCAATCGAAAGCCGGGCAGCGTGGAACACTGAACCGCGACCGACGCATACCGGTCAGCGCGCACATTGGCCCGGTAAGGCGGAACCCATGCAGTTTGAATTTGCTTCCTTGCAGCCGCGGCAGATCTACAAGCTGATGGTCTCCACCATCACCCCGCGCCCGATTGCCTGGATCACCAGCCAGGATGCGGATGGCGTGTTGAACGCGGCGCCGTTCAGCTTCTTCAACGCTTTCTCGTCGGAGCCGCCGATCGTCGGCATCGGCATCGGCAGCCGTCCGGACGCCGAGTTCACACGCAAGGACAGTTGGGCCAACATCCGCGCGACGCGGGGCTTCGTCGTGCACCTGGTCGACGAGGCAAGTGTTGCGGCGATGAACCGGACGGCGACGCCGTTCCCGGCCGGTGGAGACGAGCTCGGCCTCGCCGGCATCGACACCGTGGCCTCAGTGCATGTGGCGCCCCCGCGCATCGCCAGCGCGCCGGTTGCCTTCGAGTGCACTCTGCACCAGGAGGTGCCGCTCGGCGAGCGCAACGCGCTGATCCTTGGACGGATCATGGCGATGCATATCCGCGACGACGCCTTCGACGACGTGGGAAGGCTGCACATCGCGACCGAACGCCTCGGCTTGATCGGCCGCATGCACGGCGCCGGCTGGTATGCACGGACCACGGACCTGTTTCAGCTCGACCGCATCACACTTGAATCCTGGGACGCGGGAGCACGCTGAGATCCATGGTCGTCGTCTTCGTGATCGCGGCTTTGCTGGCGTTCGCCGCCTCTCAGTTGCTGCCCCGTCTGGCAAGCGGTCTGGGCATTGACGCGATGCTGATCTACCTGCTGCTCGCGGTGATTACCGCCATCTTCAAGCTGTTCAAGATGAGCCTAGGCTGACCGTCACGCGGCGGGCTTATGGGCAGGATTGCTGCGAATCGTCTCCATCGCCTCGCGCACGGAAACGTTACCATGGCTACGTTCAAGCCGTCGGATGGTGAAATGCGCCCGCGCCAGCGCGCGGTAGTGCGCGAGGAAGGCGGCGTTGAGCGATGCGCCGCAGAGCGCGCCGGCGACGGGCATCATCTGCAGCGACACTTTTCGCGACAAGGCCAGACCGTAATGCGAGGAGACTTCCGACAACAGCATCACCACCGGCCGACCGCGCAGCACCGCGCGCGCCGAGAAGAAGCCAAGCTCGCTCTGTTCCTCATTGCCGTCCAGCGAGCGCAACGCGAACACCTCGAGACAGGCGCGCTTACCCTCCGCAGTGGAAAGGTCCTCTCCCTCCTCGCGCGCGATCCGGGCGATCTCGCGCATGATGGTGAGCGTGGTGAAGCCGATATCGGGGATCAGGCCGGTGAAGCCGGTGAAGCCACCCAGCGCTCCGGATGCGGCCACCGCCGCCTGCACGACGTGATCGCGCCATCCACGCGCCGACCCGGTGCTCTCGCCGGCGTCACGCATGGAGACCGGACGCTTCATGCCGACCACGGCGATATCGAAAGCCCGCACCACAGCGGCTTCGGCGACACCCTGCAACTTCACCTGCAATGTGGGCGCCAAGCCGAGGCCGCGCATGCCCAGCCTTGTCGCCTGGCCGACCGCGCCGCCCATCAGATCGGCGAGACGAACCAGCATGCCGCGGCCGCTCTCGACCTCCGCCAGGGCACGCTCAAGCGCCTGCAACGAGGCGGCGTTGAGCGACGCCGAGTGAAGCGAGGTCAATTCGTTTCCCATGGCGGCGCTCATCACGATCTCCTGTCAGACGAGTTCGCAACGCATGGAACACCGTCCCGGCTGCACGCCGAGCGAGAGATCAGTCCGGAGAAGTCACGCTCCCGGTTCGAGCTCCGCCGCGGGGTTGGCGGCGAGCTTCTGCGCCACATGCATCAGCACGGTGCGATCCTGGGCGCAGCACAGCCGGAACAGACGCAGCAGCGACATCTCCTCGGCGGACAGCACGCTGTCGGTGGCCAGGCCCTCCCAGCCCTCCTTGAGCATGCTGACCGACACGCCCAACGCCTCGGCGATGCGTCGAAGCTTGCCGCCCATCTGGCCCGCCCTGCCGGTCTCCCACTGCGCGACCGCGCTGCGCGAGACGCCGGTCGACACCGCCAGCGTGTCCTGGGTCAGGCCGCGCGCCCGACGCAACGTCCGTATGCGGCTGCCGATGGTCAAGGCCGGGCTGTGCGCCCCAGACACCGCTCTCGCCTCAGCGACCGGTTGACGCGATGGCGCGGCGGGCGCCTCGTCCAGAACGGCACGCCGACCCGCAGCATGGTCAGCCATGATCTCTGGCGCACCGATCTTTGGCGCCCCGATCTCTGGCGTCCCGACGGTCAACTGATCAAGAGTGTAGCCGGGAGCATGCATCAGGAACAATCGCCGTTCATTATGATGGGGTCGATCTCACCGGGAGCTACCTCGTTTCGACGCTGAGAGGCTAGCCGAACCGGTGACAGCCTATTTTCACAAAATCTTGAGCACATCCGGGTTTGCGTGTCTGACGCTCTGCCTCGCGCGGGTGTGATCGGTCGGCAGAGGGCGATCCGCACCATGGCGACGTTGCAGGAGCGCAGCTTCCTGCACACATGCTCAACGAACATGCAAGATATATGCAAGATCTGCTTCTGGAGTTGATGCCATGACACCGCCGCTTTCAAGACAGTTGTCTCCGATCCGCATCGCGGCGCTGTTCAGCCTGGCCGCTCTCGCGGCGCAACTCGGCACAGGTTCGGCGTCGGCGCAGGCGCTGCGCGCGCCATCGGCGAACTCGGTGGCTGCCGGGGCCACCTCGAATCGCAACTCGCTGCCGACTCCCCAGACCACGGGACTTCCTGGCGTGACGGCGAGACAGAGTACCCAGACGGGCACCGGATCAGGCTCGGCGGCCAGTATCCTTGGCGTTCCGCTGCGGTTCGCCGCTCCTGTGACGGCTCCTTACAACAGCCAGGCCGATTACGAGACATTCGCCAGCCAACCAATGCGCGGCAGGGACTCGGTGCTCCAGCAAAGCATTGACGGAGCTCCCTGACGTCAGCGGCCGGGCTCCACCCCTCCCAGTGACAAGATTTTGTGCCAATGCTCCTCGGAGACCGGCACTACTGACAGGCGCGGTTGCCGCAGCAGCGCGAATGTGGCGAAGCCGCGATCTCGCTTCAGCTCGGCGAGACTGACGGCGCGCGAAAACGCCGCCACCGCGCGCATGTCCACGCAGATCCACCCGCCCGGCATGGCGTTAGATTGGCCGGTTGGATCGGAGTAGGACGCCCGCGTCACTTCAACGATGCCGACGATCTCGCGGCCGGTGTTGGAGTGATAGAAGAACGCGCGGTCGCCTACGCTCATTGCCTCGAGGTTGCGCCTCGCCTGATGGCTTCGCACGCCGGTCCAGGGCTCGATGCCTCGCTCGACCTGCTGCGTCCACGAAAACGCGTCCGGCTCTGACTTGACCAGCCAATAGGAGGTCATTCCAGGGCGGCGCCGTCGCGGAACACCGTGCGAAAGCCGCGTATGATGGTGCTCTCAAACAGATCGACCTTGGCATACGGGTCGCTTGCGGCGAAACCCTCGGCCGCGGCGCGGTCGGCGACATCGACCAGCAGCAGGCTGCCGCAGGCGCGGCCATCATCGTCGAGCAGCGGCCCGGCATGCACCAGGCGGTCAGCGTAGCGCTCCAGGTAGGAGATATGCGCCGGACGGGCGGCCAGGCGGGTGTCCAGACGACCCGGCCTGTCGGTGCAGAAGATGGCGAACAGCATGGGTCCCTCCCATTTTCCAAAGCAGACCAACTTCCTAAGCAAAGTTGACAGCAAATTATGTAAACTTCTCTCGCATCACGGCAGGCGTTATGCTCTCTGTCGCTGGTCGCCCACGCTACGGTATGTTTCCTTGGATGCAACCTCGCCACTCGCCGAGCCACGTCTGAACCGCAGCGGAGGACTGCTGCATCGGTTCGCCAATCCGGGGCGGTTTCTGCGGCTCGCCGGCCGCGCCCAGCCATGGATCAACGTCGCCGCCATCGTCCTGACCGGCTGTGGGCTGCTCTGGGGCCTGTTTTTCTCTCCAGCCGATTGGCAGCAGGGCGACGCCGTGCGCATCATGTATGTGCACGTGCCCTGCGCCTGGCTGGCGTCGAGCGGCTACCTGGCGCTCGCGGTCTGCTCGGTGCTCTCGCTGGTCTGGCGGCACCCGCTGGCGGATCTCGCGGCGATGGAGATCGGACCGGTCGGCGCCACCGTCACCGGGGTCTGTCTCGCCTCCGGCTCGCTCTGGGGCAAGCCGATGTGGGGCGCCTGGTGGGTGTGGGACGCGCGCCTGACCTCGGTGCTGGTGCTGTTCTTCCTGTATCTCGGTCACATCGCGCTGATCCGCGCCTTCGACGAACCGCAGCGCGGCTATCGGGCCGCCGCGATCCTGGCCCTGGTCGGCGTCGTCGACCTGCCGATCATCAAGTTCAGCGTGCAATGGTGGAACACCCTGCATCAGCCAGACAGCATCACGCTCACCGGCGCCCCCACCATGTCGCTGTCGATGCTGTGGCCGCTGCTGGTCTCCACCCTGGGCTTCTCGTGCGGCTTCGCGGCCATCGTCCTCGCCCGGCTGCGCGCCGCGGTGCTGGAGCAGCGTCTGCGCGCGGTGATGATGGCTCGCGCCCGTGGTTCGGCTCCCGCGGAGACCAACGCATGACGCACTGGCCCTTTATCGCCGCTGCCTACGCGCTCGCCATCGCCCTGGCGTCATGGCTGGCGATCGGAGCCAGCCTGCGGCTGTCGCGTGCGCGGCGGCGGCTCGCGGCGGCTGAGACCTCCGGCCGCCGTCGCCGGGACGGCACGCCCAGGAATGGCGCGCAGTGACCCGCAAGTCGCGTCGGCTCTGGCTACTGGCGGCGTGCGGCCTCGGCCTCGGCTCGGCGTCAGCACTGGCCCTCGATGCGTTCAGTTCCAGCATCGTGTTCTTTGAGGCTCCCTCGCAACTGCTGTCGAAGGCGCAGCAGCCGGGACGGACGGTGCGGCTGGGCGGAATGGTCGTGGCCGGTTCGCTGCGCGAGACCAAGGACGACGGCGAACCCGTCGCACGCTTCATGGTCACCGACGGGCAGCAGGCGGTGCTGGTGCATTACGCCGGCATCCTTCCGGACCTGTTCCGCGAGGGACAAAGCGTGGTCGCCCTCGGCGAGCTTGGCTCCGACCGCACCTTTGCCGCCTCGGAGGTGCTGGCCAAACACGACGCCACCTACATGCCCAAGAACGTCGCGGACGCGCTGCGCAAGGCCGGCAAGTGGGATCCCAGATACGGGCCGGCGCCCCCCGCCGCGGAGTGGGACACGATGATTGTGACAAAGCCGGGGAGCGTCACCAAGGCGGGCACGAAAACCGCGTCAGCGGCACGGCGGAGCTGAACCCATGAGTCCCGAACTCGGTCATTTCGCGCTGGCGCTGGCCTGCTGCCTGGCGCTCGCTCAGCTCATCCTGCCGCTGATCGGAGCACAGCTGCGCGACACGAGGTTGATGGCCACCGCGCCGGCGCTGGCGCTTGGCCAGCTTGCGGCCCTGGCGATCTCGTTTGCCTGCCTCGCCAACGCCGCCGTCACCAACGATTTCTCGGTGCGCAACATCGCCGAGAACAGCACCGTGGCCAAGCCGCTGCTCTACAAGATCACCGGCATCTGGGGTAACCACGAAGGCTCGATCCTGCTCTGGGCGCTGATCCTCGGGCTATGCGGCGGCGCCGTCGCCGCCTTCGGCCGCAATCTGCCGGCCTCGCTGCGGGCGCGGGTGATCGCCGTGCTTGGCGGGGTCGCCTGCGGCTTCGAATTGTTCTGCCTGACCACCTCGAACCCGTTCGATCGTGTCTGGCCGGCGCCGGTCGATGGCAGCGGCATGAACCCGCTGCTGCAGGATCCGGGCCTCGCCTTCCATCCGCCGATTCTCTACACCGGCTATGTCGGCTTTTCGGTGCCGTTCGCGTTTGCCGTCGCCGCCCTGCTGGAAGGCCGGGTCGATGCCGCCTGGGGGCGCTGGGTGCGTCCTTGGGCGGTCGCCGCCTGGGCGTTCCTGACCTGCGGCATCGCGTTGGGCTCCTGGTGGTCGTATTACGTGCTTGGCTGGGGCGGCTACTGGTTCTGGGACCCGGTGGAGAACGCCTCGCTGCTGCCGTGGCTCACCGGCACGGCGCTGGTGCATTCCGCCATCGTCGTCGAAAAGCGCGAATCGCTGAAGATCTGGACCGTGCTGCTCGCGATCGGCACCTTTTCGCTATCCTTGTCCGGCACCTTCCTGGTGCGCTCGGGCATCCTGAACTCGGTGCACGCCTTCGCCAACGATCCCGCCCGCGGCATCTTCATCCTTGGCCTGCTCGGCCTGGTCATCGGCAGCTCGCTGCTGCTGTTCGCCTGGCGCGCGCCCCGGCTCACCGCGGGGGGCATCTTCGCGCCGCTGTCACGCGAAGGCGCGCTGGTGCTCAACAACGTGCTGCTCTGCTCGATCTCTGCGGTGGTGCTGACCGGCACGATGTATCCGCCCTTCGCCAGCCTGCTGTTCGGCGCCACGCTGTCTGTCGGCAAGCCGTTCTTCGATGCGACCGCGGTGCCGATGACGATCCCGCTATTGGCCGCCATGGCGATCGGGCCGATGATGCCATGGAAGCGCGCGCAGATGGCGCCGGTGCTGATGCGGCTCTGGTGGGCGGCATTGGCGGGCCTCGTCGCAGCTCTGTTCGCCGCCTTCAGCCTCAAGGGCACGCTGCCGATCCTGGCGTTCGGCTTCGGGGTGTGGGTGATCGCCGGCGCGTTCGCCGACATCGCGCAGAAAATCCAGCTCTTCCGGCTGCATCCCTCGCAGAGCTTTCGCCGCGCCCGGCTGCTGCCGCGCGCGGCCTTGGGCGCCGCCCTCGCCCATGCCGGCGCCGGCGTCACCGTGATCGGGCTTGCCGGCATGTCCCAGGCCGAGCACAAGATCGTCGAAATCGCGCCAGGCCAGGGCGTCGACCTGGCCGGCTATCGCTGGACCCTGGACGGCATTCGCACCGCGCCCGGTCCGAACTATGTCTCGCGCATCGCCACCATCACGGTGAGCCGGCATGGCCAGGTGGTGACGGTGCTGCACCCCTCGAAGCGGAACTTCGCCACTCAGGAGCAGACCACCAGCGAGGTCGCGATCCACACCAACCTGATCACCGACCTCTACGCCGTGCTTGGCGACGAACACGGCGGCAATGCTGTGCTGCGTCTGCATGACAACCCGCTTGCACCCTGGATGTGGCTGGGCGCCCTGGTCATGGCGATCGGCGGCGGTCTGTCGCTTTCCGATCGTCGGGTTCGCGTGGGCGCGCCACGTCGTGCCAGGCTGCCGGCGGCGGCGCGGCTGGTTGGTTGATCCCATGTCCATCGCCCACGGCCTCTCCCGCCGGCACGCGCTGATGCTGGCGCCGTTCGGAGTCGCGGTGGCCGCCGGCGCCGGATTCTGGGCGATGCTTGACGATATGGGCCGCGGCACGTTCGATCCGCACGATGTCCATACCCCTGCACTCAACTGCCCGGTGCCAAGCTTCGACCTGCCCGCGCAGCCGCCTGGACAGGGCTTCTCATCGCGGCTGCTGCGCGCGCAGACGCGCCCGGTACTGGTGAATTTCTTCGCCTCCTGGTGCATTCCCTGCGTGCTGGAGGCGCAGACCTTGGCAACGGCGGCGGCACTTCTGCCGATCTGGGGCATTGCCTACAAGGACAGCCTCGAAAACGCCCAAGGCTTCATCACGCGCACCGGCGACGCGTACGCGCGCCTGGCCTCGGACGACAGCGGCATGTCCGCCATCGATTGGGGCGTCACCGGCGTGCCGGAGAGCTTTCTGGTCGCCCCTGGCGGCATCATACGCTGGCACCTGGCCGGCCCGCTCACCCCGGCTTTGGTAGCCGGCAGCCTGAAGCCGGCGTTGAATGCGTTACGCCGATGATCCGCGCGTTGTGCCTCGCGATCGTGATGTGGCTCATGCCCATCGTGGCAGACGCGGTCAGCGACCCGTCGGAGATGCTGACCAATCCGAGGCTGGAGGCGCGCGCCGAGGCGATCGGCGAGCAACTCCGCTGCATGGTGTGTCAGAACGAGAGCATCGAGGCGAGCGGCGCGCCACTGGCCCGCGACCTTCGCCACATCGTCCGCACACAGGTGACGGCCGGCCGGAGCAACCGGCAGATCATGGCCTGGATGGTGGCGCGCTACGGGAACTTCGTCCGTCTGCGGCCGCCATTCGACGCCGCCACCCTGCTGCTCTGGGGCATGCCGTTGCTTGCCCTCGCGGTTGGCGGCCTCGCCGCCTGGATCGGTTGGCGCAGCCGCGGCCCCCATGAGACGCAAGCCCTGTCGGAAAGCGAGCGTCGACGCCTGGACGAGTTGCTAGAGCCGCATTGACCACATGATCTGGCTGTATGTTGTTCTGCTCAGCGCCTTCGCGTTGCTGCCCTGCGTGCTGGCGCTGCGCCCGAGGCCCGGCGCACGCGACCGGCATGAAGCGGCAATGGCGCTGCACCGGGCTCAGCTTGACGAGCTTGAACGTGACCGCGACTGCGGACTGATCGCCGAGAGCGACTATGCAAGCGCGCGCCTTGAGATCCAGCGCCGCTTGCTCGCCGAAGGCGCGCGGGGCAGCGAGGCTAGTCGTATCGGCTCTCGTGCGCCGGTGCTGGCGACGCTGATGCTGGTTCCGCTCGCCGCGGTGGGATTGTATCTGATCGGCGGCCAGCCGAACCTGCCGGCGGCGCCGTTGGCCGCGCGCCTGCGCCGGCTCGACGCCCAGGAGCAGAAGGATTCCACCCTGCTGGCGCTGCTGAAAACACGGCTCGCCGGCATGCCGCAGAAATCGCCGCAGGCGCAGGAAGGCTATATCCTGCTCGGCCAGGTGGAAGCGGCGCGCGGCGATTGGAAGCAGGCCGCACTGGCCTGGCGCCACGCGCTTGCGGCCGGTTTTGATCCGGCTTTGGCGGCGCAGACCGCCGAAGCGCAGGTGGAGGCGGACGGAAGCGTCAGCCCGGGCAGCGCCGCCTTGTTCCGCCGCGCCCTGGATGCCGCGCCCAAGGACGCGCCCAAGAACGCGCCATGGCGGCTTCTGGCCGAACAGCGGATCGCCCAGTCGGAACATCAGCAATAGCCTGCCTGCGCCAAGCGGCTTTGACGATGACCCGATGGGCAGGCAAGAGTGGGGCTCTGCCCCAAACCCCGCCGAAGGCTTGCCTTCGGAAACCATTCGATAGTCGAAATCTTGGCGTCCCGTACGGGGTTCGAACCCGTGTTACCGCCGTGAAAGGGCGGTGTCCTAGGCCACTAGACGAACGGGACCAGCGGCCGTGGGTGGGTAGCGGAGCGGCCGAGGGCGGTCAAGGCAGCCGGATCAAGGCCTCGCGGCGTCGGTGACAAAGAAGCTGGCCGTGGTATGGCCGTTCCATGTCTCGGCGCGGAGTTGGCCGGCGAGGTGCAGGCGGGCGCCGTCGCGAGCCTCGAGCGCACGAGCGACCGGGCTCTCATCGGCGCGGAACAGCAGCGCCTTCAACCTCGCGCCGCCGCCCTCTCCCTCGATCATCGCGCGCAGCGTGCGGCCCTCCTTGCCGATCCGTTCAGAGCGTACGACACGGATGTTGGGCAGCGCAAAGGCCGGCTCCTCGTTGCCGGCGCCAAACGGGGCCAGGCGACCCATATGCGTGGCAAGCTCGACGTTGGCGCCGCCGACGGCAAGGGCGCCGTCGATCCGCACATCCAGCGCCGCCGGACGGTGTCTGGCCTCGAACAGGCGCTCGTTCAGGAAGGCGTGAAATTCCGCCAGACGCTCTTCGCGCAGCGAAAAGCCGGCCGCCATCGCGTGGCCGCCGCCGGTCAGCAGCAGGCCGGCTTGCCGTGCCGCGATCACCGCCGAGCCCAGATCGAGGCCGGGCACCGAACGGCCGGAGCCTTTGATGGCGCCGTCCTCCAGCAAGGCGCCCACCAGGCTGGGGCGGTTGAACGCCTCCTTGATGCGTCCGGCCACGATGCCGACCACCCCCGGGTGCCAGTCGGAGCCGCTCAGCATCAGCACCGGATGGCCTTCCGCGATCTGTGCCGAGGCGAGCGCCATCGCGCGCTCGATGATCGCAGCCTCGACAGTGCGCCGCTGCCGGTTCACCGCATCCAGCCGTTCGGCAAGCAGCCTGGCTTCGTCCGCCTCGCCGCAGAGCAGCAGACGCAGCCCGAGATCGGCCTCGCTGATACGGCCGCCGGCATTGATCCGTGGCCCCAGCGCAAAGCCGCACGTGAATGCGCTCGGCGCGTCGTGCACGGAGGCCACTTCCAGCAGGGCGGCAATGCCGATGCGGCCGCGACGCGCCATCACCTTCAAGCCTTGCGCGACCAGCGCGCGGTTCAGGCCCATGAGCGGCATCACGTCGCAGATCGTCGCCAGCGCCACCAGGTCCAGCAACCCGATCAGGTCCGGCTCGCGGGCGTCCGGCGTGAAGCCGCCGGATGCGC
The DNA here is from genome assembly GCA_964246745.1 of uncultured Acetobacteraceae bacterium. Classification (GTDB taxonomy): domain Bacteria; phylum Pseudomonadota; class Alphaproteobacteria; order Acetobacterales; family Acetobacteraceae; genus Lichenicoccus. The sequence goes on from CAXTRK010000060.1 coordinate 11,237, forward strand.
GCAGCGTGCGCACCGCGGCGACGGCGGCGAGAAAGGCGATCGCGGTGGCGCACAGTGAACCGAGCCCGGAGCCGCAATCAAGCCGGTTCGGATTGACCGTCGCCAGGACCGGCGGCGGCGGCCCTTCCGATTTGTGGTGGTCGAGGATCACCACGTCGGCAAGACCGCGCACGCAGGCGAGCGGCTCCGGCGCGGCGGTGCCGCAATCGACGCAGATGATCAGCGTCGCGCCCTGCCCCGCAAGGCCGCGCAGCGCCGGCGCGTTCGGCCCGTAGCCTTCGCGCGACCGGTCCGGGATATGTGTCACGACAACGCAGCCCAGTTCGCCAAGCACCGTCGCCAGCAGCGCCGTGGCGCAGGCGCCGTCCACGTCGTAGTCGCCGAAAATCCCGACGGTCTCCGCCGTTTGCGCGGCCTGGGCGAGGCGCATGGCGGCTGCGTCCATGTCGGCGAGGCAGGACGGGTCCGGCAGCAGTGCCCGCAACGTCGGCGCCAGGAACAGTTCAGCGGTGTCGGCGGCGACGCCGCGGCCGTGCAACAGGCGGCCAAGGATCTCCGGAAGCGCGCAGCGTTGCGCGATCGCGGCGGCCAGACGGTCGGCGTCTGGGTGGACACGGTCGCGCCAGAGCCAGCGTCGGCCGCTCAGGCTGGCGGTGACGCCGAGAACCGCTTCCTGCCGCGGCAGGGCATCAGGCATGCCTCAGGTCGGGCTCCAGGTCTTGGTACGGAAGTTATGGTGACCCTCGATGAAGCGCACGGTGCCGGATTTCGAGCGCATGACGATCGAGTGCGTGATCGCCCGGTCGTCGGTACGACGCACCCCGCGCAGCAGGGCGCCGCTGGTGACCCCGGTGGCGGAGAACAGCACGTCGCCCCTGGCAAGGTCGAGCAGGCCCAGCTTGCGTCGCGGATCGCCCGCCTGGTTTGAACGATCATGCATGACCTGGGCGCGCCGCGCCTGCTCCTCGTCCTCAAACATCAGGCGCGCCTGCATCACGCCCCCGGTGCAGCGAAGTGCGGCCGCCGCCAGAACGCCCTCGGGCGCGCCGCCGGAACCGGCGTAGATGTCGACGCCGCTGTCCGGCAGGCACGCGGCGATGATGGCGGCGACATCGCCGTCCGAGATCAGCATCACGCGGGCCCCCGCCTCCCGCGTCCTGGCGATCAGCTCCTCGTGCCGCTCGCGGTCCAGCGTGCACAGCACGATCTCGTCGATTTCGCTGTTGCGGGCGCGGGCCAGGCTTCGCAGGTTCTCGCCGATCGGCGCGTCCAGATCGACCACATCGTCGGGCAGGCCGGGTCCGACCGCGATCTTGTCCATATAGATGTCGGGCGCGTGCAGGAAATTGCCCTGCTCGGCCAACGCCACGACGGTGAGCGCGTTCGGCGCGTTCTTTGCCGTAAGCGAGGTGCCTTCGAGCGGATCGACGGCGATATCCATCGCAGCGCCGCCGGCGCCGACCTTCTCGCCGATATAGAGCATCGGCGCCTCGTCCATCTCG
>CAXTRK010000061.1:0-12187 GCA_964246745.1 uncultured Acetobacteraceae bacterium
GATCTCATCCACAGCTTGAATCACGACTCACCGTCCAACGATAGTGGGTACTAGCGACATCGAAGCGCGCGCACGCGCCGAGGAGAGTGCCGCAATGAAGCTGACGGGAATGCGCCGGAGCCTCGCCGCCTTGGCGATCTGCCTGCTGCTAGGCGCTTGTTCGACCTACCAAGGCCCAGTGACCAACAGTGCGCCCGCGGCGGGAGCGCAGGGACCGCCGCTGCTGACCGGCGGCTACGCTCCGTAGCGAAACAATCCAGTCGCTTGACAGGAGGGCCGGGCTCCCGCCACATCGCGGCGCGGGTGCCACGCCCGGCGAACTCAAGATTGCCTCGCAGGCGACGCTCATCAGGGAGTTGGAAATGGCTGACACCGTTCGACCAGGTATGGACAGGCGCGGCATTTTGCGCACCGGAGCGATCGGCTCCGCAGCCGCGGCGCTGGCGCTCGGAGGCACGCGCACCGCCGGCGCCGCCGACCTCACGCCGAGGCATCCGCGCTTTCATTTCGTGTTCGTCAATCACGTCACCACCAATCCGTTCTTTACGGCGACGCAATACGGCATGCGTGACGCATGCTCACTGTTCGGCGCCACCTCGCAGTGGACCGGCTCCGAGAACAGCATCGCCGCCCAGATGGTGAGCGCAATGAACTCGGCCATCGCGGCGCGGGCAAGTGCGATCGCGGTCAGCCTGGTCGACCCGACCGCCTTCAACGGCCCGACCGAGCGCGCCTTGCAGGCCGGCATTCCGGTGTTCGCCTACAATGCGGACGCGCCCGCCAGCTCCGGCAACAAGCGGCTCGCCTATATCGGCCAGGATCTGTTCAAAGCCGGGCAGCTCATGGGCGAGCGCATCATCCAGCTTGTGCCGTCCGGGCGTATCGCGCTGTTCATCGCCACACCGGGCCAGCTCAACATCCAGCCACGAATCGATGGTGCCCAGGATGCTTTGAAGAAGAGCGGACGCAACTACCAGATCGACATTGTCGCCTCTGGAGCCACGGTGAACGAGGAAATCTCAAAGGTGAAGGCCTACTATCTTGGCCATCAGGACGTGAAAGGCATGTTCGCCGTCGATGGCGGCACCACCGAGGGCGTGGCCGAGACGATGCAGCAGTACGGTCTGGCGGCAAAGGGCGTGCACGGCGGCGGCTTCGACCTGTTGCCGCAAACGCTGGCACTGATCCAGCAAGGCCATCTCGATTTCACTATCGACCAGCAGCCCTATCTCCAGGGCTATTACACGGTCATGGAGATGTTCAACTTCCTTGTCTCGGGCGGCCTGGTCGGTCCGGCCGACATCAACACCGGCCTCAAGTTCGTCACCAAAGGGTCGGTGGGACCGTATCTGTCCACCAAAACCCGTTACGAGGGCAGTTCGAGCGCGGTTCAGGACGTGAAGCGCTCCGGTCCGATCCAGTCCTGACCGCGGACGGGAAAATCGTCCATGGGTTCGGTGATCCAGGGTCTGCTCCGTTGGCGCGAGGCAAGCATCATCTTCGTCGCCATCGTGCTCGCAGCCTATTTCGAATACGCGAACAGCAACTTTCTGCTGAGCGACGCCAGCCTGCAGAACCTTTCCCAGTTCATCGCGCCCGTGGCGATTCTCGCCTGCGGCGAGGTGATGCTCATGATCGGCGGGGAAATCGACCTTTCAGCCGGCATGGTTTACGCGTTGGCGCCGTTCGTGATGTATTTCGCGCAGCAGGCCGGTATCCCGCTGATCCTGGCGATCCTGCTCGGGCTTGCCGCTGGCGCACTGGTCGGGCTGGTCAATGGGGTGGTCACCGTCCTGCTCAGGGTGCCGTCCTTCGTGACCACGCTCGGCACCTTGTTTCTGCTCAATGGCTTCACGCTGACGATTTCGAACGGCACTCCTGTCGGCATCACCGCATCGCCTGAGTTCAGCGCCATCATGGGCCATGGCGGCTACTCTGAGTTCATCTGGGCGGTTGGCGTCGTCATCGTCATGCATGTCATCCTGCGCAACACGCGCTGGGGCCTGCATACCATCGCCTCGGGCGCCAACCCGATCGGATCGAGCGAAGCCGGCATCTCCGTCCGACGCATCAAGGTCGGCAATTTCGTCCTGAGCGGCACGCTCGCGGCGTTGACCGGCATTCTCGAGGCGTTCCGGATCACTTCCATCGATCCGACCGCCGGCGGCACCAATATCATGTTTCTTGCCGTAGCCGCCGGCGTGATCGGCGGCACTCCACTCGCCGGAGGATCCGGCACCATCATCGGCGCGCTGATCGGAGCGATGGTGCTGGGTATCCTCAGCGACGGCTTTACCCTGATCGGGATCAATGCCTTCACCTTCAACCTGATCCTGGGTGCCGCGATCCTGCTGGCGATGCTGTTCAACATCCACATCAACCGCCTCAAGCGCGGCGGAGCCTCGCCATGAGCGAGGTCATGCGCGCCGATGCAATCACCAAGCAGTTCGGTCCAGTCTCAGCGCTGAACGGCATCTCGCTCACGCTCGCGCGCGGCGAGATCCTTGGCATTCTTGGAGACAACGGCGCCGGCAAGTCGACGCTGATGAAGATTCTGACCGGCTACCAGCCACAGTCAGGCGGCCGCCTCTTCATCCATGGCCAGGAGACCATGCTGCGCTCTGTCGATCACGCCCGCTCGCTCGGCATCGAGTGCGTCTATCAGGATCTCGCCTTGGCCAACTCGCTGACCATCTACCACAACATGTTCCTCAACCGGGAAATCCTCTATCCGGGTCCGATCCGCCTGCTCAACAATCGTGCCATGCGCAAGCGTGCCGCGGAATGCCTCGAGGAAATCGGCGTCAGCGTGTCCTCGGTCGATGTCGAGGTTGGCGCGCTTTCCGGCGGCCAGCGCCAGGCGATCGCGATTGCGCGTGCGGTAAACTCGAAGGCCAGGATATTGCTGCTTGACGAGCCTCTGGCGGCCATGGGCGCGCGCGAGGCGGGCCTGATCATCGACTTGATCATGCGCCTGAAGTCGGAGGGCGACCTCTCGATCGTGATGATCATGCATAACTACGCGCAGACGCTCGACATCGCCGATCGCATCATGCTGATGCAGCGTGGTCAGGTGACGTATGAGAACCATGCGAGATCGACCTCGGTCGAGGAACTGATGGGGATCGTCCGCCGCGAGTATCGGGCGCTTCGCTCGGGCTAGCGCATCGACCCGGCACACGGAGTGTGCGCGGTCGGCAACCCACCATCGGACATTGAAGGTCAGACGGGTCTTTTTTCGTGTCCGGACTTGTCCGCTGACATCTTCTCGGATCTGCGGGCGCGTGACTTCACCAGCGGCGGCCGGATTGCCGGCCAGCGTTGTCATCTCGCTGTCTTAATCAGTCGAACTCCGCGCCTTCCATAGCATAGTAAGCGCCGCTTTCCAGCCCACCAGGCGATTGCGCCACCGTAAGAAGACATTCCTATTTCGACAACGATCAGAGTTGGAAATGTCATTACGAATCCATTACAAAATTGTCTTCCTGTTTAAACTAGAAGCTGCTTTGAAAGATCCTAGATGCTTTCATCAGAACTTGAATAGGGTTGATCTACGTAGCTCAACAACCTTTTCTTGATAAAAGCACTCAGCATTCCAATTACGGATTCGTGCTAAACTCGCTGTAGATAAAGGATAAATCGCTCAAGTCTCGCAAGCTTCACAAAGCAAATGCCTGTAAATCATGAAAGTTCAGGTTGACGATTCGCCGCAAAGTGGGCGATGTCCCAGATGTGATTTTCAAACACCGTAAGCGTATCAAAATTCTGGAAACGCTTGCAGGACAGTAATCCTAAAGGAGACGATTGTGGCAGCAAGCCTCAACAGCGCGGACTTCAGCACCGTCTGGAACGACAACTTCACTCGAGATTCCTCGCTCAACTCCGGCCTCTTTCCAATTCGTTGGGGCCAGTCGAGCGAGTTCTCGTTTGGCGGAAATGGACTGACGCTAACTTCAAACGGGGGCGCCGCGGGCTTTCTCAACTCGGACCAGGGAGCCGGCCAGTCGCACGGGTACGGCCTCTATCAGGCAACTTTCACGATGCCGACAAATCAGGCGAACGGCGCCTATATTTGTCTATGGCCCTCAAGTGGCAGTTTCCCGGGTCCCGAGATCGATCTTGCCGAGCAGCTCAGCGGCAAGCCTTACGCCACCGTGCATTGGAAGGGCAGCAACGGCGGCAACGGCTATCAGGCCTATTTCTACAATGCCAATCTCTCCCAGTCGACGACGGTGGCGGTGAATTGGCAGGCGAACAGCCTGACCTTCTATGTCAATGGACAGCAGGTCGTCCAATATGCCTCCGGCGGATCGGTGCCGATCCCAAAGGATTATGCCGACGGCGGCCAGAACGAGTCGTTCGGTATTGGAAACACCGGTCCAGCCGGAACCAAGCTGACCGTCTCCGATATGAGCTACTCGGTCGAGAATGGAGGCGGCGCCCCATCTCCAACCCCTCCATCTCCGACGCCTCCCGATCCCACCATCGGCGCGATTTCGGTGAGCAATCCCGGAATGCATTTCGTCAGCAATCCGGCGGCCGGGGCCAACGTTCCGATCACGTTGTCCGATCCCGGATTGAAGGATGCTTATGCCTTCGTCATGAACTCCCACAACGTGGCGGAGCAGAACTGGATTACGATCCCGCTCAACTCGGCAGGCAAGGCCACGTACGACTTTCATTTCCAGCACACCGGCGATTACGTCGTCGCCGTCAGCGATCCGGCGACGGGAGCACATAAAGGGGCCTCGTCATCGATCGTGATTGCACACAGCTAGTCCAGCGGCACAAACGGACCGTACTGGTCTGCTTGCGTTAAAGCCGCGCACTATCCGTGTTCTAGGGCACCTCAGACCCAGACAAGGCGGTTCGCTTTGTCTGGGTCGTTGCACGAGGCGCGGAGGCGGATCGTTGGGGAGCCCCCGCCAGGTGTCTTCCGGCAGAACGCCGCAGGCCTCCAACCCGCAGTGGCGAACATACCCGCTTTACGACAAATCCCACCTATGGTTGATTGAACATCGCGTTTGCCTGTATCATGATGGGAAGGGATTGGCTTGAGGACCATACCTCATAGTCGATACCCCTCCACGCCCCCTCAAGGCGGCTGGAGGCAGCCCAACGTGATGGAAACAAGCATGTCGAACACCGAGTCCGCGCCTTCCGCCACCGCAGCGGAACTCGAGGCGCTACAGGAACGGTATCGTATCGAGCGGGAGCGCAGGACGCCGGGGGAGGCCGACCGGCGCTACTACGACCTGAGCAAAGACTTCTCGCATCTGTTGTCCGACCCTTACACCGCCGCCTCAGAGCGTGCGCCGGTGAATGACGCGGTTGACGTGCTGGTCGTCGGCGGCGGCTTCGGCGGATTGCTGACCGCGGCGCGTCTGCGCGAGGCAGGCATCGACCGCGTCCGCGTCGTTGAGGCGGGCGGCGATGTGGGAGGGACCTGGTACTGGAACCGCTATCCGGGAGCGGCCTGCGACGTCGAGTCCTATATCTATCTGCCGCTGCTGGAGGAGACCGGTTATATGCCGGTCGAGCGCTACTCCAAGGCGCCGGAAATCCGCGCGCATTGCCGTCGTATCGCCGAGCGCTTCCGGCTTTATGACGACGCGCTGTTCTCAACCCAGGTCACCACGCTCGACTGGGACATGGAAGAGACGGTATGGCGGATCGGCACCGACCGCGGCGACCAGATCAGCGCCCGCTTTGTCGTGCTCGCGACGGGTCCGCTCAACCGGCCAAAGCTCGCGGCAATCCCAGGTGTCGAGACGTTCAAGGGACACAGCTTCCATACCAGCCGCTGGGACTATGACTATACCGGCGGCAGCACGACCGAGCCGCTTGCCGGCCTCTACAACAAGCGCGTTGGCATCATCGGCACCGGGGCGACGGCGATCCAGTGTGTTCCGCCGCTCGCGGCATCGGCCGAGCGGCTGGTTGTGTTTCAGCGCACGCCGTCCTCGGTCGACGCGCGCAACAACAGCCCGACGGATCCCGTGTGGGCCGCGAGCCTCAAGCCCGGATGGCAGCAGGAGCGCATGGAGAATTTCACCGCGCAGATGGCCGGGCACCTGGCGGACGAGGACATGGTTCGCGACGGCTGGACCGTGCTCGCCCGCGCCGTGCGCGAGTGGCTGGCCGAGGATCCGGGAGCCGACTTCATGGCGCTGCTCTCCCGCGCCGACATGGAGAAGATGGTCGAGGTGCGCAGCCGCATGCAGAGCATCGTCGCGGATCCCGCGACAGCGGAGGCGTTAAAGCCCTGGTTCAGCCTGTTCTGCAAGCGGCCCTGCTTCCACGACGACTACCTGGCCGTCTTCAACCGGCCGAACGTGACGCTCGTCGACACCGCCGGGCGTGGCGTGGAACGCATCACTGAGCGTGGTGTCGTGGTCGCGGGCCAACTCTATGAACTCGACTGCCTGATCTTCGCGACCGGTTTCGAGACCAACACGGACTTCTCGACACGCTCCGGATTCGAGGTTCGCGGCATCAACGGCGTGACACTGACGGAGAAATGGTCGAACGGCATGGAAACGCTGCACGGCATGCACACACGCGGCTTTCCGAACTGTTTCGTCATCAGCAACGCGCAGTCGGGCATGTCGGTGAACTTCCCGCATATGCTTAGCGAGCAGGCAAAGCACGTCGCCCATATCGTGGACTACGGTCTTCGCAACGATATACGCACTGTGCAGCCTTCGGAGCAGGCGGAGCGCGCCTGGGTGCGGACCATCGTTGAACTCGGCGAGGGCCGTCGCCGAATGCTCGAGACCTGCACCCCCGGCTACTACAATGACGAGGGGCGGCTGTCGGCCGCCACGGCGCAAAGCTTTCCGTTCGGCGGCGGTCCGGTGACGTTCATCGAGATGCTTCGCAAATGGCGCCAGGAGGGGGATTTCGCCGGCCTCGAACTCGACGGAGCCGCGGTGCGCGCGAACCTGGATCCGCGGTCATAATCATATGACGAAGAGCGATGCCAGGCGGTCGATCTTCATCACCGGTGCCGCGTCCGGGATGGGCCGCGCCACGGCGCTGCTGTTCGCACGCAAGGGCTGGTTCATCGGCGCCTATGACCTGAATGGCCCTGGCCTGCACTCCCTCAGGGAAGAGACCGGCGTTGACGCCGGCATCTTCGCGCCGCTCGACGTGACCGATCCGGCGGGCTTTGCCGCAGCAATCGAAACCTTCGGCTCCGCGACCGGAGGCACGCTCGACCTGATGTTCAACAATGCCGGCATCGCCGGTCACGGCCTGTTCGACGAAAGCTCCTGGGAAGACATCCTCAAGGTGGTGGATGTCAATTTTCTCGGGGTGATGATCGGGATCCGCGCCGCGGTGCCGCTGCTCAGGGCGACGACCGGCTCGCTCTGTCTCACCACCTCGTCCTCCTCGGCGATCTTCGGCACCGCCGGCATCGGGATCTATTCGGCGACCAAGCACGCGGTGCGCGGTTTGACCGAGGCGCTCTCGATCGAGTTCAGGCGCTACGGCGTGCGCGCCGCCGATCTCCTGCCGGGACTTGTCGATACACCGCTGCTTTCCGACACACTCAGGGAGATGGCGCCCGCCGACGGCATGTGGCGCCTGGTCCAGCCAGCCGAGGTGGCGCAGACCGTCTGGTCCGCCTACCACGGCGACCGTCTGCACTGGTATGTCCCCGAAGAACTGAAATCGTTTGCTGTGCAGGTGACCAGTGAACCGGAGACGGTCCGCGATGAGCGCGCCGCGACGCTGCCGGTGTTCGACGAATAGCCGCTTCGAGCGGGAAACTGGTCCCTCAGACCTGTCTCACGGTGTAGCTCTTGCGCAAGGCGGCGGCGATCTGTTCGGCGTGAGCCGGGTCGCGGGCCTCGACCATCACCTCCAGTTCGGCGGCCTGCACGCTGGGCGCCGCGAACAGCCGCTGATGCGACACCTCGATGATGTTGCCCCCGGTCTCGCCGATGCGAGTGGCGATGTCGGCGAGAATGCCGGGACGATCCGGGATCTCCAGGAGCAGGCGCAGCAGCCTGCCATCGCGCAACAGAGAGCGCAGCAGCGTGTTGGCCAGGATCCGGCTGTCGATATTGCCGCCGCAGATCGGGATTGCGATCCGTCTGCCGCGGAAGCGCTCCGGATAGGCCAGCACCGCGGCCAAGCCCGCGGCCCCAGCGCCTTCGGCAACCAGTTTCGCGCTCTCCGCGAGCAGGGTGATCGCATCCTCGATGGCACGTTCCGGCACCGGGAGCACCGTGCCGACATGGGCGCGGATCACCTCCAGCGGATGCCGGCCCACCCGCATCACCGCAATGCCCTCGGCAATGGTGGCGCCGCCGCACGGCACGATCTCGTCGCCTGGCGCGCCACTCAGCGAGGCGTGGCTCTCCACCTGCACGCCGATCACTTCGAGATCCGGGCGCATCGCCGCCGCCGCGATGGCGATGCCCGCGATCAGCCCGCCGCCGCCGACCGGCACCAACAGCGCATCCAACGGCCCTGCATCCTCCAGCAGTTCCAGCCCGCAGGTGCCCTGGCCTGCCATCACCGCCGGATCGTCATAGGGATGCACGAACACCCGGCGCTCGGCGTCGCAGAGCCCGTCGGCGTGCGCGGTGGCCGCGGCGAAATCGTCGCCGTGCAGCACCACGCGCGCTCCCCAGGCAGCGGTGCGCGTCACCTTGGCGGCAGGCGTGAAGCGCGGCATGACGATCACCGCGTCGATGCCGAGCAGGCTCGCATGACGCGCGACGCCCTGCGCATGGTTGCCGGCCGAGACGGTGATCACACCGCGCGCGCGTTCCGCCGCATCAAGCAGCGCCAGCTTGTTGGCGGCGCCACGCTCCTTGAACGAGCCGATCGCCTGCAGGCTCTCAAGCTTCAGCGTAATAGCGCTTCCGGTGATCCGCGAAAGCGAGTCCGAGACGATGGTCGGCGTGCGGATGACGCGGCCATCAATGCGCGATGCTGCCGCCCGTATGTCCTCAATGCCAATCACCGGAGGAGCTCAGAGGGCCGGCTCAGCCGTAGCTGATGGAGAGAATTTCGTAGCTGCGGTCGCCGCCGGGCGCCGGCACCGAGACGCTGTCGCCCTTGCGCTTGCCGATCAGCGACTTGGCCAACGGAGATGACACTGACAGCAGTCCCGCCTTGATGTCCGCCTCATAGACGCCGACGATCTGATAGGTGGCTTCCTTTTCGGTTTCCTCGTCGACCAGACTGACCTGGGCGCCAAACTTGACATGGTCGCCGGACAGCGTTGAAGGCTCGATCACCTCGACGGAGGAGACGATCTCCTCCAGCTCCTGAATGCGTCCCTCGACAAAGGACTGCCGCTCGCGCGCCGCGTGATACTCGGCGTTCTCTGAAAGGTCGCCATGGCTGCGCGCCTCGGCGATGGCGCGGATGATGGCCGGGCGTTCCTCGCTCTTCAGCTTGCGGAGTTCGTCCTCCAGCCGCTGCAGACCACGGCCTGTCATCGGAAATTTCTGCAAAGTGGCCAGTCCTTAGGAGCTACATGAGACGAGTCTGGAACAGCAGGAGACGACGCACCCTGGGTCTGCTCAGAACGATCCACGAAAATACGACTGAAGCGGTGCCACTTCAAGCGGCGCCTCCCGAAGCACCGCGATCGCCTGCACCGCCGCCCGGGCGCCTGCCGTCGTGGTGTAGTGCGGCACCGCGTGGGTGAGCGCCGAGCGGCGTATGTCGAAGCTGTCGGCGACCGACTGGGCGCCGGAGGCGGTGTTGATCACCATCTGCACCTCGCCGTTGCGTATGGCGTCAACGCAATGCGGCCGCCCCTCCAGCACCTTGTTGACCACGGTGACCGGGATGCCCGCGTCGCGCAGACGTCCCGCGGTGCCGCGTGTCGCCAGGATGGAAAATCCCATCTCCGACAGACGACGGGCGAGGGGAGTGAGAACCTGCTTGTCGCCGTCCCGCACCGAGAGGAACACCGTACCCGACTGCGGCAGGCGGACCCCCGCGCCAAGCTGCGACTTGGCGAACGCGCGCTCGAAGCTGCAATCGAGCCCCATCACCTCGCCAGTGGAGCGCATCTCCGGGCCGAGCATGATGTCGACGCCCTGGAAGCGCGCGAACGGAAACACCGCCTCCTTGACCGCGACGTGCGGGGCGATGGCCCGGTCATCGAGCCGGAACTCGGACAAGGCTGCTCCGGCCATGACGCGAGCGCCGATCTTGGCCACCGCGACCCCGGTCGCCTTGGCGACGAACGGCACCGTGCGAGAGGCGCGCGGATTGACCTCCAGCACGTAGATCTCCTCGTCCTTGATCGCGTACTGCACGTTCATCAATCCGACGATGCCGAGCGCCCTGGCCATCGCCGCCGTCTGCTCCTTGAGCTCGTCGACCAAGGCGGGCGACAACGTATAGGGCGGCAGCGAACAGGCGGAATCGCCCGAATGGATGCCGGCCTCCTCGATATGCTCCATCACGCCGGCGACATAGACCTGCCTGCCGTCGCAGATGCAGTCGACGTCGATCTCGATCGCATCGTTCAGATAGCGGTCGATCAGCACCGGACCCGAAGCCGCCTCCGCGCCCGCGAGCTGAAGTGCGGCGCGCATGTAGCGGGCGAGGCCGGCGCGATCATGCACGATCTCCATCGCGCGTCCGCCAAGCACGTAGGAGGGACGGATCACCACCGGAAAGCCGATCCGCTCGGCGATCGCCTCCGCTTCGTGCGCGCTGCGCGCGACGCCGTTCTCTGGCTGCCGCAGGCCGAGCGAGCGCAGCAGCTCGCCGAAGCGCTCGCGGTCCTCGGCGCGGTCGATGGCGTCGGCCGGCGTGCCGAGGATCGGGATGGAGGCGCGCGACAAGGCTTGGCTGAGCTTCAGCGGCGTCTGGCCGCCATACTGAACCAGGCAGCCGAGCAGCTCGCCCGACTGCTGTTCGCGTCGGATCAGCGCGATCACGTCCTCATCGGTCAACGGCTCGAAATACAGCCGGTCGGAGGTGTCGTAGTCGGTGCTGACCGTCTCCGGATTGCAGTTGACCATGATCGTCTCGAAGCCGGCCTCGCGCAGCGCATAGGCGGCATGCACGCAGCAATAGTCGAACTCGATGCCTTGTCCGATCCGGTTCGGGCCGCCGCCGAGAATGACGATCTTGCGTCGGTCGGTGGGATCGCTCTCACACTCGGGCACGCCGAACCCGCCCTCGTACGTCGAGTACATATAAGGTGTCGCGGACGCGAACTCCGCGGCACAGGTGTCAATGCGCTTGTACACCGCCCGCACGCCGAGTCGCTCGCGCAAGGCGGCCACCGCTTCCGTGTCGGCGCCGCTCAAGGCCGCGAGCCGTCGGTCGGAAAAGCCGATCGCCTTCAGCCTGCGCAATGCAACGCCGTCACGCGGCAGCCCGTCCTTGGCCACGACCCGTTCGGCGGCGATAATCCGTTCCAGCTCGCGCAGGAACCACGGATCAAAGCGGCAGGCGGCGTGGATCTCGTCCACCGACACACCCGCGCGCAGCGCCTGGGCCGCCACCAGCAGCCGGTCGGGACGCGGTATCGACAGCGCCGCGCGGAACGCGTCATGGCTGCCGTCGCCGGGTGGGTCGATCGGATCAAGCCCCGAGAGGCCGGTCTCCATCGAGCGCAAGCCCTTCTGCAAGGCCTCGGCGAACGAGCGGCCGATCGCCATCGCCTCGCCCACCGACTTCATGCTGGTCGACAGCAGCGCCGGACTGCCTGGGAACTTCTCGAAGGTGAAGCGGGGGATTTTGACCACGACATAGTCGATGGTCGGCTCGAACGAGGCGGGCGTGCTGCCGGTGATGTCGTTGGCGAGCTCGTCGAGGGTGTAGCCGACGGCGAGCTTGGCCGCGATCTTGGCGATCGGGAAACCGGTCGCCTTGCTGGCCAGCGCCGACGAGCGTGAGACGCGCGGGTTCATCTCGATCACCACCATGCGCCCGTCCGCGGGATTGACGCCGAACTGCACGTTCGAGCCGCCGGTATCGACCCCGATCGCCCGCAGGCAGGCGATCGAGGCGTCGCGCATGCGCTGGTATTCCTTGTCGGTGAGCGTCAGCGCTGGCGCCACGGTGACGGAATCGCCGGTATGCACGCCCATCGGGTCGACGTTCTCGATCGAGCAGACGATGATGCAGTTGTCCGCGCGGTCGCGGACCACCTCCATCTCGTACTCCTTCCAGCCGAGCACGCTCTCCTCGATCA
>CAXTRK010000062.1:0-10880 GCA_964246745.1 uncultured Acetobacteraceae bacterium
ACGAGGCGGAGCTGCAACGGCGCGAGGCGGCAGCGGCGGCTTGGTTTCCTTGATGATCTTGGTTTCGACCGGCGCCTTGACCAGCTCGACGATGTTGTAGCCGAGGCCGTTGATCAGCGCCCAGATCAGCAACACATGCAGCAGCACCACCACGGTGATGCCTACAATGTGCCGCATCGGACTGCGTTGCTGTTGCGCGTAGTTCATCCGGAAACCCTCATCTGCACCCGTTCAGCAATCCTCTGTGACGGTTCGCCCGAGCGCCCTTTCCCCGGAAGGGCCGGTCCCGTGCGGTCTGATACCCTGCGCTCCTGCAACCTGACTGCATGACAGTGATGTGGCAGGCTCACGGCTGGACTTGGGGTTTTTGTTGTTCGCCTGTCAAGAACCATATCGAAAATGATCAGGTTCGTACAATCCAGCAGCATAAGCCCAGAAACTGTTCACCGTTGCAATTTCGAACCGGGCAAGACAAACACCGTTGATTTCAAACGCCATTTAACTTGATTGTTTTGTTATTATTTCGCTTGGAAGTGAACAGCGCCCGGCCTTGTGGCAACGCTATTGCGCCGACGCGCTCGCTTCCGAACGGGTCGCGCCGACCCTGGAGGCCAGCGATGCCGCCATGAAGTCATCAAGGCCGCCATCCAGCACCGAACCCGGATTGCCGGTCTCGACGCCAGTGCGCAAATCCTTGACCATCTGATACGGCGCCAGCACGTAGGACCGGATCTGGTGACCCCAGCCGATGTCGGTCTTGGCCGCCTCGTCGGCCGCCGCCGCCGCCTCGCGCCGTTGCAGCTCCGCCTCGTAGAGACGTGCCTTGAGCATACCCATGGCGGTGGCCCGGTTGCGGTGCTGAGAGCGGTCGGTTTGGCAGGCGACGATAATGCCGGTCGGCAGGTGGGTGATGCGGATCGCGCTCTCGGTCTTGTTGACGTGCTGCCCGCCAGCGCCTGAGGCGCGGAACGTATCGACCTTGAGATCAGCCTCGTTGACCTCGATGTCGATGGTGTCGTCCACCACCGGATACACCCACACGGAGGCGAAGCTGGTCTGCCTGCGCGCCGCGGAATCAAACGGGCTGATGCGCACGAGGCGATGCACGCCGGCCTCTGTCTTGAGCCAGCCATAGGCGTTCGGGCCGGTGACCTGCACCGTCGCCGACTTCAACCCGGCCTGCTCGCCTTCGGATTCCTCGATCAGCGTCAGGCTGTAGCCGCGACGCTCCGCCCACCTGCTATACATGCGCAGCAGCATCTCGGCCCAATCCTGCGCCTCTGTGCCGCCAGCGCCGGCGTTGACTTCAAGGAAGGCATCGTTGCCGTCCGCTTCGCCCGACAGCAGGCTCTCGAGCTCCCGGCGCTTGGCTTCCCTGGCCATCGCCCGCAGGCTGGACGTGGCATCGGCGACCATGCCGGCGTCCCCCTCGGACTCCGCGAGCGCCGCCAACTCCATGGCGTCGGCGACGTCGGTCTCAAGACGCCGCACCGCCTCGATGCCGCCAGCGAGCTGGTTGCGCTCGCGCATCAGCTTTTGCGCCAGCGCCGCGTCGCTCCACAGATCGGGGTCTTCCGAGCGGTGGTTCAGCTCGGCGAGACGAGCCTGAGCTGCATCCCAGTCAAAGATGCCTCCTCAGCAGCGCCACGGACTGCCTGATCTGTTCATTGAGGGCTTCGGTTTCGGCGGACATGTCTCAGGGTCCAGTGCGGTCGGCGACCAGGGCTCTAATAGAGGCCACCCATGCCGATGTCACCCCCGGCGGGTCGCGTGGCGGGCGGCGGCGGCGCCCCCGGCAGCACCGAAGGCGGCGCGCCAGGCGGGCTCGCTCCCGGCTGCGCCGCGTTCGCGGGCGAGGCCACCGCCGGGTTGGCCGCGTCCACCGACGTCGACGACGCGGCGCCGCCGCTGGCCATCTGCGTCTCGGCGTCCGGCACGTTCTCCGCGCCGGTATCCTGGGCTCCAAGTTCCGCGCCATCGTTGGCTGCGACAAGCCCGGCCGAACCCGGCGCCTGACCCGGCTTGAAGGCGTCCACCGCCGTCTCCTCGCCGGTGTTGTAGCGCAGCAGCGTCATGTCCTCCGGGACACGAAAGTCGACCACCGGCCTGCCCGCGAGTGCCGACTTCATGAACTGGTTCCAGATCGGGGCGGCGATGGCGCCGCCAGTCTCCTTCTCGCCCAGGCTCTGCGGCTGATCGAAGCCGACCCAGACCACGGTCAGCAGATCGGGCGAGAAGCCGGCGAACCAGGCATCGTTGAAATCCTGCGTGGTGCCGGTCTTGCCGGCGATCGGCCGGTCGATGCCGACGCCGGCCGGCTGCCCGGTGCCACGCGCGATCACGTCGCGCATCATCTGCACGACCTGGAAGGCGCTATCGGCATCGGCCACCTGCGGGCGCTGATCGTCGAGCGCGGGCGGCAGCGAGGGGGTTGCCAAGGAGGAGTTGGTTGACAACGGCGGCTGCTCGGTCAATCCCTCCGGGCGCCAGATGACGCGGCCGTCGCGGTCCTGCACCGTGTCGATCAGGCTCGGCAGCACCTCGTGGCCGCCCTCCTCGATCGAGGCGTAGGCTCCGGCCTCGCGCAGCACCGTGGTGTCGACCGCGCCGAGCGCCGCCGGCAGCACCTTCGGCATGCTGTCATATTCATGCAGCGCGATCGCCACCTTGGCGACCGAACTCATGCCGATATGAGCGGCAAGCCTGATGGTGACCAGGTTGAGCGATCGGCGCAGCGCGTCATGCAGCGTGGTCGGGCCGCCGAAATCAAGCTCGTAGTTGTTCGGCCGCCAGCTCCCGTTGACGTAGGGCGCGTCGAGGAAGGTCTCGGCCGGCGAGATGCCCTGTTGCATTGCCGCCAGATAGACCAATGGCTTGAAGGACGAGCCCGGCTGACGCAGCGCCTGGGTCGCGCGGTTGAACTGCGACTGCTGGAACGACCAGCCGCCGACCATGGCAAGCACACGCCCACTGCGCGGGTCCATCGCCACCAGGGCGCCTTCGACCTTCGGCACCTGGCGCAGACGCAAGCCCGACGCTGCCGTGGGCTCGACCTGGATCACATCGCCAATCCGCGGTGCGCGGAGCCGACGCATCCAGGACAGGTCCGCCTCGGCCAGCGTGCCGGTTCTCGCCACGCCTGCCGACCCGCCGGTCTGGTCCAGCCAGCCGACCTTGCCGGTCGCGGTCGACAGGATCACTCCGAGCCGCCAGCCCGGCAGCGCGCCCGCGGGCGGCGCGATCCTCGCCAGCGGCGCCGCCCAGTCCACGGGAGGGGACTGCGCTGGAGGGGACGGCGCGGCGCGCGTGCGGCGGCGGACGGCGAGGCCGTCGATATGGGCGATCGGGCCGCGCCAGCCGCCATGCTGGCGATCGTAACGCATGAGCCCCGCGCGCAGATCGTCGGTCGCGTCAGCCTGCAGCTTCGGATCGAGGCTGGTCTGCACCACCAGGCCGCCCTCGGTGCTCTGATCCTTGCCGTAGCGGGCGATCAGCTCGCGCCGCACCTCGTCGGAGAACCATTCCGAGCCGGGGATCGGGCCTGGACGGTGGAACACCTGCGGGATCAGCGGCTCGGCCTTCGCCGCCTCGGCCGCCGCCTCGGTGATCGAACCGGTGTCGGCCATGCGGCTCAGCACCCAGTCGCGGCGCGCGCGTGCGGCGGCGGGAAACCGGTAGGGGTTGTAGTTGGTCGGCGATTTCGGCAGCGCGCCGAGAAAGGCCGCCTCGGCGTCGTCGAGCTGGTCGAGCGGCTTGCCGAAATAGGTCTGCGACGCGGCGGCGACGCCGTAGGCCCCGGCGCCCAGATAGATCTCGTTGAGATAGATATCGAGGATGCGGTCCTTGGACAGCGTCTGCTCCATGCGCATCGCGAGCAGGGCTTCCTTGACCTTGCGCGTGAAGGTCATGGTGCGGGAATCGAGCAGCATGATCTTGGCGACCTGCTGGGTGATGGTCGAGGCGCCGATCGGACGGCGTCTGGAATGGAGGTTCTCGAGATCGGTGACGCCGGCGCGCAGGATTGCCAGCGGGTCGATGCCGCCATGGGTATAGAAGTTCTGATCCTCCGCGGAGATGAACGCGTCCTTCACTCTTGCCGGGATCGCTCCATACGGGACAAAGATGCGCCTCTCGGCGGCGAGTTCGGCGATGACGCGGCCATCCGCGTCGTAGATGCGGCTCATCACCGGCGGCTGGTAGGTGCGCAGCCCGTCCACGGTGGGCAGGTCGGAGGCGATGGATTCGTATTCGCGCCAGATGACGACCGCGCCGGTGCCGACGACCAGCAGGCCGATCGCGAGACCTGCTCCGGCCAGCCTGCGCCATAGCCGAAAGCGCGGACGCGCCGGCGGCGTGCCGCGCCCGCGCGGTGTCTGATCAGATCGAAAGCGGCCGTTCATGCGCGCAAGTCTAGCATCAACGCCACGTTTCGTCGCCCCCGGCCGTTAAGCTTCCAGGCGGGCAAACCGGCCGAGCCAAGGCACGTTCGCACGAAACGCAAGCAGGGAGACCGTATCATGCAGTGCCGCCTTGACGGACAGGTCGCCATCGTCACCGGCTCGAGTTCCGGCATCGGCTACGGCGTCGCCCAGGCGTTTGCCGCCGCGGGGGCGGCGGTGGCGATCAACTACAACAGCCACGCGGAGCCCGCCGAGAAGCTGGCCCGCGAAATCAGGCAAGGCGGCGGCCGGGCGATCGCGGTGGGCGCCAACGTCTCCGACGAGGCATCGGTGATCCGGCTGTTCGACGAGACAGAAGCGGCGTTCGGCGGCGTCGACATCGTGGTGGCGAACTCCGGCATGCAGCGGGACGCACCCTCGGCGTCGATGACCATCGAGGACTGGAACATGGTGATCGGCGTCAACCTGACCGGCCAGTTTCTCACCGCCCGCGAGGCAATCCGACGCTTCGAGAAGCAGGGCGACCGCGGCACCAGCCGGGCGCTCGGCAAGATCCTGTGCATGAGTTCGGTGCACGAGGTGATCCCCTGGGCCGGGCACGTGAACTACGCGGCGTCGAAGGGCGGCATCGCCATGATGATGCGCACCCTGGCGCAAGAGGTCGCACCCAGGCGCATACGCGTCAACGCCATCGCTCCCGGCGCCATACGCACGGCGATCAACGAAGCCCAGACCGAAGGCGAAGCCGCCCAGCGGCTGATGGCGCTGATCCCCTACAAGCGCATCGGCAGCGCCGAGGACATTGCCAACGCGGCGGTGTTTCTGGCTTCGGACCAATCGGACTACATCGTCGGCGCCACGCTGTTTATCGACGGCGGCATGACGCTGTATCCGGGATTTGCCGATAACGGGTGAGTGCCCGTTTGACGGTCCACCTGCGCCGGCCAACCCATGCTTCCGAGGCGGGGTAGCAAAAGCGTGCGCAAGGAGTCATTTTAGGATAGCATCGTTTGCCCATCGTCTTTGAAGCCGCCATTGCAGCGGTCGCCACGGAGCCGAAATTACTCAAGCCCGATCTTGCGGACCGTGTGCGACACGCTTTGGCGGCCAGTTCGACATCATCGTCAAGAACGGACTGTTCTTTGACGGGACCGGCGCGCCTGGGCTGCGGCGCGATCTCGGCATTCGCGACGGCCGGTTGGTTGAAGCAAGTCCGAGCCCGCTTCGCGCCGAAGCTGCGACAATCATAGACGCCGCCGGCTGCTGGGTGACGCCCGGCTTTGTCGACATCCACACGCATTATGATGCCGAGGTGATGGCGGCACCGGCGCTCTCCGAGAGCGTGCGGCACGGCGTCAGCACCGTCTTCGTCGGCTCCTGCTCGATCAGCATGATGAACGCCGATGCCGAAGACTGCGCGGACCTGTTCACCCGCGTCGAGGCGCTGCCTCGCGCCGAGGTGTTGCGCGTGCTGCACAACACCAAGCGATGGTCCGACGCCGCCGGCTGGCGCGCCTGGATCGACGGCGTGCCGCTCGGACCCAACCTGTGCGCGTTCGTGGGGCACTCCGACATCCGTGCCGCGGTCATGGGTCTGGAGCGCGCCGCGTCCGACGCCAGGCCAACGCCGGATGAACTCGCCGGGATGCAGCGGCTGCTGCATGAGGCGCTCGATGCCGGCTGTCTCGGGATGTCGGTGATGACGACGCGGCTCGAGAAGATGGACGGCGATCGTGTCTGGTCCAGGCCGCTGCCCTCGACCTTCGCCAGTTGGCGCGAGTTCCGGCAGTTGTTCGGCGTGTTGCGGGCCCGGGGCGCGGTGCTGCAAGGAGCGCCGAACGCGGTGACCAAAATCAATCTTTTCGCTTTCCTGTGGCAGGCCGCCGGTCTGGGCCATGTGCGTCCGCTGCGCACAACGATGATTGCGGCACTCGATCTGAAGGCGCATCCGGCCATGCACGCCGGCACCCGGCTCATCGGCTGGGTTGCCAACCGGCTGCTGCGCGGTGACTTCCGCTGGCAGACCCTGGCCGTTCCGTTCGTGCTCTATTGCGACGGCCTCGAGATGGGCGTCTTCGAGGAGTTCGCGTCGGGCGAGGCGCTGCGCGACATACGCGATCCCGCCCTGCGCTATGCCAGAACGTCGGACCCGGCCTTCCGCCGCGCGTTCCGGCGCGAGATGCGCGGCGTGCTGAGCCGCGGACTGTGGCATCGCGACCTCTCCGACGCCTACGTGGTCGCCTGCCCCGAGGCCAACCTGGTCGGGCGCAGCTTCGACGCGATCGGCGGCACCCGCGGAGCGGACAGCATCGGCGCCTTCTTTGATCTGGCGGGCGAGCATCGCGAAGCGTTGCGTTGGCGGACCTGCCTCGGCAACCATCGTCCTTCGGTGATGCACAAGCTGTTTCGAAGTCCGCACATCCAGATCGGGTTCGCCGATTCGGGCGCGCACATCCGCTCGCTCGCCGCATATAATTTCCCGCTTCGCCTGTTGAAATATGTCCGTGACGCCGAGCGTGCCGGCAGGCCCTTTCTCCCGCTCGAACAGGCCGTGCGCCGCCTCACCGGAGAACTCGCCGACTGGTATGGTCTGGAGGCCGGGCATCTGCGGATCGGCGACCAGGCCGATGTGGCGGTGATCGATCCGGCCGGGCTCGACGAACGGCTGGACCAGGTTGCCGAGGCGCCCATGGCCGGGTTCGGGACGGACCGGCTGGTCAATCGCAACGACCGGGCCGTCGTCGCCACTCTGATCAATGGCCGCGTCGCCTGGACGCGTGCGTCGGGCATCGCCCCGGAACTCGGGCGCGACCGCGGCTTCGGCCGTTTTCTTGCGCCTCGCGGATCATGAGCAGCGGCAGGATCAAAGCGGTGACGCCGGTTGCGGGGAGTTTTCGTAGGCGCCCCAGATCGACTGGTCGAAGTTGATGACGGAACCGGTCATCAGTCCGGACTCGTCCGAGGCGAGATAGGCGCAGGCGCGTGCCACCTCCTCCGGATCGATCAGGCGGCCGTATGGCTGCGCCGCCGCGGCCTGTTCCAGCCAGTCCTCGGCGGCGCTGTGGAATTGCCGCTGCACCTGGTCTTCGCCTTCTGTCGCCATCCAGCCGATGTTGAGAGCGTTCACCCGGATGCGATTGCGCAGCACGGCGTAAGCGGTGTTGCGGGTGAGTGTGGCGAGTGCGCCTTTCGAGGCGGAGTAGGCGGCGATGAACGGCTGGCCGCTCATCGCCGACATCGATCCGATATTGACGATGGCGCCATGGACGGAGTCGCGCCGCATCAGCGCGATGGCATGCTGCATCAGGAAGAATGGCGCCCGCACGTTGACGGCGAAGATATGGTCAAACAGTTCCGGACTCGTATCGAGAATGGTGCCTCGGCTGGTCGATCCAGCGGCGTTGACCAGGATATCGACGTGTCCGAAATGTGTGTCGGCGGCGTCGATCACCGGCTTTACCTGATCGGCGCGCGCCAGATCGGCGGGGACAAACACGGTCCTGGCGCCGGTGCCCGCTTCGATCGATGCCGCCTGAGCCTCGCCTTTGTCGCGCGAGCGCCCGCACAGGACGAGGCCGGCCGCGCCGCGCTCCGCAAACAACCGTGCGATGGCGACGCCAAGCCCCTGAGTTCCTCCGGTGACAACGGCGATTTTTCCATCAAGCGCTGCCATGCTGTCCCTTTCAAAGCGGCCTTGCTTTTACGCGTCGCGTTTCAGTTCGTGCCGCAGCGCGTTCAGGCCCGCGCCTCCGGCCATGTGGAACATGAGATCGTCCAGCGTGAGTTGCGCGCGCGGCGCGTCCGTTTCGACTTCGCCGCGAGCGAGCACCATGAAGTGGTCGCCGACCATGAAGGCGTGATGCGGGTTGTGGGTGATAAAGATGACGCCGACGCCTTGTTCGCGCGCCGCCCGGGTGATGGTGCGCAGCACGATGCCGGACTGGGTGACGCCCAGGGCGGCGGTCGGTTCGTCGAGGATCAGCACGCGCGCGCCGAAATGGATGGCGCGGGCGATGGCGACGACCTGGCGTTGGCCGCCGGAGAGCGTGCCGACCGGCTGCTCCAGGTCATGGACGCGGATACCCATGCGACCAAGCTCGGTCTCGGTTGTCTCGCGCATGGCGGCGACGTCGAGGACGCGGCCGCGATGCAGTTCCGAGCCGAGAAAGAAGTTGCGCCAGATCGACATCAAGGGCACCAGCGCCAGGCTCTGATAGACCGCCGAGATGCCGAGATCGAGCGCCTCTCTGGGGGATTTGAAGCGTCGCGGCCGGCCGTCCACTTCAAGGACGCCTTCGTCGTGCGCGTGCAGGCCGGAGATGATGCTGATCAGCGTCGATTTGCCGGCGCCGTTGTCGCCCAGGATGCAGGTGACTTCGCCCTCGCGGACCGTGAGGTTCACGCCCTTCAGCGCAGTCATCATGCCGTAGGATTTGCCGACGCCGCGGAGTTCGATGATTGAGGCGGCCATCTCAGCGACGCCTGCTGGCGCGCTCGCGCAGCCAGCCGTTGAAGACGGTCGCCAGCAGCAGCGTGAAGCCCACGAAGAACATGAACCAGTCGGGATCCCAGTCGGCGTAGATCACGCCTTCGGTGGTCATGCCGAAGATGAAGGCGCCGAAGGCCGAGCCGATGGCGGAGCCGTAGCCGCCGGTCAGCAGGCAGCCGCCGACCACGGCGGAGGCGATGTAGAGCAGTTCGTTGCCGATGCCGGCGCCCGATTGCACGGTGTCGTAGGCGAGCAGCATGTGCATGCCGGTGAACCAGACCGCGGCGCTCACCAGCATGAACAGGCTGATCTTGACGGCGCCCACGGGAATGCCGACGGCGCGCGCGCTGTCCGGCTGGCCGCCCGTGGCGAAAATCCAGTTGCCGGCGCGGGTGCGGAGCAGCAGCCAGGTGCCGAGCAGGGCGAAGACGATCCAGTAGAGGATGGCGATGCTGATCGTGACACCGGCGATATGGAATGCGCCGGCGAACACGGCGTGCGCGGAGTCGAAGCCCGGCATCTGGCTGATGTCCGAGGTCGCCACGTTGCCGGTGATGAGCTTGGTCACGGCGATGTTGAGGCCTTGCAGCATCAGGAAGGTGGAGAGCGTGACCAGAAAGCTGTGCAGCCTGGTGCGGATCAGCAGAGTGCCGTTGAGCCAGCCGATCGCGAGCGAGAGCAGCAGGGCGAAGCCGATGCCGATCCACAGGTTGCCGGCGACCTTGGCGGCGAAGATCGAGGCGGCGAGCGAGGCGGTGGTGACGGCGACGCCGGCGCTGAGATCGAACTCGCCGCCGATCATCAGCAGTGCGACCGCGACCGCCGGGATGCCGAGCACCGAGGACTGATAGAGAATGGTGGTGAACGCCGCCGCCTGCCGGAACGGCGGCGCCATGATGAAGAAAAAGACATAGACGAGCACGACGCCGCCGAGCGCGCCGATTTCGGGACGCTTGCCGACCAGACGCCAGGCCGGCTGCCGCGTGGTCTGCCGTGGCGGCGGCAGCGTGTCCATCCGTATCCTCTTGCTTTAGCGCGTACCCTGCTTGGCGAACGCTGCGACCTGATCGATGTTCGCCTTGGTGACGAAGGTCGGGCCGGTGAGCACGGCCTTGCCGCCGCCGAGCGTGTCGCCGTTGGTCTTGTAGAGCCAGAGCATGTCGATGGCCTCGTAGCCTTCGACGTAGGGCTGCTGATCGACGGCCCATTGCAGCTTGCCCTGCTGGATCAGCGAGACGGCGCGCGGCGTGAGGTCGAAGGTGCCGACCTTGGCTTGGCTGGCCGCCATCTGCACCGCGTTGATCGCGGTCGGCGCGAACGGAGCGCCAAGGGTCACGACATAGCCGATGGAGGGGTCCTGCTGCAGCTTGGCGGTGATGCGGGACTGCGCGCTGGCCATGTCGTAGCCGGCGACGTAGAGCACGGACAGCTTGCCCTTGAAGGTCTGCTTGATGCCGTCGCAACGCGCTTCGAGCTGGACGGCGCCCTGCTGCTGATCGACGCAGATCGCGCCCTTGGCGGCTTCGCTGTTCAGCTTGTCGCCCACCGCTTCGCCGGCGATGGTCTCGTCCTGGCCGACATAGCCGATCAGCCCGGCCTGCTTCCAGACGCCGCTGCCGGCGTTGAAGCCGATCACTGGAGTGCCGGCCTGCTGCGCGGTCTTGACGTTTGGCAGCAGCGCGTCCGGAAAGGCGACGGTGAGTGCGATGCCGTCCACGTGCTGCTGCATGACGTTGGTGATCAACTGCGCCTCTCCCGAGGCGGTGGGGTTGGCGAGATAGATCAGCCTGGCGTGGTCATTGGCCGCCGCGGCCGTGGCACCTTTGCGGACGATGTCCCAGAAGGTGTCGCCGGGCTGGGCGTGGGTGATCATCGCGAAGCTGAAGCGGTGCGGCGCCGGCGCCGCGCCGGCGGCGCCGGCCATGGCGGCGCGCCGCGCTCCCGCGGCCATCGCGGCCAGCGGGCGTGGGCTGCCCGTCATTGCGGTTCCC
>CAXTRK010000063.1:0-10057 GCA_964246745.1 uncultured Acetobacteraceae bacterium
TGTGGCGCCTGCCCGGCCGACGCGCCGCGGCGACGCTGCTGCTCGCATCGGCGCTGCTCGCGCCCGCCCTGCTGACGCCCGCTTGCCGCGCGCGCGCGGGCGACGTTCCGGCCGCGGCGTTGCAGACCCGGCTTGCCTATATCGTGACCGGCGACGCGCAGACCGACGCCGTCTCCCAAGCGGGACTGACCGGCCTGTCGAACTACGTCAATGCGCGCACCGCGGCGATGCTCGGTCCGCCGGAGGCGGTGCGTCCAGGCGTCGATGACCTTGCCTTCTTTCCGCTGCTCTACTGGCCGATCATACGCGGCGAGACCGAAAGCCCGTCAGCGGTCGCGGCGCTGAACAGCTACATGGACCATGGCGGCATGCTGCTGATCGACACTGAAGGCGGCGACACCGGCGAAGGCGGCAGCTTTACCGGCCTGGGTCCCGGACCGGACGCGCTGCGCCAGGCGACGCGCGGGCTCGACATCCCGCCGCTGCGTCCAGTGGACACCAGCCATGTGCTGTCGCACACCTTCTACCTGCTGCGCAGCTTTCCCGGCCGCTATGTCGGAGCGCCGGTCTGGGTGTCATCGCTCGCCGACCAGGGTCAGGACAATGTCAGCCCGGTGATCATCGGCGCCAATGACTGGGCCGCGGCCTGGGCCACGGACGCCTCCGGCGGCAATCCCTATGCGGTGATACCAGGCGGCGAGGCGCAGCGCACGCTGGCTTATCGTTTCGGCGTCAACGCGGTGATGTATGCGTTGACCGGCAATTACAAGTCCGACCAGGTGCATGTGCCGGCGCTGCTCGAGCGGTTGGGCGAATGACGTCCGCGGCGCTGGACCATGTCGTCTCGCTCGGCTGGTCGCCGCTGCTGCCGGTATGGCTGCTCTGCCTGCTCGCCGCGCTGTCTGGGCTGGTGACGATTCTCGGCCTGATCGGGCGGTCGGGCGGCAGCGTCTTGCGGCTGGGCGCCGCCGCCCTGCTGCTGCTGTGGCTGGCGGGTCCGCATCTGGTGCGGGCGAGTTGGCAGGCGCTGCCGGAGACGGCGCTGCTGGTGGTCGACCAGTCGAGTTCGATGTCGACGGGCCAGCGCGCCGCGGTGGCGGCCCGCGCGGCCGAGCGGATACGGGCGCGTGTCCAGGCCGCGAGCGGCCAGGCGCGGCACGGCGCGCACCGCGCCATCGCGCTGCGCACCGTGACCGTTCCGGCCACGGCCTCCGGCGGCACCCGCTTGTTCGACGCCATCGCGCATGCGACGGCGGATATCCCGGTGGGACAGCTCGCCGGCATCATCGCCATCACCGACGGACAGGTGCATGACGTGCCCGCGCATCTGCCGGAACGTCTGGCCGGCGGCGGCGGCACGGGACCGGTGCCGTTCCAGGCGTTGATCACCGCCTCCGGCGAGCAGACCGACCGCGTGCTTCGCGTGCTGTCGGCGCCGCCCTACGGCATCCTCGACCATTTCGTCACGATACGCGTCGAGGTCGATGATCTTGGCCGTCCGACCGCTCCCGGCGCGCGCGCGACGCTGACCATCAAACGCGACGGCGCAGCAGCGGTGACGCGCGAGATGCCGGTCGGCGCGCCGATGGATCTCACCCTGCCGGTCAACCATGTCGGGCCGATGCTGGTGCAGCTCGACGTCTCCAAGCTGCCCGGCGAGGTATCGACGCTGAACAATCAGGCGGTGCTGCGCATCAATGGCGTTCGCGACCGGTTGCGGGTCCTGCTGGTCTCAGGCGAGCCGAACCAGGGCGAGCGGGTCTGGCGCCGCCTGCTCAAGGCCGATCCCGCCGTCGACCTGGTGCATTTCACCATCCTGCGTCCGCCGGACAAGGATGACACCACGCCGCTGAACGAACTGGCGCTGATCGCCTTCCCGATACGCGAGTTGTTCCAGGAGAAGATCGACAGCTTTGATCTGATCATTCTCGACGGCTTCGAAAACCAGGGCATCCTGCCGATGGCCTATCTGCAGAACATCGCCGATTTTGTCCGGGGCGGCGGCGGCCTTCTGGTCACCGCCGGACCGGAGTTCCTCGGCCGGGGCAGCCTGCAAGACACGCCGCTCGAGACCATCCTGCCGGCGCATGTGCCGGAGCAGGGAGGACTGCTGGAGCAGCGCTTCCAACCGGAGCCGACCGCGCTCGGACGCCGTCATCCGGTGACCGCTGATCTGCCGCAACTGCCGCCAGCCACGCCCGGGCATGGCGATGCGGGGTGGGGTCCTTGGTATCGCGCCCTGCGCCCGGACGACTCGCATGGCGAGGTGCTGCTGGCGACGCCGGACGAAGCCGGCGGCGCCTCGCCGCTGCTGGTGCTCAGCCATGTCGATCAGGGCCGTGTGGCGTTGCTGCTGTCGGACCAGAGCTGGCTATGGTCGCGCGACGAGGGCGGCGGCGGCCCACAGGCTGAATTGCTGCGACGGGTCGCGCATTGGCTGATGAAGGAACCGGCGCTCGAGGAGGAGCAGCTCTCCTCCGCGATCGCCGACGGACGGATCGAAGTGACTCGGCGCTCGATCGATCCGCACCCGGCGACAGCCATCACGGTGACCGCGCCTGACGGCCAGAGCCGGAAGCTTACGCTCAGTCCGACGCCGGACGGCAACTTGGCGGCCAGCCTTCCCGTCTCCGGGTGGGGAATTTGGGATGCGACCGATGGGACCCGGCACGCCTATGCCGCGCGTGAGCCGGAGAATGCTCTGGAGATGGCGGACCTGCGCGCAACCGGGACGCGGCTCGCCGGGATCGTGCGGCAGAGCGGCGGCGCCGTGCGTTGGCTCGGCGACGATGCCGCCGGCCTGCATGTGCCGGAGCTGCGTCTGGTCGGGCCGGACGCGCAGGCGAGCGGGCCCGGCTGGATCGGCCTCAGGCAAACCGGCGCGCACCTGGTCACCGGCACCGAGTTCCAGCGCCTGCTGCCAGCCTGGCTGGTGCTGCCGCTGGCGCTGCTGCTGCTGCTCGCGGGCTGGTGGCGCGAGGGGCGCCGATCTTAGTCAGGACAAGAGAGCGTAGTCAGGACAAGAGGGATGCGGATTGAGCCAGTTGCGTGATCCGTTCAATGCGGCCGCGCAGACGCTCGATCTCTCGCGCTGCGGAGGCGAAGATTTGAAGCTCCGGCTCGGCCTCCTCTTCGGGCTCGACCCAAGCCGCCATGAGCCGCAGCCGATGCAGGACGTCCGCACGTTCGGCGCCCGCGCCATCAACAAGATCAGTCATATCCCGCTCCGTGCCGTCCGCCGCAGCCGGAGACTAGGCCTAATTCGTTACGATCTGGTTGACGACGCCGGCGGAGCCGCCTCGTGGATCAGAAGCCAGCGACAGCGTGCGGGACGTAGCCGGCTTCCAGACGCGTGATCTCGTCCGGGTCAAGCTTGAGCGCGAGCGCGGCCAGCGCATCCTTGAGGTGGTTCGGCTTGGAAGCGCCGATGATCGGAGCGGTGATCCCCGGCTTGGCCAGCAGCCAGGCGAGTGCCACGGCCGCACGCGAGGTTCGACGCGCCTCGGCGATTGCTCCCACCGCGTCGATGACATGCCGGTCCGCCTCTGCGGTGTGCTGATAGAGCGTGCGCATGAAGTTGTCGGTACGCTCGCGTTCGGTCGCCTTGCCGTCGGAGGCCGGGCGGGCGAGCTTGCCGCGCGCAAGTGGGCTCCAGGGGATGACGCCGATGCCCTCCTCGCGGCAAAGCCCGAGCATCTCGCGCTCCTCCTCTCGGTAGAGCAGGTTGAGGTGGTTCTGCATCGAGACGAAGCGGGTCCAGCCATGACGCTCGGCGACATTCAGCATCTTGGCGAACTGCCAGGCGAACATCGAGGACGCGCCGATATAACGCGCCTTGCCAGCCTTGACGACGTCATGCAGCGCCTCCAGCGTCTCCTCGATCGGCGTATGCGGATCAAACCGGTGGATCTGATACAGATCGACATGATCCATGCCGAGCCGGGCGAGGCTGTTGTCGATCTCGGCCATGATCGCGCGTCGCGAGAGCCCTGCGCCATTGGCGTGCGGAGCCATGCGGCCATGCACCTTGGTGGCCACGACAACTTCGTCGCGCCTGGCAAAGTCACGCAACGCGCGGCCGACGATCTCCTCGCTGGAGCCGGCGGAATAGACATTGGCGGTGTCAAAAAAGTTGATGCCGGCCTCGAGCGCCTCGCGGATGAACGGACGGCTGGCTTCCTCGTCCAGCGTCCATTCGTGATTGCCGCGTCCAGGCTCGCCATAGGTCATGCAGCCAAGGCACAGGCGGGAGACATTAAGCCCGGTGTTGCCCAGTCGTTTGAATTCCATCGGAGATGCTCCGGTCAGTTTCGGGAGCTGTCGATCAGTCCCTTCATCCGGGCGATAACGCCAGGAAGCCCGCGCAGGATCGCCTCGCCGATCAAGAAATGGCCGATATTGAGTTCCGCCACCTCGGCAATCGCGGCCACCGCGGTCACGTTGTCGAAGGTAAGGCCGTGGCCGGCATGCACCTCCAGCCCGAGCGACGCCGCCTGTGCGGCGGCCTGCCGCAGGCGTGGCAACTCGCGCGCGGGGTCGGCGGCATAGGCGCCGGTATGCAGTTCGACCACGGGTGCGCCCAGCCGCGCCGCCGCTTCGATCTGCGTCGCGTCAGCGTCGATGAACAGCGAGACGCGTATTCCGCGGCTTGCCAATCGGGCGACGATCGGCGCGAGGGTCGCGATCTGTCCAGCCGCATCCAGTCCGCCCTCGGTGGTGACCTCGGCGCGCCGCTCGGGGACGATGCAGCAGGCGTGCGGCGCATGCGACAGCGCGATTTCGGTCATCTCCTCGGTCGCCGCCATCTCGAGGTTCACCGGCGCCGTGATCGCCTTCAGGATTCGCGCCACATCGTCGTCGCGTATGTGACGCCGGTCCTCGCGCAGATGCAGCGTGATGCCATCGGCACCCGACGCGATCGCCAGGCGGGCGGCGTCCAGCGGGTCTGGGTGGGTGCCCCCGCGGGCATTCCGCACGGTGGCGACATGATCGATGTTGACGCCAAGACGAGGGATCATGCGGCGCTCCGGTTGCGGGCGATCCGGTCCGCGAGCCGGATCGCGGCGATCAGGCTGGTCGGATCCGCGGCGCCAGTGCCGGAAATGTCAAAGGCGGTGCCATGATCGGGCGAGGTGCGCACGATCGGCAATCCAAGCGTGACATTGACGCCTTGCTCCATGTCGAGCGTCTTCAGCGGGATCAGCGCCTGGTCATGATACATGCAGATGGCGGCGTCGTAGCGGCTGCGCGCGCGGGCGGTGAACATGGTGTCCGGCGGCATCGGGCCGATCAGGCGGATGCCCTCCGCGTTCAGCCGGGCGATGGCCGGCATGATCAGGCTCGTCTCTTCGTCGCCCATATGGCCGCTTTCACCGGCATGCGGATTGAGGCCGGCGACCGCGAGCCTTGGCTCGACGACAGCGAAGTCACGCCGCAGGCCGTGGAACGTCGTGCGGGCGACCCGCACGATCGCGTCGGTGGTGAGAGATGCGAGCGCGTCCCGCAGCGGCACGTGGACGGTAACCGGAACCACCCGCAGCGAAGGACCCGCCAGCATCATCACTTCCGCGCCTGACACGCCGAGCAGCACGGCGAGGTATTCGGTGTGGCCCGGATAGGGAAAGCCGGCTTCCCGCAGCACCGCCTTGCTGATCGGATTGGTGACGATCCCCGCCACCTCGCCGGTTTGGGCAAGCTCCACCGCGTTGGCGATGCTGCGGATCACGGCGGCGGCGTTGGCCCGGTCCGGCTGACCCGGCACGGCGGCGCGCGCGAGCGGCGCGTCGATCACCGGCAGCGCGCGCGAAAAGATGTCGCGGCCCTGCGCCGCGCCGGAGACCGGTTCGATCGGCGCTCCGGCGCGTCCCGTCAGCGCGCCGATCCAGCCGGCATCGGCCAGAACGACAAAACTCAGCTCCGTCTCACGCAAGGCGCGCCACGCCTTGATCGTGATCTCGCCCCCGATCCCGGCCGGATCTCCCATCGTCACCGCCAGCATCGCGTTCTCCGTCTGCTCGGGCGCCGCGCCTCGCCTCGCCTCGAGCGTGATCGCCAACGCCGTCACGGCATAGTACCAAAGCATCAGGGCGGCGAAAACGTTGCCGCCAAGCGGAGAGAGGTTCGGATAGACATGGCGGAAGCCCAATGCCGCCGCGGCATCGGCAAACATGCCGGGCAGGATCAGCCCGAGCGCCACGGCATCGGCGTCGCGCCGGTCGCGGCTGATACGCAGACGAAGGCGCGGCCCCAGCAGCGCCAAGGCGATGCCGCCGATCAGGAACGCGCCCAGCAATGAGAGCGGATCAGGACGAAAGACGAATTGTCCGGCGGCGCGTATGGCAAACGTTGCCAAAAGCCACAAGACGGCGCCGAACAGAAGCGCACGCTGGAAAGGTCGCATGCGACGGTCTCCTCTGATGCGTGGAACGACCGTTACATAGGCACGTAACAGGAATTACATCTCAAGCGCCAATCTCGCGGGCCCGCGTGAACGGGCACTCGCCGCCTGCGTCAATGCCACCCTGGCTGCCGGCGGGCGCGCGCTGAGCCCGCACGACTTGGCGCGCGCGACGGGCGTCTCGGCGCGAATGCTGGTGCACCATTTCGGCTCCAAGGCCGGGCTGGACCACGCCATTGTCGGGATGGTCGAGTCGCGAATGCGCGACAACGCGATGGCGATGCTGGCGCAAAGCGGCGGCACGCTTGATGCCGACGCCATGATGCGGAGTTTTCGCGAGCCGGAACAACTTCCGACACGGACGCTGTTCCGCACGCTGCTTGCGCGCGCGCTCGGCGGCGACATGGCCGCGGTGCAGGCCTTGCAGGGCGAGCGGGGGCGTTGGTTGTCGCTGTTCCGTGAGGCACTGGGAAACGACCAGGCGGCCGAGCGCATGATGGCGCTGGTGCTCGGCGCCACGCTGGAGGCGATCTTGAGCGACCTGTCACGCCTGGAGTGATGCCGCTGCTTAGCGTACGCTGGAGAACGCCGCCTCGGTGCGGCGGATGAAGTCGAGGATGTCGTTGCTGAGACGCTCCTTCTCGGTCAGATAGAGACCGTGCGGCGCGCCGGGATAGACGGTGTAGGTCGAGCCGTGAATGCCGCGAGCGGCGGCCTCTCCGCTGATCGCGGGCGGCACGGTCTGGTCACCATCGCCGTGGATCACCAGGGTCGGTATCGTAAACGCGGCAAGGTCGCCGCGGAAGTCCGTCTCCGAGAACGCCCGCACGCACTCCAAGGTGGCGATCGGCGAGGCCTGCATCGCCATCCATAGCGTCCACTGCATCGCTTCATTCGAGACCGGCTTGCTTAGCATGCCGGCGCCGAAGAAGCTTTTCGCGAAGGTGGCGAGAAAATGCGGCCGGTCCGAGCGCAGGCCTTCCACCATCGAGTCGAAAACACCGCGGTCCGCTCCCTCCGGATGATCCTGCGTCTTCAGCAGGAACGGCACCACCGAGGACACCAACACCGCCTGACGGATGCGCCCGGCGCCGTGCCGCCCAAGGTAGCGGGCAATCTCGCCGCCGCCCATCGAGAAGCCGACCAGCGCCACGTCATGCAGATCGAGATGATCGAGCAGCGCCTTCAGGTCGTCGGCAAAATGATCATAGTCGTAGCCGGACGCGGGCTGATCGGAGCGCCCGAACCCGCGCCGGTCGTAGGCGATGCAGCGCATTCCCGCACGGGTCAGCGCGGTCGTCTGGTACTCCCACATGTCGGCATTGACCGGCCAGCCATGGATGAACACCACCGGCTTACCAGACTGGCTTGTGCTCCAATCGTTATAGAATAGCCGCAGTCCGTCCTGCGTCTTGAAGAAGGGCATGGTGTGTCTCCGCGCTAATGCGTGATGGCTCGCACGGCAACTCCTGCCTTGTGCTGCGGTTTCGCCGCTCACCGAACGAGA
The DNA here is from genome assembly GCA_964246745.1 of uncultured Acetobacteraceae bacterium. Taxonomy (GTDB): domain Bacteria; phylum Pseudomonadota; class Alphaproteobacteria; order Acetobacterales; family Acetobacteraceae; genus Lichenicoccus. Next base: position 7,905 of record CAXTRK010000063.1, read on the forward strand.
ATTTACGGAGCGCGCCATGGCCGACGATCCACGCAGCCTCTATCCGGCACCGCCTTTCGGCAAGCAGCAGATCAAGCCGCCCGGCAGCAGTGGCGAGATGCAGCCGCGCCCTGATCACGGCGAGGAAAGCTATCGCGGCACAGGCAAACTGGACGGCAAGGTTGCCCTCATCACCGGCGGTGATTCCGGGATCGGGCGCGCGGTCGCCATCGCCTTCGCACGCGAGGGCGCCGATGTCGCGATCTCCTATCTCGATGAAAGCGAGGACGCCGCGGAGACCGTGGAATGGATCAGGAAGGCCGGCCGGCGCGCGCTCGCTTTGCCCGGCGATATCAGCAACCGAGCCCATTGCCGATCGCTCGCCGACACCGTCGCCGGTCAATGGGGCCCTCTCGACATCCTGGTGAACAACGCCGCCTTTCAGCGCACCCACGAGGACTTCAACGAGATCGACCCGGACGAGTGGGAACATACCTTCGCCACCAACGTGCATGCGATGTTCAACCTGACCCAGTCGGCGGTCCATCACATGCAGCCGGGTGCTGCGATCATCAACACCACCTCGGTCAACGAGGACATGCCGACGCCGTCGCTGCTCGCCTACAACACCACCAAGGCCGCAATCGCGAACTTCACCGGCGGGCTCGGACAAGTCCTTGCCAAGCAGGGGATACGCGTCAATGCGGTGGCCCCGGGCCCAATCTGGACTCCGTTGATCCCGTCGACGATGAGCGCCAAGGACGTCGAGAATTTCGGCGCGCAGACGCCGCTCGGCCGCCCCGGACAACCGGCCGAATTGGCCGCCGTCTATGTGCTTCTGGCCTCCAGCGGCTCCAGCTACATGAGCGGTGCGATCATTCCCGTCACTGGAGGCAAGCCGATTCTTTGAGACGCCAAGCTCTGTCTCTTTTGCCGTCTTAACCCGCATTTAAGGTCCACGGCGCATAAACCAGGCATGCGCCACGCCGAGCAAATCCGACAGGTGTTCGATCACACCTTCTATCTCACGACCTATCCGGATGTGGCGGCGGCTTGTGTCGATCCGCTCTCGCATTTCCTGGCTTTCGGCATGGATGAGGGACGCTCGCCGCATTGCCTCTTCGATCCGGAGTTCTACCGGTCGCAGATGCCGGCTTCGGACGCCGGGACCGCGCCATTCCTGCACTATCTCCAGCATGGCGACATCGATCCGCATCCGCTGTTCGACACCGCGTTCTACCTGGCGCAGGCCGGCGGCGGCATCCCGGAAGCCGAACCGCCGCTGCTGCATTTTCTCGCCGCCGGCAGCCGCGCGGCGTCGCCCAACCCGTTGTTCGACGCGCTCTACTACTGCCGCGCCAACGGCCTGCACGACAGTGCCCCGCGTCATCCGCTGCTGCATTATATCGAGAGCGGTTGGCGCGACGGCTGCCGCACCCACCCGCTGTTCGACCCCGCTTTCTATCTGTCGCTGCGTCCGGACGTGGCGCAAGCCGGGCTTGATCCGCTCGCCCACTATCTGCGCCACGGCTACCGCGAGACTGCGTCAACGCATGAGCTGTTCGATGACGCCTGCTACCGCGCTCAATTCCGCGATCGGCCGGAAGAGGCCGAGATGATCGATTGCCGCGGCGTCATCCTGCACTACGCGCACAGCGCGCGCGCCAGCGAGGCAAGCGGATGGGACTGGAATCCGCCCTCCCCGCACCCGTTGTTCGACCGCGCCTTCTACGCGGCGCGCCATATGCCCGCGTCCACGGACACCCCGAACCAGGACGCCTTCCTGCACTTTCTTGAAGAGGGGCTGGGAGCCGATTGCGATCCGCACCCGCTGTTCGACACCGGCTTCTATCGTCGTCGCCACCCGGACGTCGCATCAGCCGGAGTGCCGCCGTTCCTGCATTTCACCCGCCACGGCGCAAAAGAAGGCCGCGATCCGACCCCGCACTTCGATGCGGCGGCCTATCTCGCCCGCCACCCGGAAGCAGCCTCGCTCCGCTTCGGCGCGCTCTCGCATTATCTGGCCAGCGGCGCCTGCGGTAACCGGCCTGAGGTTTGATCCAGCAAGACCAGGCTCTGCCCGTCGATCCGCTTCGCGGCTCGATCCCGCTCAAGGCTTAGCCTTGTTGAGGTGGACGGCTCCACGGCATCGCAAAGCGTGCCAAGGTTTGGCT
>CAXTRK010000064.1:0-532 GCA_964246745.1 uncultured Acetobacteraceae bacterium
TGCATGCACTGCGGCGGTCTGACCGCGCCGTGGCTTCCCTACCGGCTTCCCTGTGGTAGGCTTCGTTGCAGTAGCGCTCGGCGTCCTTCTCTGCCGTGGCTTCCCTACCGGCTTCCCTGTGGTAGGCTCACTGGCTGGAGTGGACCGGGAGCGTTAAGCCGTGGCTTCCCTACCGGCTTCCCTGTGGTAGGCTCATCGCTGTCCACAGTCACCACAGACGCGAGCCGTGGCTTCCCTACCGGCTTCCCTGTGGTAGGCTCCGGACGGCACGACAAACACCGTGCTTTCGGCCGTGGCTTCCCTACCGGCTTCCCTGTGGTAGGCTCGTCCGAGCGCCCGATGGTTGACCCACGTCGCCGTGGCTTCGCTACCGGCTTCCCTGTGGTAGGCTAACGCGACCGGCTACTGGTCGGACCTGTGGGCCGTGGCTTTCCTACCGGCTTCCCTGTGGTAGGCTCAACCACAATGACCGCGATGGCGACGATCGGGCGTGGCGTACCCTACCGCATAGACTGTTGTACGAGCACCCCAT
>CAXTRK010000064.1:562-9648 GCA_964246745.1 uncultured Acetobacteraceae bacterium
ACAGGTATGGAGTCGGGGGGACGTGGCTTCCCTAAGTTGTTCCCTGTGGTAGGCTGCGGTGGGCTCGACACACACCGTGCTTTCGGCCGTGGCTTCCCTACCGGCTTCCCTGTGGTAGGCTAACCGCCCCGCGGGATTGCGTGAGATTTTGGCCGTGGCTTCCCTACCGGCTTCCCTGTGGTAGGCTTCGCCGTCGGTAGATGCAAATTAGGCCCATGCCGTGGCTTCCCTACCGGCTTCCCTGTGGTAGGCTCGGCTGGCGCGATGGGGCACCACCAGAGGCGCCGTGGCTTCCCTACCGGCTTCCCTGTGGTAGGCTACTGCCCGGGCGCGAGCGGATACTGGCCGAGCCGTGGCTTCCCTACCGGCTTCCCTGTGGTAGGCTGTACCCGGCGGCACTCTGCCCGGCATCGCTGCCGTGGCTTCCCTACCGGCTTCCCTGTGGTAGGCTTGCCTGCAGTTAAGTTGTTGATGCTAAACGATTTCTGCCCTCTTGCCGGGGCAGAAATCACAGCAGAATCATCTGATTTGAGCCTATTTTCTCAGATTTTGCCGCTTCCCCAAGGAGTAGCCGCATTCGACCGAACTGCCGGTCCGTCACTTGCAACGCGCGGACATTGCCCGAACTCGGCAAAACAGACACCACCCGCCGGAGGTGTTTCTCCACGGCATCTTCCGCTCGGCAAACTCGTGCATAAACGGAGTATTGCAGCATCAGAAAGCCGTCATCCTTGAGGAAGTTACGGAACCGGCTGGCGTCACGGCGCTCGGCCTTGCTGGTCACCGGCAAGTCGAAGAAGACCATCAACCACAAGAAGCGAGCCTCCTCCGCCGTCATCCTTTCAAAGGCATCAAGCAAGGCAACTCAAGCAGAGCGGCCGAGCAGGACTCCATTGCCCGTATCAGGCTTGCACCTGCGCGCTCGGTGGCGACCAGCAGCGTAACGGCTTCGGAACTGACAAGTGAGAGTTCCGATGGCAACGCGGCGAGCCGACGACGATGCTCAACCGTCAAATCTCCATTTCCGGCACATCCCTTGCCAGCCATTTCCCAGACGAGCACGTCCACGAACGGCCGAAACGGCTCGATCATGTCATCGGCGAGATTGAAAGCGTTGGTCTTGCTCGCATGGCCAATTCCAAACGCTGGCAGCAATCCCGCAGCCACAATCCCACGCGCAACCGCGGCACGAAGCACAGCATAACCATAATTCAGCATGGCATTGCGCAAATCGTCCCCCGCTTCGCGCGTGAACGACGGAAACAGCGAACGCCAGTATTCCCTCGCTGCCCGCGCCTCGACGTTATCCGGGTCGCCACTGCCAACCCGGCAGGCTATCGCCTCAAGAGCCTGCCCGTCTTTCCCGCAAGCCCGCAGAGCCGCGGCCTGATTTCGAATCTTCGCCATGACCACAGACTGCCAAAGACGCTTACGCAGCGGCACAGAGATAGAAACCTGCATACGGGCAACCGCGGCTTGTTTAAAGTGATTGTGAAATGGCAGCACCATGCCGCTCGGCGTATGCGCATGGTCGCACGTGACGATGGCGATGCCGGCTGCCATGCAGGCGGACAGCAGCGCGCTGGTCAATGTCACCTGCGGGGTATCGACAACAATCCAAGCGAGATCTTCGAGCGCGATCCGGACCTCGCCGTCCGAACGGCAAACGACTAATTGCCGATCAGCAACGGAGAGCCGGGCGGCTTGGCTCAGATGCAGGCCGCGCCATGCCACGTCCGGATCTCCAATGGAATCTCAGACACCCGGCCCAGCCGGTCAACCGTAAACTTACGGAATGAATTCAGTGTCTTGCTACCGATCCCGGTTCGAACGGCCTGCTGGCTGGTCGGTTCGGCAATGGCGATTGTCGCCGTGCTGCGATCCACACCCTTGAAATACCCTGTAATGATCGCCCCCTTGTTCACCACGCTCACCAGACTGTTTTGGTACAGGCTGAACATGAACTCGAACCGGCTCACGTCTGTCCACTGGTCCTCATCCTTGAAGGCGACAATCGCGCGGTTGGGTGGCGTCGCGTAGGAGGCTTGGGCGATGTGGTGCGGATAGACTGGAACCAGATGATACCGTGCCGCCTTTCCCGCTCGGGTTTCTCGGAACACGTCCACTCTCGCCATGTCGCCGCGTCCGGCCGAGCCGCCACGCACCTCGACCTCGCGCTTCTTATCCATCCGCAAACGGACTTTACGAATGATATCTCCTTTTGGCGAGCGCGGCGGCGTCAGCTTCGGTTTCCCAATTTCGATCCAGGCGCGAAGCGAGGCGGCCAGCGGCGCGTTGCGTTCGCCGCCATCCTTGATGCGGTCGATATCCTTCAAGGTCAGAGCTTCCACCGCTTTGCGCCCGAACAGGACGGTCGCGCCATCGCGCTCGCGCACCTGAAAGATGGTGGCGTCATGCGCCTTGCCGCGTGCCCGCCGGCGCTCCGGGCGGCCGACGAACACCGTCTCAAGCGCCGCCTGCGCCTGCTCGCGAAACCCGCTCCATGGCTCCGGAACATCCATGAACGGACGATGACGACCGACGCTCTCGGTCTGCTGAACGCGGCGGGTCAGGCGCTGAAGCAAGGACTCGCTGCAGGCAGCGACAATGATCGCGTCGAGCGCGTGATGGCGGTCGTCCGGCAACCGCTTGCCGTCCACGCCCTTTTTCCTGCCTTCCAGGCCCCATGACTGACGAAGCTTTGCCACGAGCGCGCCAGGACGCGCGAAAACGTGCCGCTCGGCGGCATCCGCTTCGGTCTGGCGCTCGCCTGCGGGATACAGACGAGCAAGCACATCCAGCAGCAGACGGCAGGCGTAGCGCGTATCGTTGAGGTTGCGGGTTCGGAAACGCTCCTCGACCTCCCGCGCGTTGCGCCGTAAATAATGGCCTGCTTTCTTGCCGCCCGGCATCTCCTTGCATGCCTCCACACGGGCGGAGAACAAGGTCCATTGCGCGCTATCCGCCCCAAGCCACTCGAATGGCGTTCGATCCTTCTTGTCCTGGTTGGCGGCGGCAAAAACCAGTGCCTTGTTGCGAAACGAATCATCGCCGAAGCGGCTCCACGGCAGGATATGGTCCACCTGGACGCTGTTGTCGGCGGCCAGAACGCAATCGGGCGGGATCGGCCGTCCGGTGTAGAGGCACGTGCGACCCTGTTCCTTCCACAATTCGAAGCGCAGCAAATCCTCGCCGCCCGGCCCGCTGCCTGGAAACAACTCCCGTAATTCGTCGCGCAGCCGTTCCTTGTCCCTGGTGCGGCGCTCCAACCCGCGTGTTATTTTGTCGCGTTCCTCCTGGCCTCTGCCGACGTCGCGGGCGAGTTCGACATGTATACGGTCCGGCAAGCCGCGTTCGCCGAACAGATGCCGATGCTCGCTGATCACGGTGCGCACCTGACGCAGCATCTGCCCGAGCGCCTTGCGCGCCACCGGATTGGCAACATCGGCCACCGTGGCCGCCGGCCGCGCCGCATGGTCGTAGCCTGCCTCCCCGAACGCCTCGTGCACAGGCAGACCCCGCAGCAGGCCCTCATTGACGGCGCGCGCCGCCCTGGCGGAAATATGCGCGGCGCCTTTGAACCGCGCGAACCGTCCTGCCGCGACGCCGTCGGTCAGAAGGCCCGCGCACCATGCCTCCATGCCGATCTCGGCTAATCCTGCGCCGATCCGGCCAAGGTCTTCCCGGAATGTCAGGATCTCGGCGGCGCGGTCGAGCTTGTCGGGGAAAGACGCGAGAGCGCGCCAGCCAGGCTCGCCAAGAACCTCTCGCAACGCATGCGTTCCCTCGGCGGCGCCTCCCATACGGGCGGCAACGTCGCGAGTACCCTCGTCCTTGACCGGCACGCCCTCAAAGGTGACTCCAATCGCCAGATCCAGCCGCTTACGAAGCGTCTTGAATGTCAATTTCGGCTCTTTGCCGAAGCCATCGACGATTGCCGATATGTCATCCGGCGTGAGGTCCACCGCGCCGGCCGCGGTCAGCAGCCGCAGGTTACGCAACCGGGCGAGCAGACGGAACAGTTCGAACGATGGGGCACGCTTGGCCGTCCGCCGACACAGAGGTTCGTGCGAACAAAAACCAACCCTGTCGTCACTGTCCTGAAGCGGCAATTGATCGAAGGCGATGGGAAGGTAGGCGTCTTGCAATGCCGCGGCCGCGTGCGGACTGCCCAGCCGCCGCTGAGCGGCAAAGATCGCGTTCACTTCGCTCTGCAAGTCGCTGCGCAGCACGGTGCGCGTGTAATCTCCCCGGTTGCGCTTGCGGACTCTCCACTGCGTATCTTCTACGGCCATCTGCGCTACGGTGCGTCCCTGGAGGCTCTCCGTGGTCGCGGCGACGGCCTTGAGCATCTCGGAGGTTTCGGAAGGCGCGTTGGAGCCGTGATCTCGCTTGGAGTTGGACCTAAAGCCGCGGTGGCGTGCGATGTGACCAAGTGCCAGAGCAAGCTCCACGGCGGAAAGTGGACGGCGCAGCGCCTCGACGCGTAGACTCCACGGATCGCAGCCGTCACGATGACGCAACGCCTCCCGGCCGCTCTCCAGCAGCAGGCCGCAGTCGACAAAAAGCTGCCGAAGTTTCGCCATCCGCTGCCGCCGTCGACGAAGCACCCGGCGCTGACCGCGATGCTGCCGGCGTATCGCCGCCAACGGCGTGCGGTCGTCCGGCTGCTCGGGCGCATCAAAGCACCAGGCGCCGGCAGCGACGATTCGTGGCGTCCGGTCATCCAACAGCGCCCAACCGATCGAGGCGATTCCCCCATCCAAACCCAACACATAGGCCATTGCCGTCTCTCGCCCTGTCATTGCGTACCTGAAAGGTTGACACCGGGAGAGCGGAATGCCAAGATCGTTTTGGGAAGTCGGTAGGGAAGTCACGGCAAGGTGGCTTCTTGTTAAGCCACCGAAGGATTACCACCGTTCGAGATTTTTCTCGGACGGTGGGATTTCTTACGACGACGTTCTCTTTACTGTCTCAGTTCGGCGCCGGTCGCGTTGCCGACGGCTGAGACGATCCTGGCGCAGATGGCTTCGATCTCCGCGTCGGTGAGGCTGCGGTCGCGTGGCTGGATCACCACCTCGACGCCGAGTGATTTCCGCCCCTCCGGCACCTGGCCGCCCTCATAGACGTCGAACAGGCTGACTTCGGTGATCAGCGCCCGATCGGCGCCGCGCGCGGCGCGCAGCACGTCGTCGGCGGCGACCTCGGACGCCACCAGAAAGGCGAAGTCGCGCGAGAGCGGCTGGAACGGCGGCAGCACCGGAGCCGTGCGGCGGCGGCGTTTCGGATCGGCAATGGCGTCGAGGAACAGCTCGAAGCCTGCCGCCTGGGTCTGCAAGCCAAGGCTGCGCAGTGCCGCCGGATGCAGGTCGCCAAAATGCGCGAGCACCGCGCGCGGCCCCTGGCGCAAGGTCCCGGACCGGCCCGGATGATAGTGCCCGGGCGCATCGGCGGTGACGCTGACGGAATGGATCGGCACGCCGAGCGCCTCCAGCAGGGCGAGCGCGTCAGCCTTGGCATGCCAGAGCGCCGCCGGCTCCGGCCCGTGACCCGGGCGCCGCGGTGAGACGTTCCCGGCGCGCAGGCCAGCCGCGATCAGGCTCTGCCCGGCCTCGGTAAAACCTGGCCCGATCTCGAACAAGCCAAGCGAGTCCGCGCCGCGCGCGGCGTTGCGCCTGGCGGCCAGCACCAGGCTCACCAGCGGCGTCGGCCGCAACTGGTCGAGATCGGCGGCGATCGGGTTGAGCAGGCGCAGGCTTTCCGGGATGGCGCCGAACGGCTCCGCCTGCTCGTGCGAGACGAAAGCGAAGCCGATGCATTCCGCCAGGCCGCGCGCGGCAAGCAGGCGCCGCGCAGTGGCGGTGCGCGCCTGTCTCGGCGTGAGGGCGGCCAGCGTCACCGCGCCGGTGGCGGGCAACGGCACTGGTGGGATGCTGTCCAGGCCGCGCAGCCGAAGCACTTCCTCGATCAGGTCGCACTCGGCCTCGATCGGGGAGACCCGGTCCGCGGCAAACCGCCGCTCGGGCGCAAGCGACGGCGATGCGTCGAGGGAGGAGGCGGCGGCGATGTCCGGACGGAAGGAGGGCACCTCGAACAGCGCGGCGTCCTCTGTCCGCTCCCGAGTCGCAAAGCCGAGCGCTTCGAGTGCCGCCGCGGCCTCGTCCGCCGGCACGTCCAGGCCGCCGACCGCCGCGATACGGGCAAAACGCAGCCGCGCGGTGCGCCGCCAGGCAGGCATCTCGCCGGCCCGGACCACGTCGCTGGCCTCGCCGCCGCAGAGTTCGAGGATCATGCGCGTCGCCGCCTCCAACCCGGAGACGAGCATGGCGGGATCGATGCCGCGCTCGAAACGCTGGCGCGCGTCCGTGGTGATCGCGTGCCGCCGGCCAGAGAGAGCCACACGCACCGGATCAAACAACGCGCATTCGATGAACACGCTGCTGGTCTGCTCGTTGGCGCCGGTCGCCTCGCCGCCCATCAAGCCGGCGAAGGACTGCACGCCGCGCGCGTCGGCGATCACGCAATCCTCATGGCCTGCGATGTAGTCGCGTCCATCGAGGCCGCGGAAGCGCTCGCCGCCGCCGCGGCACAGCACCAGTTCGCCGCCAGCGATGCGGTCGGCATCGAACACATGCAGCGGACGGGCGAGATCGAAGGTGAAGAAATTGGTGACATCCACCAGGGCAGAGATCGGACGCAGCCCGATCGCCGTGAGCCGCTCGCGCAGCCAAGGCGGGCTCGGCCGATTGCGCACGCCGCGTATGGCGCGGCCGAGCACGATCGGGCAGGCCTCGGCAAATTCATTGCGCCAGACGATCGGCGAGGCAAACCGCCCTGCCACGGTCTGGGCGAGCCAGGGCCGGAGATGGCCGAGCCCGGCGGCGGCGAGGTCGCGCGCGATGCCGCGCACGGCAAGCGCGTCGCCGCGATTAGGGGTGATCGCGATCTCGATCACCGGATCGTCGAGCCCGGCATAATTGGCGTAGGACTGGCCGGGCGTGGTGTTGTCCGGCAGTTCGGCGATGCCGTCATGCTCCTCGCCCAACCCGAGTTCGCGCAGCGAGCACAGCATGCCGCGGCTCTCGACGCCGCGTATCGCGCCGATCCTGAGCGGCGTGCCGGTGGCCGGAATGACGGCGCCGGGCGGCGCGAAGATCACCGACAGGCCGGCGCGAGCGTTGGGCGCGCCGCACACCACCTGCACTGAGCCGCCCTCGCCGCCGACATCGACATGGCAGACGCGCAGACGGTCGGCGTTTGGATGCGGTTCCGCCGTGACGATGCGCGCCGTGCGGAACGCAACGAGGTCGGCGCCGCGGTCGGTCACGGCTTCGACCTCAAGGCCGATCCGGTTCAGCGCCGCCAGCAGCTCCGGCAGGCTCGCGTCGGTGTCGAGATGGTCGCGCAGCCAGGAAAGCGTGAACTTCACCTCAGAGGCCTTCGTGCAGCAGCGCCGGACGCAACGGCGAGGCGCCGTAATGGCGCAGCCAGCGTATGTCGCTCTCATAGAAGGCGCGCAGGTCGGGAATGGCGCTCTTCAGCATGGTCAGCCGCTCGATGCCCATGCCGAAGGCGAAGCCGGTATACTCGGCGGGATCGATGCCGCAATTGGCCAGCACGCGCGGATGCACCATGCCGCTGCCCAGCACCTCCAGCCAGTCCGAACCGCCGCCGATCTCGCCGGTCCGTCGGCTCCAGCCGATATCCACCTCCATCGACGGCTCGGTGAACGGAAAGTACGAGGCGCGGAACCGTACCGGCAGGTCGGGCTGGTCGAAATAGGCGCGCAGGAAGGCGATCAGGCAGCCCTTGAGATGGCCCAGCGTGATGCCGCGATCGACCACCAGCCCCTCGCATTGATGAAACATCGGCGAGTGCGTGGCGTCGTGATCGGCGCGGTAGGTGCGGCCGGGAACGATCACCCGTATCGGCGGCGGCTCGCTCAGCATGGTGCGTATCTGCACCGGCGAGGTCTGGGTGCGCAGCAGCCGCGGCGGCTTGCCTTCCGGCGTGGGCAGATAGAAGGTGTCGTGATCGGTGCGCGCCGGGTGGTGCGCGGGCGTGTTGAGCGCCGCGAAATTATGCCAGTCGGTTTCGATGTCCGGGCCTTCGGCGAGGCGGAATCCCATGGCGCCGAAGATCGCCATGATCTCCTCGACGGTGCGGCTGATCGGATGGATCAGGCCGGGCGCGGCACCCGGCACCGGCAGGGTGACGTCGACCCGCTCGCTGGCCAGGCGACGGTCGAGCGCCGCGGCTTCCAGCGCCCGTCCGCGCGCGTCGATGGCGGCGGCGAGTTCGTCGCGCAGCCGGTTCAGGGCGGCGCCGCGGGCACGACGCTCTTCCGGCGGACTGGCGCCGAGTTGCTTGAGCAGCAGGGTCAGCCGGCCGGACTTGCCGAGCGTCGCCACGCGCACCGCGTCCCAGGCGCGCGGGTCGGCGGCCTCGCCGAGTGCCGCGAGCGTCTCGGCACGCAGCGTTTCGAGATCGTCAGGCACGCCGCATCGGCACTCAGGCCAACGCCGCCTGCGCCTTGCGGACGATCTCGGCGAAGCTGGCGCTGTCGTCATAGGCGATGGCGGCGAGCACCTTGCGGTCGAGCGCGATGCCGGCCTTGTTCAGACCGTTGATGAAGACGCTGTAGGTCATGCCGTGCTCGCGGACGGCGGCGTTGATGCGCTGTATCCACAAGCCGCGGAAATCGCGCTTCTTGTTGCGACGGTCGCGATAGGCGTACTGCAGCGACTTCTCAAGCCGCTCGAGCGCAATCCGGTAGTTCGTCGACGAGCGGCCGACGAAGCCCTTGGATTGAGCGAGGACCTTCTTGTGACGGGCGTGGGTGGTCACACCCCGTTTCACGCGTGCCATGTCAGATGCTCCTCATGCCAGCCCGTACGGCGCCCACTGCTTGACCGTCTTGGCGTCCATCTCGGTCAGCGTCTGCGAGCCGCGATTGGTCCGCTTCATCTTCTGCGGACGGTTGATCAGGCCATGGCGCTTGAAGCCGGGGCCGGCGAGCACCTTGCCGGTCGCGGTGATCTTGAACCGCTTCTTGACCGACGACTTGGTCTTCATCTTGGGCATTT
>CAXTRK010000065.1:0-9102 GCA_964246745.1 uncultured Acetobacteraceae bacterium
ACCTCGATCTTCACCTTGGGCAGGAAATCGACCACGTACTCCGCGCCGCGGTAGAGTTCGGTGTGGCCCTTCTGCCGTCCGAAGCCCTTCGCCTCGGTCACGGTGATGCCTTGCAGGCCGATCTCGTGCAGCGCCTCCTTGACCTCGTCGAGCTTGAACGGCTTGATGACGGCTTCGATTTTTTTCATGAAAGCTTGGACGACCCGCGTCCCCTCCGGTTCAGACGATGTTCGCACGCGCCAGCACGCCCGGCAATCGCGCCTCATGGAGAGCAACCCCCTGATGAAGTGCGGCAATACCCTGCTCGGCGCCACGCCAACCACGATCTTCGCGGTGATGTCCGCGCTTGCCGCGCGCCATGAGGCGATCAATCTGGGGCAGGGTTTTCCCGACACCGAGGGTCCCGCGGATATCGTCCAAGCCGCCGCCGACGCCCTGCTCGATCACCGCAACCAGTATCCGCCGATGGCCGGACTTGCCGAGCTGCGCATGGCGGTGGCCGGGATCAATCGCCGCTTCTACGAGCTCGAGGTCGATCATGACCGCGAGGTGGTGGTGACGTCGGGCGCCACCGAGGCGCTGACCGCCTGCCTGATGGCGCTGATCGATCCGGGCGACGAGGTCGTGCTGATCGAGCCGCTCTACGACACCTACTTGCCTGTCGTGCGCCTGCTGGGCGGCGTGCCGCGCATCGTGCGCCTGCGCGAACCCGACTGGACCTTGCAACGTGACGAACTCGCCGCCGCCTTCGGGCCGCGCACCAAGATGATCCTGCTCAACACGCCGATGAACCCCACCGGCAAGGTGTTCACGCGCGAGGAGCTTGGGTTCATCGCATCCTTGCTGATCCGGCACGACGCCTACGCGGTCTGCGACGAAGTCTATGAGCATCTGGTATGGGCGCCCGCCCGGCACGTGCCGCTGATGACGCTGCCCGGCATGCGGGAGCGATGCCTTCGCGTCGGCAGCGCCGGCAAGAGCTTTTCGCTGACCGGCTGGAAGGTCGGTTATGTCACCGCGCCGGCAGCCCTCACCCTGCTGGTGATGAAGGCGCACCAGAACCTCACCTTCACCACGCCGCCCAACCTGCAACGCGCGGTCGCCTTCGGCCTACGCAGGGAGACAGCCTATTTCGATCAGCTCGCGGCCAGCCTTGCCGCCAAGTGCCGGCTGCTGAGCGAAGGGCTGCGCGCCATTGGCTTTGACGTGCTGCCCAGTTCAGGCGGTTATTTCGTGATCGCGGATTTCCGTCCGCTGGGCTTTGCCGGCGACGCCGCCCTGTTCTGCCGTCATATCATCGAGCACGCCGGCGTGGCCGCGATTCCGGTGTCGGCCTTCTATGACGGTCCGGACGCGCCCGAGCACCTGGTGCGCTTTGCGTTCTGCAAGCGCGACGACGTGCTGATCGAGGCGATCGTCCGGCTCAGATCGCTGTTTCGCGGGAGCCAACGCCGCACCCGGGGCCGCAATATTGACGCAAAAGCTCAGGTCTCCTAGACCCGGCGCCTCGGTGGCGGACGTAGCTCAGCTGGTAGAGCGCCAGGTTGTGGTCTTGGATGTCGCGGGTTCGAGCCCCGTCGTTCGCCCCAGAACCACCCTCATGAATGCCGGGCCATGTTTGCGGGGGTGATCCTCGCGGGCGGGCAGGCACGCCGCATGGGCGGCCGGGACAAGGGCCTGCTGCGTCTTGGCGGCGTCGCCATGATCGAGCATCTCGCCGCCCGGCTGTCGCCGCAACTCGACCATCTGGCGCTCAGCGCCAATGGCGATCCGCAACGCTTCGCATGGCTTGGTCTGCCGGTGCTCGCCGATGCCGAGCCGGGCTTCGGTCCGCTCGCCGGCATCGCCCGCGGCCTTGCCTGGGCGCAGGGCCGCGGCTGTGACGCCCTGCTGACCGTGCCGTGCGACACGCCGTTCGTGCCCGATAACCTGCTCGCCCGCCTGTGTCCCGCGCCGGCCGTGGCGATGTCCGGCAAACGCCTGCACCACGCGGTGGCACTCTGGCCGATCGATTGCGGTGGGCGGCTGCGAACGTATCTGCGCGTCTCCGAGCGCCGCTCGATACGCGATTTCGCCCGCACGCTCGCCATTCGTCCAATCGATTTCGATGCTGAAGAAGGCGGCGGTGAAGAAGACAAGGGCGGCATCGATCCGTTCTTCAATATCAATACGAGCCTGGACTTGGCACAGGCCGAGATCCTGCTTGCTCGGCCCTGCGCATCGCCTCGAGCCCGGCCTCCAGGCTGATCGGCGTCACGCCGAGTTCCGCGCGCATCGGCGCGATGTCGAAGGCGCGATCCTCAAGCAGCCGGCGCACCTCAGCGGGGCCGATCCGCGGCAGGCCCGGCAGGGCGCGCGTGATCCGGCAGAGCGCGATCAGCAGTCCGCCGGGGACCGACAGCACCGGCCGCCGAGGCACGCCGAACGCACGCGCCACGCTCGCCGCGAAGTCCCGGTAGGCCAGCGGCTTGGGACCGGCAAGCACGAGGCTGTGCGGTCCGTCCCAGACGCGGTCGAGACTGGCCAGAATGGCGCGGGTGACATCGTCCTGGCTGATCGGCTGCACCAGGGCGCCGCCGCCGTCCGGCAGCGGCACCACCGGCAGCCAGCGCAACAGGGCGGCCAGCCTGCGCACGTTGTTCTCTCCCTCGGCTCCGTAGATCATCGTCGGATGCAGCATCACCCCATTTCGCCCTGACCGCATCAGCGCGCGCTCGCCGGCGATCACGCCGCTTGCGTGCGCGTCCGGCCAGCGGGTGAATTTGCGTGTGCTGCCAAGCAATACCAGCGTGGCCGCGGCCGGCGCCGCCCTGATCACGCGTTCGGTGTTGCGTGCGTGGGCGGTGCAGACAATGCGTACGGCGCCCCTCAGGGAGGCGGACAGCGAAGCCGGGTCGTCGAGATCGGCGAGCCTGGGGGCGATGTCGAGGCCGGTTGCGGCCCAGCGCCCGGCATCGCGGACGACGGGAACGAAACCCTGTCCGCGGTCCCGCAGCGCCCGACAGAGTGCGGCGCCTGAACGGCCGGAGGCGCCGATGACATGGACGGGGGCGGTCGTGGGCGCCGGCATCAAAGAGCCTTATCACGCCAGGAAGCGGTGACCAACGCGGCCTTGCCTGCGGTATCCCGATACCGCCAAGAAAATCTGAGTTCTCGCCGAGAAGAATGACCAAGGCTTGACGGATTGCGCGTCGCTAGCGATAAGGCGGCTCCTCATCGACGCGGGCTGACGGAGCCGATTGCACATGAAGACCACCCTCTCGCTGAAACCCGCGGAGGTGACGAAGGGCTGGATCCTGATCGACGCCGACGGCCTCGTTCTCGGACGGCTCGCCGCCATCATCGCGCAGCGCCTGCGCGGCAAGCACAAGCCGCAATTCACGCCGCATGTCGATTGCGGCGACAATGTCGTGGTGGTCAACGCCGAGAAGGTCCGGCTGACCGGCAACAAGGCAGGCCAGAAGCTGTTTCATTATCACACCGGCTACGCCGGCGGCATCAAGCAGCGCACCATCGAGCAGCGTCTGTCCGGCAAGAACCCTGGACACGTGATCAGCAAGGCGGTCGAGCGCATGATCACGCGCGGCCCGCTGCAACGGGCGCAGATGAAGCACCTGTTTGTCTATGCCGGCAGCGCTCACCCGCATGATGGCCAGCAGCCGCGTCGCCTGGACGTGGCGGGGCTGAACCGCAAGAATTCCGCCCTCAAGGCGTCCGCCACCATCAACAGCAGCATCGCGGCCTGAATATGTCAGAGACCCAAGAGCAGTCCCGCACCGGAACACTGGCCGACCTGCGGGAACTCGCGACCAGCGCCGGCGTCGCGGTCACCCCGGCGGAGACGCAGGTCCGCGAGCCCAAGCGCGACGCGCAGGGCCGCGCCTACGCCACCGGCCGTCGCAAGAACGCGATCGCGCGCGTGTGGATCAAGCCCGGACGCGGCGATATCAGCGTCAACGGCAAGAAGGTCGGACAGTATTTCGCGCGTCCCGTGCTGCGCATGCTGATCACCCAGCCGTTCCTGGTAGCGGACCGCTATAACCAGTTCGATGTCTATTGCACGGTCACCGGCGGCGGTCTGTCGGGGCAGGCGGGAGCGATGCGTCACGGCATCAGCCGTGCGCTGACCCACTACGAACCGAGCCTGCGCGGCATCCTCAAGGTGGCGGGGTTCCTGACTCGCGACAGCCGCGTGGTCGAGCGCAAGAAGTACGGCCGCATGAAGGCGCGTCGTTCCTTCCAGTTCTCGAAACGCTGACCCCGAGCGTCTTTATCGACGGCGAGGCCGGCACCACCGGCCTCGGCATACGCGAGCGCCTGCGCTCACTCGACGTGACGGTGCGCTCGATCGATCCGGACTGCCGCCGCGATCCACAGGCGCGGCGGAAGCTGATGGGCTCGGTTGATCTGGTGGTGCTCTGCCTTCCGGATGACGCCGCCCGCGAGTCGGCGAGGCTTGCAGGCGAGCTGGAAAAGCCGCCGCGCCTGCTTGACGCCAGCACCGCGCACCGTATCGATCCTGGCTGGACCTATGGCTTTGCCGAACTGGCGGCCGGGCAGGACGCGGCCATCGCGGCGGCGTCGCGCGTCGCCAATCCCGGCTGCTACGCCACCGGCGCCATCGCCTTGCTGCGTCCGTTGATTGCGTCTGGCTTGATCGCCGACGAGACGCCGCTTTCGATCAACGCGGTCAGCGGCTACTCGGGCGGCGGACGCGGCATGATCGAAGCGCACGAGGCAAGCGGCGCCCCCGCGTTCCAGCTCTACGGCCTCGGCCTCGAGCATAAGCACGTGCCCGAGATCATGGCGCATTCCGGGCTTCGCGCGCGGCCCTTGTTCGTACCATCCGTCGGGCATTTTCGTCAGGGCATGATCGTCTCGATCCCGCTGCATCTCGACCGGCTCGGCACGAAGGCCACTGCGGCCGACATCAGCGCCTGCCTGCTGGATTGGTATGCGGGTTCCAGTCACGTCGTGGTTCGGGACTCCGCAGGCGCGCTCATTGGCGAGACCATGGCCGGCAGCGACGCCATGGACCTCGCCGTTCACGCGAGCGCGCGCTATCCGCATGCGTTGCTCACCGCCCAGCTCGACAATCTCGGCAAGGGCGCATCCGGTGCGGCAATCCAGAACATTGCCCTCATGCTCGGGCTTTCACAAAACAGCGTGCGGCGCCGTTGAGCGAAGCCCGGTTCCACGGAGCTTCACCGCTGCCGGTTGATGATCGGGAATGCAAAAGCATAGGCTTGAACTTGCCCCGCGTCGGGTTGTCGCGCTCCACTCCTGAACTGGCCGCCACTCCTTAATCACCAGGGCTCCAGTCCGTCCGGGCCGACAAAGGCGCCTGTCAGGTCCGCGCCCGACAATATCATGTCAACTGCGGGCGCCGCTCCCTCCTCCACCGGGGCGCCGCGGGTTCGGCCATTCAGGTCTGTTCTAACCAGGCCCGGGTTTACCGAATTGACTCTGATCCCCTCGTGCCTGAGCTCGGCAGCGAGTTGGATGGTCAGCATGTTCAGCGATGCTTTGGCCGCGGCATAGCCGATCGGCTTCACCTGCGCATACACCCATGCGGGGTCAGCCTGGAGCGTGAGAGAGCCTATGCTGCTCGACTGGTTGACGATCAAGGCTGAGGCTGATCGGCGCAGCAGCGGCAGCATCGCCTGGGTGACGGCAAGCGTGCCGAAAAAGTTGGTCTCGAACGCGCGGCGCACGGCGGCGGCGTCCGCCTTGCCAGGAGAACCATCGCCCTTCGATACGATGCCGGCGTTGTTGACCAGAACGTCCAGCGCCCCGCCGTCCATGCCGATCACGTCGGCCGCGGCGGCGATCGTGGCGACTTCGAGGAGATCGAGACGCACGAACCGAACGTCGCCGCCCACGGTGCGCAGCCCGGCTACAGCCGCCTCACCCAGCGCGGCATCGCGAGCGCCCAGCCCGACGCGCAGCCCTGCCGCGGCGAGGCGCCGCGCGATTTCCAAGCCGAGACCTTTGTTGGCTCCTGTGACGAGCGCGGTGCGGACTGATTGAGACATGACGGTTTCTCCTTTGTCGGTGGACCGGCGCTCGCCTTCCACTGACGGGAATAATTCCGTGCGAGGTAGAAGCCGTCAGTCTGGCTGTCTGGTTCAACTCTGACAGCCGACGCCGGGGCTTATCGCTGGCTCATCGCCCACTGTGCAAAGGTGTGCAGATCGGGAAGCTCACGCCGCAGCGCGGGAATGTCGGCCTGGTAGCCGGTGCGCGCGAACCAGTCGAACATCAGCGTGAGATCGCGCGGCAAGCGGTTGCGCACGCGCTCGGGCAGCGGGAGCGCCAGAGCGGGACGCATCCCCGCCCGGCGAAGGATGCGCACTGCCTGCGGCACGGTCACGGAATCTCCCGCCAGTTCCATGGCGCGGCCGATAGACCGCTCGGGCGTGGCAAACGCCTGGGCGGCGAGCCGGCCGATATCGCGAACGGCGACCAGTTGCAGGTGCCGGTGTTTCGGGGCCGTGCTCCTCAACATCGACAGCATGAAGGTCCGCGAAGCCGCCGTCCTGAAATTATCCATGAAGGCGACCGGACGGATGATCGTCGCGGGCAGGCCGAGTGCGGCGATATGCTGCTCGATCCGCCACTTGCTTTCGAAATGCGGCACGCCGCTCTGGCGATCGGCGCCGCCCACCGATGAGAACACGAAATGCGCGACTTTGGCGTCGGCTGCCGCTGTCGCCAGCAGCTTGCCTTGCCGCTCCTCCGCCTCGGTGCCATGCCCCATCGGCGTCTGCACGCTGAAGACGCCGTGGGCGCCATCGACTGCGCGTCTGACCGCGGCCTCGTCGTCGAGATCGCCTTTGACCACTTCGACGCCGCGCCAGCCGAGCGAGCGGGCGGCGTCGGATGCGGGATTGCGCATCAGCGCGCGCAGGCGCCAGCGCTGCCCTGACGCCAGCAGGGCACGCACGACAGCGCCGCCTTGCTGGCCAGTCGCCCCGGTGATGAGCAACAGGCGATCCGAGTCAGTTGCGCTCATCGGTTTCTCCTTTGCGGCAGAGCCGGCAGGTTCCGTTTGGGGTGTTGATCAACGAGGCGCGCGCCCATCTCTCAACGGAGCGGCCGTGCCATGACGCCTGACGGAGATGCAAGATGATCACGCTGCACACCTGGAAGACGCCGAACGGCCGCAAAATCTCGATCATGCTCGAGGAGCTTGGCCTTCCCTACACGGTGGTGCCGGTGGATATCGGCAGCGACCAGCAGTTCGCGCCGGAGTTCCTGGCGATCTCGCCCAACAACAAAATCCCGGCGATCGTCGACGACGAGGCCGATGGCGGCGCGCTCAGCATCTTCGAGAGCGGCGCGATCCTGACCTATCTCGCCGACAAGACCGGCCGGCTGCTGCCGCGGCCGGTACACCAGCGTATGGCAGCGCTCGCCTGGCTCACTTGGTCGATCGGCGGCTTTGGGCCGATGCTGGGGCAGCTCGGCTTTTTCGCTGTACGCTCCCACGAGAAGGCGCCGCTCGCCATCGATCGCTTCACCAAGGAGGCAGACCGCTTGTTGCATGTCATGGAAAAGCGGCTGGCATCGTCGGCGTTCCTGGGCGGCGAGGAATATTCCATCGCCGACATCGCCTCCTACCCGTGGACCGTCGCGGCGAACAGCGTCCTGTCCGAGCCGCTCGCCGGCACCCTGACCGCGATCCCGAACGTGCATCGGTGGATGGAAGCGGTGGGCAGCCGCCCGGCGGTGCAGCGCGGCATGACGGTGCCCTGAGCGGGATCAGAGATCGGTGATGCTGGCCACCACGCGCGAGACCATGCCGTAGGCGATCGCCTCCTCCGCGCTCATCCAGTAGTTGCGATCGGTATCCTTGGCGACCTTCTCGTAGGACTGTCCGGTCTCGCGCGCGAACAGCCGGTTCAGGCGCTCGCGCATCTTGATGATCTCGCGGGCCTCGATGTCGATGTCGACGGCGGGGCCGCGCACCCCGCCCATCGGCTGGTGCAGCAGGAAGCGCGTGTTGGGCAGGCAGAAGCGGCGTTCCTTGACACCCGCGACGTAGATCAAGGCGCCGGCGCTAGCCACCCAGCCGGTGCCGATCACGCGCACCGGCGCCATGGCGTCCACGAACCGGATCATGTCGTGGATGGTGTCGCCGCTCTCGACGTGGCCGCCTGGCGAGTTGACATAGACGTCGATGGGCTTGTCCGACGCGCCGGCCAGCGCCAGCAGCCTGCCGGTGACGTCACGCGCGACCTTGTCGTTGATCGCACCGAAGATCAGCACCTTGCGCTGATCGAACAGCCGTTTTTCAAGCTCGTTGACCGGCGAGGACAGCGTCTTGTTGTCGTCAGGCTCCTTGCGTTCCGGCCCGGTCGGCTCAGGAACGTCGGGACCATCGGGCGCATCCGGATCCTCGTCATCCATGCGGACGCGGCCGATCTCGTCAGTCCTGATCCGGTGCTTGTCCGACATGCCGCTCATGATGATCTCCCTAGGCGCGGAACTGCTCATCTGAGCGTCCTATCCTGTTTGCCCGCGTGCTCCAAGACAGGCGAAGCCCGCTCTCTGTGCATGGAGCCTCTCTGTGCATCGAGACGGGGCCGCGCTAAACCGATGCGGATCGCGATCGGGGAAGAGATGGGCACCTTTGAGCCGGAGCCAAGAGTGCGTCGATGCGCGCGCGCGCTGTTTGTGCTCGCGGCGTCCACCGGGATGGCTTCAGGCCTGGCGGGCTGCGCGCACCAGAGCGCCGTCGACACGCCGGTCGGCTGGTGGCACCAGCTTGAAGGCGGCGAGATCGCCAAGCAACGGCCGCCGCCGCCCGGCATCGACGCGCCTTACCCCGCGATCGGCACGACGCCCGCGCATCCGCCGCAGGTAGCCTCGCTTGACCTGCGTCAGTCGGTGACCGCGGCACTGCTGCGCCAACGCAACCTGACTGACCGGCTTGATGCCAACGATCCGATTCCGCTGCCGACGGCACCGTCAAAGCCGCCCGCGCCAACGCCGCCGCCCGCGTCCGCCGGCGGCTCATCGGCGACCCTGGCCGCGGCCCAGGCGGCGCCAAGCCCTCCCTCGTCGGCCCCCGCCAGCGCCGAGGACACGGCGCCGGAG
>CAXTRK010000066.1:0-8468 GCA_964246745.1 uncultured Acetobacteraceae bacterium
CTCGAAGCCCTGCTTCGGCAATCAGCGTGAGCGCGCTTCAAGCGATTCCCCTGCATCCAGACGGGCGGCATTGACCTCAATGCGTGAATGCGTGACGAAGCCGGTCAGCATTCGTCCGGGCGGCCGGGCGCGCTTACGCTGGCGTCGAGCGGCTTGCGCTTGCGGTCCAGCAGTTCCTGCATCAGCTCGATCTGCAGGCGCTGCAGCTCCGCCAGCCGTTCCCATTGCCGCGTCATCAGATGGTCCATCTTTTCGTGCAGGTGCCGGATTTCGAGCTCGGCCTTGAGATTGACCTGATAGTCGTTGAGCGAGCGGGCGCGATCCTTCGCCTCGGTACGCCGCTGGCTCATCATGATGACCGGCGCCTGCGCCGCGGCCACACACGACAGCGCCAGGTTCAACAGGATG
Source organism: uncultured Acetobacteraceae bacterium (assembly GCA_964246745.1). Taxonomy (GTDB): domain Bacteria; phylum Pseudomonadota; class Alphaproteobacteria; order Acetobacterales; family Acetobacteraceae; genus Lichenicoccus. The sequence continues at coordinate 409 of CAXTRK010000066.1, forward strand.
AAGGGGTAAGGATCGAACGCCCGCGAGGCCAGGGCGACGTTGACACCGATCCACACGGCCATCACCACGCCGAACAGGATGATGAAGCGCCAACTACCGCCGAACTCGGACACCTGGTCGGCGGCGCGCTCTCCGAATGAGCGCTTGACCTCCATGTCATGCTCGACATTGTCGGCCACTGTCTCGTGCTCGGCCAGGCTGTCGATGACCTCGCGTTCGAGCGCGGTGATGTCGCGCCGCTCCGCACGCAGCAAATCCTCGACCAGCAGGCCGCGGTAGCGTGTGACCTCCTGCCAGGCAACCATGCCGTCCGCATCAAGATCGGGCTTGTCCTCGCGCATCCGGTCGACCAGGTCGGCGCGCAGCGAGCTGATCCGCACCGCGTCCTTCCTGCGTATCTCAGCGCCGCTTATCTCGGAGCGCGGGCGGGGAGCGGCCGCCGTCTCGCCGGATGGCGGCAAGCCTAGGCCGCCTCGGTCGTGCTCGGGCGCTGGGTCGACGTCGGCAACGCCAGCGCCTCTTCCGCGCGTGTCAGCACCAGCAGCAGCGCCTCGCGCAAATCGTCGAGCTTGCGTTCGCTGCTGATTTTCAACCCGAACACATCCTTCACGTAGAACACGTCGACGGCTCGAACACCGTAGGTGGTGATGTGGGCGGACGCGATCTGCACGCCCTGGCCGCTGATCGCGTCGGTCACGTCGTGCAGCAGCCCGGACCGGTCGCGGCCATTGATCTCGATCACCGTGTGGGTATTCGAGGCGCGGTTGTCGACCACGACCCGCGGCGGCACATGGATCGCCCGCATTCGTCGTCCGACGCTGGTGCGTGAGACGCGGCCGATCTCGCTCGCGATATCCAGCCGTCCGGCCAGTGCCTGCTCGACCAGGCTGGACAGGCGCGCGAGCCGATGCGGCGCGTCGAAGGCGCCGTCCGCGGCATCCTGTATCCAGAAGGTGTCGAGCGCCATCCCGTTGCTCAAGGTGTGGATGCGCGCGTCAACGATCGAGGCGCCGGCGACCGCGAGCGCGCCGGCGATGCGCGAGAACAGCCCGGCATGGTCGGTGGTGTAAACCGTCACCTCGGTCACCGCGCGCGCCGGCAGCGGCTGCGTTTCGACGGTGAGCGGCGCTCCGCGCCGCTCGGCATCGCGGATCATGCGGGCGTGCCGGACATGCGTCTCGCTATCGAAAGACAGCCAGTAGCCGCCATAGCCCAGCGCCAGGAACTGCCCGGTCTCGGACGATGAGAAGCCTTCCTCCTCGAGCAGCAGGCGGGCTTCGTCCTTGGCGCGGGCGACGCGTATGTCGCGTTCGGTCGTGGCCAGGCCGCCCGCCAGCACCTCGGCGACACGTGTATAAAGCTCGCGCAGCAGCGCCGCCTTCCAGGCGTTCCAGACCTTGGCGCTGACCGCCCGCATGTCCACCACGGTGAGCAGCAGCAGCAGTTTCAGCCGCTCGGGAGACTGGATGGTCTCGGCGACGTCGAAGATGGTCTTGGGATCGTCGATGTCGCGTCGAAACGCGGTCTGGCTGAGCAGCAGGTGGTGCAGCACCAGCCAGGAGACGGTCTCGGTCTCCTCCGATGAAAGCCCCAGCGCCGGACAGATATCGAGCGCCATCTCCGAGCCGAGTTCGGAATGATCGCCGCCCCTTCCCTTGGCGATGTCGTGCAGCAGAGTGGCAACGTAGAGCGCGCGCCGGGATTGCAGATCCTGGACCAGCGTGTTGGCGACCGGGGCCTCGTCGGCGAGCGCGCCGGCCTCAAGCGTGCCGAGGATGCGGACCGCCTCGATGATGTGCTCGTCGACGGTGAACACATGGTAGGTGTCGAACTGCATCTGGCCCACGATACGTGACCAGGCCGGGATCAGCCGTGCCAGCAGGCCGGTCTCGTTCAGCACATGCAGCCAGCGCGCGTTGTTGGCCGCGGTCTCGCCTGCTTTCTTGTGCTCGCCGCGTGCGACATGCGGCGGACGCTTGCCGCAAACCAGTTTGAGCAGGATCGACGCCGCCTCCGGATCGCCGCGCAGCGATGCGGCGCTGCGCTCGCAGCGGATCAGCTCATGCATCGCCAGCGGGTGGATGCTCAGGCCGCGCGCCGCCGCGCAGGCGAGCAGACGCAGCATCCGGATCGGTTCGCGGTCGAAATCGATGCCTGGCGCCTGCAGGATTTTCCCGTCCGACAGCATGAAGCCGGCGCCTTGCATCGCGGGGTCGGTCTCGGGCGAATTGGCGGGCGGACCCAGCGCCTGCCGCAGCACCGCCGGCTCGAGCACATGGGTAAGCCGCATCACCTCGCGCGCGGTGAGAAAATAGTGCCGCATGAAGCGCTCGACGCCGACCTGACGGCCATGCTGCGTGTAGCCCATGCGGGCGCCCACCACCGGCTGCATGTCGAAGGTCAGCCGCTCCTCGGCGCGTCCGGCGACATAGTGCAGGTGCAGACGCACAGTCCAAAGGAAGTCCCAGGAACGACGCGCGCGCTTGGCTTCCTGCTCGGTGAGCAAGCCTCCGCTCGGCGCCCCCGGTCCGACCAGGTCGTGCGCCTCGCCGATGCCGAACGAGTAGCGGCACAGCCAATAGAGCGTCTGCATGTCACGCAGGCCGCCGCGGCCTTCCTTGATATTGGGCTCGACCAGGAACGGGCTCTCGCCATAGCGCGCATGACGCGCCGCGCGCTCCCTCTGCTTGGCGGCGATGAAGCTGGAGAAGCCTGACTCCACGTTGGCGACGATCGACCGCGCCTGGAACATGGCGAACAGCGGCTCATCGCCCGCGATCCGCCGCGCGTCGAGCAGCGTCGTTCGGATGGTGGTGTCCTGGGCGGCTTCGGCGAGGCACTCTGAGACCGAGCGCGTGGCATGGCCGACCTTGAGGCCGAGATCCCACAGAAAATAGAGGATGAACTCCACCGCGCCGAGGATCTCTGGAGACGGCGCGTCTTCGGTCAGGAACAGCAGGTCGATGTCGCTGAACGGCGCCAGCAGGCCGCGTCCATAGCCGCCGGTGGCGGCGATGGCGAGCGGCTCGCGCGACGCGGCACTCATCTCGCGCATGGCGTAATCGTGCAGCGTTGCGATCATGCCGTCGGTCAGCGCCGAGAGGCGCTCGGCGGCGTCGGTGCCGCAGAGCGCATTCCGCTCAAATGCCTCGCGCACGCCCTGCTGGACGCGGGTGAGATGACGCCGGAACAATCCGAGAGCCGCGTCGCGCGGCACCGGCGCCGTGGCATCGGCGGGTGTGGCCAAGGCCGCCGCGAGCAGGCGCGTGGCTTCCTCGGCATCAGGCGGCCGGCATGCCGATTCCGAATTCGAGGAGGAGGCGCGTGGGAAGTAAGGCATCACGTCCTAAGCCTAGCGCCTTCTTGAGGCCGCGGACATAAACATCGTGCAATGCATCAAAGTTTGGGCATCAACGTGGCCGGGTTACGATGCGGGATCGCAACGGGCACGGAGCGCATACAGCGCATCGAGGGCCTCGCGTGGGGACATCAGGTCCGGATCAAGCGCCGCCAGCGCTGCCAACAACGCCGAGGCGTCGGCATCCGCCCCCCTCTTCTCGTCTCGCCTCTCCTCGCCCCGCACATCCTCGGACGGTGTCGTCGTCTCGGTCTCAAGGGCGGCGAACAGCGGCAATGCGGGGCCGGCGCGGGCGTGATCGCGCTCCAGTGTCTCCAGCAGCCGCGCCGCGCGCGCCACCACCGGCGCCGGCACGCCGGCGAGGCGCGCGACGTGTACGCCCCAGCTCCGACGCGCGGCGCCCTCCACCACCTCGTGCTGGAACACCACCTGTCCCTTCCATTCACGCACGCGCATGGTGTGGGCGCGCATGCGCGGCAGGCTGCCCGCGAGCTGCGCCAGTTCGTGGAAGTGAGTGGCAAAGATCGCCCGGCAGCGATTGCCCGAATGCAGCGCCTCCAGCACCGCCCAGGCGATGGCAAGGCCGTCCAATGTCGCCGTGCCGCGCCCGATCTCGTCGACCACCACCAACGAGCGTGGCCCCGCCAGGTTGAGGATCGAGGCCGTCTCGGTCATCTCGACCATGAAGGTGGAGCGTCCGCGCGCCAGATCGTCGGCAGCGCCGACACGGCTGAACAGACGGTCGACCACGCCGATCCGCGCTTCCGCCGCCGGCACCGGCAGGCCGGCCTGCGCCAGGATCACGGCAAGCGCCGTCTGACGCAGAAAGGTTGACTTGCCGGCCATGTTCGGCCCGGTCAGCAGCATGACCCGATGCTCGGCCGACAGCTCGCAGCCATTGGGCGTGAAGCGCTGCGCGCGCGGCAGGGCGGCCTGCACCACAGGATGGCGGCAGTCGCGCAGCATGAAGCCGGTATCATCGGCGACAAGCGCGCGGCACCACGCCCCGCCGGCGGCGAGCCGGGCGGCCGACTGCATCACGTCAAGCAAGGCGAGCGCGTCCGCGACCGCGGGCAGGCTCACCTCCGACAAAGCCGCCTGCACCAGGCTGTCCCAGACCAGCCGCTCGCGCGCCGCCGCACGCTCGGCGGCCTCGGCGATGCGTCGGTCGAGATCAGCCAGTTCGTCGGTACTGAAACGGGCCACGCTGGCGGTGCCCTGCCGCAGGATCACGCCCGCCTGCGGCGACAATGCGGCGGCGGTGGCAGCGGGCGCCTCAATCACGTAGCCGAGCTGAGCGTGGTGGCGGATTTTGAGGCTGGCGACGCGGAAGCGCTGCGCATAGTCGTTCTGCAGCGTCGCAATCAGGCGCCGGCTGTCCACCGACAGCGCGCGCTCGGCATCGAGCTCGCCGTCATACCCGGAGGCGATCACGCCGCCGTCTTGGCCGCGCGCCGGCAGGTCGAGGGCGAGTGCGGCGTCGAGCTGCTCCTTCAGCGCCTGGCCGCGGCACAACGCCCGACCAGCATCGCGCAGGATCGCCGGCGCCCCGTCCGCGTCGATCGCAGCCATCGCCCCGCGGGCGCTGGCCAGCCCGTCGCGTATGGCGGCGAGGTCGCGCGGCTGGCCGCGACCGACCGACAGCCGCGCCAGCGCGCGGGCAATGTCGGGAGTGCCGCGCAGGGCCGTCCGGAGTGCTGCCGCCCGCGCGGTCTCGGCGGCGAGCCAGACCCAGCCCTGCTGGCGGGCAGCGATCCGGGCGATGTCGGTCAGGGGAGAGGCGATCCAGCTTGCCAGCATCCGGCCGCCCGCCGCACTCACGGTATGCGCGACCGACGAGAACAGCGTGTTGGCGGCGCCGCCGTCGCGCGCCGTCAGCAGCTCGAGACTGGCGCGTGTCGCCGGATCGATGCCGAGCGTGGTCTGCGCGTTGGCGCTCGCCGGCCGCGACAGCCGCGGCAGCCGTCCCGCCTGCGTGCGGCGGACATAGTCGAGCGCCAGGCTGGCCGCCATCGCCTCTGCATCGGAGAAGCTGCCGAGCGCCGCCAGATCGGCGACGCCGAACGCCTCCGCGAGCCGACCGCGAGCGGCGAGCGGCGGCGGCACCGAGGCGAGCGGCGCCCGACGAGGATCAAGGTCGCCGAGCGGCACGTCGACGGGGGCGATGATCTCCGCCGGGTCAAGCCGGCTGAGCAGGTCGGGCAGGGCGCCGCGTTCGAGCAGCAGCGTTTCGAACAGCCCGGTGGACACGTCGATCCAGGCGGCTCCAAGGGCGGCGTTGGCGGCATGCACCAGCGCCATCAGCAGGTTGGGACGGGCGGCATCAAGCAGTTCGTCCTCGGTCAAAGTGCCAGCGGTGATCAATCGTACGATTGCGCGGGCGAGCGGTCCCTTCTGGCCGCGGCCCGGCCGCTCGGTCTGCTCGGCCACGGCGACGCGAAAGCCGCGACGGACCAGACGCGCCAGATAGGGACCACTGGCTGCGATCGGCACGCCGCACATCGGGATCGGCTTGCCGTCATGCTGGCCGCGCGCAGTGAGCGCGATGTCGAGCGCGGCGGCGGCGGCGGCGGCGTCGTCGAAGAACAACTCGTAGAAATCGCCCATCCGGAAGAACAGAAGCGCTTCGGGGTGCTCTGCCTTGAGCGCAAACCATTGGGCGATGACGGGTGAGGCGCCGTCCGATTCGGGAAGCGTCATGCCCGGTTTTCCAGCATATCGATTGTGCAGCGTGCCGACTGTTCAGAAGCTCTCAGGCTAACGCCTAGGTATCGTGAATCGCAATCACCGGCACGTGGGGAACCCACCTTGAACCGGCACGGCGACACCGCCAAGTTGCCGGACACCAAGCCCTGCGAGGTCAGGGCATTGTTCAGGCAGACCCTCGGGGTCGAGCGCTCGCAGTATCGTCGGCAGCAAACGCGCAGGCATCATCGCAAGGAGGAAGTTTCATGACCAAGGCCGTGCGGTTTCATGAAGTTGGTGGCCCTGAGGTGCTCAGGATCGAGGAGGTCGCACTGCGCGAGCCTGGACCAGGTGAGGTCACGCTGCGGGTCGCCGCGGCCGGCCTCAATCGAGCCGAAAGCATGTATTTTCATGGCCAGTATTTCGAGCAGCCGCAACTGCCTTCAGGAGTCGGATACGAGGTTGTCGGCACTGTCCTCAAGGTCGGACCCGACGGCGACCCGTCCTTGATCGGCAAGCAATTCGGAACGATCCCGGGTTACTCGATGAATCAGTTCCCAGCACTGGCGGAAGAGGCCGTCGTGCCCGCGAGCGCACTCGCCGAGTTGCCTGCGATGCTGTCGCCGGTGGAGGGTGCCGCCGTCTGGATGCAGTATGCGACCGCCTACGGCGCGCTCGTGAACTTCGGCAAGGTGGGACCCGGCGATTTCGTCATCCTGGCCGCGGCGAGTTCATCGGTGGGGTTGGCGGCCATTCAGATCACTCGCGCCCAAGGCGCCACCGCTATCGCCACCACGCGTACTTCCGGGAAGAAGCGGCAACTGCTCGATCTGGGCGCCCACTACGTCATCGCGACAGAAGAAGAGGATTTGCCAGCGCGGGTGAGCGAGATCACTGGCGGCAAAGGGGCACGGATCGTCTTCGACCCGGTCGGCGGCGATTACATGGCGACGCTGGCGCAGGCGACGGCTCCGGAAGGAACCATCTTCCTCTATGGCATGCTCTCCGGCCAACCGACGCACTACCCAATGACGGCGTTCGGCAAGGGCATCGCGTTGATCGGCTATTCGATGGCCGAAATGAAGGCGCCTGACCGCCTGGAGGCGATGAAGACGTATATCACCAGCCGTCTGATGGACGGGACCTTCAAGCCCAGGATCGCCAGGACCTTTCCGTTCGCGCAGGCCGCCGAAGCCTATGAATATCTGGAGAGCAATCAACAGGTTGGTAAGGTCGTGGTGACATTCCAGAGCTAGTCGTCTTTGCGAGCGGTTGAGGCCGTCAGAAGCCCAGCACGACGTCGCCGCCGAAGGTGAATTGGCCGGTGTGCCGCTCGGCGTCGTAGGCACGCACGCTGTCCAAGGTCTGATCCCAGCGTAGCTCGGGGCGGAACATCAGCAGCGCGACGTGCGGGACGCTCGGCTTATAGGTGAAGCCGACCGTGTATTCGCTGTAGGTCGCGGGACCGACGCCGAAGGAGGTGTTGGACACGCCTTCGAGCGCATGCACCGCATCGAGGTTGCCGGGATCGGCCGCGACGAAGAAACCGGCATTGTCGCGATAGAATTCGATACGGCCGTTTAGCGTGATGGTCGGTGTGAGCGCATAGGAGACATATTGCGAGGCGCCATAGCTGTCGGCGCCGAGTTCGTCATCGTGCTGGTAGTTCAGCTCGGTGACCAGGGTCAGCTTGCCGGTCGCCTTGTAGGTCAGGATGCCGTCCGCCTCGTAGCGCATCTGGCTGTTGGCCTGCCGGTCGGTGCGCAGCGCGTTCTCGGGGCCGAGATGCACCAGGCTGAGCCAGGTGAGCTTGCCGCCGGCGAGATTGTTCAGCCCGAAGCCGGCCAGTCCCGCGGGGCGAGCATTGTTGTCGCCGCTATAGGTGCCGAAGGTGGTGCTCTCGCCGGTATCGATCTGGCCGTAGAGATCGAGAGTTGGATTGACGTGCCATTCGGCCAATGCGCCGGTGTGCTGGAACGGGCCGAAATTGAAGATGTAGGAGTGCGAATAGAACGGA
>CAXTRK010000067.1:0-6836 GCA_964246745.1 uncultured Acetobacteraceae bacterium
GAACCGAGGACCTACTGATTACGAATCAGTTGCTCTACCCCTGAGCTATGTCGGCAATCCGCTGGCGCCCTATACAAAATGCCCTGCGGCGCTGCAACATGGGGATGTGCCGCAACGTTCATGGAGACCCGCTAGTGGCTGCCAGGCTATCCCGGTCTTGAATCTTCCGGTTCGAGGGCTCCGCCATCGGCTCCGCGGGTCGGAGCATTCGGCTTCGCTCCGGGCGGTTCAGGGGATCTGCGAATGTCCGCATTGCGGCCTGGTGCAGCGCCGGCCGGCACTTCAACCCGGCTGCACCGTGGCCTGTGTCCGTTGTCATACGAGGTTAGGCCGCACGCGCACCAATCCGCCGATCGCGACGCCGCTGGCGTTCACCGTCAGCTCCATCGTGCTCTATCTGATCAGTGTCACTCAGCCGTTGCTGACAATCGATGTCTATGGACGGATGCGCTCCGTCACCCTGTTCACCGGACCGATCGAGCTGGTGCGCGAAGGCTGGGTCATGGCAGGGCTGCTGGTCGGCGTGGTGACCACCGTGGTGCCGGCGATCGAGATCGCGCTGATGCTCGGCATCCTGCTTGGCGCCTTGCATTATCGCCTGCCCTGGCGCGTGCCGCGCATGATGCGCCGCTATGACCGGCTGCGTCCCTGGGCAATGATCGAGGTCTATCTGCTTGGTCTGCTGGTGGCCTACAGCAAGCTGATTGATCTCGCCGGCGTTTCGGTCGAACCGGCGGCTTACGCCTTGTTCGGACTGACGCTGACCATGGCTGCCACGGACTCAACGCTTGACGAGGAGGTGATCTGGTCGAAACGCCGGGTCCGGCTGGTGCACCGCCATTTCAGCGCGCCCGCTCCAAGCCCTGAAGACCAGGCGGAGCAGAGCCATGAACTGCCGCCGCTCGACCATCTGGTCTCGTGTCGCGCCTGCGGACTGGTCTGCTTCTCGGAAGCGCCGCTTGACCGCGAACGGCGCATCGGCGGTTGCCCGCGTTGCGGCAAGACGCTGCACCGGCGCAAGCCGGACAGCTTGCGACGCACCGCGATCCTGCTGTTCTGCGCGGCCATCCTCTACATCCCCGCCAATGTCTTCTCGATCATGACCACGATCAAGCTGCATCGCGGCGGCGGCCACACCATCGTGCAGGGCATCTTTGAACTCTATGAGGACGGCATGCTGCCATTGGCGCTGCTGGTGTTCTTCGCCAGCCTTACCGTACCGATCCTCAAGATTGCCAGCCTCTCGGTGATGTCGTTCGCCGCCTGGCGGAAATCTTCCGCGCGCCTGGTCGACCGCACCAGGCTATACCGGATCGTCGACTTTATCGGCCGCTGGTCGATGATCGACGTGTTCATGGTCTCGATCCTGGTCGCGCTTGTGCATTTCGGACCACTTGCGAATGTGTGGGCCAATGGCGGCATGACCGCGTTCGCAGCGGTCGTGGTCATCACCATCGCGGCGGCGAACAGCTTCGATCCACGGGTGATGTGGGACATGGCCGGACGCAACGGCCCGGTGCTGGCGATGACAACCGAACAAGCGAGACGCAACCGGGGCGCCGTCCGCAACAGGGTTGGCGCCAAAGCCGGGCCGGCGCGCGCGTGAGCGACAATCAATCGGACGACGCGATGCCGGAGGGGGCCGGCGGTCCCGAGACGCCCGAGGCGCAGTCGCGGCCAACCCGCTTCTCCCTGATCTGGTTGATCCCCATCATCGTGCTCGGCATCGGCGCCTATCTCGGCTGGAAAACCGTGTCGAGCCAGGGCCCGGAAATCACCATCCAGTTCGAGACGGCGGAGGGGCTGACCGAGGGCCAGACCCAGGTCAAGCATAAGGCCGTTGGTCTCGGCACGGTGCAGGGGATCCAGCTCAGCAAGGATCTCCAGCATGTCGACGTGCGCGTGCAGATGAGCGCGAGGGCGGCGCCCCTGCTGACCAGCCATGCGAAATTCTGGGTCGTGCGTCCGCGCCTATCCGGCGCCAGCATCAGCGGGCTCGAGACGCTGGTCTCCGGCGCCTTCATCGCCATTGATCCGGGGCATCCCGGCGGCACGCCGGAGACCAGCTTCATCGGGCTGAGCGCGCCGCCCGGCGTGCGCTCTGACGAGCCGGGCAGCACCTATACCCTGAAGGCTGACGCGCTCGGCTCGATCGGGCAGGGATCGCCGGTATTCTTCCGCGACGTTACCGTGGGCGAGGTGCTCGGCTACACGATGCCCCCCGGAGGCCGTGGTCCGATCACGGTAAGGGTCTTCGTCAAGCAGCCCTATGACCGTTTCCTGCGTACGGACTCGCGTTTCTGGAATGTCTCGGGCGTCAATGTCGTCTTCAACGGCGGCAATCTCAGGGTGCAGCTCGAATCCCTGCAGGCGCTGGTTTCGGGTGGCGTCGCCTTCGGGTTGCCGCCGCGCCGTCGCGGCAAGGGCGCCCCGTCCGCCCCGCAAGGCAGCACGTTCGTCCTCTATCCAGACGAGGCGGCCGCGGACAGCGCCACCTACCGCCAGCGCGTGCCCATGGTCACGTATCTACGGAGTTCGGTGCAGGGGCTCGGCATCGGCAGCCCGGTGGTCATGTACGGGATCCAGGTCGGCACCGTCACCTCGATCGCGCTCCTGATCGACCAGCGTACCGGCAACGCACGGGTGCGCGTGGACATGCAAGTGCAGCCCGAGCGGATTTTGCCGGAGGATGCTCCCATCACCGTGCCGATCGCGGCGACCACGCAGATGCTGGTCGACCACGGCATGCGCGCCCAGGTGGACAGCGCCAACCTGTTGACGGGAGCCTCCGAGATCTCCTTCGCCTTCGTGCCGGGCGCGCCGCCTTACAAGGATACGATGGAGAACGGCGCGATCGTCCTGCCGTCCGGGGCGGGCGGCGGCCTGTCCGGGATCACCGGTTCGCTCTCCGCCATCTCCGCCAAGCTGGAATCGCTGCCGATCACCCAGATCGGCGACAACTTGAACAATCTGCTGGCGCACGCCGATGCCACCATCGGCGGACCCGAGCTCAAGCAGTCGCTTGCGGAGCTGAACCGGGCGCTGGCCAGCTTCGAGCAGCTTGCGGGACACGCCAACACGGATCTCACGCCCGTCCTGCACCAACTTCCTGCGATCAGCGACCAGCTCCAGCAGGCGCTTGCCCACGCCAACACCGCACTTGCATCGTACGGCGGAAACTCGGACTTCCACGCCGATCTGCGGCAATCACTGCAACAGCTTGACGGCACGCTGCGTTCGCTGCGCGAGTTGGCCGAATACCTCAAGCACCATCCGTCCTCGCTGATCTTCGGCCGGAGTCACCCATGATCGTCGGCATGATCCCTAAGCGGCCGATCAAGCGGATCTCCCGACGCGGCCTGCTGGGGCTGTCCGTAGGCGCCGCTCTGACAGGGTTGTCCGGCTGCGGCAGCGGCGAGCCGACCTACTATACCCTGACCCCGTCACCCGGAACGCCGCAGGGAGGTGGGCCCGCCACGGTGGAGGTCAGAACACCAAGCATCGCATCCTACCTCGACCGCGACTCCATCGTGCGCAACGACACCAACCATCAGTTGACGCTCGCACCCGGCAACGCCTGGGCCAGTCCGCTGTCCGGCATGATCGGCCGCAACCTGGCGCTCGATCTCGCCCAGCGTCTCCCCGGCAGCAACGTCACCACCCAGGACGACGCCATCTCCGCCGAGCCCGGCGTGCTGATCGAGCTCGACGTCTCGAGCTTCCTGGAAAACGCCGCAGGCTTGGCCGAGCTTTCTGCCACCCTCTCGGTCTATCGCCGCGGCAGCAGCTCCGCCGAAAGTCAGACCCTGCACCTGACCGAAGCACCAGCCGACCGCAGCATCAACACCATGGTCGCCGCTCTCAGCGTGCTCCTGGGCCAGGTCGCCGATCGCGCGGCCGCATCGTGCCGCGCCCTGCCGCCGCGAGGCGACTGACTTCGCTCCAAGTGAAGCCGCTCAGCTCTTCTCCACCTGACCGTATTCGAGATCGACCGGAGTTGAGCGGCCGAAGATCGACACACTGACTTTCAAGCGGCCTTTTTCCTCGTCGATTTCCTCGACGGTGCCGTTGAAGCTGGTGAATGGCCCGTCCGCCACACGCACCTGTTCGCCGATCTCGAACAGGATGGCGGGACGTGGACGCTCAACCCCTTCCTGGGTCTGCTTCATGATCCGCTCGGCCTCGGCCTCGCTGATCGGCGACGGACGCATCCGGCTGCCGAGAAAGCCGGTGACTTTCGGCGTGTCCTTGACCAGGTGCCAAGCCTCGTCGGTCAGCTCCATCTTCACCAGCACGTAGCCGGGGAAGAACTTGCGCTCCGCGTTGACCTTCTGGCCGCGCCGGACCTCGACGATCTCCTCGGAGGGGACCAGCACCTCGTCGAAATGGTCGCCAAGCCCCTTCTGCTCGGCCTGCTCCTTGATGGTCTGGGCGATCTTCTTCTCGAACCCGGAATAGACGTGCACGACATACCAACGCTTCGCCATACCCTGTTCCTCAGCCTCCCAGGCCGAATAGCGCGCGGATGCACACACCGATGATCTGGTCCACGGCGAAGAAGAACGCCGCCGTCAGCGCCGCCATCGCCAGCACCAATCCGGTGGTGACCAGCGTCTCACGGCGGGACGGCCAGGTGACCTTGGTGACCTCGGAGCGCACCTCGCGCACGAATTTCGCAGGACTGACCGCCACACCATACCTTCTTCGCTATGATCATCCGCGTGGCAGGGGCGGAGGGTCTCGAACCCGCAACCTCCGGTTTTGGAGACCGGCGCTCTAGCCAATTGAGCTACACCCCTGCGTTCGCGACTACCCTGGCGTCGCCGCCCGTCGATCCGGACAAGCAGCGCGGCGCCAGCGCAGGGGGCGTAGAGAAGCGCAGCCCATTGCAAAGTCAAGAGCCACGCTACCCGGCGAGTGGAACAGCCAAACCACGGCTTGCAGCAGGCACAGGCGCCACGCTACAAAATGTCGTAGCGACCGGCGGGCGTAGCATAGTGGTAATGCAGTAGCCTTCCAAGCTACCGAGGAGGGTTCGATTCCCTTCGCCCGCTCCAGGCGTATCCTGCCGCGCAACGGTGCCTTTACCTAGTTTGTCTCATTCCTTAGAGTATTCTCATTCGAGACGAATCACTGTCATAAGGCATCACCTGTCATGCGGCATAGGCTGCAGGCTGCATCCGCCGTGGAGGCGGGCTGGATCGCCACCGAGGCGATGGTGGCGGAAGGGATGTGCATTCAGGACCTGTTCGAACGCAGCACCCGCGCCACACCGGACAGGCTTGCCGTGGTCTGCAACGGCGTCGAATTGAGCTACGGCGAACTGAACGCCCGCGCCAACCAGCTTGCTCATCATCTGATCGCATTGGGCGTGACCGCCGGCACGCCCGTCGCTTTGGCGTTGCCGCGCTGCGCGGACATGATCATCGCGGTGCTTGCCATCCTCAAGTCGGGAGGCGCCTACGTTCCCCTCGATCCCGCCTATCCGGCCGAGCGCCTCGGCTTCATGATCCAGGATTGCGGCGCCTGCCTGCTGCTGACCGACCAGGCCGCGCTTTCGCGGCTGGGGCCGGCCGCCAAGACGCTCCAGGCGGTCTGCCTTGATCTGGGGTCGCAAGAGTGGCGGGCGCGCTCCACGGAAAATCCCGATCCGCGTTTGCTGGGCTTGCAGGCGTCGGATCTGGCCTACGTGATCTACACATCTGGCTCGACCGGCCGGCCGAAGGGCGTCATGGTCGAACATAGGAACCTGGTTGCGTTCGTGAGCGCGCGGCTTGACCCCGATCAGGACTATGAACGTTTCCTTCTGGTCGCTTCGCTCTCGTTCGACCTTTCCGTGGCGGGGGTTTTCTGCACCTTGACTTCGGGCGGCTGTCTGGTGATCGCCGACGATCGGATGGTTGTCGACCCCACCGCGTTGATCGAGGCGATCGTCGCGAGGCAGATCACCAGCCTGATGACAGTGCCGTCGCTGCTCAAGGTTCTGATCGGCGACGCAGCCCCCGAACGCGCCTTGAGTCTGATCTCCGTGCGGCAAATTGTCAGTTGCGGGGAGCCCTGTCCGCCATCGCTGGTGGCGCTGTTCGCTCGCGCGCTTCCGGGCGCCGTGTTCTACAATACTTATGGGCCGACCGAGAGCACGGTCTGGTCGACGGCGCAACGCTGTGCCGCGGAGCCGATGCGGTCCTTCGTGCCGATCGGCAAGCCGATTGACAATGAGCGGGTTTACATCCTGGACGACCGCATGCAGCCGGTGCCGATCGGTGTCGCGGGCGAGATCGTCATTGGCGGCGCCGGCGTGGCGCGCGGCTACCTGAACCGTTCCGAGCTGACCACGGAGCGGTTCCTGCCCGACCCGTTCGCCGCAGCTCAGGGCCGCCTCTACCGTACCGGAGATCTCGGCGCCTGGCTTCCGGAAGGCAGCATCGTGTGCCTCGGCCGCATCGACAACCAGGTGAAAATCCGGGGCGTGAGGATCGAACTTGGCGAGATCGAGGCGGCGCTGCTGCGTCATCCAGACGTGCGTGAGGCGTCGGTTCTCGCCCGGGAGCAGCAGTCCGGGGATAAGCTCCTCATCGCCTACTACGTGACCCAAGGTGGCATCGCACCCGACGAATTGCGCGCGCATCTCAGGGCGTGTTTGCCGGCGGCGATGATACCGATGGGTTGGCTGAAGCTCGACTCGCTGCCGCTCACTGCGAACGGCAAGATCGACCGGCAGGCGCTATTAGCCCTGCACGTCCCGCCGGCAACGTCGCCGTCGGCCCCGCCCCCCGGGGGGGGCCCCCCGACGGTGGTGTGGGGGGTGGTTTGCCCCCGGACCCGGGCGACCCGAG
>CAXTRK010000068.1:0-6259 GCA_964246745.1 uncultured Acetobacteraceae bacterium
GCGGTGATCTTGAACCGCTTCTTGACCGACGACTTGGTCTTCATCTTGGGCATTTGCATCTCCTCGGTGTACCTGCCGGGGCCCGGGCGCGGGCCGATCATAGGGCAGCGGTTTGCGGCCAGGCATGCCCATCCAGGCCCGGGCGCGCAAACAAGCGCGGTGCCATACACGCTCCGGGCGGTTGCTTCAAGCCGCGCGACACCCGTTGCCGCTCAGAAGGTCCGCGCCAGCAGCACTACGAGCAGACACAGCACGACGACGGCGCTGAGCATCCAACGCAGCGTCATGTAGCCCTCGGGCATCACGCCGGCGCGTCGCGCCTGCGCCTCGGCGAGCGTGGCGCCGACAAAGCCAAGCAGCAGCAGCACGATGCCGATCAGCGGCGATGCCACCAGCGGCACCAGCAGCGCCGCCCAGCCGACCAGCGACGGCAGCACGCCGAGGGCAAGCCGCTTGCGGTCGACCGCCGCCTGACCGGGAGCGACGATGCCGGGCGCCGGCTCGAGCGCGAATCCCCAATGCACGCCGCCGAGGAAGGCCAGGATCACCGCGCCATAGGCGATGATCGCGGCCACCAGGTTCGGCACCGGCACATGGCGCGGAAAGGCGATGATGCCGATTGTGCAGCCGAGGAACGGCAGCAGGCCGAGCGCGCCCAGGATCGCCGCCAGGATCGGAAGCCCCCTCATCGTGTTTCTCCAACGCCTCGCGTGACCAGGCTAACGCGCCCCAGGGCTAACGCGCCCAGGCTAACGCGCCCGGCGCGGCGCGGATGCCCAGGCGCCTCCGTCGGGACCTGTGACCTTCAGAGATAGATGGCGGCCTTTCTACAGCGACGAGTGGTGGCGTGGGACCGAACTGCGCAGCAGGAGGTCGGTCGGATGCAGGCCGCCGCCTGTTCGCCTAACTCGCCGAGCGTAAATCCCGAGGGTCGGTTGGCATGTGGTCTGCCGTCCTTTGTGCTTGCCGTCGTTCTGTGCGGGTCCCTCTGCGGACGTCCGACGCGGGCACCACTGGGATGGTCTGTGGATGCAGGGCTGGACGCTGCGTGTCGCGCACTTCCTCTATCCTGCGTGTTTCAGCACGTCGATGAAGGCCCTCAACCCGGCCGGCACATGGCGGTGGCCGGAGTAGTAGAGGAACAAGCCCGGGATGGGTGGGCACCAGTCGTCCAGCACGGGGACGAGCGCGCCGCTGTCCAGATGCGGCCGTGCCGTGCGGTCCGGCACATAGGCGATGCCGAGTCCGGCGACGGCAGCGCCGGCCATCAGGTCCACGTGGTCCAGCGTGAGCGCTCCGGGGACGTCCATCGATACCTCCTGGCCATGCCTGGCGAACTCCCAGCGGTAGGGCTTGCCGCTCGGCAGGCGCACGCGGATGCAGGAATGGCCCTTCAAGTCGTCGGGTGTCAGCGGCGGCGGGCGGACGGCGAGGTAGGCCGGGGAGGCGACGGCGACGAAGCGCACCTCTCCGCCGAAGCGCACCGCCACCATGTCCTTTGGCACCGCCTCGCCCAGCCTGACACCGGCGTCGAAACCCTCCGCTACGATGTCAACCAGTCTGCCATCCGTCACCAGGTCGAGCGACATGCTGGGGAAGCGCCGCAGGAACGTCGGGACCACCTTGCCCAGCAGCAGGCGCGCGGCGGCCTCGTTGGCGTTGATCCGCAAGAGGCCAGCCGGCTCGCTGCCAGCCCCTTGAGCCTCCGCCACCGCAAGGTCGAGGTCGTGCAGCACCGGCCGGAGCCGCTCAAGCAGGCGCATGCCGGCCTCGGTCGGCGACACGCTGCGCGTCGTCCGGTGCAGCAGGCGCACGCCCATCCGCGCCTCCAGCGACCGCATCATGTGGCTCAGCGTGGATGGCGACAGCCCGGCCTCGTCGGCGGCCTTGCGGAAGCTGCGATGGGCCACGATCGCGGCGAAAGCTCCAAGGTCAGCCAGGAACGGGCGCTCATTCATGGGTAATCTTCACCGCCTCATGCGACATCATGCGGATGATAGCAGCACCGCAAGATCCCAGGTTCAGATGCGGATCGGGGCCGCCGGTCCTGGAGGAGCACCCCATGAGCAAAACCTGGTTCATTACCGGCACGTCGTCCGGCTTCGGGCGGCTGATGACCGAAAGCCTGCTGGCGCGCGGCGACCGCGTGGCCGCGACCCTGCGCACGATCGAGGCCCTCAATGACCTCAAGGCGCGGCACGGCGAGCGACTTTGGGTGGCGCGTCTTGATGTGACAGACGCCGCTGCCGTTCGACGCGTGGTGGATCAGGCCTTCCGAGAGCTGGGCCGCATCGATGTGGTGGTGAACAACGCCGCCTACGGTCTGGTCGGAGCCGCCGAGGAACTTACCGACGATCAGGTCCGGCTGCAGGTCGACACCAACCTGATCGGCTCGATCCAGGTCATCCGCGCGGCGCTGCCGCACCTGCGTGCGCAGGGCGGCGGCCGCATCCTGCAGGTGTCGTCCGAGGGCGGTCAGATCGCCTATCCCGCCTTCAGCCTCTATCACGCGACCAAGTGGGGGATCGAGGGTTTCGTCGAAGCGGTCGCGCAGGAGGTGGCACCGTTCGGCATCACGTTCACGCTTGCCGAGCCTGGCCCTACCCGAACCGACTTCGGCGCGAAGATCGTCAGCCCGCCGGCCCTGGCAGCCTACGACGGCACGCCCGCCGGCGAGGTGCGGCGCATGGTGGCCGGCCGCGACTTCATGTTCAGTGAACCTCAGGGGATCGTTCGTGCCATGATCGACTCCGCCGACCAGCTCCCGGCGCCGCGCCGTCTGGTGATGGGCAAAGGGCCATACGCCCGCGTCCGCGCCGCGCTTGTTGACCGGCTTTCCGCACTGGATGCCCAGGAAGACATCGCGCTCGCCGTCGACAGCACCGGCTGAGCGTGGTCCCGGTCCGGTCATCGCGCCCCCCTTTGTGCAGGCATATCAGGAGAAGACCGATGCAGGGCGATGAATTGGCCTTCGTGCTGACCCGTCATCGGCGGCAGCTTGGCCTGTCCCTTGAAGGCGCCGACTTCATTGATGCCCAAGCGAGTGCTGCCATCGCCCGCATCACCGGCGGCAACTTCCGGCTGCTGCACCGCCTTTTCGTGCAGATCGAGCGCATCCTGAAGATCAATGACCCGTCTGTGATAACCGACGACGTGGTGGAAGCTGCTCGAGGCACGCTTGTGATCGGTGCCACATAACCCTGAAAGAACCCCGCCAGTTATCGTTGAAGGCCACAGTCGGGACCACCCTGCGACAACCGATGCCTTGCGAAAATCCAGGCGAGGTGCTGCAACCGGCGGCGGCACACAGCAGGGGCACGCCGCCATGAGCGCGATTACCGATATCACCGCCCGGGAGATCCTCGACAGCCGCGGCAATCCGACCATCGAGGTCGATGTCGCGCTGGAATCAGGCGCCGTCGGCCGGGCTGCGGTGCCCTCTGGCGCGTCGACCGGCGCGCACGAGGCCGCCGAGCTGCGCGACAACGACCGCGCCCGCTACGGCGGCAAGGGCGTGCGCCAGGCCGTGGCCTTCGCCGAGGGCGAGATCCTCGACGCGCTGCAGGGCGCGGAATCCTCCGAACAGATCGCCATCGACGAGGCGATGATCGATCTCGACGGCACGCCGAACAAGTCGCGGCTCGGCGCCAACGCGATCCTGGCGGTGTCGCTGGCGGTAGCCAAGGCGACGGCCAACGAGTTGCGGGTGCCGCTCTACCGCTATGTCGGCGGCGTGTTCGCGCGCACCCTGCCGGTGCCGATGATGAACATCGTGAACGGCGGCCAGCACGCCGACAATCCGATCGACATCCAGGAATTCATGATCCAGCCGGTCGGCGCGCCGACACTCGCGGACGCGGTGCGGATCGGCTCCGAGGTGTTCGCCCAGCTCAAGAAGGGGCTGAAGGCGGCGGGGCACAACACCAATGTCGGCGACGAGGGCGGTTTCGCGCCCGGACTGAAATCGGCCGACGAGGCGCTGAGCTTCATCGCCCGCGCGGTCGAGCAGGCCGGCTACACGCCGGGCGAAGACGTGGTGATGGCGCTCGATTGCGCCGCCACCGAGTTCTACAAAGGAGGCCGCTACGAGATGGAAGGCGAGGGCAAGTCGCTCGATGCCGGCGGCATGGTCGCCTATCTCGAGGACCTCGCCTCGCGCTATCCGATCGTCTCGATCGAGGACGGTCTCGCCGAGGATGACTGGGAGGGTTGGGCGCACCTGACCTCGGTGCTCGGAGCCAGGCTGCAGCTTGTCGGCGACGACCTGTTCGTGACCAACCCGGAGCGGCTGCGCCGTGGCATCGCCGCCGGCACCGCCAACGCCATCCTGGTCAAGGTGAACCAGATCGGCACCCTGTCGGAGACGCTGGAGGCGGTCGAACTCGCCCAGCGCGCCGGCTACAGCGCGGTGATGAGCCATCGCTCCGGCGAGACCGAGGACGCCACCATCGCCGATCTCGCGGTCGCCACCAATTGCGGCCAGATCAAGACTGGCTCGCTGTCGCGCTCGGACCGCACCGCCAAATACAACCAGCTCATCCGCATCGAGCAGGAGCTGGGCCGCGCCGCGCGTTTCGCCGGACGGACTATCCTGAGGGTGTAGTGCGGGTCATCAATGCCGTGCACCGCGGCGCTCCGCGGACACCGATCGCCTTCAACACCTCCCCAAGCGACACCGCGGATGCAGCGGATGCAACGTTTGACGATCCATGCCGGCCTGACGTGACGCGCAGCCTCCAGGCGCGAGCCGCCGTCGAGCACCATGGCAAGCGGCAGCAGCCGTCGGCTCTGCGCCACGTCATGGCTTCTGGCCGCAAAACCGCGCAGCGCCGCCGCCGTGTGATCCCTTTGTGTAATCTGAACCGCAACGCCCATCGACCTCTCTCCGCGACAAAATCATCGTACAACCGAGACAATCAGAACTGGAAGGGCATGAGAACCCCAAGCGTTCAGCGAGAGTCAGAACCTGCGCCGGCTGGTTTGACTCTTCTACCAACCCACCCGCGTTCAACAGTCTCATCTCGATCTTGCGCGACGAGATCGAGCGCACGCGACTGCATTATCTGGCCTTGCAAGAATTGTTGGCGCTGACACATCAGCTCACTGTCCCTCCGCCGCGCGAGGGTCAACCGGTCTTGGACAACAACGGCCATTTCACACATTACGGAGATGAGCTCCTCTACGCCGATTTCGAGGCTGACACGCTCAACAATCCGCAACTGGCTAAAAAATACAGTGTATCGCTTTCCGGCATTTTTAAGCGCAAAGCCATGTGGCGGAAGAGCAAGGAGGCGCACACTCCGTCTTGATCCTGCAGAACATCAGTCTGGTTTGCTACATCCAACAGGCCCTCGACCTACGGAAATGGAGCAGACCTATTTACGGATAGATTGGTCGAGCCGTCTCTCTCTCGGCTGCAACTGACGCCATCTGAGTAGTTACTGTGCTCCGTAAGCGGGGATCGGTCAGAAATGTTGTCCCTCCCTGATGAATGACGCCGAACCCGGCATAATGATTTGAGGCGTATTGGTCTAGTTTCGTGATTTTTCTAAACTGCATAAAGTAATAAGGAGAGAAGTTCTTTCCATTTAGTTCTTCAAAGAACTCTTTGCTGTGAAGCATTTCCATTATGTAGTCGTAGACGATTTGCCCGAAGGCAACGGCTTCTTCTTTGCTTGGAATTAGGCCTTTATGAATTATGTTGTTCCGGAACTCAACGAATTTGAAAGACCCTACCTTTTTATTTGTCTCGATATCTGTAGGTAGAACTTTTTTGTCTAGCAAGTAGGCGCCGATAAACCAGCCAAGTTGTCGCTCAGACTGACGTTCTACCATTTTCCAGGCAGCATCGACCTCAACCTCCTGGACTCCATGTTTGTGCATGATACCATGAAAGTAATATTCTCTGAACCTCTCCAGAGATGCCATGAAAGTTGTGACAGCCTCCCTAAAATATCCATCCACCATAGCGTTGAGGGCTGATGTATATAAAATATCGAACAACTCAAACTGACCTTGAACGACTAACTTGTGTTTACAGTTGCAGTGAGGTGACCTGCGACTTCGCTACCTGTTGCGACGTCCAACTCGTTGATAGGTTCTCTTTAATGCAGTCGCTACAAGGTCCAACTAAAACCTTCATTAGAATTCTTCCTGTGCAGAAGTTGTCGCGCGCACGTGATTCAATGCCAGCAGCCGCGCTAGCCCGGATCATTCATCACGGTTGACGGGCATGGTACAAACTATTGATTTGGTGTAG
>CAXTRK010000069.1:0-4846 GCA_964246745.1 uncultured Acetobacteraceae bacterium
GGCCGCGCCTGCGGCACGCGCAAAAACCGCTTGCTCAAGGTGACGGTATCTCATGTCGGACGCGGCCTGGAACTGACGCCGGCCTTGGCGCCGTTCCATGCTGTGATGACATCTCGCAAGCGATGCGAGAAGGGCAATTATTAATTCGCGGTGAATTAAAATCCTTGACGCCGTTTCGGTGCCATGCGATTTGTCTGTGCAGCGGCCGCATCGGTCTTGGCGATGTGGAGACGGGCTGGATCATCGTTCCGCCAGCCGAGGGGTTCAATCCCCGGTCTCCCAGTTCCCTGCCCACTGTGGCAGGATCGCCACAGCACGTGTGGCTGCGGTGTCAAACGAGTATCAAGAAGCGTTCGGAGGAACATAGATGTCGGTACTAACTGGGGCCGCGCCCCGTTCAGCATGGCGGCCGTACCGCCAGGCACTGCTCGCCGCCGGTGCCATGATCGGGGTCGCGTCGGCTCCGGCCTTCGCCCAGCTCGACACCGGGACTGGCTTGACCGCCAGCACGCAAGTCAACAAGACCACGAGCGCCGAGCTGGGCATGGGAGCGATCCCGCAACCCGAAGCGCTGGTGCCGCAGGTGAATGACTACCTGCATCAGTATGGCACCGCCGTGCTGCTCGATAACGTCGACGAGTTTTTGGGCGTCATTAGCGGGCCGCACAAAGGCTCAAGCAATGACGGCCAGTACGGCCTTGAATGGGATCAGGACTGGTACGTTCTCGCTGGCATTCCCGGGCTTGAGACGCACGCCATCGCGGTCGGCCGTTACGGCGCTCCTCCCGCGGCCAACATCGCCGGCGACAACGGCTTGAACCAGAGCCAGGAAATCTACGGCGCCGGCGGCAACGTCGCCATCCATCTGGTGTTCTTCTATGCCGAGGAGTCGCTGGCGCAGGGGCGCGTGAATATCGCCGCCGGCCGCGCGCCGATGGAGAATGACTTCGACTCCAATCCGCTGAACTGCAACTTCATGAACAACTCGCTGTGCGGCAACGCCAAGGGCATCACCGACAACCCCGCCAACGCCTCCTACCCTGACGCGCAGTGGTTCGCCCGCGCGCGGGTGCGTCCGATCGCTCCGGTCTATATCCAGACCGGCATCTACTTCACCGAGAACAACACCTACAGCTCTGCCAACGGCTATCGCTCCGGCTTCCATCTCGATTCCTCGCATGTCGACGGCGAAGCCTTCCCGATCGAGGTGGGCTTCGAGCCCAAGATCGGCGCCGATCAGATGCCCGGTCACTACAAGATTGCCGCGATGTATGAGAACACCAACCACGATACCTGGAACCTGCCGACCTTGCCGGTCGAGAGCCGCAAGGGTGGCACGCAGGCCTGGGCTCAGTTCGATCAGATGCTGGTGCGCAACGGCCCGGGTGCCACCGACGGCATCATCGTCATCGGCAACTACAACCATAATGACGAGCGCTACTCCGTCCGCGCCAATCAGTACAATATCGCGGCGATCGATCGCGACTTCTGGAAGGCGCGTCCGCTCGACACGATCGGCGTGCTGTTCAACTACCAGACGATCTCAAACCGCCTGAACAATATCCAAGCCGAGGAGCTAACGTTCGGGTTGCCGCTCAGCGGCAATTTTGGAACCTCCTTCCCGGGCGAAGCGGGCAAGCAGACCTCCACGATGAACATCGAAGCCAACTACCAAATCCACGTCTATCGCGGCATAACCTTTGCGCCAGACTTCCAGTACTTCATCCGTCCGAATGCCGAGCGGTCCTTGCACGACGCGGCCTTGGTCGGCTTCAAGAGCCACATCCAGTTGTTCTGATTGACTGATCCGGGCGGACCGCGCGGTCCGCCCGGACCTGTTTGAACCGGCTCTTGCCGACTCCGATCAACACGGCCAAAACACGGCCAACGGGATGGAGCCATCGGCATGTCCCAAACAATCATCGGCGTGGAGGCAAGGCCTGACGCCAGGCGGCGGACCAGCCGAAACGGCGCGCTGTTTCCGCTGATCGCGCCCTCGGTGGGGATCCTGCTCGTCTGGGCGTTTGTGCCGCTGGTGATGACGCTCTATTTCTCCTTTCGGCACTACAACCTGGTCGATCCGACCCAGACCGGCTGGGCTGGAATTGACAACTATCTCTATCTGTTCACCGATCCGGATTTCGCCACCTCGCTGCTCAACACGCTCTATCTGGTCGGCGGCGTGCTAATCGTCTCGGTCTGCGGCGGCACCTTGCTCGCGGTGCTCTACGACACCGAATTTTTTGGCCGCGGCATAGCCAGGCTGCTGGTAATCGCGCCCTTCTTCGTCATGCCGACTGTCTCCGCCCTGGTCTGGAAGAACCTGATCCTGCACCCGATCTACGGGGTGCTCGCCGCGGTGTTCCGCGCGGTCGGCCTCACGCCCATCGACTTCTTCTCCAATTATCCGCTGTTGACCATCATCGGCATCGTCTCCTGGGAATGGCTGCCGTTCGCGCTGCTGATCCTGCTGACCGCGGTGCAGTCCCTCGACCATGAGCAGCGCGAGGCGGCGCGCATGGATGGCGCCGGCGCGATCGCCAGCTTCTTCTACATCACCTTGCCGCATCTGCGTCGCGCCATCGGCGTGGTGGTGATGATCGAGACGATCTTTCTGCTGACCATCTTTGCCGAAATCTTTGTCACCACATCGGGCGGCCCCGGGGTCGCCACCACCAACCTCGCCTTCCTGATCTATGCCCGCGCTCTCCTCGATTTCAACATCGGCGGCGCTTCGGCCGGCGGCGTGGTCGCCATCATCCTCGCCAATATCGTGGCAATCTTCCTGGTGCGCTCGATCGCGCGCAATCTTGAGGTCTGAGCAATGCGGCATAGCGCGCTTGCCAAGACCTTGATTGCCCTGCTCGGCTGGCTGATCGCGGCTTTGATGTTCTTTCCGGTATTCTGGATGGTGCTGACCAGCTTCAAGAGCGAGTTGCAGGCGACCACGCCGTCGCTGTTCTTCCATCCAACCCTGCAAAGCTACGCCGAGGTGCAGAGCCGCGCAAATTATTTCGGCTTCGCTCTGAATAGCGTCATCATCTCGGTCGGCGGCACCGCGTTCGCGCTCGTCTTGGGTATCCCGGCCGCCTATGTGATGGCCTTCTTTCCGACCAGGCGAACGCGCGGCACGCTGCTATGGATGCTGTCGACCAAGATGCTGCCGCCGGTCGGCGTGCTGGTGCCGATCTACCTGCTGATGCGCGACACCCACACGCTGGACACCAGGTTCGGCCTGATCATCATCTACATGCTGATGAATCTGCCGATCGTGGTGTGGATGTTGTTCACCTTCTTCAAGGAAGTGCCGCGCGACATCCTGGAGGCAGGGCGCATGGACGGCGCCGGCCGCATGAGCGAACTGCGTCACGTGCTGCTGCCGCTGTCTTTGCCGGGCGTGGCCTCCACCGGGTTGCTCTCTCTGATCCTGTGCTGGAACGAGGCGTTCTGGTCGCTCAACCTGACCTCGACGCGGGCGGCGCCGCTCACTGCCTTCATCGCCTCGTTTTCGGCGCCGGAGGGGCTGTTCTTCGCCAAGCTTTCCGCGGCCTCGACCCTTGCGGTGGCGCCGATTTTGATCTTCGGTTGGCTCAGCCAGCGACAACTGGTCCGCGGCCTGACCTTCGGAGCGGTAAAGTGACAGTCGGGCGCATGCTTTAAAGATCAACGTTCCAAGACATCGGAGCATTTCAGTGGCAACCCTCGCTCTGCGCGACCTTCGCAAGACCTACGCCAACTTCGAGGCGATCAAGGGCATCACCCTCGATGTCGAGGACCGCGAGTTCGTCGTGTTCGTGGGCCCGTCTGGCTGCGGCAAGTCCACCCTGCTGCGCATGATCGCCGGCCTCGAGGAGATCAGCGGCGGCGAGCTGATCATTGATGGCAAGCGGGTCAATGATATCGGTCCCGCCCAGCGTGGCCTGGCGATGGTGTTCCAGTCCTACGCGCTCTACCCGCACATGACGGTGGCGCAGAACATGGGCTTTGCGCTCAAGCTGGCCGGCGTCAAGACCGAGGAGCGCAACGCCAAGGTCAAGGACGCGGCGCGTATCCTGCAGCTCGAACCCTATCTCGACCGCAAGCCGGGGATGCTTTCCGGCGGCCAGCGTCAGCGTGTCGCGATCGGCCGCTCGATCGTGCGCAACCCCAAGGTGTTCCTGTTCGACGAGCCGCTGTCCAACCTCGACGCGGCGCTGCGCGGGCAGATGCGTATCGAGCTCGCTCGGCTGCACGAGCAGCTCAACGCGACGATGATCTACGTCACCCACGATCAGATCGAGGCGATGACGATGGCCGACAAGATCGTCGTGCTGCAGTCGGGCCAAGTCGAACAGGTCGGCTCGCCGCTGGCGCTCTACCACCGTCCGGTCAATCTGTTCGTCGCCGGCTTCATTGGCTCGCCGAGCATGAACCTGCTGCCGGCGACGATCACCGGCGAGGACAACTCCGGCGTCGCCGTCGCTGGCCCAGGTGGGATCAACGTCACCGTGCCGGTGGAGTCGAACGGGCTGCATCCGGGCGCCGCAGTGATGCTCGGCATCCGGCCCGAGCATTTCGTCGTCGACCCGAATGGCAGCGTCGGCGGACACGCCCTCATCACCGAGCGCCTGGGAGGCCTCACGCTGCTGCATGTCGAGCTGCAGGACAAGACCATGCTGGTGGTGCAGACCGACGGCGCCAACCCGACCCGCGTGCATCAGCCGGTGCGTCTGTCGCTCTCGCCCGCGCATTGCCACATTTTCGGACAGGACGGCTTGGCCGCCATCCATCGGCAGCGTCACCCTCTCACCGTCTAGTACCCAGAGTCATTGGACAGCGAAACACGGTTTGAGACGTTTTTGATGGA
>CAXTRK010000070.1:0-4396 GCA_964246745.1 uncultured Acetobacteraceae bacterium
GCCGGTGTGCTGGAACGGGCCGAAATTGAAGATGTAGGAGTGCGAATAGAACGGATTGGTGCTCGGATCGATCGTCTCGTAGCCGATCGAGGTGACGAACTGGCCGATCTTCCAGTCGATGCCGCCGGCGGTGAGCCATGGCGTGTGGGCAAGCACGTTGGCTTGGAGCAACGTCAACTGGTAGCGGCTGTCGGACAGGTCGTCGAACTCGCCGAGATAGTGGATGTAGCGTGCGTCGGTGCCGCCGGTGGCCTGCAGGGTGAAGCCGAAATCATATCCCGGAGCGCTCGAATTGATCGGCCGTGTGGCGGTGAGCTGGACCTGGTTGAGCAGGACGGTGTTCGCCTTGTCGGTGAACAGGCGGCCAAAATTGAGGCCGTTGGTCGGACGGTCGGGATTGAAGGTGGCGCCGGCATCGAGCTGCGCGCCCAAGGTGATCGTGCTGGCCCAGCTTGCCGGAGCGGCCGGAGGCTTCGGCGCGGCAGCGATCTCGGCGGAGGCGGGTGCCGCAGGCGCCTGCGTGTTGGGGGAGGCCGCGGTCTGTGCCAACGCCGCCGCCGAATCTGTGAGCAGGATCATTGAAAGAGCAAGTAAGGTCCGCATGGTCTCCACTCTGCAAAAACTTTTCGGCATGTTTTCGTGCGCTTCGATCAGGGCGAGCCTGTGGCGACTCCCTTGCTCTGTCCAGACGCAAGCGATAAAAATTGCATAAAAATGTGGCTTTGCTCCTCTGTTGCAACACCGCCACACGTGAGCAGACGTAATCTGCCTAATTTGTAATCAGATTGATCCTGCGGCGCGGGTCCTACGTGTGCGCGTCATTGCGCGGAGCTCGCGAGGACGGATCACTCCGGTCGCCATCAATCCGATTGCATAGGCCAGCATGCCGAGGCCGATCAGTGCCGCGAGCACGCCGATGCGCTCCAGGCCCCGCATGAACAGGACCGGGCGCGGCAGCAGCCATTGCGCGGCGAACAGGATCGCCGCCATCAGCACGGCGGAGAGCAGCATGCGGGCAAGACGCGAGAGCAGCAGACGGGTCGGGACAAACCAGCCACGCCGCCGCAGCAGCACAAGCAAGGCCGCGGTGTTGATGATCGCGGCCAGGCTGCTCGCCAGCGGCGGCCCGACATGGGCGAGCGGGCGCATCAAGGCAAGGTTGAGGGCAAGATTGATCACCAGCGTCGCGATGCCGATGCGCACCGGCGTCGCCGTGTCGCCGCGCGCGAAGAAGCCGGGAGAGAGCACCTTGACCAGCACGAAGAAGGGCAGGCCTAGCGCATAGCCGCATAGCGATTGCGCCGACAGCACCGCGTCGCGGGCGGAGAACGCGCCATGGCCGAACAGTGTCGCCATCAGCGGCACCGACAGGCTCATCAGGGCCAGCGCCGCCGGCAGGGTCAGGATCAGCCCGTATTCCAGCGCGCGGTTCTGGGTCGCATGCGCCGCCTCGATCTGATCGGTCTGGACCTGGCGGGTCAGCAGCGGCAGCATGGTGGTGCCGGCGGCGTTGCCCAGCACGCCCAGCGGGAGCTGGTTCAGCCGGTCGGCGAAATACATCAGCCCGAGGCTGCCCGTCGGCAGCCAGGTGGCGATGACGGTATCGACGGTCAGGTTGAGCTGGCCGATGCCGCTGCCGATCAGACCTGGCACCATCCGGCGCATCAGCTCGCGTATCCTGGGCGTGAGCCTCGGCCGCGGCAAACCTAGCCCCATGCCGGCGCGATGGGATGCAAGCAGCAGGATGCCGAGCTGGACGATGCCTGCGACCGTGAAGCCCAGCGCCGCGGCATAGGCCACACCCGGCACATGCGGCGTCAGCCAGAGGATGCAGCCGATGCCCACGACGTTGAAGGCGACATAAGCCGCGGCCGCCGTGCCGAAGCGCTCGATGCCGTTCAGCACGCCGGAGACCAGGGCGGCGGCGCAGATCAGCATGAGATAGGGAAAGGTGAGGCGGCTGAGCCGGACCGCGAGATCGAACGTGGCCGGCTGGCGGGCGAGGCCGGAGCCGATCACCCACATCACCTGCGGCATGAAGATCTCGCCCAGCAGGGTCAGGCCCAGCAGCCAGAACAGCAGCACGCCCATCGCCTCGCGGGCAAAACGACGCGCCACCTCCGGCCCCTCGCGGGCCAGCATTGCGGAGAACAGCGGCACGAAGGCGGCGTTGAAAGCGCCCTCGCCGAACAGGCGGCGGAACATGTTGGGCAGCCTTGCCGCCACCTGGAACGCATCCTGCGCCGGACCCGCGCCGAGAAAGGCGGCGAGGAGCTGATCGCGCACCAGGCCGAGCACGCGGCTCGCCATGGTCCAGCCGCCGACAGTGAGAAAACCTCTGAGCATGCGGCTCTCTATGCCGGCGTGAGGCGAATATATCCAGGCGAACCGGTTCGGCTGATGTTACGCTGCCGCGCATGACCCGCAACCCGGCCGCTTTCGACCCGCTGCATTCCTGCTTTACACATCACCGGCAAAGGGATCGTTACTGTGCCGGAAATGCGCCAACTCTCGCTGTTCGAGCCAGCCTGATCCCGCAGGAACGTGCCGGATGAATTCGCAGATCACCCAACTGCGCGTGGGCGACGAGAACTTCCTCGTCACCAGCATGATCGATCGTTGTCCGAAATCCATGATGTTGCGCGAACTGGTGCGCAACGCCATCGAGGCGGCGCAGACAGCGCTTCCGGGCGCGCGCGCGGTCGAGATCTCGTCTGTCGAGATCGACGGCGCGCCCAAGCTCGCGATCTGGAACACCGGCCGCGGCATGGACCCCGAAGAGTTGTTTCGGATGTGCGACATTGCCTCTTCCATACGTAAGCAGAACAGCCTGGCGCAGAACTTCGGCATGGGTGCGAAGGTGGCCTCGTTGCCGTCGAACCGGTTCGGCATGCGCTACCGCTCCTGCCACGAAGGACGCGTCTCGGAGGTGATGATCGGGCAGCGCGGCGGCGTCTATGGCCGGCTGCGTCGCGAGCTGCCCGGCTCGGACGATCTGCATGACGTGCTCGACGTCACCGAGGAGGCGCTTGCCGAAGGCAGGTCCGTGGACCAGGACTGGACCGAAGTGGTCCTCCTCGGCAACCGTGCCGGACAGGACACGCTGAGCGACCCCTACGATGGCGCGCCAGGCATGGTGCCGTACTGGATCGCCGAGGAGCTGCACAAGAAGTTCTTCCGGCTGCCGGCGGACGTCGAGCTGATGCTGGAGAGCTGCGCCAATATCGGGGCGGAGCGTATGCGTTTCCGCTCGATCTCGGAACGTCTCGCCGACAGTTATGCCCGCCACGAATCCGTTCCTGTCGCGGGTGGCGTGCTGATCCACTACATCTATGATGCGCCGGATCCGCGCGATGCGAGCCGAACGCAGGCGTCGGTCGGCGCACCCTACTTCGTGCATGGCTTCGGAGGGATCGTCTACAAGGACGAGATCTATGATGCGCGCTGGCACCAGGAGTGGCTGCATGAAGGGCCGGTGTATGGGGTTCCGTTCCTCGGGAGGAATATCAGCATCTTCGTCGAGTTTCCGGCCGACTACCCGGTGCTTCCCGACGGCTACCGGCAGTTCGTGCGGTCCGCGCACGGGCTGCAGGGCCAGGTATTCCTGCGCCAGTTCGCGCGTGAGATACACGAAAACCGTCCCGCCTGGCTGATCGAGCTGGTTGAGCGCGAGGCGCCGGATCGCATGGTGTCCGACGAGATCACGCGCAGCCTGGAGCGACTCCTGCGCGAGCTGCGCGTGCCGCGACGTATGCGCGCGGTCACCGCGCCCGCCCGGCCGCCGCAGCCCGCTATAAGCCAAGAGCAACCCGAGACGGCCGCCGGCACCGTAGAGAGCGACGACGCGGATCCGCCCGCCCACCAGCCGTCAGCGCAGACCGGGCTGAGCGAAATGGTGCGCGAGGAGGCTGCGTCCGAGGTCGATTACGAGCCAGCGCCACAGATCGTCATGCTTCGCGATCCCCTGGAAATCCACGCCCGCGGCCTGACCGACCGAGGCGCGCGCTACTACGCGGAGACGCACCAGCTTTTCATCAACGGTCTCTACCCTGCGGTGCAGGCCATGCAATCCATCCTCGAATCGGAGTTTGCCTGGGAAGACGACCAGGAAGCGGTGCGCGCCCACGCGCACCGTTCCGCCGAGCAGTCAATGGTCATGCGCGTCGGCAGGATGCTCGTCTTCGGCCTCTCAAAGCAGGGCCATTGGGAGGACTGGGAGATCAATCATTCCCTGTCCACACAGGCGCTGACCCTTGCCGCCGACGACATCCATCAGAGCCTGCCGGCAGCCCGCGCCAGCTTTCGAGCAGCAGGGCGCTGCCCTGCACCCGCTCAAGGCTGAGCCTTGTTGAGGTGGACGGCTCCACGGCATCGCAAAGCGTGCCAAGGTTTGGCT
>CAXTRK010000071.1:0-4227 GCA_964246745.1 uncultured Acetobacteraceae bacterium
ACCTTGGCCATGGTGAAGGTCTTGCCCGAGCCGGTGACGCCGAGCAGGACCTGGTCGCGCTCGCCCTCGGTGATTCCGGACACGAGTTCGCGGATCGCGGCCGGCTGGTCGCCCGCCGGCTCATAGGGCGAGACCACCTTCATGACGTTGGTCTTGGGCTTTGCCGGCTGCTGGTCCGGGACGAAGATCGTGGACGCGGGGCGGATCGCCGGCGCGGGCTTGCGGGCAGGCTTCCTGGTCAGGGTGGCGCTCGACATAAGGGCAGAATTGGCCCGGCCCGCACCGGTGCGCAAGGCCGTCCGCGGCGGGAGCCGATCGCTGCGAGATCAGCGACGCAGTGCAATCCGGCCGAGACGCGCAGGTGGGGAGATCACGCGCAAGGCCGGGGCAAGCTGCCCCAGCAGGTGGGCGATGAGGCCTACGGAAAGCACGAGGGCGCCTCCGGCCGGAAGCACCACCATCATGATCCATTCCAGAACGTGTAGCACCGGATGCACTCCATAACCCACAAACCCTTGTAAAGCATGTGGGTTAATGAAGTCCTTCAGCCGGGATAGTCGGTCTCCAGTTCGGCGATGCGGTTGCGGATGAAGGCGTGGATCTGCGGCGCGCGCCGCGGCAGTTCGGCGACGCCGGTGCCGAACCCGTCGCTTGGAACCACCACGATACGGCCATCGATCAAGGCGCGTTCGATGGTGTCGAACGCATCGCTGATGGTCTGGAAGATGCCGTTGGAGCGCCAATCATCGTCCGTAAAAAAAGCCTGGGGCTCGTTGCCCGGATGCCACCTGGTGGGAAGGCCGATCGCGTTCGGCTCGCCGCGCATCGCCGCCGCCTGACCATCCGTGCCAGTCCGGCGCATGGTGTCGTCAAAGACGAACAAGGCCTTGGGCATGCCGCGCACCATTTCTCTGGTGACCTGCTTGATGCGAAGGACCCGTCCGGGCTTGCTCATGACGTCATTTCACGCGACCGCAGGAAATCTCGCACGTGAATATATCAGGAATTCCGCTCGGGGTGCGAACAGTTCGTGCTGTTGGGCGGATCAGCTCATCTCATAGGGGCCGCCGCGCTCCAGCGCCCGCCCGTAGGCGGGTCGGGCGCGGAGACGGTCGAGCCAGTTCTGCAGCTTCGGCCGTGCCGCTCCGAGCAGGCGCTGACGCAGGCCCGCGATCTCGATCGGAAAACTCATCTGCGCGTCGGCGACGGTGAACCGCTCGCCCGCGAACCATGGGCGTCCGGCAAGCTCGGCTTCCAGAAAATCCAGGTTCTGGGCCAGGCGCGGCCCGACGAACTGCCCCTGCAAAGAGCCCGCAACACGCCGGACCAGCGGCTTCAGCAGCAGCGGCGCCTGAGTCGGCAGACGGCTTGCGATCAACGAGACCAGCATCAGCGGCATCAACGATCCCTCGGCATAATGCAGCCAGTAGGTGACCCGCCGTCCAGCCTCGCTGCCTTGGAGCGGCCGCAGGCTGCCGTCATCGTAGGTGGCGGCGAGATACTCCATGATCGCGCCGGTCTCGGCGATGGTGAGATCCCCGTCGGTGATGACCGGCGACTTGCCGAGCGGATGAACCTGGCGCAGCGAGGCGGGCGCCAGCATGGTCCTGGGGTCGCGTTCGTAACGTTTGATATCGTAGGCGACGCCAAGTTCTTCGAGCAGGAACAGCACGCGCTGCGAACGGCTGTTGTTGAGGTGATGCACAATGAGGGTCACGTCGTCTCGATCTCCACTTCAGGTGATGAAGATGCCGGCGATGGTGGCACTCATCAGGTTGGACAGGGTCCCCGCCAGCACCGCGCGCAGGCCCAGCCGGGAGATCTCCGACCGGCGATCCGGCGCCACCGCGCCGAAGCTGGCGAGCAGGATGCCGATCGAGGACAGGTTTGCGAAGCCGCACAACGCGAAGGAGGCGATCGCCAGCGTGTGCGCATCCAGCGCGCGGGCACGGATCAGCGGCGATAGCGCCACGTAGGCCACGAACTCGTTAAAGACGATTTTCTGACCAAGGATACCGCCGACGAGGATGGCGTTGTGCCAGGGCACGCCGATCAGCCACGCAAGCGGCGCGAACAGCCAACCCAAAAGTTGCTGCAGCGACAATGCGCGTGCGCCGAACAGATGGCCGAACCAGCCGACCAGGCCGTTCAGGCAGGCGATCAAGCCAATGAAGGCGACCAGCATCGAGCCCACGGCGATGGCCACGCGCACTCCGTTGTTCGTGCCGATCGCAATCGCCTCAAACACGTTGGCAGGTCGGCGCTCATCGAAGCCGAGCCGCAGCGTGGTCACCCGGGTGGGTTCCGAAGTCGGCAGCAGCAGCTTGGCGAACAGCAACCCGCCGGGGATCGCCATGAACGAGGCGGCGAGCAGATAGTCGATTGACACCCCGAGTCCGGCATAGCCGGCCAGCACCGAGCCTGCCACCGAGGCGGTGCCGCTCGACATCACCGTGAACAGCTCGGCGCGTGTCAGCAGCGGGACAAACGGACGCAGCGCAATCGGCATTTCGCTCTGACCCAGGAAGATCGTGGTGACGGCGGAGAACGATTCGACGGTCGAGGTGCCGAGCAGCCACCGCACGCCGCCGCCGAGCAGACGCGCCAACGACTGCATCACGCCGAAATAGTAGAGTACCGTGATCAACGCCGAGATATAGACGATCTCGGGCAGCACGCGCAGCGCGAAGACGAAGCCGCCGTCCGGGAACAAGGCCGCCATATGCGGCCCGACCAGACCGCCGAACAGGAAGCCGATGCCGTCATAGCCGTAATCAAGCACGTCCTCGACCACCCTGGACGCCGCATGGAGCGCGCCGCGTCCAGGCGGCACGAACAGGATCAGGACGCCAATGGCGAACTGCAGCGACAATGCGCAGAGCACGGTCCGGCCGCTGATCCGGCGCCGGTCGGTGGAAAACAGCAGGCCGATCGCGATCAGTGCCGTGATGCCGGCCAGCCCGTGCAGCAGCGCCATCAGGCGAAATGTGGGAGTTCGTCTGGCATCGAGGTTCCGTAAGCGGCAGACAAAAGCGGATTTTTCTGGTTGTGTTGGCAAAGGCGCGGCGGCGCAAGCCTTGCCGCACAAGGAGTCTGGCATGAGCGACCGCACCGCGTATGATTTCAGCCTGGAGAGCCTCGGCGGCGAGCCGCTGCCACTGCGGCAGTTCGAGGGAAAACCGATCCTGCTGGTCAATACCGCCTCGAGATGCGGCTTCACCCCGCAATATGAGGGTCTGCAGTCGGTATGGTCGCTCTATGGACCACAAGGGCTCGTGGTGATCGGCACGCCCTGCAACGATTTCGCCAGTCAGGAACCAGGCAGTGCCGAGACGATCGGGTCGTTCTGCACGGTCAATTACGGTGTCTCCTTTGCGATGACGAAGAAACTGCATGTCCGCGGCAGCAGGACCCATCCGCTGTTCGAATGGCTCGGCAAGGAGGGCGGCCTGTTGTCGCGACCGCGCTGGAATTTCTACAAGTATCTGATCGGCCGCGATGGCCGGCTGCGGACGTGGTTCACGAGCGTCGCAACTCCCATGAGCGGCCGCGTGCGCACGGCGATCGATGGCGCGCTGTCCAGCTAGCCCCCTCAAGACCAATTGGAGCGAGACCTGATGAGCACCGCCCGCGTTCTGCGCCGCTATAATCCGACCGCGCAAGCGCTGCATTGGTTGACGGCGCTGCTGATGTTCACCGTGGTTCCGCTCGCCTGGGTGATGGTGAACATGGCCAAGAGCGATCCATCGCGCGGATCGATCTTCATGCTGCATAAGTCCTTTGGTCTGACCATCCTGGCGATCGTGGCCGTACGATTGGGGTGGCGCGTCACGCATCCCGCGCCGCCGCTGCCGGCTGGTTTCGAGCGCTGGAACCGGGCGATGGCCTTCGCGTCACATTGGTTGCTCTATCTGATCCTGCTTGGCATGCCGATCAGCGGCTACATCCTCTCGTCGGCGGCGCACTTTCCGGTGACCTATTTCGGAATCTTCACCCTGCCCGGGCTGCCCAAGAACATGGCGCTGGCGCACGCGGCCACCTGGGTCCATGTCGGCCTCGGGCAATGGCTGGTGTACGGCCTGGTAGCGCTGCACGTGCTCGCCACCGCCTGGCATGTCGCCATCCGCCGCGACGGCGTGCTGAACCGTATGCTGCCGGAACAGAACATCCAGACGCAGGGCAATCGCTTGAACGGTTCGGGGATTCCGGCGCGGTCTGAAGTCTGAT
>CAXTRK010000072.1:0-3793 GCA_964246745.1 uncultured Acetobacteraceae bacterium
GGCCCGTGCGTCTGAGCGGTACGGTGTACTGTCATAAGGCAGCTTTGGCGGCCTGAGGCCCGTTTAGGCAGCGATGGATGGTGGCTGGGTGGACATTGAAGGTTCTGGCGACTTCGCTGATGGACCGGCCTTCCCGGACCAGTGAAAGGGCGAGCGCCTTCTGATCGGGGCGTAGCTTCTGCGGCCTTCCGAACGCTACGCCGCGCCGCTTAGCAGCTTGGCGGCCCTCGTCGGTTCGGTGCTGGATGAGGGCGCGTTCAAACTCGGCGACGCCGGCGAACATGGTGAGGACCATGCGTCCGGCGGGGGTGGTGGTGTCGGCCCATGGCTCCTCAAGTGACTGCAATCCTGCATCTTTCTCTCGGATGGCCTCGGCGATGCGGAGCAGTTCGGCGGTCGAGCGCGCGAGCCGGTCGAGGCGGCTGACCACCAGGATGTCGTCCTTGCGGAGCTCCTGGAGCAGTTGCTCGAGTGCGGGCCGAGCTCGTGCGGCGCCAGAAATCTTTTCCTCGAAGAGCTTGCCGCATCCGGCCTCCTTCAGCCGGGCGCGCTGCAGGTCGAGGCGCTGATCCTCGGTGGAAACGCGGGCGTAGCCGAGCTTCACGCCAGGCGCTCGGCAGGCGTGCGAAACTTATCGCATAAGGTAGCTATTCCGCATGGGATATTTGCAGCATGTAAGTGACTGATCTTTGGTCCGCGCCCGGACTGACGTACAAGTCCGGAGTTCCGCACGCCATGCCGAGCCGTTTTCTGTCCGACGAGCAGCTTGCCCGTTACGGCCGCTACACCGGCAATCCCAATGAGGAACAGCTCGCCCGCCACTTCCACCTCGATGCCACCGACCGCGAGCTGGTGGGCAGGATGCGGGGTGCGCATAATCGGGTGGGCTTCGCGGTCCAGCTTGGGACGGCGCGCTTTCTTGGCGCCTTTCTCGACGATCCGACCCAGACGCCGTCTGCCGTAGTCACGGCCATGGCGCGTCAACTCGGGGAGGCCGCTCCGCCGTGCCTGGATGCATACCGCGATGGCCGGCAGCGATGGCGGCACACCGCGACCATCCGCGAGCAGTATGGGTTTCGCGACCTTGAGGAGGATCCCTCTGCCGGTTTCCGGCTGACCCGATGGCTGTATGTTCTGTGCTGGACCGGCGATGACCGGCCGGGGCTTCTGTTCGACCGCGCCACCACCTGGTTGCTGGCGCACAAGGTGCTGCTGCCTGGCGTGTCCACGCTGGAGCGGTTGATCAGCCGCGTGCGCCATCGCGCCACGCTGCGCCTTTGGCAACGCCTGACCCGGACCCTGACTGCCGAGCAGCAGGAGAAGCTGGTGGCCTTGGTCAGCTCCGACGACGCGGCCCTCGCCACGCTTGATGATCTCCGTGCGGCGCCGAAGCGGCGCACGCCCAGCGAATTGCTGCAGCATTTGGAACGCATCGACACCATCCGCAGCCACGGCCTGACACTGCCGCCCGCCGCTGATCTGCCTGCAGCACCCTTGGGGCGTCTGGCGCGCAGCGCACGGACGGCCAAGCCGGCGAACCTGGCAGCCCTCCAGGAACCGCGACGCACGGCCACCTTGGCAGCCTTGTTCCAGACGCTGGAAGCCACGGCGCTCGACGATGCGGTCGAATTGTTCGATGCCCTGGCCACCGACATCTTCAGCCAGGCCGAGGAGGCGCACAGCAAATCCAGGCTGCGCTCGCTGCGCGACCTCGATGCCGCGGCCATCATGCTGCGCGACGTCGGCCAGCATGTCGTCGCCGACGACGAGGGGGATCTGTCCCTGGCCAAATGGAAAGCCGCCCTGTTCGAGCAGATCGCCCGGATCGATATTCAGACCGCCATGGCCAGCGTCGACAGCCTGGTCACCAAGCCCGATGACCGGCGCTACCAGGAGCTGCGGCCGCAATGGCGGCGGGTGCGCATGCTGTTCTCCGGCTTGCTGCAGCGAACCGATTTCGCATCGACGCCAAACGCCCAGCCAATGATTGCAGCTCTCGACTACCTGCGTGGCGTCAAGGACTGGAACAAGTCCCGCATGACCAACGCCCCAACCGCGTTCATGGGCGCGGCCTGGAAGCGCCACGCCCTCGACCCCACTGGGTGCGTCGCTGACAGCCGCGCCTACGTCTTTGCTGCTCTCGATGCCTTCCGGGCCGCACTCAAGCGGCGAGACGTGTTCGTGCCGGCCGGCATCCGCTACGCCGACCCGCGGCAAGGCCTGCTGAGTGGCGAAGCCTGGAACGCCGCGCGCCTGACCGTCTGTCGCTCCCTGGATCGTTCGCTCGATGCCGAGACGGAGATCGGTGACTTGGCCGCTCGTCTTGACCGCGCCTGGCACCAGGTTGCCGCCAACCTGCCCAACAACCCGGCCGCCCGGATCGAACGCCGCAACGACCGCGATGAGTTGGTGCTCAGCCCGCTCGACAAACTCGAACGGCCGCCCAGCCTCGTCGCCCTGCAGGCAGCCATCTCGGCCCGCATGCCGAAGATCGACCTGCCGGACGTCATGCTGGAAGTCGCCACGCGCTCCGGCTTCGCCGGCGCCTTTACCCATGTCAGCGAGCGCCATGCGCGGGTCGATGATTTCACCACCAGCCTGTGCGGCGGCTTGGTCGCGCAGGCCTGCAACATCGGCTTCGAGCCGCTGGTCCGCACCGACCAGTCGGCACTCAGCCGGGCGCGGCTGTCCTGGGTGAGCCAGAACTTCATCCGGCCCGAGACCATCGCTGCCGCCAACGCCAGGATCGTGGCGGCGCAGAATGCCCTGCCAATCGCCCACATCTGGGGCAGCGGCGAGGTGGCCTCGGCCGACGGCATCCGCTTTGTGGCACCCAGTAGCGCCATCCATGCCGGGCCCAACCCGAAATACTTCGGCGCCGGCCGCGGCATCACCTACTACAACCTCGTTTCCGACCAGTTCACCGGGCTCAACACCATTGTCGTGCCCGGCACACTGCGCGATAGCCTGGTTATCCTGGGGCTGCTGCTCGGACAGGAAACCGATCTGGCGCCGACCGAAATCATGACCGACACCGCCGCCTATGCCGACACGGTGTTCGGGCTGTTCTGGCTGCTCGGATACCAGCTCAGTCCCAGGCTCGCCGATATCGGCGACGCCCGGTTCTGGCGCATCGACAAGACCGCGGATTACGGCCCGCTGAACGGGCTCGCGCGCAATCGCATCAACATCGACCTGGTCACCCAGAACTGGGAGGACATGCTGCGACTGGCCGGATCGCTGAAGCTGGGCCGCATCCATGCCGGCGCCATCATGCGCGTTCTGCAGGTGAAGGACCGTCCGACCACGCTGGCCCGCGCGCTCGCCGAGCTCGGCCGCATCATCAAGACCCTGCACATGCTGGGCTACATCGACAGCAAGGAAAAGCGTCGCCGCATCCTCACCCAGCTCAACCGCCAGGAATTCCGGCACCGCCTGGCCCGGCGCGTCTGCCACGGAGAGCGCGGCGAGATCAGGAAAGCCCATCGGCACGAACAGGAAGAGCAACTCGGCGCACTTGGCCTGACGCTGAACGCCATTGCGTTGTGGAACTCGACCTACATCCAGGCCGCCATCGACCAGCTCACTCAGGAAGGCTGGAACATCAGCGATGCCGACATCGCCCGGGTCTCGCCGCTCCTCTTCAAGCACATCAACTTCCTCGGCCGATACGCCTTCGACCTCCCGCAGGCCATCGCAGAAGGCGCCCTCCGCCCACTCCGAAACCCTAATTCCGAGTAGGACTTCCGCATAGCCTTATGACAGTACACCGTACCGCTCAGACGCACGGGCC
>CAXTRK010000073.1:0-3296 GCA_964246745.1 uncultured Acetobacteraceae bacterium
GCCGCCGGCGCCGACCTTCTCGCCGATATAGAGCATCGGCGCCTCGTCCATCTCGCCCTCGCCGATCACCACGGTGCCGTCGATCGCCACCGTGTCGAAGGCGAGACGCATCGCCTCCACCGCCGCCCCATCGGCTTCCTTCTTCTGGCCGCGCCCGGTCCACCGCGACGCGGCGATTGCCGCGGCCTCGGTCACCCGCACGAGCTCAAGCGCCAGGTTGCGGTCATCTGCTTGGTAGGACGGCCTGGTCGCAGGCATGACGCACACTCCCTGAGTTGGCCTCAACTGGCCTCGATCCGTATCATCGTAGGCCGCTCCAGCACCACGTCGAGTGCCGAGATCAAACCGAGCGCCTCGCGCATCGCGGACTCGCGTGTGCGGTGCGTGACCAGGACGATCGGCACCGCCACGATCCCCACGCTTTCGCCGGATTGGCCATGCTGGAGCATGCTCTTCAAGGAGACGCCGCAATCGCGCAGCACGGCCGCGATCTCGGCGATCACGCCAGGGCGGTCGAGCACATTGAGGCGGATATAGTAGTCGCCCTGGTGCTGCGTGATCGGCACGCCCGCATTAGCCCCGGCAGCATTGGCTCCCGACACCCCAAAGACCGGAATCTGCGTGCCGCGCGCAATGTCGATCAGGTCGGCGACCACGGCGCATGCCGTCGGACCGGCGCCCGCCCCGCTGCCCTCCAGCATGATCCGGCCCACGAAATCGCCCTCGGCGAAGACGGCGTTGAACACCCCGTCCACCAGCGCGATCGGCGCCGCCTGCGGCACCAGGCAGGGATGCACGCGCGCCTCGACGCCTGCCTCGGTCAGCCGGGCGATGCCGAGCAGCTTGATGCGGTAGCCGAGTTCGGCGGCGAAATTGATGTCGAGCGCCGCCACCCCGCGTATGCCTTCGACGTACACCGAGGCGAAATCCACTGTGCGGCCGAAGGCGAGTGCGGCCAGGATCGCCAGCTTGTGCGCGGCATCGATGCCGTCGACGTCGGTGGAGGGATCGGCCTCCGCGTAGCCGAGCGCCTGCGCCTCGGCGAGGATGGCGGCGAAATCGCGTCCGCTCTCGCGCATCGCGGTCAGGATGTAGTTGCAGGTGCCATTCAGGATGCCGCCGACGCGTGTCAGCCGGTCCGCGGCCAAGCCCTCGCGCACCGCCTTGATCACGGGGATGCCGCCGCCGACCGCCGCCTCGAAGGCGAGCGGCGTGCGCCGGGTCTCCGCAAGGCCGGCGAGCTCAGCCCCGTGCAACGCGATCAGCGCCTTGTTCGCCGACACCACCGGGCGTCCGGCGGCAAGCGACGCCTCGACCAGCGCCCTCGCGGCCCCCTCCGAGCCGCCGATCAGCTCGACGACCACGTCAAGCTCGGAGTCGTAGGCCAGCGCGGTCGCGTCGTCGTGCCAGCGCAGGTGGGAGACGTCGACGCTGCGCGCGCGGTGGCGCGCCCGGGCGGAGACGGCCACGACCTGGATTGCGCGTCCGGCGCGGGCCGCGATCAGCTCCGCGTTGATGTCCAGCAGCCGCATCACGCCCGTGCCGACCGTGCCCAGCCCGGCCACGCCGACCCGAAGCGGCCGCTCTGTCATGCAGTCCACTCTGTCATGAGGCTATATCCAGCTTCATCATGGCGGCAGCACGCGCAACGGCGGGAGCGCGGCTCGCCAGAAACGCCTTGATGTTGCGCGTCGCCTGGCGCAGGCGCTGCGTGTTCTCGACCAGGCCAATGCGCACGAAGCCTTCGCCATGCTCGCCGAAGCCGAGACCCGGCGCCACCGCGACTCCGGCTTCCTGCATCAGCAGCTTGGCGAAGCCGACGCTGCCGAGAGCGGCGAACGGCTCCGGGATCGGCGCCCAGGCGAACATCGAGCCGTCGGGCGACGGCACATCCCAGCCCGCGGCGCTGAGGCCGCGTATCAGCACGTCGCGGCGTTCGCGATAGAGTGCCCTCATCTCGGCCACGCACTCCTGCGGGCCGTTCAGAGCGGCGACGGCGGCCACCTGGATCGGCGTGAAGGCGCCGTAATCGAGATAGGACTTGATCCGTGTAAGCGCGTTGACCAGACGCGGGTTGCCGGCGGCGAAGCCGATCCGCCAGCCGGCCATCGAGTAGGTCTTGGACAGCGAGGTGAACTCGACCGCCACCTCCTTGGCTCCAGGCACCTGCAGGATCGAAGGCGGCGCGTGCTTGCCGAAATAGATCTCGGCATAGGCGAGATCGGACAGGATCCAGATCTCCTCGCGCCGCGCGAACGCCACCAGCTCGCGGTAGAAATCCAGGTCCGCCAGATACGCGGTCGGGTTGGAGGGGAAGTTCACGATCAGCGCGGTCGGCTTCGGCACCGAATGACGCACCGCCCGGTCCAGTGCCCGCAGCATGTCCTCGTCGGGCCTGGCCGGCACCGAACGCACCGACGCGCCGGCGATGATGAAGCCGAACTGGTGGATCGGATAGGACGGGTTGGGCACCAGGATGGTGTCGCCGGGGCTGGTGATCGCGCTCGACAGATTGGCGAGACCTTCCTTGGAGCCCAGCGTCACCACCACCTCGGACTCCGGATCGAGGACCACCTCGAAGCGCCGCGCGTAGTAGCCGGCGAGCGCCCGCCTGAGCCCGGGTATGCCGCGGCTGACCGAATAGCGGTGCGAGCGCGGGTCGGCCACGGTCTCGACCAGCTTGGCGACGATGTGCGGCGGCGTCGGGCTGTCCGGATTGCCCATGCCAAGGTCGATGATGTCCGAGCCCTTCGCCCGCGCCCGCGCCTTCGCCGCGTTCACTTCGGCGAACACGTAGGGCGGCAGACGGCGGATGCGATGGAACTCTTCGGTCATGACACGGCTCTCAGATGGGCGCGTCACTGGTATAGACTGACGCTTGCACCGCGGCCAAATGCTTCCGCCCTCAAAAGGATCGAGGCGGCCGGCACGCCCTGGCCTTGCAGCGCCCGGGCGACGGCGCGGGCGCGCAGGCTGGCCAAGGTGAGCGCCTGCACCTGGGTTTCCGTGTCGGCGGCGGCGGCGTCGCCGTAGCCACGCACCAGCAGATCGCCGGCGCCGCGACGCGAGGCGATCGCATGCAGCGCGCCCAGTTGGCCGC
Organism: uncultured Acetobacteraceae bacterium; assembly: GCA_964246745.1. Lineage (GTDB taxonomy): Bacteria > Pseudomonadota > Alphaproteobacteria > Acetobacterales > Acetobacteraceae > Lichenicoccus. The sequence goes on from CAXTRK010000073.1 coordinate 3,101, forward strand.
CCAGCAGGCTGTCGGTGCCGGGCGCGAACGCCACCTGCGTGCCTGAAGCAGGGGCGAGCTGGTAGTCCGGCGGCGCCTCGCTGGCGGGAAGCGCAGGCGGGTTATCCAGGCCGGGCAGGCTTGGAGGCGCCGGCGGCGCGCCCGGAATCGCCGGCAGCGTCACCGGAGCGGCGGCGCCAGGCGGCTGCGCCTGCAC